>NZ_JAXQNT010000015.1:0-126464 GCF_034427795.1 Janthinobacterium sp. GMG1
GCCCGCGGCAGCGCCGACCCCAGCTTTTCCAGCAAGTGATCGCACTGGAAAACGGACAGGGTCTGGCGCTGCGCATCCGTGCCGATATCGATCATCTCATCCATTTCGCTGCGCAAGTCGTCATGCTCTCCCGTGCGGATGATTTGCGGCGCCGCAAAGCGCTGGCTGTCGGAAATGGTCATGATGTTATCGACATGGTCGACAAGGAAGCCGTAGCGCTCGGCGCCCCGTTCCACGATGAGGATCTTGCCCGCGCTGGCGTCCGGCAAGGCCGGCATGGCGTACAACTGGCGCAGGTCGATGATGCTGATCATTTGCTGGCGTAAATTGAGCATGCCGCGCATGCAGGCCGGCATGCCCGGCGGCGTCGTGATGGCGCCGCTGAAGTCGATGATTTCGCGCACTTGCCCGATTTCCACGGCGAAGCGGGTTTCCACCGTAAACGTGATGTAGACGCGGCGCGGCGCCTTGCGCGTGGTGGCCGTTTTCGCGTCCGTGTCGGCCGGGTACAGGCGCGCGTGGCCGTCGCGCATCTCGACGATCTCGGCCTGCGACAGGATGCCCTTGTGGTCGAGGAAAATGATGTCGCCCAGCCCCTCTTTCGTGATGCAGCCGGCAAACATGGCGGCGCGCGCCTTGCTCAGCAGGGGAATCGGCAGCACCTCGTCGCCAAAGAAATGCACGATGCTGTCGACGGAATCGACGAGGAAGCCCACGGTCGTGTCGTCGAGGCGCACGACGATGATGCGCTGATCGCCTGTTGCGGCCGTGACCGCCGTGCCGGACGCGGGCGCCTGCAGCAGCGCGCCGAAGTCGACGACGGCCACCTGGCTGCCGCGAAAATGCATGCGCCCCAGGCACAGTTCGCTGTTCAGCAGGGAGCTGTGCAGTTCCGGCACCCGGATGATTTCCTGGATGGCCAGCATTTCAAAGGCAAACGTGGCGCCGGCCGCACGGAAGCTGACGCATTGCCGGCGTTCGCTTTGGGCATGGTAGCGGGCCGTGCTCAGCTTGGCGCCCGTCGCCTGCAGGGCCAGCACATGGGGCACGTTTTCGATGCGCAGCAGGGCGTGCGGGTCGAGTACCTGCAGCAGGCGCGCGCCGCCGCCCTGCAGGATGGTGCCGGCGATGACGGCGTGGCTGTCGCCGGCCGCATATTGCAGGGCGCTGCGGGCGCTGGCGGGCACGCGCAGGATCTCTCCCGTATCCTGGAAGACGATGCCGATCAGCACTTGCTGGAAGTCGAGGATGGCGATCTTGTCCGTGGCCACGGCGCGCGGCGCATCGGCGCGGAACAAGCGGCCCAGGTTGACCACCGGAATGACGCTGCCGCGCAAGGTGAACATGCCTTCCAGATACGCGGGCGACAGGGGCAGGGCCGTGACTTTCGCGGGGTAATTGACGACTTCGCGGATGCAACTGGCGGGCAGGGCGAATTCATCGTCGCCCAGGTGGAAGGAGCCGAACAGTTCTGTGGCCGTGCCGCTTGCGCCCTGCGCTTGCAAGCCTGTCGCTTCATGCATATCCATATGCGCCTTCCTTGCGTGGAATCCATTCGGGTTGCGCCACCACATCGGTGACGGCATAGCTGTGCCGGGCGCAATCGATCAGCAACTGGCGCCCATGGCGGCCGCCCAGCGCGCAAAAACTGACGTGCAAGCCGCACTGGTCCAGGTACTTTTGCGCCGCTTCCGCGTTTTGCCGGCCCACTTGCAGGCGTCCATTGCGCGGGCCAAACATGCTGGCGCCGCCCGCCAGCACCACGTCGATATCGGCGTAGTCGGCCTGGCGCACGCCCATCAGGCGCAGCAGCGAAGGCACGGCCTGGCTTACATAGCGTGCCCCCAGGCTGCTGTCGGCGCCCGGCGCTTCCGGCAGCAAACAGTGGGCCAGACCGCAGCACGGGCCATTCTTCCAGATGAAGCCGATGCCGATGCACGAGCCCAGCAAGGCTTGCAGCTGCTCGCCATGCGTGCCCACGCTAAGTTGTCCCATGCCAACATGGTGCAGCGGCAAGCCAGGGTCGAGGATGATGCTCATGCGCTACCCGCCTTATAAATCATGGGAAACTCAAATTGGTAGCCGGTGCCGAGCCGGGCGATGGTTTCCGACTCGCCCAGGATCAGCCGGCCTTCGTCCTTCAGGCTCAGGCGCGCCTGGCGCAGCACGGTTTCCTGGTGCTCGGCATCGAAATAAATGAGCACGTTGCGCAGGAAGACCAGGTCGAACTGCCGCGCCGGGCGCAATGCGTCCAGCAGATTATGCTGGGCAAAGCTGACGTTTTGCCGCAATTCCTCGTTGACCTGGACGCCATACGGCGCGGGCGTGAAATATTTGCGCAGCAAGTCCGGGTGCGACAGGCGGATGCGCTCGACGGAGCGGCCGCTGTACTGGCCGGCCCGCGCCGCGCCGAGGATCTGCTGCGAAATGTCGCTGGCCAGGATCTGGTAGCGGAAGGCGGGCGCTTGCAGCTTGAATTGCTCGCACAGCATGGCGATCGAATACAGTTCTTCGCCGCTGGCGGCGGCCGCCGACCAGATGGACAGGCAGCCGTCCGGATGCGCGCGGGCCCAGGCGGGCAGGTAGCGGTCGCGGAAATAATCCCAGATCGACGGCGTGCGGAAGAACAGGGTGTCATTGGTGGTCACCAGGTCGATGAAATGGGCCACTTCATCGCGGTCGCTGGCCACGCGGTCCAGATAAGCCTGGTAGCTGTGCAGGGACAGCGCCTGCAGCCGTGGCTGCAAGCGCCGTTCCAGCAAGACGCTCTTGCGCGCCGTCATGGCGATGCCCGTATGCTCGCGCACCAGCGCGATCAGGGTCGTCAGCACCTCGGGCGTCAAGGTGGCCGCGTGGCTCATGGCCTACACCACGAAGCCGGAGACAGTCTGGTTCAGGCTGCCAGCGCGCTCGTTCAAGCCGTCCGTCGAGCGGGCGATGCTGTCGCAGTTGGCAGCCGACTTTTCCGTTTCCTCGGCGATGTACTGGATGGCCGTGGACACTTCGCGCGCCGTCAGCAGCTGCTCGTTGGCCGCCTTCGAGATATCGGAAATGGCCAGGGTGGTTTTCGCCACGCCCGAGACGATCTTGTCGAAGGCGTCGCTGGCCTGCCGCGAAATCTCGCTGCCCGTCGAGACGCGCTTGACGGATTCGTTGATCAGCTTGGAGATTTCCTTGGTCGCTTGCGAGGAACGCTCGGCCAGCTTGCGCACCTCGTCGGCGACGACGGAAAAGCCCAGGCCGTGCTCGCCCGCCCGCGCCGCCTCGATGGCCGCATTGAAGGCCAGCATGTTCGTCTGGTTGGCGATTTCGCTGATGACCTTGACGATTTCGCCGATGTCTTCCGACGAGCGGTTGATCAAGTCCATCGCCTCGATCGACTTGGCGACGGCGCGCGCGCCCGCTTCCGCTTCCTGCTGCGTGGCTTTCGCCAGGAAATCGGCATTCGAGGTGTTTTCCGCGATGGAATTGATGGAGAACGTCAGGCCATCGATGGAGGCGTTCATTTCTTCCACCGTGGCGCCCAGCGCCTGCGTGCCCACGGCCACGCCCGTGGCCCGTTCGGCGATCGTGTGCGAGGCGTCGGCAAAGCCGTTGGCGGCCGACACCACGTTGCCGATCACGCCGCGCAAGTCGACGATCATCTTGCTGATGCCGCCGGCCAGCAGGTCGATCGGCTCGTCGCCCTCGGGCACGATATTGCAGGTCAGGTCGCCTTGCGCCGCGCGCGCCACCGATTCGAGCAGGGCATTGACCTTGCGGCTGTCGTTGGCGGCCTTGGACTGGATGCTGTTTTCCAGGTTCACCTGTTCGCTGATGTCGATGGCGAACTTGACCACTTTATATGGCTTGCCGTTCAGGTCGAGGATGGGGTTGTAGGTGGCCTGTATCCACACCACCTTGCCATGGTTGCCCAGGCGCTTGTAGCGGCCCGCGTCGAATTCGCCGCGGTTGAGCTTTTGCCAGAATTTCTTGTACTCGGCGCTGCTCGCATACTCGGGCTCGCAGAACATGCGGTGGTGCTCGCCCTGGATATCGCTCAAGTCGTAATCCATGACGGCGAGGAAATTCTCATTCGCTTCCAGCACATTGCCCTGCATGTCGAATTCGATCACGGCCTGCGCCTTGCCGATGGCGCTGACCTTGCCTTCGTATTCGACATTGCGCTTTTTCAGGGCCGTGATGTCGGTAGCGAACTTGATGACTTTATACGGCTTGCCGTCCGCGTCGAGGATGGGGTTGTAGGAAGCGTTGATCCACACTTCGCGCCCATCCTTGGCGCGGCGCTTGTATTCACCCTGGTCGAATTCGCCGCGTCCCAGCTTGGCCCAGAAGTTGCTGTATTCGTCCGTTTTGACATACTCGGGGTCGCAGAAGATGGCATGGTGCTTGCCTTGCACTTCCGCCAGGGTATAGCCGACGACACGCAGGAAATTCTCATTCGCATGCAGGATGGTGCCGTCGAGCTCGAATTCGATGACGGCCTGGACACGGTTCAATGCAGTATTTATCGCTTGTAAGTCCAGATCCTGGGAGTGGCTGACATGGCTGGCTGCGTCCATAGTATTTCCTTCGGGGTGAGAAGAGGAAGGGGAGCGATAAGGCTGCTTTTATTATTTTTTCTGCTATCGGTTTAAGACAATGATTAAGACAGCGGTGTTATTGCATGGGCCGACACCTGGTGATAATCGGTGAGAATGTGCGCGATGAACGGCCGCCAGTGTTTGCCCCGCAGTATGCCTTATGGTAAATAAATTGTAGAGTATTGATTTGAATCAATAATTTTATTATTCCCCAGCATCTGGCGAAAAACAAGGGGCGGGAATAAATAATGTCAAAATTGTCGTAATTAGCCCATGCTGGCATATAACAAAGTCACTTTTTCGAATAATAAAACGACGTTATTATTATTGTGATTTTATTATTTAAATGAATATCCAAGTGATAGCTTCTACTGGCGCTTGCTGCATGCAGCAGAATCTTTCCGCAAACGATGTTGTACCATGGCGTAACATGCTGACGGCTGCGCGCACGCGACAAAAATAATACGAGCGTTCTTTTATGCGGTATAGTGAAGCTTCATCCCTTGCAACCACCTCATCGCTGAGCAAAAATCAATAAGGAAGAGACATGAGTGCTGAATATCAAGTGAACGGCGCCGTTGCCGTCATTACCCTGGCCAACCCGCCCGTGAATGGCCTGGGCCTGGCGACGCGCACGGCCGCCGTGGCCGGCATCCGCCAGGCGCTGGCGGACGAGGCCATCAAAGCCATCGTCATCACGGGCGCCGGCAAGGCCTTTTCGGGCGGCGCCGATATCAAGGAATTCAATTCGCCCAAGGCGCTCACGGAACCGACCCTGCACACCCTGATCAATGTCGTCGAGCAGTCGACCAAGCCGGTGGTGGCGGCCATCCACAGCGTTTGCATGGGTGGCGGCCTGGAGCTGGCGCTGGGCTGCAACTATCGCGTGGCCGCGCCTGGCGCGCAGATGGCCTTGCCAGAAGTCAAGCTCGGCATCTTGCCGGGCGCGGGTGGCACGCAGCGTCTGCCTAGAGTGCTGGGCCTGGAAATGGCCCTGAACATGATCGTTTCCGGCACGCCCGTCGCGTCCGAAAAACTGGCCGGCACGGCCCTGTTCGACGAAGTCATCGCGCCCGGCGCCGATTTGCTGGCCGCCGCCGTGGCCTTCGCCACCAAGGTGGCCGACGTGCGCCCGTTGCCGAAAGTGCGCGAGCGCAAGGTCGACTATCCGAACCACGAAGCGTTCCTGCAGTTTTCGCGCAATACGGTGAAAGCCATGTCCGGCCCGTTCCCCGCACCGCTCAAATGCGTCGATGCCGTGGCGGCTGCCGTGACGATGAAATTCGACGAGGGTTTGAAGTACGAGCGCGACCTGTTCATGCAACTGGTGCAGTCGCCTGAATCGAAAGCCCTGCGCCACGCTTTTTTTGCCGAACGGGTCGCCAGCAAGGTGCCCGACGTGCCGTCCGACACGCCCGTGCGCGCCATCGCCAGCGCGGCCATCGTCGGCGCCGGCACCATGGGCGGCGGCATCGCCATGAACTTCGCCAACGCGGGCATCCCCGTGATCTTGCTGGAAACCAAACAGGAAGAGCTGGACAAGGGCCTGGCCACGATACGCAAGAATTATGAAAACACGGTCAAAAAGGGCAAGCTGACGCAAGAGAAGGCCGAGCAGCGCATCGCCCTGGTCAGCGGCACCTTGGCCTACGTCGACATTGCGCAGGCGGACATCGTCATCGAAGCCGTCTTCGAGGAACTGGGCGTCAAGGAAACCGTCTTCAAGCAGCTTGACGCCGTCATGAAGCCGGGCGCCATCCTCGCCTCGAACACGTCTACCCTGGATCTGGACAAGATCGCCGCGTTTACCAAACGGCCGCAAGACGTGGTCGGCACGCATTTCTTCAGCCCGGCGAACGTCATGAAGCTGCTGGAAATCGTCCGCGGCGCGAAGACCGGCAAGGACGTGCTGGCCACGGCGCTGGCGCTGTCGAAAAAGCTCAAGAAAACCGGCGTCGTCTCGGGCGTGTGCGATGGCTTTATCGGCAACCGCATGATCGAGCAATACAGCCGCCAGGCCGGTTTCCTGCTGGAAGAAGGCTGTCTGCCGGAACAAGTTGACAAGGCGGCCGAGAAATTCGGCTTTGCCATGGGCCCGTTCCGCATGGGCGACCTGGCCGGCAACGACATCGGCTGGGCCATCCGCAAGCGCCGCTACGTGGAAAAACCGGACGTCACGTACTCGAAGACGGCCGATCTGCTGTGCGAATTGAAACGCTACGGCCAGAAGACGGGCGCCGGCTGGTACGACTACAAGCCGGGCGACCGCAAGGCGTATCCATCGGAACAGGTCAACGCCATGATCATCCAGCACTCCGCCGACATCGGCGTGGCGCGGCGCAAGATCAGCGACCAGGAAATCGTCGAACGGCTCGTGTATGCGCTGGTCAATGAAGGCGCGCGCATCCTGGAAGAGGGCATCGCCCTGCGTGCCTCGGACATCGACATGGTGTATTTGACGGGCTATGGCTTCCCGCTGTTCCGCGGCGGCCCGATGTTCTATGCGGACACGGTCGGCTTGCCGAACGTGCAGGGCACGATAGCCGGCTATGCCAAGGGCCGCCACGGCGAAGCGTGGACGCCGGCGCCGTTGCTGGTGAAACTGGCGGGCGAGGGCAAGGGTTTCAATAGCTGATGTTGGGCTGTTGAATGACAAAGGGCAGATTTCTCTGCCCTTTTTTTATTTCTTCTTCGCCACCATCTTGACCGCCTCGTTGACGATGACGGGGTTGTCCTTCTGGATGTAGTAGCCGGCGCCCGTGATGCGCTCGACGGCTGGCGCGCCGGACAGGCGCTGCCAATCCTTTTCCTGGGCCCGCACCACGTTCTCGAACGAACCCATTTCCTCGATGCCGAACTTGTCGCGTACCAGCAGCATGGCGGGCACGCGCAGCGGGCTGCTCATGTCGACATGCTGCAGGCACTGCGTCTGGGCATCGAATTCGGCCGATTCCGTACTGTTGAACATGAGTTTGCGCCGCGTTTTGACGAGCATGGCGTAGGCGGACGCGTCCGTCTGCAGGCGGTTCCATTGCTGCGGGTGCGTGGGATCGAGCAAGACCAGGCCGGCCACGTCCTGCGGGTACAGCCTGGCATACACATATTGGTACAGCCCGCCCAGGCCATGGCCGACCAGCACATACGGCGGCTTCAGGCCCGCTTGCGCCAGCAGGGCGCGCTGCTGGGCGGCAATGGTGCACGGGTCGCGCGGCGTGGTGGTTTTTTTGCTGTCGCCGTAGCCGGGACGGTCATACACGAGCACGCGGTGCTGCCGAGCTACTTCGGGCACCACCTTGGCCCACACATCCTTGCCGTCGCCCATGGCCGACTGGAAGACCACGGGCAAGCCGCCCTGGCCGCTCAGGGTGTAGGCGATGCTGGCGTCGGGCAGGGCGGCCGTGGCCGGCACGCCGGGCATGACCGGGGTCGATGGCAACAGGGAGCAGCCGGAAAAACAGCCTGCCAGCAGCAGGCCTGCGCTGGAGAGGAGCATGGTGCGCGCGGGGCGGCCGACGAATAGATGATGCATGAATCTCCTTCTTGGTGCACGGACCGGGGACGGGTATGGCTTGCCAGCCATTATAGGCAAATCGTGCCGAAGTGGAAATGCCGAACAGAGGCGGATTTCCCGTCCTGTCAGCCGGCGTCGGCGTGATGGCAGACGGCTTCGATGCGGTTGCCGTCCGGATCGAACAAAAAGGCCGCGTAATAGCTGGCGTGATAGTGGCGCAAGCCGGGCGCGCCCAGGTCGATGCCGCCGTGCGCCAGCCCCGTATGCCAGAACGCTTCCACGGCCGCGCGCGAGGGGGCCTTGAAGCAGCAATGGCGGCGCGGCGCGTCGTCGGGCGTGGGGCCGAGGCGCACGGAAAAATAGCTGCGCTCGGGATGCTGCGCATCGCTGCGCTCGCCATAGCCTATCCATGCATCGGCATGGTCGCTGCCCACCTTGGGCACGCCAAGCGCGGCGAAGATGGCGTCGTAGAAGCGCTCGGCGCGTTCCAGGTCGCTGACGGTGAGGGAAACGTGATCTAGCATGGGTACTCCGCTATAAAAACAAGGACGGCCATAGCATAGCCCGGATCAGGGCGGCCGTGGGCGGAAGTGACCGAGTGATACTGTTGCTGGCCGACTGCCGGTTAAGGGCGGCTGGCGAGCCGGGCCACGATGCTGCGGCTGAACAGCTGCACGCGGGGCGCGAACAGCATCACGGCGCAAAAGGCCACGGGCCAGGCGGCAAAGAACGCATGGCGCCAGCGGAGCAGGAAGTCGGCCTGCAGGCCGATATTGAGCCAGGTGACCCAGGCGCTCATCAGCAGGGTCATGACCAGCGACATCAGGAAGGCAAATACACAGCGCAAACGCAGGGCTTCGGACATGGGGCACTTTCAACATGGTAAGGATATGCAGCGTAACGACTTGCAGCAATCTATACTAGAGCCATATTTTTAATTTCAAATTCCGAAAATGCAATCATGCTTGATGATTTAGCCTTATTTGTCGCCATCGTGGAGGCGGGCAGCCTGCATGCGGCGGCCGTCAAGGAAGACTTGCCCGCCGCGACCGTCACGCGCCGGCTGCAAAAGCTGGAAAGCCAGCTCGGCTACCGCTTGCTCAACCGCAGTGCGCGCCGCTTGCAGCCGACGGCGGAAGGCTGGCAATACTACGAGCAGTGCCGTCCCCTCGTGCACGCCCTGCGGCAGGCGACGCAGCAGCTTGACGCCAGCCTGTCGGCGGTCTCGGGCAGCATCCGCGTGCTGGCGCCCGTCAACTTCGCCAGCGGCTTGCTGACGCCGGCCTGGGTCAGCTTCATGCAGAAGTATCCGGACATCCGGCTGGAGCTGGAACTGTCGAACCTGCTGCAAGACCTGGTGGGCAGCGGCGCCGACCTGGCCATCCGCGTGGGCGCGCTCGACGATTCCTCGCTGATGCAGCGCCGGCTGGGCAGCGCCGCGCTGGTGATGGTGGCCGCGCCCGGCTATCTGGCGCGCGCCGGCGTGCCGCGCGACTTGCAGGCATTGGAAAAGCACGAGCTGATCGTGGCCGAGCCGCTGCGCAGCTGGCGTTTGCGGCGGCCCGGCGACGGCGCCGAAATGGTGATCGAACCGCAGGCGCGCCTGCGCGTCAACGAGATGCGCCTGGCCGTGGAGATGGCCGACGCGGGGATTGGCATCCTGCTGTGCCCGCTTTTGCAATGCCGCGAGGAAGTGGCCCGGGGCAGCCTCGTGCGCGTCTTGCCCGACTGGATGCCGCAGCCGCGCCATGTGTATGCCGTGTGGACGCAGCGGCGCTACCTGCCGGCCCGCGTGCGCGTGCTGCTCGAGCACCTGGCGGCGTTTGCGGCGGATAATCCCTTGTTGAACGAAGAGCCGGGCGTTTAGCTTGCCTGTTGCTGCGTCAGCCACAGCGTGAACTGGCGCAGCGCTGGCGTAAAACCGCTGGCTGGCGCGGCACCGGGCCTGGCCTGGGCCAGGAAATACGCGATGGGCGCCTGCATGGCGGGAGAGTGCCGCAGCAACAGCGCCACATGCTCGTCCAGGTTGGCGGGCCAGCCTGGATCGCCATCCTGGCGCAGGGTGTTGCAGGAACGAATCAGCTTGCGCGACGCTTCGCGCTGCAGGCGGGCGATGACGGCAGGGTCGCGCTCGTCATCAAGGCGCTGCGCATACTCGTCCAGCACGCGGGCAAAGTCGCCATTCACGGCCAGGGCAATGGCGCGCGAGGGCGCGAACGGCGCAAAGTGCCGCGCCAGGTCTTCGCCCCACAGGCAGCGGCACTGGTGCTTGAGCCAGTAGCCCCAGCTGTACAGGTGTTCGGGCGCCAGTACCTGGGCCCGGTGGCCGATATCGAAATCGATCTTCATTACTTCCCGGTGGCGCGCCTGCAAGGCCAGGCGCAGCGCTTCCAGCGCGCCGGCCTGCTGCTGCGTGGGCGGATGGCGCAGTACCAGGGTCAGGTCGAGGTCGGATACGCCCGGCGTGGCGTCGCCGCGGGCGACGCTGCCATACAGGTATATGCCGTCCAGCAAGCTACCGGCGTGCGCAGCCAGGCTGGCGCAAACGTCTTGCAGCAAGGCGTCGAAATGGTGCTGCAGTGGGCCGCAGGGGGCGGGAGGAATGGTCGGCATGCCTGGTACGAATCCGCTGGGAGAAACTGCCACCATAGCATGCAGTGGCGGGCGCGCAGGCAATCCTTTCCATTAAGTAATACCGAGCGCTTGTACTTTTCGTCAAGATCGCGTTAAGATAAAGCTGCCCGCTTATCCAGTGGGCAATCTGGTGTTTTTCGCGCAATCCCGTCCCTATCCATGAGAGTAGCAATGAAATATCTGATCATTCCCTTCTTGCTGGCCATCACCGGCTGCGAAGTACTGTATGACGCGAACCGGGACAAGATCGGCGAGTATTGCAACAGCCTCAATAATTTTGACGACCGCAACGCCTGCCGCAAGCGCAACCAGACCAGCTATCAGGAATACGTGCAGCAGCGCGACCAGCTGAAAAAGAGCAAGAGCGACAAATAAGCTCGCCGCCGCAGACGCCGCATACGCTGCACAAAAAAACAAACGCCGCTGACCAGTCAGCGGCGTTTTGCTTTGCGGACCCCGGCCTTGCGACCGGGGCTTGCTTCAGATTAATCGTCAGCGTAGATATTGTTGTCCTTGGTTTCCTTGACGAACAGGGTGCCGATCACGACAGTCGCCAGGGCGACGACGATCGGATACCACAGGCCATAATAAATGTCGCCCTTGAAGGCCACCAGCGCGAAGGCCGTTGTCGGCAGCAAGCCGCCGAACCAGCCGTTACCGATATGGTAGGGCAGGGACATCGAGGTGTACCGGATACGCGTCGGGAACATTTCCACCAGCATGGCGGCGATCGGGCCATATACCATGGTCACGTACAGCACCAGGATGAACAGCAGCAAGACGACCATCGGCTTGTTGATCTGGTCCGGATCGGCTTTCGCAGGGTAGCCCGCTTCCTTGATGCCGGCGCCCAGTTCTTTCTTCAGCGCCACTTCGTGGGCCTTGCTGTCCGCATCGAAGTTCAGGCCGTCCGGCGTCATGACGGCGTTAAACGATGTAAATTCCTTCGTACCGATGCGCACCTTGGCGATGCTGCCCGCTGGCGCGTCTTCCTTCGTGTAGTTCACCGAGCTGTTCGACAGGAAGCCCGTGGCGATGTCGCACGACGAGGGGAATTTCTTGGTGCCCGTCATGTTGAACTGGAAGTGGCAGGACGCAGGATCGGCAACCACCACTACTGGCGAGTTCTTCAGTGCCGCTTCCAGCTGCGGGTTGGCGAAGTGGGTCAGGCCGTTGAAGATCGGGAAGTAGGTCGCCGCGGCGATCAGGCAGCCGCCGAGGATGATGTACTTGCGGCCGATGCGGTCGGACAGGCTGCCGAAGAACAGGAAGAACGGCGTGGCCAGCAGCAGTGCGATGGCGACGAGCACGTTGGCCGTTGCCAGGTCCACTTTCAGGGTCTGGATCATGAAGAACAGGGCGTAGAACTGGCCCGTGTACCACACGACTGCCTGGCCGGCGGTCAGGCCGATCAGGGCCAGGATGACGATCTTCAGGTTTTTCCACTGGCCGAATGCTTCCGTCAGCGGGGCTTTCGAGGTCTTGCCCTCGGCCTTCATCTTGGAAAACGCCGGCGATTCATTCATGGCCAGGCGGATCCACACGGAAATACCCAGCAGGATGACGGAGACCAGGAAGGGAATGCGCCAGCCCCATGCCTCGAAATCCTTTTCGCCGGTCGCCAGGCGGGTGCCCAGGATGACCATCAGCGACAGGAAGAAGCCCAGGGTTGCCGTCGTTTGTATCCACGCCGTGAACGCGCCGCGCTTGCCTTCAGGCGCGTGCTCGGCCACATAGGTGGCTGCGCCGCCGTACTCGCCGCCCAGCGCCAGGCCTTGCAGGATGCGCAGGATGACGAGGATGATCGGTGCGGCGATGCCGATGGAGGCGTGGCCCGGCAGCAAGCCGACGATGAAGGTGGAGCCGCCCATGATCAGAATGGTGATCAGGAAGGTGTACTTGCGGCCGATCATGTCGCCCAGGCGGCCGAAGACCAGTGCGCCGAACGGACGCACGATGAAGCCGGCGGCGAAGGCCAGCAGCGCGAAGATGAAGGTGGTGGTGGGGTCGCCGATGAAGAATTGCTTGGCGATGATCGATGCCAGCGAACCGTACAGGTAAAAATCGTACCATTCAAAGACGGTGCCCAAGGATGACGCAAAGATGACCTTGCGTTCCTCTGGCGTAATCGGCGTTCCTTTGGTGGAAATTTTCCGTACGTCGGCCGAGCCGGATGGTGATGCCATGGTTTGTCTCCCTATGTTTTATAGTGAACTGATGCCGCGGTCTTTTTGACCATTCTTGCAACAGCTGGAGGCGAGTGTGTTCTCCGAACCTTACGTCATGCTTGCTTGAAACTTACAGCAAGCTTACAAATCGATGTTCGCCCGAACTTTGCGAACGACCGTACTTAAATGTGCTATTCTCATTGCGCAGATACCTCACCCCATAATATCCCCACAAGGAGACACAGCATGAATGAAGCCGTCATCGTATCGACCGCCCGCACGGGCCTGGCCAAGTCCTGGAAGGGCGCGTTCAACATGACGCATGGCGCCACCCTGGGCGGCCATGTGCTGGCGGCCGCCGTCGAGCGCGCGCGCATCGAGGCGGAGGAAGTGGAAGACGTGCTGGTCGGCTGCGCCTTCCCCGAAGGCGCGACGGGCGGCAACATCGCGCGCCAGGTGGCCTTGCGCGGCGGCTGCCCCGTCACGACGGCCGGCATGACCGTCAACCGTTTTTGTTCTTCAGGCTTGCAGGCCATCGCCCTGGCGGCGCAGCGCATCATCGCCGGCGAAGGCGATATCTATGCGGCCGGCGGCGTGGAATCGATTTCCTGTGTGCAAAACGAAATGAATACGCATATGTATCGCGACGTCTGGCTGCAGCAGCACAAGCCGGAAGTGTACTGGCCCATGCTGCAGACGGCCGAAACCGTGGCCAAGCGCTACCAGATTTCGCGCGAGCGCCAGGATGCCTACGGCGCGCAAAGCCAGCAGCGCGCAGCAAGCGCCCTGGCTGCCGGCCTGTTCGACGCGGAAATCGTGCCGATGACCACCATCATGGGCGTGGCCGACAAGGCCAGCGGCATGCTGGTGTCGCGCGAAGTGACGATTTCCGCCGATGAAGGCATCCGCGCCGACACGACGTATGACGGCGTGGCGAAGATCCGCCCGGCCATTCCTGGCGGCGTCATCAGCGCTGGCAACGCCAGCCAGTTTTCCGATGGCGCCTCGATGGCCATCGTCATGAATGCGAAAGTGGCCGAAGCGAAAGGCTTGCAGCCGCTGGGCATCTTCCGCGGCTTCGTCGTGGCCGGCTGCGAACCCGATGAAATGGGCATCGGCCCCGTGTTTGCCATCCCGAAACTGCTGAAAAAGGCGGGCTTGACGGTCGCCGACATCGGCCTGTGGGAACTCAACGAAGCGTTCGCCGTGCAAGTGCTGTATTGCGCCGATACCCTGGGCATCCCGATGGACCGCCTGAACGTCAACGGCGGCGCGATTGCCGTCGGCCACCCGTATGGCGTCTCGGGCGCCCGCCTGACGGGCCATGCCTTGATCGAAGGCAAACGCCGCGGCGTCAAATACGTGGTGGTGACCATGTGCATCGGCGGCGGGCAGGGCGCGGCCGGCCTGTTCGAAGTGCTGTGATGTAGCGTCAACCCAGTCTGCGGGCGGCTTCCAGGGCCGCCCGTTTGCATTCCGCGCCCGCTTCCTGCAAGGCGCGCCGATAGCGGGTACAGTAATGCTTCATTAATAAACAAGCAGCCTGCCACCATGATCAAACACATCGTTTTCTGGAAATTGTTAGACCACGCCGAAGGCGCCGACCGCGCCACGAACGCCTTGAAACTGAAAGCCTTGCTCGATTCCTGTTCCGACCTGGTGCCCGGCATATTGAAATTCGAGGCAGCCGTGGCCCAGCCGGGCCTGGAAGCGACCTACGACATTGTCCTGTACAGCGAATTCGCCAGCCGCGAAGCGCTGGATGCCTACCAGAACCACCCCGAGCACGTGAAAATCAAGCCGTTTTTTGGGGCTGTACGGGAAGCGCGGCAGTGCATGGACTATGAGATTTAGTCGTTACGCAACAGACATCCGGGGTCAGACCCGGTGTCGGGAATATCAATAGTAGTCATCAACTTTATTGACAGGAGCATCATGAGCACATACCAACGCATCGTCCTCGCCTCGCGGCCCGCGTCCAATGAGGAAGTGCAGCCGGCGCATTTTCGTCTGGAAACGAAAGACATTCCCGCCATCAAGGATGGTGAATTGCTGGTACGCAACCAGTTCCTGTCACTCGATCCCTACATGCGCGGGCGCATGAGCGCGAACAAGAGCTATGCGGCGCCGCAAGCGCTCGATGAAACCATGATAGGCGGCACGGTGGGCGTGGTGCTGGAATCGAAGCATCCGAAGTTCGCCGTGGGCGACACGGTCGTGGGAACCCTGGGCTGGACGGAAGTGGCCGTGTCGGACGGCACGATGCTGCGCAAGGTCGACACGACGCATATCCCCGCGTCCGCCTACCTGGGTTCCGTCGGCATGCCGGGCATGACGGCCTGGTATGGCTTGAACCAGATCATGGCGCCGAAAGCGGGCGAAACCGTGGTCGTGTCCGCCGCCAGCGGCGCCGTGGGCAGCGTCGTGGGCCAGCTGGCGAAATTGAAAGGCTGCCGTGTCGTCGGTATCGCCGGCGGTGCGGAAAAATGCCGCTATGTTGTCGAAGAACTGGGTTTCGATGCCTGCGTCGATTACAAGGCGGGCAATCTTGAGGCCGATCTGGCGGCGGCCACGCCGGATGGCATCGACGCCATCTTTGAAAACGTGGGCGGCGCCATCTTCGACGCGGCGCTGGCGCGCACCAATGCGTTTGGCCGGATTGCCGTGTGCGGCTGGATCGCCGGCTACAATGGCGAACCGACGCCGCTCGACAATGCGCGCCTGATCCTCACCAATCGCCTCACCGTGCGCGGCTTCATCGTTTCGGAACAGCCGGAATTCTGGCCGCAAGGGCTGGCCGAACTGGGAACCCTGGTGGCAACAGGCAAGCTGAAATTCCGCGAATCCGTGGCCGACGGCCTGGCCAGCGCACCCGAAGCCTTCATCGGCCTCTTAAAAGGGTGCAACTTCGGCAAGCAGCTGGTGAAGTTGTAACCGATCTGTCCTGAAGTGACCGGGCGTGCCGCCAGTTCCTCGCCCGCCTGCGCCCGGTAGCACAGCAAAGCTTTCAATAGATCGGGAGCGTGAAATCCTCGTCGATCTTGCGCGCCCTGGCCGTGGAGTTCGCTTGCAACAGCGACTGGATCAGGGCGCTGCCGAAGCACCGTTGCAGCAGATGTGCGATGGCTATGCCGAACCGCGTCCGCACGTGCATGAGCCGGATAAGGCGAGGGCTCAGTTCCCGCTGTGTACGCTCGGCATACGGGCGAAGGATGCGTTCGTATGCCTCGAAAGCCTGGGTGTGGGTCGCGCACCTCTTGATTTCCCCCGCCAGCACGTAGGCTCCCACCAGCGCCAGAGCCGTGCCCTTGCCCGTGAATGGCGTCGGGCAGTGCGCCGCATCGCCCAGCAAGACCAGTCGGCCTTTTGACCAGGTGGAAGCTTGCACCTGGCTCATCGGCCCGAAGTAGAAGTCCTGGACGGCATCAAGCTCGGCGATGATACGATCGGCCACCTTGCCCCGGCCTGCCAGCGCCGCACGCAGCATCTCGCGCCGCGACGGCGCCGTCGGACTCCGCATGTCAGGTTCAGCGGCAGGAAAGGTCATCAGCACGGTAATTTCAGTCAGGCCACCTGGCCTGAGGTTGATCATCGTACCGCCAATGCCGTTGACGGAGCAGGCCCAGAAGTCGTCTTCCGGCCGCCGGGGAATGTTGAAAAACGCCATGTAGGCACCGAGGTAACGCATGCGCGTTTCAGCAGCCAGCGCCAGGTCTCTGGTCGGCGAGCTCACGCCATCGGCGCAGATCACCAGTTCAAAGTCCTCTGCCGTGCCATTGGCAAAGGTTGCCCGCACACCATTTTCAATCTCTTCAACGCCACTGACGGACGTGCCAAAACGGTATTCGCAAGTGCCGTGGGTCGCATCGAACAAAATACGGGCGAAATCGCCGCGCAGGATTTCGAAATCGCAGGTCAGTCCACCGATACTACCTTTCGGAAAAACAGCCACCACCTTGCCGGCCGCATCGAGCCACTTCTGTCCGCATTCCAGCGTGTTGCGCGCCTCGACCTGTTCCGTCAAACCCATGAGCTTGATGACCTGCTGCGCGGCATCCTTCACATCGACGTTCTGTCCGCCGACCCTGAGCGCGCCGGCCTTTTCGACGAGCACCACCGAGTAGCCGTACTTGGTCAGCCACCAGGCACACGCTGGGCCGGCGATGCCGCCGCCGCAGATCAGGATTTTCTTCGTTTGTTCCATTTGACAGCTTTCGTGGTTGTGATGTCACTGTCCATGTTAGGCGCGCCACGTGTTGGTCACAATGAGCCAACAGGCCATGTTATATTGAATTCTTGCCACTGATACTGACCCTTGAAAGGTGCCCGATGCCTGTTTTCAGCGACGATTCGTCCAGTGAATGGGAAGACCCCGACTCCGTGCCAAGGCCGGTGGTCACGCTTGGCGCCGTTGGCCGCGAGATGGATAGCCACAAGGAGGCGGGTTTCCATCAGCATCGAAAAGGCCAGTTCCTGCTCTGGATGCGGGGCGTGCTGACCTGCGAGGTCGACGGCGGCTTCTGGCTGGTGCCGCCAGGAAGCGCCATTTGGGTGCCTGGCGGCACACAACATCGAATGGATGGGGCCGGCACGGTCGATTGTTACGTGGTGTATGTCGATCCTGCGGTGGACGACGCGTTGCCGCGGGAGTGCTGCACCTTGTCGACCACGCCGCTGCTGCGTGAATTGGTGATCCGTTCAGCGGCATTGCCGATGCGCTACGAAGAGGGCGGCATGGCGTCACGAGTGATGACACTGCTTCTCGACGAAATGGCGCTGGCGCAGCCCGGCCAGGTTCATCTTCCCCTGACGCCAGACAAGCGGCTACGCAAACTGGTCGAGTGGATCATGGCGCGTCCGTCCGATCCGGGCAACATCGAATCGTGGGCGCAGCGGATGGGCATCAGTGCGCGCACGCTGTCACGCCTGGTGTCCCGGGAAACCGGCATGAGTTTCGGACGCTGGCGCAGGCAACTGCATATCCTGCTCGCCTTGCAATGGATGGCCAGGGGCGCCACGGTCCAGCATGTCGCGGAGGGCCTGGGCTACGAGAACGCGAGCAATTTTGTCGTCATGTTTCGCAAAATACTCGGTGAAACACCTGGACGTTACTTGAAATCGAACGCTTGAGCCGCACCACCTGCCAAGGCGTGGCAGGCCGTGCGACAATGGCGGCCCCTCTCTTATTACCGCATGCCATGACCAAGCACACTATCCGCCTCGGCGACTGGGCCACCCTGGGCCCCGACGCTACCGCCATCCGTTTTGAAGTCTTTGTCGATGAACAGAAAGTGCCGTCCGAGATCGAACTCGACGACATGGACGCCGTCTGCCTGCACGCCGTCGCCTATGACGACTTTGGTGCCGCCATCGGCACGGGCCGGCTATTGCCCGATGGCCACATCGGCCGCATGGCCGTGCGCCAGCCGGGCCGCGGCACGGGCGTGGGCGGCGCCATGTTGACCTTGCTGATGGAGAAAGCCCGCGAACGGGGAGACCTGGCGGTGGTGCTGAACGCGCAAACCGTGGCCGCGCCATTCTATGCGCGCCACGGTTTCGTGCAGCAGGGGGAACAATTTGAAGAGGCGGGGATTGCGCATGTGGAGATGCGGCTGGTGTTCTAGGGTATTGTCGGATTACGCGCAAGGCGCGTAATCCGACAATACCAGCACAATCAGTTCTGCGCGTGCGACTGGCGCCATTTGTCGAGGATCACGGCCAGCACGATCACGACACCTTTCGCCACATACTGCCAGAACGACGACAGTCCCAGGATCGTCAAGCCATTGTTCATCACGCCGATGATCAGGGCGCCGATGACGGTACCCCAGACGGAACCCACGCCGCCCATCAGGCTGGTGCCGCCGAGCACGACGGCCGCAATCGCATCGAGTTCATAACCTGTGCCCCAGTTGCCGTTGGCCGCATACAGACGGCTGGCCGACATGGCGCCGCCCAGGCCCGCAAACAGACCGCTGATCGTGTAGACAAACATCAGCACGAGGCCGACCTTGATACCCGTCAAACGTGCTGCCTGGATATTGCCGCCGACGGCGTAGATATGCAGGCCCAGGGTTGTCTTGCGCAAAATAAACCACGTCAGCACGACGACGGCCGCCGCCAGCCAGATCAGCCAGGGCACGGCCAGGAAGCTGCCGTTGCCCATCCATTCGAAGCTCGGAATTTCCGTGTTCAGCACGCTGGTGCCGTCCGCCAGCAGGTAAGCGGCGCCGCGCAGGGCTGTCATGGTACCCAGGGTCACGACGAAGGGGTTCAGGCCGACGAGGGCGACCAGCACGCCATTGAGCGCGCCCAGCAGCAGGCCGACGATGAGGAAGGCGGGAATCGAGAAGCCGGCGAACTGGGCTGACAGCGACATCAGCATGCCTGCCACGGCCGAGACCGCCAGCACGGAGCCGACGGACAAATCGATGCCGCTGGTCAGGATGACGAAGGTCATGCCGGACGCCAGCACGATGTTGATCGACACCTGGCGGAAGATGTTCATGGTGTTATTGCTGGTCATGAACGTCGACGTGCCGTCGGCCGAGAAATACACGGTCAGGCCGTACATGGCCAGGTAGAGCACCACCAGCACGGGCAGCATGCCCAGGCGGCGCATCAGGTTCGAGGCATTGAAGGGTTCGCCGGCGCGCGCGGCGCCGCTGGTGGTACTCGTTGTCATGTTGAATCTCCTGAATGATTATTTTTATGCCGCTTCTTGCAGCGTGGCATAGGCAAGGATGTTTTCCTGCGTGATGTCGTCGCCCGTGACTTCGCCGGTGAGCCTGCCTTCGCACATCACCATCACGCGGTCGCAAATGCCGACCAGTTCGGCCAATTCGCTGGAAATGCACAGCACGGCTGTGCCCGCGTCCGCCAGCTGGTGGATGATCTTGTAGATTTCGCTCTTCGCGCCCACGTCCACGCCCCGCGTCGGTTCGTCGAGGATGAGCACTTTCGGCGCGATGGCCAGCCAGCGCGCCAGCAAGACTTTCTGCTGGTTGCCGCCGGACAGCCCGCCGACGATGCCGTCCGGCCCCGATACCTTCACGTTGAGGTTGCTGATCGCCTCGCGCGTGAGCTGGGTCAGGGCGCCACGGTTGACGACGCCCGCCGTCGAATGCCTGGACAGGATATTCATCGACATGTTTTCCATGGCCGACAATTGCATGAACAGGCCCAGGCTCTTGCGGTCTTCCGGCAGGTAACCGATGCCGTGGCGGATGGCCGCCAGCGGCCGGTGGATATGCACTTCCTGGCCATCGAGCCACACTTGCCCCGATTGTTTCTTGTCGGCGCCAAAGATCAGGCGCGCCAGTTCCGTGCGGCCTGCGCCGACGAGGCCGGCAAGGCCCGTCACTTCCCCCGCATGCAGGGCGAACGAGGCAGGCTTGACCTTGCCGCCGCCCACGTTTTCCACGCGCAAGCGCTCGGCGCCGCGCGTCGTGCGGCGCTGGTGCGAATAAAAGTCATCGGCAGGGCGGCCAACCATCATTTGCACGACTTTCTTTTGATCCAGCTCATCCTTGCCCAGCTCGCCCACATAGGCGCCGTCGCGCAGCACCGTGATGCGGCGCGCCAGGCGTTCCACTTCGGCCATGCGGTGGCTGATGTAGAGCACGGCCAGGCCCTTGTCGCGCTGTTCTTCGATGATGCGGAACAATTGTTCTGTTTCCCGGTCGGACAGGGCGGCAGTGGGCTCGTCCATGATCAGGATGCGGCTTTCATGCACGAGGGCGCGGGCGATTTCCACCTGTTGCTGCTCGGCAATCGACAGCGCCGACACCATGGTGTCGGCGTCGAAGCGGGAACCGAGGTCGGCCAGGATGGCGTTCGTGCGCGCGCGCATTTCGCCGCCCTTGACGGTCCAGAACGGTCCTTGCGGCTCGCTGCCCATGAAGACGTTCTGCGCCACCGTCATGTTCTTGGCCACGCTCAATTCCTGGTAGATCAGGTTGATGCCCAGCGCGCGTGCCTCGCCCGGGTTGCGGATACGAATCGGTTTACCGTCGAGTATGATTTCGCCCGCATCCGGCGTGTACACGCCCGACAGGATTTTCATCAGGGTGCTCTTGCCGGCGCCGTTTTCGCCCATCACGGCATGGATTTCGCCGCTGCGCACCGTCAGGTGCACGCCGCGCAGCGCGCGCGTGGCGCCAAAGCGCTTCTCGATGCCGCGCATTTCAAAAATAATATCGTCGCTCATGACTGTCCTTCCTTGCTGGTGAAACTGGCGCCGCCTGCCAACTGGCTGGCGGCGCCACGTGGTTCAGGTCAGGCAGATCAGTTCTTTACCCAGCCCGTGTAGGTGGCGACGTTTTCCTTGGTGATGGCCGGGGTCGGCAACAGCACCATGGTTTGCTTCGGCGTGCGGCCGTTCATGATGTCGTAACCCATCTGCACGGCGTCGGTGGCCATGCGGTACGGGTTTTGCGCCGAGGTGGCGGCAAACAGGCCGGCCTTGTTTTTCAGGGCGTTCTGGCCATCGGGCGCGCCATCGACTGCCGTGATCAGTTTCACGTCCGTGCGCTTCGATTGCTTGATCGCCAGTTCGGCGCCGATACCGGTCGGATCATTGATGGCGAACACGCCGTCGATCTTCGGATGGGCCGTCAGCAAGTTCGACATCACGGTCATGCCGCCGTCGCGGCTGCCGCCGGCGTTCTGGTTGTCGGACAGGATCTTGATATCCTTGAACGCGGCCAGGGTTTTCTTGCAGCCATTCACGCGGTCGATCACGGACGTGACCGGCGGGCCGTTCAAAATCACCACATTGCCTTTGCCGCCGATCTGCTTGGCCAGGTAGGCGCACGACACGTCGCCAGCCATGGTGTTGTCGGACATCACGGTGGCCGAAGCGCCCACGGCGCCCACGTCAACGGCGATCACGACCACGCCCGCATTGCGCGCTTTCTTGATGGCTGGCGCGATGCCCTTGGAGTCGACGGCGTTCAGGATGATGATGTCGGTCTTGTTGGCGATGAAGTTCTCGATCTGGTCCACCTGGGTGTTCAGGTCATACTTGCTGGACACTGTGGTGACTTTCACGCCAGGGCCACCGAGCTTTTTCGCGCTTTCTTCCGCGCCGCGGCCGATGGCGACAAAAAACGGGTTGGCCAGGTCGCCCACGCTCACGCCGATCGATTTCAGCGGTTTGTCAGCAGCGAAAGCGCCACAGGCGGCGGACAGCAGCAGGGAGGCGGTAATGACTTTTTTCATGAGGATCTCCAAGGGTTTTTATTGTAAAAAACAAACGGTGCTACGGGTAAAAACGGGGTGCAAACTTATTGATTGCGTAATTTCTCGATCATGGCGTCCAGCTTGCCCGCATCGACGGCAAAGCCGCGGATGCCTTCGGCAAGTTTCTCTGTCGCCATCGCGTCGTCGTTCAAGGCGTAGCGGAAAGCGGCTTCGTCATACGTGATGGCCGGCTGCGCCGCGCCCAGGTCGCCGCCCAGGGCGCGCTCGAATGGTGCGTCAAGCGCTTCGAGCTTGGCCAGCAAGTCGGGGCTAATGGTCAGCAAGTCGCAGCCGGACAGGGCCGTGATCTGCCCCACGTTGCGGAAGCTGGCGCCCATCACTTGCGTGGCGATGCCATGTTGTTTGTAGTAATTGAAGATGCGCGTGACCGACTGTACACCTGGATCGTTGGACAGGCTGCGCGCCGCTTCGTCCCATGCCGCGCCCAGCGATTTTTTATGCCAGTCGTAGATGCGGCCCACAAACGGCGAAATCAGGCGCACTTTCGCGTCGGCGCAGGCAACGGCCTGGCAAAACGCGAACAGCAGAGTCAGGTTGCAAAAGATGCCGTCTTTTTCCAGCTCGCGCGCTGCCTGGATGCCTTCCCAGGTGGCGGCAACCTTTATCAGCACGCGCTCGCGCTGGATGCCGGCTTGCTCGTACAGGGCGATCAGGCGGCGTCCGCGGGCGACGGTGGCATCGCGGTCAAAGCTCAGACGGGCATCGACTTCCGTCGATACGCGACCCGGCACTACCTTCAAGATTTCCAGGCCGAAGCGCACCAGCACCTGGTCGACGATATCGTCCAGCGCAGCGTGCTTGTGCGCGGCGACCGTGCTTTCCAGCAAGGGCGCGTAATCGGGCTGCAGCACGGCTTTTAAAATCAGCGACGGGTTGGTGGTGGCGTCTTGCGGCGCGAAGCGCGCCAGTTGCAGGAAGTCGCCCGTGTCGGCGACGACGGTGCTGTGTTGTTTCAATTGTTGCAGCTGATTCATTACTATTCCTTATCACTGAGTTGGTGCAAGGCTTGCACGGCGGGAAACAGGCTACGGTAGCGGCCGTAACGGATGCTCAAGGCTGCGCTGTGCGCGGCATCGGGCAAGAAAGTGTTTTTGATGGGTAACTCTTGCGTCAGCAGGCTGGCGTCACCGATGGCGGCAAAGCCCAGCTTGGCCGCCCCCAGGCTGGCCGACAATTCGCTGTTGTGAAGGGTGCGCATTTCGCGTCCCAGCACATTGGCCAGCAATTGCGCCCAGTACTGGCTGCGCGCGCCGCCGCCCACCAGCATGCAGTGGGGAACGACGGCACCTGTCGACGTGACGGCCGCCATGGCGTCGCGCAAGGCGAAGGCCACGCCTTCGAGCACGGCGTAGCCGAGCTGCGCCGGCGTGCTGTCATGGCCCAGCTGCAAGAAGGCGCCGCGCACTTGCGGGTCGTTATACGGCGTGCGCTCGCCCGACAGATATGGCAGGAACAGGGGCGCGGACGGGGCGACGGGGGTATCGAGCGGCAAGCCCGCTTCCACCAGCGCCAGCAGGGCTGCCTCGTCGGACTGGCCCAGCACGCCCGTCGCCCAGCGCAGGCAGCTGGCACCCGACAGGATCGCGCCCATCGCATACCAGCGGCCGGGCAGGGCGTGGCAAAAGCTGTGCACGCCGCCGGCCGGATTGCCCAAAGGCTGTTCTGTGACTGAAACGATGGCGGCGCTGGTGCCCAGCGAGATAAAACTGTCGCCGCCATTGACGGCGCCGATGCCCACGGCCGAGACGGGGTTGTCGCCGCCGCCGCCCGCCACCACCACGTTTGCTGGCAAGCCCAGCTTGTCTGCCATGGCCGCCAGTACCGTGCCCGTGGCGGCGTCGCCTTCGGCCAGCGCCGGCATCTGCGCCAGGGCCAGGCCGCAGGCGGCCAGCATGGGGGCGAACCAGGCACGGTTGGCCTCGTCCAGCCACAGGGTGCCAGCCGCGTCGGACATGTCCGTCAGTTTGATCCCCGTCAAGCGCAGGCGTAGATAGTCTTTCGGCGACAGCAGGCAGGCGATGGCGGCAAAGGCGTCTGGCTCGTGCGTTTGCAGCCACAGCAGTTTCGGCGCCGTCAGGCCTGCCATGGGCAGGCTGCCCGTCACGTCCGCATACGCGGGATAGTCGCGCGCCAGGCTGGCCGCCTCGGCTTCGGCGCGCGCATCGTTCCACAGGATGGCGGGGCGGATCACGTTATCGTTGCTATCGAGCAGCACGGCGCCATGCATCTGGCCCGACAGGCCGATGCAGGCGATCTGTGCGTATTCCTGTGGCCAACTGGCGCGCAGCTGGCCCAGCGCGTTGACGCAGGCGGCCCACCAGTCCTGCGGCGCCTGTTCGGACCAGCCTGCTTGCGGGCGGCTGGTGTCGATGCGCACGGAAGCCTGGCCGCGCACCTTGCCGGTGCTGTCCATCAGCACGGTTTTCAGTTCAGAGGTACCGAGGTCGATACCGAGGGAAATCGCTGGATGCATATTGTTTGCTGTAAAAGGTCAGGGGCAGCCGCAGGAATTGCGTACGCGCAAGGTTGGCGACAGGCGCTGCACGTGCTGGGCGCGGTCGGGATGGGCGATGCGGTCGATCAACAGGTCGACGGCCATGGCGCCCAGCTCTTCCAGCGGCTGCGCCATCACGGTGAGGCGGGGGCTGAAATAATCGGCCCAGTCGAAATCATCGAAGCCGGCCAGCGCGACGTCTTGCGGTACCGCAATGTGGGCGTCGCGCAAGGCATGCATGGTGCCGATGGTCATCAGGTTATTGCCGGCCACGATGGCTGTCGGGCGCTGTCCGGCGGGTAAGGCCAGCAATTCGCGCGTGGCCGCGCCGCTGCGCTCCAGGTTGGAATCGCCCGAGCGCAGCAGGTCCGCATCGAAGGTGATATTGGCGCGCTGCAAGGCCAGGCGGTAGCCGTCGATACGCTCGTCCGTCGTGGACAGGCCGGGCGCGCCCGCGATGAAGCCGATGCGGCGGTGGCCGTGGGCCGCGATCAGATGGCTGACCAGTTGCGCCGTCGCCTCGACGTTTTCCACGCCCACCTGGTCGAACGGCTGTGGCGACATCCGGTCGACCAGCACGGAAGCGATCTTGTTGCTGGTTAAATAGTCGAGGGCGCGGTTGTGCGGATCGCCGGACGGCGCCAGCACGATGCCGTCGACCCGGCGCTGATGCAAGTTCTGCACCACCTTGAGTTCCTGCTCGGGATCGTCATGCGTATCGGAAAACAGCATCATCAAGCCATGACGCGTGCAGGCCGCTTCGATGGCGCGCACGGTTTCGCTGAAGTAATGATTGGTGAAGGCGGAAATGGCAACCCCGATGGTGCCCGACGAGGAACCGGCCAGCGCGCGGGCCAGCATGTTCGGCACATAGCCGATCTGCTGCATGGCCGCGTTGACGGCGGCGACGGTTTTCGGGCTGACCTTGCGGGTGCCGTTGACTACGTGAGAGACGGTCGACAGCGATACGTCCGCCGCCCGCGCTACATCTTCCATGGTGGCCATGGTGTCTCCTGAGGTTTTTTTTATTATTGTGTGCTGCGATAGTGTGCGGCTGTGTCGCCGCGATTGAAGCTATCGTAAACAAAAGAAAGCGCTTGCGCAAGCGCTTTCTTTTTTTGCGCGAACGATGTTTTGCCAAGGCAAGGAAGCCGCGCAGGAGGGACGGGATGCGGAAACAGGGCGGAGCCGGACGGTGCCGGCCCCGCAAGAATTACTGAATTACCAGCTCATGCAATTCGCCGGGAGAGTCCGGGAACAGTTTCACAACGGTGGAAGTGCGCGTGCCGTAGCCCGGCGTTTCGATGCAGACGGCGGACAGTACGCGTTCGAGGTCGAGCGGCACACCTGTGTCCGGCAAGCGGAAGTCGGGCGCGCGCGTGGTGTCGGCCAGCATGTCGAAATACGCTTCATCGGGCGCACCCTGGCATAGCAGGCTGGCGAACTGGGCCTTGGTCTTCAGGACTTTCGGCCACGGCGCGTCGAGCAGGGCGTTCGACAGGCCGTAGATGCCCGGTTCCAATGGCTGGCCATTGCGCGCAT
This sequence comes from Janthinobacterium sp. GMG1, assembly GCF_034427795.1. Classification (NCBI taxonomy): domain Bacteria; kingdom Pseudomonadati; phylum Pseudomonadota; class Betaproteobacteria; order Burkholderiales; family Oxalobacteraceae; genus Janthinobacterium; species Janthinobacterium sp. GMG1. The sequence goes on from NZ_JAXQNT010000015.1 coordinate 26,197, forward strand.
CGCCATCGCCCCGGTTGGAAAACCAGATCAGGGTATCCGCATCGCCCAGCACCAGATTAAAACCGTTGTAGGCTGTGCATCCGGGGCGGATTTGCGCGATGTAGTCTTGCGGCGACATGTTGCCGGCCAGATAGTCGGCCACCAGGGCGCCGCGCGAGGGGGCGTCCGGATCGCGGTCTTGCGGGCTGCGGATATTCGTGATGGCGGCAAAGCGCGAGCTGCCGCTGCCGGCTTGGGTGATGCCCATCCAGCTGCCGCCCGCCTGCAGGTCGCGGCCTGCATACACTTGCGGGTGTTCGGCCCAGGCGCCGGCGGGGGCGCTGGCGCGTTCATAGAATTCGTCGCGGTTGGCGGCGGCAATCAGCGGGATGTGCGGATTGACTTTCCAGGCAAAAACGATCAGGCACATGGAGGCAAATCCATGAACACTTCCGTATGGCGCGCGCCGGCCGTCAGGGACAGCAAGCCCGCTTCGTCGGATGCGCTGGCCAGCAGTTCCGTAAAGCCTTCGCCGACGACGGGATAAATTTCCATCCACGTCTGCAAGCCATCCTTGGCGTCAGGGCGGCGCTTCAATTGCGGCGCCACGCCGGACGCGGCCGCCAGTTTCGCCTGCAAGGCACGCACCCGCGCTTCCAGCGCCTGGGCGTGCTCTTCCTTAACTTGATAGTAAATGTACAAATCTTTCATAGCATTCTCACAAGTCGAGTGCGTCTAGCACGTAAGGCATGGACAGGAACTGCACGTGAGCGCCCTGGGCCGAACCGTAGCGCACGGCGCCGGCGGCACTTGCACCTTCTTCGATCGCCCCCAGCTTCATTTCGACGAGGGCGTCAATGCCGCCTTCACCATTGGGCGCGGCGTTGACGAGCATGCCGCAAGGCTGATCCGGATCGCTGACGGCGAACAGTTCGCCGCCGGCCACTGCCGAGGGATCGGCGATGCTGACGAGGGTGGTGCGGCGCTTGAGCTTGCCCAGATACTGGCTGCGCGCGACGATTTCCTGGCCCGGGTAGCAGCCTTTCTTGAAATTGACGCCGCCCAGCAGCTCGAAGTTGACCATTTGCGGCACGAACTGTTCTTGCGTGGCGGCCGTGATCTGCGGGATGCCCGCGTGGATTTCCGACAATTGCCAGGCGTCATTGCCGCCCTTGGCCAGCTGTTGCGTCAATTGCGGCCACGCGTCGCGCGCCGTGGCGGCCGACGTCAGCCATTCATAGCGGGCGCTGCCAAAGGCATCGGCCACGCGCAGCAGCGTGCCCAACGGGTTATCCACCTTGCTGAACGGCGTGGCGGGCAGGGTGGGGAACCAGGCGGATAGGGCCGTGCCGGCAAGTTTGCCGCCCAGGCCCAGGACGACCTGGTTCGCGTCGTCAAAGGACGCATCGTGCAGCTTGGCCTTGGCGCGCAGCACGAACATCTGCAAGCGCTTCTGGATGGCTGGCTGTATGGCGCGCGGCAATTGCAGATAAATGGTGGTGGCGTTGCGCCACATCAGGAAACTGGCCAGCATCCGGCCCTTCGGCGTGCAGTAGCCGGCCAGGCGCACTTGCTCTTGGCTCAGGTGTTCCACATCGTTGGTCAGCTGGCCGTGCAGGAAACTGGCTGCCTCGTCGCCGTTCAAGCCGATCAAGCCCTGGTCCGTGATGGCCGCGACAAAACCGTCTTGCAGCTGGGGCACTGTCAGGGACTGGCCGAAATCGGCGATAGGGGCGGCGGCGAGGGGAGCGCTGCTGTCAGGCGCGCCATCGATGGCAACGGGGCGGGCGCCTTGGGCGGTTAAAAATTGATTCCAGTTATTCATAATTTCCATTAGATCAGCGATTAAGCATTATCATTACGGGTTCATTATAGTGATGTCGCGCAGATTGCGTCGGCAGCGGCAAGATTGCCAGTGTTGGCGCCGCTTTGCGCGCACTTGCTTCACAAATGAACGATCATAACAAGCGGACGTTGGCCATCAGCGCCCGCATCACAAGAATCGGAACAATGGCTTTCTTTAAAAAACTTGTAGTCAGCTCAGTCATCGCCGCCATCGGCGTCGGTGGTACTTTTGTGTACTGGGCGCAGCAGCCCATCACCACGGACGGCGAAGCGATTCCGTTTACCATCGCGCCGGGCAGCGGCGCGCATGCGGCCGGCCAGCAGATCGCGGACGCGGGCGTGCCCATCGTGCCCATCCTGTTCAACATGCTGGCGCGCATCGAAGGCAAGACCTCGAAGATCAAGGCCGGTTCCTACGAGTTGAAACCGGGCACCACGCCGCAGCGTTTGATCACGCAACTGGCGCGCGGCGAGTTCGCGCAAGAGTCGCTGACCATCATCGAAGGCTGGACCTTCAAGCAGATGCGCCTGGCGATGGCGAATCACCCTGGCCTCAAGCACGATACCGTGGGCCTGTCCGACAAGGAACTGATGGCGAAAATCAGCCCGGAATACATGTTGCCGGAAGGCTTGTTCTTCCCGGACACGTATTTGTTCGCCAAGGGCGCCAGCGAAATGCAGATTTTCAAGCAGGCGCACACGGCCATGATCGGCCGCTTGTCCGAAGCGTGGTTCAAGCGCGATCCGGCCTTGCCATATAAAAACCCGTACGAAGCGCTGATCATGGCTTCCATCGTGGAAAAGGAAACGGGACAAAAGTCCGAGCGCGCCATGATCGCCGGCGTGTTCGTCAACCGCTTAAAAACAGGCATGCTGCTGCAGACGGACCCGACCGTGATCTATGGCATGGGCGATAGCTACCAGGGCAAGATCCGCAAACGCGACCTGGAAGCGGACACCCCGTACAATACCTACACGCGCGGCGGCTTGCCGCCCACGCCGATCGCCCTGGCCGGCGCGCAATCGCTGACGGCGGCGCTGGCGCCGGCCCGCACGCAGGCGCTGTATTTCGTCGCGCGCGGCGACGGCACCAGTCAGTTCTCGGCCAACTTGCCCGACCATAACCGCGCCGTGAACCAGTATCAGCGTTAATATCATTACAAGATTAAGAGTTTCATGACACAACACTATCAACCCCGCTTCATCACCTTCGAAGGCATCGATGGCGCGGGCAAGTCGACGCATATCGGCTTTGTGACCGACTACCTGCAGCAACGGGGCGTGACCCTCGTTTCATCGCGCGAACCGGGCGGCACCAGCCTGGGCGAAAAGCTGCGCGAACTGCTGCTGCATGAAAAAATGCATCTGGAAACGGAAGCCTTGCTGATGTTCGCCAGCCGCCGTGAACACATCGCGCAAGTCATCGCGCCCGCCCTCGAACGTGGCGAGTGGGTCATTTCCGACCGTTTCACCGATGCCAGCTTCGCCTACCAGGGCGGCGGACGGGGCATGGACTTGCGCAAGATGGAAGCGCTGGAAGCGTGGGTGCATCCGCACTTGCAGCCGGACCTGACGTTTTTGTTCGACGTGCCGCTGGCCGTGGCCAGAGCCCGCCTGGACGCCACGCGCGCGCTCGACAAGTTCGAGCAGGAACGATCGGACTTCTTTGCCGCCACACGCAACGAGTATCTGCGCCGCGCAGCCCAGTTCCCGGAACGCTTCCGCCTCATCGATTCCACGCAAAGCATTGCCGATATTCAAGTGCAACTCGCGCAACTGCTTGATGTTTTGCTTGAAAAAAGTATTGCAACACCTTGATTTGCAAAGAATAAAATGACCAGTACTCTCTATCCGTGGCAACAGGACGCTTGGCAGCAATTGCAAGCCTTGCGCCCACGCATGCCGCACGCCATTTTGTTCCATGGCGCGCAGGGCATCGGCAAGGCCGACTTCATCGAGCATTTCGCGCAAGCGCTGCTGTGCGAAGACGTGCGCGCCGATGGTCATGCCTGCGGCGCCTGCGCCTCGTGCGGTTGGTTTAGCCAGGGCAACCATCCCGATTACCGCCGGGTCCGTCCGGAAGCGCTGGAAGACGACGTGGCGGACGACGGCGAAGAGGGCGAAGGCGCCAAGAAAAGCGCCAAGACCAAGACGCCGTCGAAAGACATCAAGATCGAGCAGATCCGCAATCTGGCCGACTTCATGAACATTTCCACGCACCGCCAGGGCTTGCGCGTGGTGGTGCTGTACCCGGCCGAGGCGCTCAATACGCCTGCCTCGAACGCCCTGCTGAAAACGCTGGAAGAGCCGCCGCCGGGCACCCTGTTCCTGCTGGCATCGAACAGCCTGGACCGATTGCTGCCGACCATCCTGTCGCGCTGCCGCAAATTCGCCTTGCCCATGCCCAGCCACGAGCAAGCCTTGACGTGGCTTAAGCAACAAGGCTTGAACGATGCGGACAGCTGGCTGCGCGAGCAGGGCGGCGCGCCGCTGGCCGCGCTGGCCCAGTCAGAATCGGGCGGCCGCGAAGAAACGGAACAGTTGCTGCAGGTGCTGGCCAACCCCGGCGTGGAAGCGGCCCTGAAGGCGGCGGACAAATTGCAGAAGTCCCCGCTGGCGCCGTTGGTTGCTTCATTGCAGCGCTGGCTGTACGACGTGTTTTCCGTCAAGCTATCCGGCACCATCCGCTACTACCCGCGCCACCGGCGGGAGCTGGAAGCGCTGGCCGGACGCATCAACGTGAGCCGGCTGATGGCCGCCATCAAGGCCGCCAACGAACGCCGGGCGATTGCCGAACATCCCTTGTCACCCAAGCTGTTCCTGGAAGACATGCTGCTCGACTACGCATCCAGTTGCCAATAAAATCAAGCGCTTGCGTTATCAAGTTAATCCAGATTGTACGCTTCTTGGCCTGCTTGGAATGGCTTAGCCGCAAGCACTTCACAGGCTTCCCCGTTTGCCACGCTTGGCTCCCCGGTGATACAGTCATGGCACTGGACAGCAACGGAGGCGGGCATGAAACGAGTCACTGGCATCGGCGGCATCTTTTTCCACGCGCAAGACCCGGCCGCGCTGCGCGCCTGGTACCAGCGCCACCTGGGCCTCGACGTGCAGCCGTGGGGCGGCGCCGCTTTCAGCTGGACGGACGCCGAAGGCAAGCCGACTGGCGGCACCACCATCTGGTCCGTCGCGGCCAATGACAACGAACAATTCGCGCCCGGCAAGGCATCTTTCATGATCAACTACCGGGTCGACGACCTCGACGCGCTGCTGCAAGCCTTGCGCGACGAAGGCTGCAACGTGCTGGAAAAGGCACCCGATTCCGAGTATGGCCAGTTCGGCTGGGTCATCGATCCCGAAGGCAACAAGGTGGAGCTGTGGCAGCCGCCGCAGGGGCAGTAGGCGGACCACGCGGGAGTCGTCAGCAACAGGATGGATTTGCACCTTCACTCTGCCAGATTCCGCTCCCTCCGGTACAATCCCGCCTTATGTATATCGATTCCCATTGCCATATCAATTTCCCCGAGCTGGCTGCTCGCATGCCCGAGATCCTGGCCAAGATGGCCGAGAACAAGGTGACCCATGCCTTGTGCGTGTCCGTCGACTTGCCGGACTTTCCACAGGTGCTGGCCTTGGCCGAGCAGTATCCGCATATCTTCGCTTCCGTCGGCGTGCATCCCGACTACGAGGACACGCCTGAACCGTCCGTGGAAGACCTGGTGCGCCTGGCCGACCATCCGAAGATCATCGCTATCGGCGAGACGGGCCTCGACTATTTCCGCCTGACGGGTGACCTGGAGTGGCAGCGCGAGCGTTTTCGCACTCACATCAAAGCTTCAAGAATCACGCGTAAGCCTTTGATTATTCACACAAGATCGGCTAGCGAAGACACCATACGCATCATGCGCGAAGAAGGCGCGGGCGTGTCGGACGGCGGCGTGGCCGGCGTCATGCATTGCTTTACGGAATCGCTGGAAGTGGCGCGCGCCGCCATCGACATGGGCTTCTATATTTCGTTTTCCGGCATCGTCACGTTCAAGAGCGCCAAGGATCTGCAGGCCGTGGCCCTGGAAGTGCCGCTCGAGCGCATCCTCATCGAAACGGATTCGCCGTACCTGGCGCCCGTGCCGTTCCGCGGCCGCATGAACGAGCCTGGCTACGTGGCCCACGTGGCGGAATACCTGTCGACCCTGAAAGGCATACCGCTGGCTCAGGTGGCGCAGCAGACGACGGATAATTTCTTCAATTTATTCAATCAGTTGCCATAACTTCTTAAGGTCAGACATGATGAAAAAACTTGCGCTGGCGATGCTGCTGTGCTGCGCCACCGCCAGCCACGCGGCGCCGGAACCGGACGCTTTCTTCCGCGCCGTGTCCGTGAATAACGTCAGCGGCGTGCGCAGCATGCTGCTTGACGGCATGAATCCGAACCAGCCTGACGCGCAGCGGGGCGACATTCCCCTGGTGCTGGCCTTGCGCGACGATGCGGACCGGGTTTTCCAGGTACTGCTCGACGCGCCCGGCATCGACATCGAAGTCCGCTCGGCCAATGGCAACACGGCGCTGATGATGGCGGCCTACAAGCACAAGCTGGACGCCGTGAACGCCTTGCTGGCCAAGGGCGCCAAGGTCAACCAGAGCGGCTGGACGGCGCTGCACTATGCGGCCTCGGCGGGCGACTTGCCCATCATGAAGATTTTTCTCGACCGCGACGCCGTGGTCGATGCGCGCGCCCCTGCCAACGTCACGCCGCTGATGTTTGCCGCCCGCGAAGGGCAGGAGGGCGCCGTCAAGCTGCTGCTGTCCTGGGGCGCGGACGCCAGCCTGAAAAGCGACCATGGCTGGACGGCCGTGCAGTTTGCTCAGGCGGGTGACAAGCCCGGTGTAGTCGCCATCATCGAAGCGGCACAGAAGGCGCGCGCAGCACGTAAATAAGCAGATGCAAGTCATGCATTAATTTCAATACTTTCCATGCCAGCGCTGAAACTGGCATGGAATTGCCTCTCACCTCAGCCCTTTGTTCTCCTTGCCGATTAACGATAATGATCGTGTCGCATTAATCAGGAGATACGTCGCATGGGTCATCACCTCACCGTCAGGCGCCGGCTGTATTGTCGCCGCCCCTCGCGCAGTCCGTGCGATATCACTGCTTTCTGGAATGACAAAACCGATCGGCCATCGGAGCCAGACTCCAAGAGGACAGACATGCTGAATGAACGAGAAATCGAGAGTTGTTATCTGGGGCAATTTATCCCCGTCCATTACCACCACAATATGTTGATGGACCAGAACCGCATGCACGGGTTCAAGTCGGCGATCGATTACGCGGTGAAGCCTGGCATGAAAGTGCTGGAGCTGGGCGGCGGCACGGGCGTGCTGTCGTGGTTTGCGGCCGCGCGCGCCGACAAGGTTTGGTGCGTGGAGTTCAATCCGGACATGGTCAAGGAAGCGCGCAAGATGCTGGCGCTCAATCCCAACGGTGAAAAGGTCGAAGTCGTCCATGCGGACGCCTTCGAATACCTGCCGCCAGAGCCCGTTGACGTGGTCATCTGCGAAATGATCCATGTTGGCATGCTGCGCGAAAAGCAGGTGGAAGTGATCGAATCGTTCAAGCGCCGTTACCTGGCCCGCTTTGGCGGCCCGCTGCCTATCTTCCTGCCCGAAGCCGTCATCATGGCCGTGCAGCCGATGCAGCAGGAATACGATTTCGAAGGCTTTTATGCGCCCATCGTGCAATTCCAGGAAACCACGGCCATCCATCCTGGCGTGCTGGAACTGGCGCCGCCTTCCGTCTACAGCATCATCGACTTCAGCCAGCCGACGGACAGCGTGTTCGGCTTTGACGGCAAGTTTGTCGTCGAGCGCAGCGGTACCTTGAACGCCTTGCGTTTCGTCACTAAGAACATTCTGGCCGTGGTGCCCGAGCGCTCGACCACCATCGACTGGCTGAACCACTACATGTGTTTGCCGCTGGCCACGCCGGTGGCCGCGAAGGCGGGCGACGTGCTGCAGGTGAGCTTCCAGTACCGCGCCGGTGGCTCGATCCCGTCGCTGGAAGCATCGATCCGCGCCCAGGTTATCTATGACGTGAATCTTCAGCCCGCTACGCAGAACGCCGTGTATGCATAAGCATCGTTAATTCCAAGGCAACGCCGCAGCGATTTCGTCCTGCGGCGTTTGTCCATTCAGGGTATATTTCGTCTTTTACCCACTGGACAGCTTTACTATCATGGAACAGATCGATCAGCGTTACCTCGTGCAACAGAACAAAATCAGCGATGGCGAGACCAGGCCACCCGTGTTTGCCAAGGTAATGCGCAGCAAGGAAGGCGTGTTTGAAGGCGTGTCCTTCATCAAGTCGAAGGAAAAGGCCACCATCATGACCATCGAAGATGCCAACCAGGCCATCAAATGGGCCACCAGCAAGAAGCCGAACGCGCATGAATACATCACGAAAGTGATTTGCGTCGGTCAATAAGCCCCCGTTCATTCCCGTTTTTGCGCCGTTCATCCCCGTAGCACGCAGTTCATCGCATGGCCGTTGCCGCCGTGGCGGCACTTTTATATAGTGCTGTCACGGTAGCGGGGCAAGCACAGCTTGCTCCGCACATTTCATTCTAGGGGGAACGCGATGCTGGGATTCGTGCTGTGGTTGCTGCTCTTGCTGGTGTGCTGGCCCCTGGCCTTGCTGGCGCTCGTGCTGTATCCGCTGGCCTGGCTGCTGTTGCTGCCATTCCGTTTGATCGGCATCGGCGTGGAAGGCGTCTTTGAATTGCTGCGCGCCATCGTCATGCTGCCTGCCCGCGTGCTGGGCGGCGGCCGGCGCTAAACCAGATATTTCCCATAAAAAATGGCGCCCTCGGCGCCATTTTTGTTTGCGTGACTGTGTTGCTTACAGGTCGACCATGAAACCGGCGCCGATCGATTTCTGCGAATAGTTGTAGTCGATCAAGCTCTGGCCATAGCCGGAGAAAAGTTGCAGATAGCCTTTCAGGTTGGCCTTCAAGGGGAAAGCCCAGCTGGCCTGCATGGAGCCATGCTTCTTGCTGAAATTGCGGCGGGCCGTCACGGCGTATTCATGCCCCTTGTTGCGGTAGCTCACGCGCAAGTCGCCATGTCCCATGTAATCGGTGATGTCGATATTGTCGTTGTCGGTCTTGCCATTGTCGAGGCGGTGCCAGACGCGCGCCGCGACGGCCAGGTTGTCCTTCTCCATGCCCAGCTCGGCATACACGCGGTTCCAGCTTCGCGACAGCGTCGACGTCTGTCCGTTGGACTGGTGCACGAGGCCAAAGTTCAGGTAATTGAACTCGATGCCCGCGAAATTCTTGTTGATCGGCATGACCAACATCAGTTCCGGCTGGTAATTGGTCTCGCGGAACGGGCTTGAGGCCTTGCGGTTATACGCCTGCCAGAAACTTTGCTGCGTGTAGCCGAACCACATGTCGATGGGCGTGCCGGCGATGTCTTCCAGCAGCTTCATCTTGAAGCTCAGCTGGAACGTCAATTCCACGTGCTGGCTCTTGATGCCGGCCGGCGTGAAATCCTGGAACGGTTCGTCGTTGGAGGCGTCGCTGTAATTGGCCAGCAACAGATAGGTGTCGCGGTGCGGACGGAAATTGAACAGGCCGCGCTTCGAGGCGTCGTTGAGTTCCCAGGACTGTTGCGTGCGGGAAATTGGTGCTTCCGGTGGCGCCGAGCCTGCCTGTGCGATGGCGGGAATGGCGGCGTTGACGGCGTCCGGCGTGGCCACGCCAGGCGGGCTGACAAACGTGAGCGGGGCGACTTCGGCGGCGGCCGCCAGGGTGACAGCGGCGGTGGCGGGATCGCCGCCGGCCGCGATGGTGGCCTGTTCCGCTGCCTTGGCCAGGGTGTCGAAGCAGCCCAAACGGGCGCTGGCGTCACCAAGCACGGCGCAACGCTGCATTTGCTGTTCCAGTTCGCCGGCCATGGCCAGCGCTGGCGACGCCAGCAGGGAAGTGAGGATTATTTTTCTTAGTCGGATAGTCATAGGCTGAGTGGGGCATGTCGTTCGGTGCGCACCTGGGCTGCATGCCGGCGGCGTCGCCTTGCACGATAAATCACCGTGCGTCTTGATCCTGATTAATCTTTGTTAGATTAATAGAGTTGAAAGTATAGCTGAATCGCACATTTCCCCCTGCGTCCCTGACGTGCGCGCGGAGGACAGTGTTGTGCGCTTGGTAAACAGCCTGCTGCCGTACCGCCCAAATCGATGTCTGCTACACTGGAAAACCGGCGCAAACCCAGTGAGGCCGGGGCTAGCCATGGAGATTGTGATGACCCGCAAAACACCTATCGAGCGCTACCGCAACATTGGCATCAGCGCCCATATCGACGCCGGCAAGACCACCACCACCGAGCGCATCCTGTTTTATACGGGGGTCAATCACAAGATCGGCGAAGTGCACAATGGCGCTGCCACCATGGACTGGATGGAGCAGGAGCAGGAACGGGGCATCACCATCACCTCGGCCGCCACCACGGCGTTCTGGAAAGGCATGGCCGGCAACTTCCCCGAACACCGGATCAACATCATCGATACGCCCGGCCACGTGGATTTCACGATTGAGGTGGAGCGCTCGATGCGCGTGCTCGACGGCGCCGTGATGGTCTACGATGCCGTCGGCGGCGTGCAGCCGCAATCGGAAACCGTCTGGCGGCAAGCCAATAAATACCATGTGCCGCGCATCGCCTTCATCAACAAGATGGATCGCGTGGGCGCGGATTTCTTGCGCGTGCGCAAGCAGATCGCCGAGCGCCTGAAGGGCGTGGCCGTGCCCATCCAGCTGCCCATCGGCGCGGAAGAGCATTTCACGGGCGTGATCGACCTGTTGAAAATGCGCGCCATCACCTGGGATGACGCCAGCCAGGGTGTGCAGTTCAGCTATGGCGAGATTCCCGCCGAGCTGCTGCCGCAGGCGCAGGAGTGGCATGACCACATGGTCGAGCACGCGGCCGAAGCCACGCTGGACATGACGGAACGCTACCTGAATGGCGACACGTTTACGGAAGCGGAGCTGAAACAGGCCTTGCGCGCGCGCACCATCCGCAACGAGATCGTGCCCATGTTGTGCGGCAGTGCCTTCAAGAACAAGGGCGTGCAGGCGATGCTCGATGCCGTCATCGAATACCTGCCGTCACCGATGGAAGTGCCGCCCATCATGGGGCACGACGAGCACGACAACGAGGTGGAGCGGCATCCCACGGATGAGGAATACTTTTCCGCGCTGGCCTTCAAGATCATGACGGACCCGTTCGTGGGGCAGCTGACGTTCTTCCGCGTGTATTCGGGCGTGGTGAACTCGGGCGACATGGTCTACAACCCCACCAAGAGCGCGCGCGAGCGGCTGGGGCGCATCCTGCAGATGCATGCGAACGAGCGCAAGGAAATCAAGGAAGTGTATGCGGGCGACATCGCCGCCGCCGTGGGCCTGAAAGCCGTCACCACGGGTGACACCCTGTGCGCCATCGACCACATCATCGTGCTGGAAAAGATGATTTTCCCGGAACCCGTGATCTCGCAGGCGGTCGAACCAAAGACCAAGCCTGACCAGGAAAAGATGGGCATCGCCCTGAACCGTCTGGCGCAGGAAGATCCGTCGTTCAGGGTGCATACGGACGAGGAATCGGGCCAGACCATCATGTCGGGCATGGGCGAGCTGCACCTGGAAATCCTGGTCGACCGCATGCGGCGCGAATTCGGCGTGGAAGCCAATGTGGGCAAGCCGCAGGTGGCGTACCGCGAAACCATCACGCGCGCGGTGGAAGACGTGGAGGGCAAGTTCGTCAAGCAATCGGGCGGACGGGGCCAGTACGGCCACGTGGTGCTGAAACTCGAACCCTTGCCGCCAGGCACCGGTTATCAGTTCGTCGACGCCATCAAGGGCGGCGTGGTGCCGCGCGAATTCATTCCGGCCGTCGACAAGGGCATCGTCGAAACACTGAAGGCTGGCGTGCTGGCCGGCTACCCGGTCGTCGACGTGAAGGCCACCTTGACGTTCGGTTCCTACCACGACGTCGATTCGAACGAAAACGCGTTTCGCATGGCCGGTTCCATTGCCTTCAAGGAAGGCATGCGCAAGGCGTCGCCCGTGCTGCTGGAACCGATGATGCAGGTGGAGGCGGAAACGCCGGAAGAGTTCATGGGCAACGTCATGGGCGACTTGACGGCCCGGCGCGGCATGGTGCAGGGCGTCGACGATATTCCCGGCGGCGCGGGCCGCATCGTCAAGGCCCTGGTGCCGCTGGCGGAAATGTTCGGTTACTCGACAACGCTGCGTTCGCTGACCCAGGGCCGCGCCACCTACACGATGGAATTCAAGCACTATGCGGCCGTGCCCAAGCATATACTCGACCAGGTGGCCGCCGCGGGCAAAGCCAAGTAACTGGATCAAACCCGCAAAGCAGAGGCCGGGGTCGTACCCTCAGGGTACGACCCCAGTCCTTGCCGTTGGGTTTAACGTGCAAGATTCTGCGCAATGATGGCATCGGCCATCTTCTCCGCCTCGTCCACCGGCTGGCTCAGGGCCTGGGTCGTGTAGACAGTGCTGGCTACCATCGGCTGGTCCAGGGTCGCGCCTTCGCCATGGCTCGTGTCCACCGTCACCGTGGTCGACAGACCGATGCGCAGCGGGTGGGCGGCCAGTTCCTTCGGATCGAGCGTGATGCGCACGGGTACGCGCTGTACCACCTTGATCCAGTTGCCCGTGGCGTTTTGCGCCGGCAGCAGGGAAAATGCGCTGCCCGTGCCGGCCGACATGCCCAGCACCTTGCCGTGGTACACCACCTTGCTGCCATATAAATCCGTTTCGATGGTCGCCGCCTGGCCAACACGGATATTGCGCAATTCGGACTCCTTGAAGTTCGCATCGACCCATAATTGATCGAGCGGCACGATGGACATCAGGGGCGTGCCCGGCGTTACGTGGCTGCCCAGTTGCACGCTGCGCTTGGCGACATAGCCCGAAACGGGCGCAACGACGGCGTTGCGGCGCACGGCCAGCCACGCTTGCAGCACGTCACCCCTGGCCGACAGCACGGCCGGATGACTGGCCAGGTTCACGCCGGCCACGCCCGATTTGGCCGACTCGGCCTGGCGCTGCGCCACCGTCAACGCCGCTTTCGCATCGTCGACGGCCTGTTTCGCATGGGCCAGGTCTTCGCCCGAAATCGTCTGGTCCGCCGCCAGCGGCGCGCGGCGAGAAAGGTTGCCTTGCGCCGTGGCCAGGGCCAGCCGGCGCTGCTCGATGACGGCGTCGTACTGTGCCACGTTCGCATAGCGTTCGCGCTCCTGACGCACGACGTTGCCCAGTCGCGCCTGCGCCTGGCTCAGGGCCAGGTCCGCATCGATGGCGTTCAGGGTGATCAGCGGCGCGCCCGCCTTGACCATCTGCGTCTCGTCGGCGCGGATGGCGTCGATATTGCCCGTCACTTGCGCGGACAGGGTGACCAGGTTGCCGCCCACGTAGGCGTTGTCCGTGACTTCTTCCTTGGCCAGCACCAGCTGGTAATATGCGGCCCAGGCCGCGCCCGCGACGAGGAAGGCGGCCGTGATGGCGATGAGGACGGCCTTGCGCTTGCCCGGCTGTTCGGTGGGGGTGGTCGTTGCTGTGGTATCGCTGCTCATGATGTGTTCCGTAATCGATGGTTATTGTTTGCTGGCGCTGTCGGCGAAATCGCTGCTGCCCCGGTAGCCGCCGCCCAGCGCCACGCTCAGGCTGATTTCCGCGTTCTGGCGCTGGTTTTGCAGCTGCATGCCCAGGTCCACCTGGCCGCGCACGGTCATTTCCGCATTCAGTTGCGTGGCGCGGTCGGCCAGACCTTGCTTGAGTCGCGCATTCGCATTGCGCAATTGCGCTTCGCTGGCGCGCAGGTTTTCCTGCTGCAGGCGCAGCTGGTTTTCCACGCCTTGCACCCTGGCGCCGGCCTGCGCCACGTCGCGCACGACGTTGAAGACATTCTGGTTGTAATCGGCGATCAGTTCGTTGCGTTCGCTGCGCGCGCCACCGAGCTGCGCCTGCAGGCGGCCGCTGTCAAACAGGGGCAAGGACAGGGCCGGGCCGATGAACAGGGTGCGGCTGCCGGACTGCAGCAGCTTGCCCAGCTTGATCGCATCGAGGCCGAACGAGGCACCCAGGTCGATATCGGGGTAGAACGATGCCTGCGCCGCCTCGATGTTGCTCATGGCCGCCTGGACTCGCCAGCGCGCCGCCTGCAAGTCGGGCCGGCGCGCCAGCAATTCCATGCCCAGCTTGCCGGGCAGGGCGTGCGGTAGCGGCTGGGCCTGCTTCGGCTGCAGTGTCGCCAGGACCGTGCTGTCGGCGCCGAGGAGCGCGCGCAAGGCTTCGCGTTCCGTGACGATCTGCGTTTTCAGCAAGGCAATCTGCTGCTGCAGCAGGCTCAAACGCGTTTGTGCGGACAGGTGGTCGTCGCTGACGCCGAGGCCGTTGACGATGCGTTTTTCCTTGTCCAGCACCAGCAGCTGTTGCAGTTGCACCAGCGCATGCAGGTTGTCCATGCGAGCCCAGCCGTTTTGCATGCTGAAATAATGGCGGGCGATCTCGGCGGCCAGCATCTGTTCCGCCATCGCGTATTCGGCGCGGCGCGCATTGACTTCGCCGAGGCTGGCCGCGATCTGCGCCTTGTGCTTGCCCCACCAATCGAGGTCGTAATGGGCTTGCGCGCCCACGGTGATTTCATTGTAGTAATTGCCGCCGATGGGGGCCGGCATCAGGCCATTGCCCGAATAGCGCTGGCGGCTGGCATTGGCGCCCAGGTCGATCCTGGGGCCGCGCTGCGCATGCTGCGCGTCAAACGTGGACAGGGCCGAGCCGATGCGGGCATTCGCCACGTCCAGGCTGGGGCTGGCGGACAGGGCGTTTTCAATCAGCTGATCCAGCTGAGTATCCTGGAACTGGCGCCACCATTGTGCGGCGGGCCAGCCGTCGCTGGCCAGGTGGATGTCGGCCGCCAGCTGTATCGTGGCCAGGTCTTGTTGCGGCAACTGTTGCGTGTCGGGCGGGATGCTGGCGCAGCCGGCCAGCGACAAGCTGAGCGCCAATATGCGCAGGGAGAGTTTCATAGGTGTGTGCATGAGGGTTATTCCATGGCCGCGTGGTCGACCACGACAGGCGCATTCTTCTTCGGTGGTTTGATCAGGAGCAAGAGCGGCAGCACGAGGATGGTCAGCCACATCATCAGCCAGAAGTCGTCGAGGTAGGCGATCATCGACGCCTGCCGCGTGATTTCGCCATTCAGGGCTGCCATGCCGGAAGCCGTACCCAAGTTGTAGACGCTGGCAATGGCGGGGTCGTGCAGGGCAGGATTGGCGATAGTGATGTGTTCCGTCAGGGACGCATGGGCGATCTGCGTATTGCGCACCAACAAGGTTTGTACGAGCGCGATGCCGATGCTGCTGCCGATATTGCGCACCAGGCTGTAGATCGCCGTGCCTTCCGCCCGCATCTGCGGCGACAGGGTGGCAAACGTGGCCGCGCTCAGGGGCACGAAGACGAGGCCCAGGCCGATGCCCTGGATGATGCCGTTCCACACGACCGTTTTCGGCACCAGGTCCAGGGTGAAATTGGCCATCTGCCACAGCGAGAACGCCGTGATGGAAAAGCCCACGCCCAGCAGGATGCGCGTATCGATCTTGCCCGTCAGCCTGCCGACGATCAGCATGGCCAGCATCGTGCCCAGGCCGCTGGGTGCCGTCACCAGGCCCGCGATGGCCGCCGGGTAATTCATCAAGCCTTGCAGCATCGACGGCGTCAGCGCGCGGGTGGCGAACAGCACCATGCCGACGATGAAGATGAACAGCAAGCCGCTCACATAGTTCGAGTTTTTCAACAGACGGTAATCGAGGAAGGACTTGCCGGCCGGGCGCAGGGCCGTGTGGGCGATGAAATAGCACAAGCTCATGGCCAGCACGATGGCCTCGATCCACGTTTCGGTGGAAGAAAACCAGTCGTTCTGCTCGCCCCGGTCCAGCAGCATCTGCAGCGCGCCGATCGACAGGCTGAGCGTTGCAAAGCCGAACATGTCGAAGTTCATGCGGCGGTTCGGCGGGTCCTTGCGGATGTAGTGCCAGATGCCATAGAAGGCCATGGCGCCGATGGGGATGTTGATGAAGAAGACCCAGCGCCAGCTGTAGCTGTCCGTCAGCCAGCCGCCCAGTGTCGGTCCCAGGATGGGGCCGATCATCACGCCCATGCCCCAGATGGCCATGGCCGAGCCATGTTTCTCGCGTGGATTGATGTCGAGCAATACTGCCTGCGACAGCGGCACCAGCGCCGCGCCGAACACGCCCTGCAGCAGGCGCGCAGCGACGATCTCGGACAGGGTGCCGGACAGGCCGCACAGCACGGATGCGAGCGTGAAGCCGGCAACAGACACGAGAAAGGTGTTCTTCTGGCCGAAGCGGTCGCACAGCCAGCCCGTCAGGGGCGTGGCGATGGCGGCGGCAACGATGAAGGAGGTCAGTACCCAGGTGATCTGGTCTTGCGAGGCGGACAGGCTGCCCTGCATGTGGGGCAGGGCGACGTTGGCGATGGTGCCGTCGAGCGCCTGGATGATGGTGGCGAGCATGATCGAAATCGTGATCATGCGCCGGTTCAGGGTGGGGTCTTGTGAGGCGGGCAGCGCCGGTGTGGCGCTGGCTGTGGCCGAACTCATGCGGATTTCTCCGTGGCCGCCTGTAACGCTTCCAGCAGTTCGGTGGCTGCCCGCAGCTGATCGGGAGCTATGCCCTGCAGCAGTTCCTTGCGGAAGCCATCCGCTTCCTTGCGCACGGTGTCATACACCTGCATGCCCGCCTCGGTCAGCACGACGAGTTTCACGCGGCGATCCGTTTCCGATGGCTGGCGCTGCACGAAGCCCGATTTCACGAGCCGGTCCAGCATCGACACCATGGTGGGGTTTTCCACGCCCAGTTGATGGGCCAGCTCGCTTTGCGAGGGCGGCTGCGGCGACTTGGCGATCATGGCGATGCACATCCAGCTCGCTTGCCCCAGGTCCAGGTCCTTCAGGCGCCGGTCGATGGCATGGCGCCAGCCGCGCGCCGTCTTGTGGAGGGCGGCGGAAAAGCGCTCTTCGATAGAAATCATAAAGTAAGTCGTCTAATGGTTAGGTATCTAACTAATATTCTAGCATGCTGGTTTGGCCGACGTACAGGCCTTCCCGTTTGTCGGCGCCGCTGGTACATTAGTGCCAGTCCATCACCATCAGGAGAGCGCCATGACCACCGCAGAACAGAAGCAGGACGGACAGCACCGCGACAGCAGCGACTTTGTCATCACGCAAACCTTCGACGCGCCGCGCGAACTGGTGTTTCAATCGTGGGTGGAGCCGGAGCGCCTGGCGCAGTGGTGGGGACCTGTCGGCTTCGAATTGAGCGTGCTGGCGCTGGACTTGCAGCCGGGCGGCATTTTCCACTACGGCATGCGCGCCGATAATGGCTACGAGATGTGGGGCAAGTTCACCTACCAGTCTATCGAAGCGCCTGAACGCATCGTTTCCATCCTGTCGTTTGCGGACAGGCAGGGTAATGCCGTGCAGCATCCTGTCAGCGCCACCTGGCCGCTGGAATCGTTCAATACCATGACGCTCACGGAAGAGAATGGCAAGACGACGATGACGTTACGGTCCACGCCGCACAAGGCCACCGATGAGCAGCATGAGACTTTTGTCCAAGGGCATGAGTCGATGACGGAAGGCTTCAAGGCTACCTTTGCCCAACTGGCCCAGTACCTGGCACGTGTTCAGTAATATTTAAGAACAGCGGGCCAGAGCCGCGGGCCTGAGAAAATGTCCATGGCTGCGTTGCTTGGTCTCGCCGTACATGCGTACTGTCTTCGCCCGCGCGCCTTGCCCTGGCCATTTTTCAGGCCCGCTGGGCCCGGGGGCCTTTGTTTGGGGCGCGGGCGTGTTCTTGCTGTCGTTGGCGGTTTGCGGTTGAGGAAGGTCTGCTTACGCCCCATTGCAGACGTTCGCGTGCTCGCGTTTAACGTGAATCTAATCAACTCGCTGAGCATCTCCAAGAGGAGGGGGCAGCTTTGACGCCTCAGCGCTAGGAATCTCTTCCCAGTTGACTACATTGCCGTTCGGCAGAATGACATCCTCACCTGTTCGGATGCTCCGTGCGAACGCTTGTACGACCTCAACATTGACTCTGCGGCTCAGAACCTTTTGCTCATCTTGGGCGCGATACCAGATACCGCCCAAGTGTTCCCATTTCGCAGTGCTGACATGCTGTGTATAGAAGGCTCCGATGGGTCTTCCGTTGTCCTGCGCCCGACTTCCGAAGACCATGTGGATGGCAGCGGTCAAGGGAAATATAACATCTTGAACATTCTTCCTGTGTTGGGGATTTGGTCTGTAGGTCATGCTAATCGTGCTCTCCATGATTTACACTGCATGTCCGCGGCTCCAATGGCCGAGCTTGGCCGAGAAGCGTCATCTTTTTCCGTACCGCGCTTCAATTGGGGCGAAGAAGACTTGCTCTAAAAGCTCATTCATGAGCAAGGTTCTATCGTTAGCACCCAGCGCTTGCCGTATGGAAGTCGGCACGTTCGCTACCTAGGCCTTAGCCGCCACGATCTCAGGATCATTGTCACGGTCCACCTTGCCTAGGGTGACGCCGATTACCAGGTCAGCGGCGTTCGAGCCGCACTTTGCCTCTTCACTGCCATAAATCGAGCGCATCGCAACTGATGCCTGCTGAACTGTTATTCCCAGCGGCGCGAATGCAGTTTGAATCGATGCTAGCACCACGAGACCGCGTAGTTCCGTGCTGGCTTTTCCTGAAGTTTCTATCTGTGTGAAAATTGTTGCCGTCCCTACGACATAGCCCAAAACATATGGATCTGCAATTAGCTCAGTGGGCAAAGTGCCGAGCCTCAGCTCCAAGATTCCGAAGAGCTGCCGGAGTTTAGCGCAGACCGTTTCAACCACAATGTCATTTTTCTTCTTGCCGAATCCGAACATAATCTACACACCTTTGTTGCAGTGCCCAATTCGCCATCCTTGATAGGGAGCTATTTGGCAATCTGAGTATTCACGACGGGCCGCTTTTGGCCGGTACCGCCTCGAAGCAGACGGTGGTCCAGATGCATCGTTTGAATTTCACCTTGAAATACCCAGCCAGATTGGGATCATTGCAGTGTCATGATCAGTGAGTCCGCTGACCCCATCGACAAGATACAAATTTGGACAGGTTGAATCGAAATATTCTTCTATGTCGTCCAAAATTATGTAAGGTTCGTCGGTAACTTCGTTCTCAACCAACCACGACTCAATCTCTCGTTGACGGATACCGGGTACATAGTCAGTCGTACTTTCCATGATTGGAGTAACGCCTATGAAACGATTAGAGAAGTGCTCACCTCCATGACCTTTCAATAGTTCTACCAATTGTGCCAAAGAAAATTGCTCACGCCAGGTTGATGTGATGACCACAGAAATCTCAGGAATTTTTTCCAAGATTGTCCATAGTGACGGAGTCGCTGAAAAATGACTGCTGGTCGACGTCATCGGAAATGGATGAAGTACACCATCAAAGTCTAAGAAAAGTATCATTCTGTGGTCGCTAAGTTGAAAGGCAGACTGTCTGCTTCTGGCCGGTTGCCGCTGTTGACGGGGTCCGCCCCATAGCGGACGGCCACGTCTGTGCCAAGGTCATCTGCGGGGCCGCGCCTCGAACTCATCGACCAAACGATACAATTTGCTTAATTGTGTTTCAGAATCGCCAGAACCTTCAAGTTCGTCGATCCGATGCCGCACAAGATAGAATTGGTTCTCCCCCCGGATATTGCCGGTTGTCAGAATCTCTTCAAGGCGTTTAGCTTCCTTGGCAGCGAAATCTGGATAAAACGTACGCACGGCGCTGCTTAGCGCAGCTACAACTTGGGAACGGTTCTTTAGTTCAACATCCGCAAGGAACAAGGGCAATTCACGTAGGCCTTGCTCAAGGCCGGCAGCAATTCTCGACTTCGATTCGCCTGCAGAAAGAAACTTCTCATACTGTGCCTTTGCCAAATTCCATGAGTCTCGCAGATCGGAAATTCGTCGGTCTGACAGTTCAGGTAATGATGCATAGAACTGCTCGAAGACATTGAACAGTTTGTCGTATTTCGTTCGGGGTTGGTTCGACGCTTCGTTCATCAAGTTCCCTAGGTTAAATCGATTGACCGCTTCTGGCCGGTTGCCGCCGTCGGCAGATTCCGTCCCATTGCGGACCTTTACGGGAAAACATCGACTATCCAAATATAACATCATGTCCCTGGGAGATTTCGGCGCAATATTGTTGATCGAACTCAGCGCGGCTGGCGACATTCCCCCATAGCGTCGAAATGTAGTGGAATTCCAGTTCGAACGGCTCTTCGAAAGCGCTTACGTCTGTCGCGTATTCGCAATTCCGACTTAGCATTCCTAGCCAATTTGGGTATCCCAATTTCGTGTAGAGCGGTGTCAGCTTCATGTCGATTGTCCAGATCGTTTCCTTGCCTTGGAGATAAGCATGTCTGAGCTCTACTATATATTTTCCCGCCGCCAGTTGGTCATCGAGCCGCTCAGAACCTGGATATCGCTCAACGATCACTTCTACCAACGGCAGCACCTCATCAAGTCCTCTTGCACTTACCAACAAGATTATCTCTAAGTCATCGCCCTCTTCGTCCAAGTCCAGGCGCTCCACTGCCCAATCCACACATGCGGCACACACTGCACCGTTGACAAAACCATGACGCAGTTTGAAATACAGGGTTTCGAGTTGAGCAATATTTTTCATGTTACCTCTGGATTTCAACATTTTTAGGCCAGCAGAACGGCTGCTTTTGGCCGCTTGCAGTCAACCTCACTAACTTGAAAACTAGCCTACACTCCAGGGCGCCTTGCATGGTTGCTACATCTCTCTACATACTTCTGGCACCTGACACACTGCATCAGTTCATTTTTTCGACATCTGACCATCTGAATGCACCAGTACGCCTTGCTCGTTGAACTGCTCAGTACTCTGCAGCTCGCCTTTCTCATTGTAAACTAGCCGAATGTATAGCTTGCCGTTACGGTGGTAACTGTTTTGCACACCTACGGGCAGACCATCGCGCCATTGTCCCAACGACTCCAGCTTGCCGTCGTCAAAATATGTAGTCGCGACTCCATGTTTGCGCCCATTTGCATCGAGCCTTACCTGTGATCCGATATTGCCATCGCTATCATAATCCCGGTAATCGCCGACCATCTTGCCTGAAACAAAATCAGCCGCATCGGTCTGTCCGGAGATTCGCACCACGTCGCGTCTTATCGTATCGAAGATCTCCACCTTCCAAGTACCGGGAAGCGCTGCTTTCGGCAAGGGCAACACCAGCAGATAAGGCGAGCGCTCCTTGACCTGCGGCATGAGTTCTTCGTCCAAGTACAGGCGCGCCTTATCGTCGAAACAGGAGCTGGGGCCGCAACCGGCAATCATGCGTGCAAACGGTATCGCCTCCTCGCCAGTTTTCCCTACAGGGCAGCCAAACAAGGTCACGGCCATTGGTGTCTTATCGTGGATCCGTTGGACGAGTCCGGATCTGAGGTCCGCATATTCGTCTTTGTTCTCGAGCATCCCCTCCTTCATGCGCAGCTGATTGCCACCACATGCAGTCGTTTCCGCCACGGTGAGTACCTCGGCACCTTCGCTGTCCTGCCCGCTAGAAATAGCCGTAAACACATGCCGTTGAATAATATCGGCCTTCGCCGTTATTGGCCCAAGGAGCATGGCACTTAACGCCATGCATATCATTTTCTGATTGATCAAGCACATCTCTAAACAATACGCCTCTAATAATAATGGTTGGGGGGAGCCGATGAATGCTTTCCAATGTCCGCTTATAGCAGGAGGCTGCCTGAAAGGCATCACCTAAGCATAGCGGAAGAGCAGCGTCTCGCTTTACAAGCGCCCGTCGTTAGTATCATGGATCGACGTACTCGGAAGCAGAAGCCTTGCCTCCCTCATTGGCGCACCAAACCGTAACACGGCGCCTGACGTTGACAGCACCACAACCCAGTCGCCCTTGATTGTTATTTGATCAAATGGATTGGATTGATCCGAAACAAACGTCCAAACAGGTTCATGATTTTGCAGCGATTCCAAAACGACTACGCCGATTGAGCCGTGTTCCATAGCCTCTCCGCATTTAACTATGTACTGTCCACCATACAGCTCTTCTTGCGCCAGAATCGCGACATTGAGCCAACCGCCAAGCTCCTGTTTTTCATGTACTCCGACCATCCAGGTTTCGTGCACTTCGTAGATGTCACCGTTGCTGCACATGAGGCCATTGTAGCTTCGTACCTCCTGGTTCACCCACTTTATTGCCATTACTGTCATTGATTCCATATTTAGAAACGGGCGACTGCACGCCCTGAATTAAACAACATCTACTTTACCGAACCATCTGCCCGGAGCAGCTCAGAGGGGCTGTCGTCGATGCAGTTTGCTTAGACTGCCGGACTCACGATTACTCGCTGCGGCCAGAAATAAGGTTTGCATTGATCCATGATGCCATGTCGGTAACAGGAAGGGTGCGGAGTTGATTGAACGTGCCTTGCTTGTCCCATGCGACACCCCGACCCTGAGCAAAGGCCGCACGATACTTACGCATCATGTTTTGCGGGTCGCGCGCCAGCTCGTCCAACAAATACTGCACGCTCCACTCCGAACGCCTGAAGGGGCGGCCAAGGGCCGCTTGAAGCTTGTCGGCGACCTCCCCGTAAGTCACGGTGTCGCCAGCCAGATATACGATCTCGTTCCGGATACGGGGTTTGGCGAACACGATCTCGGCAGTCAGCGCTCCGATATCGTGCGGAGTCGTCAACGTCACAGCGGTGTCAAGACTGCCCAGGGCGTGGACTGCGTCGTCGTGCAGGTCAACAACACCGAATTCAGGCTCAAACAGGTAGCTCATGAACATCCCGGTCGAGATGATGACCCACTCAGTCTGGTGCTGACTGCGCAGTAACTCGCGCACGTCCAACTGTGCGTCGAAGATGTCCTGTGGACTGCCACGACCGATCACGTCAAAATCGACCCCGAACTGCCATGGGAAGTATCTCGGTATCCGCGCCTGCAAGGCTGCCCGCGCCAGCTTCATTGGCGTGTCGATTCCCGCGGCATAGCCTGCGCAACCGATTACTGTGTCATATTGCGCAAATACTCCGGCGAGCTCATCAATGGAGCTCTTCACAAGGTCGCCTATGACGATCTCGATCCCAAGACCTTGGATCTCCGCGATATCATGTCGCCTGCCTGATACACTGGACTCAACGGCACTTGCGCGCAGCAGCACGCTGATCTTTGCACCGTCCATGTCCTTCGCGCGGCGCGCAATATTGCGTAGCACCGGAAGGCCGAGCTCCCCGGCACCGAGCACGAGAATGTTTTGAGACGTGGCGTTAGGATCCGTTTGGCTCATCGGATAGCTTGGCGGCACCAGCAGTTGGCGGTCCTGATCGGACATTGTTGTTTCTCCTGTAAGTATGATGCCTGCACTGTAGCAGGTGCAGCAACGCAGAAAAAGCAGCCCAGGAGGTTTTCAGCATGCAGAAAATCCGAACAATATTGGGGTATAGTGCCGTTTCCTTTAGCGCCACACGGACAAGACATGGATCGCGTACAAGCAATGCAGGTATTCCTTCGCGTGGTCGAGAGCAAGAGTTTTGTACGCGCAGCAGAGACCTTGGGTTTGCCCGCATCGTCGGTCACCGGCATCATCAAGCGGCTGGAAAAACACTTGCAGACGCGCCTGCTGAACCGTTCCACTAGAAACCTCAGCGTGACACCGGAAGGCGAACGCTACTTCCACCGTTGCCGCGAAATACTCGACCTGATAGCCGACACCGAATCGAGCCTGCAAGGCTCAAGCGAGCGCCCACAAGGACGCCTGCGTGTGGATATGCCTGGCGGCATTGCCCATGCCGTGATACTGCCGCGGTTGTGGCAATTCCAGCAGCGGTACCCGGACATCTACCTGATGATCGGCGTGAATGATCGCCAGGTAGACTTGATACAGGAAGGCGTCGATTGCGTCATCCGCACCGGCAGCCTTGATGACTCGGCGCTAGTCGCGCGACGCCTAGGCGAGCTGAGCTGGATCACCTGCGCGGCGCCTTCCTACCTGGCCGAACACGGTGTTCCCGGTGTCCTGGCGGATTTGCCAGGACACCGGGCGGTCCACTATTTTTCCAGCACGACGCGGCGAGGGAGCGATCTGCATTTCGTCGACGAAGACATCAGCATTGTCGTCCCGGTGCCGGGAACGGTCGCGGTCAATGAGACTGGGCTGTACATCAAGCTGTGCCTTGATGGCCACGGTTTGACGCAGCTAGCTGAGATTCTGGTAGCGGACCATTTGCAGGCCGGAAAATTGGTCGAGGTGCTAGCCCACAGCCGGCCGACGCCGGTGCCGGTATCATTGCTCTACCCCCATCACCGCTTCCTATCGCCGGCGATGCGAGCGTTCGCTGACTGGACGACTGAGCTGTTCAGCAACACCGAACTGAAGTGAAATCAGTTGCCGCTCAAAACTAAGTATTTATCTGCGCAGCTCTTAGCTCTTTGTGAACGCGACAAATTCGAAACACATGATGGAATTCGAACTGCCATCGCGCCACCCGGTTAAATGCCAGGACTTGGCATTTGCGCTGAGTTCGGCCAAGCGCGGTGGAGTTCCATCGTGATTGCTGCGGCCGGGAGGAATCGTGAATGGCCATGACACGCTTTCGTCGAGAACTTCTGCTCGAATCATGCATGGCCCCAAACCGGAATAATGCTTCAAGGCAGCATCCCCAACATTCCCCGAATCACCGGCAATATCATCCCCCAGGCATTCGACGTCGCCGCAATCTCGTCATAATGGCTGGCCCCAGGCAAGATCAGCACTTCCGCATGGTCGCCGGCCAGCCGGGCCTTGGCCGCATAGTCGTGCGCGACGCGGGGCGGGGAGATCGTGTCGAGCTCGCCTGTGATCAGGACGGTGCGGCTGCCGTTGGGCATCAGGTCGGCCGCATTGGTGTCGCTGTAGATGTCGGGGCGCTCGGTGCTGGCGCTGCCTGCCAGTTGGGCGATGTCGCGCTCGCAGCTGGTCTTGATCAAGTCTTTCTCATGGCGCAGGTCGGCCAGGCCGCCCAGGCTGACAATGTTTTTTACTGGCAGGAACTTGTCGCGGTACAGGGGGCTGGTCTTTGGCAGCCTTTCCCGGCCGGCGATCCATTGCACCAGCTGGCCGCCTGCCGAGTGGCCCATGGCGAGGAGGCGGTTCACGTCCAGCTGGTATTCGGGGGCGTGCTGCTGCAGGCTGTCCAGTGCCGCGTGCATGTCTTCGTAGGTGCCCGGATAGCCGCCACCCGGCTCGTCCACGCGCCGGTATTCCACATTCCACACGGCGATGCCTTGCGCCACGAGGGCGCCGGCCACGTTGCGCATCTGCTTGATGCCGCCGAAGGCTACCGTCCAGCAGCCGCCATGCACGAGCACGACGACGGGGAACGGTCCGGTGCCTTCGGGTCGGAACAGCTGCGCGTATTGCGACGGCGCGGGGCCATACGCGATCTGCGCCGTAGGCGGGGGGCCGTTCAGGGCCAGGTAATCGTCCAGGCTCATGGGGGCGGCGACGGCGCCGTGGACGGAGGCGAGCAGGGCGGTGGCGATCAGGGAGGATGGCAGGGAAGTAGGCATGCTGGAATTCGCTTGAGAGGGGAGCAACACTTTAGCATAGGGCCGCAGGGTCGCAGAGATCAAGCAGTGCGCTGTTTTCCTCCTGCAAGAGGGGTGCCCCATGGTATATTCCGGGCATCAGTTTTCCCCTTATCGACACGGTGCACGCAAACAACATTCTTTCCTTGCTGGACGCCGAGCATAGTGCGCTGGGCAGCATCGCGGCAGGCGCCGACCTGGCTCATGCATTGGAGCATTTGTTGCTGGCGCTGCAAGACCTGGCCGAGGGCGGCGCGCATGCCTGCCTCGTGCTCATCGACGAAGCCGACCGCTTTTGCGGCTTGTCCGCGCCCAGCCTGCCACAAGACCTGTGCCTGGCCCTGCGCCACGGCGGCGAGCAGCCATCCCCGTTCGGCACGGCCGCCTTTTCCGGCGCGCCCGTGTATTGCGGCGACATCACGCGCGACGTGAACTGGAGCGCGGGACGCAAGGAAGCCATGCTGCACGGCTACCGCGCCTGCTGGGTTGCTCCCGTGTTTGGCGCCAAGGGGCATATCCTGGGCGTGCTGGGCCTGTTTTTCCCCGCGCCATGCCATCCGACGCAACCCGAAACCGAATTGCTGGCGCTGGCCGCGCGCGTGGCCGCGCATGTCATCGAGCGGGGCCAGCTGGAACAGGCGCTGCACGACAGCCGCGAACACTTTCATTACGCCATAGAACTCAACACGCAAGTGCTGTGGACGGCCGACGTCGACGGCAAGCTCGACTATGTGGCGCAGCGCTGGCGCGAATGGACGGGCGGCAGCGGCCTGGGCAGCAGCTGGCTGGACGCCATCCACCCGGAAGATGTGCCCCATTCCTTGGCGGCCTGGAGCGAAGCGGTGGGCAGCGGCCAGCCTTTCGACCAGGAAATGCGCGTGCGCCGGCAAGACGGTCAGTACCGCTGGATGCATTCGCGCGCCTACTGCCGGCAAGATGGGCGCGGCCAGCCGGCGAAATGGTATGGCTCGTGCGAGGATATCGACGAACACTGGCAGGCGCGCAATGCCTTGCTCGACAGCGAAGCGCAGTTCCGTTCGCTCGCTTCCACCATGCCGAACCAGGCCTGGCTCGCGCATGGCAGCGGCGCCACCTACTGGGTCAACGAGCAGGTCTGCGAGTACACGGGGCAATCGCTGAAGTCGCTGGTCACCAGCGGTTTTCGCCACTGCGTGCATCCGGACGACGTGCAGGCCACGCAAAAAAGCTGGGACCGGGCCGTCGCCACCGCCAGCGCCTATGAACACGAGTTCCGCATGCGCCGCGCCAGCGACGGCGCCTACCGCTGGTTCCTGGCGCGCGCCTTGCCCCTGTTCGACGAGGCGGGCACGGTGCTGCGCTGGGTGGGCACGAATACGGACGTGCAGGAACAGAAGAACGTGCTGGAAAAGATGGCCTACCTGAATTCCTCGCTGGAAGTGGAAATGGCCAACCGCACGGCCGACCGCGACCGCATGTGGCGGCTGTCGACAGACATCATGCTGGTGGCCGACCTGGCCGGCATGATCATCGCTGTCAATCCCGCCTGGAGCAAGATCCTCGAGCGGCCGGAAATCGAGTCGCTGGGCATGGATTTCATCAGCCTCGTGCATCCCGACGACCGCATGGCGGCCTTGAAGGATTTGTCGCGCCTGGCCCATGGCGCGCCCACCTTGCGCATGGAAAACCGCTACCGGCGCCGCGATGGCGGCTACCGCTGGATTTCCTGGACGGCCGTGCCGGCGCAAAAACTGATCCACGCCATCGGCCGCGACGTCACGGACGAGAAGGAGGCGCGGCTGGCGTTGGTGCGCAGCGAGCAAGCTTTATTGCAGGCGCAAAAGCTGGAATCGATCGGCAAGCTGACGGGTGGCGTGGCCCACGATTTCAATAACGTGCTGCAAATTATCTCAGGCAATTTGCAGTTGCTGAAGCTGACCGTGGCCGACAATCCGCAGGCGGCCAGGCGCCTCGCTTCGGCCGCCTCGGCTGTCGAACGGGGCGCCAAGCTGTCGTCGCAACTGCTGGCCTTTGCGCGGCGTCAACCTTTGCGGCCGCTGGTGACGGACCTGGGGCGCTTGCTGCGCCGCATGCACGAGCTGATCCGCCGCGCCCTGGGCGAGGCGATTGCCGAGGAAACCTTCATCAGCGAAGGCTTGTGGCATACCCTGGTCGACCCGAATCAGATGGAAAACGTGCTGCTGAACATGGCCATCAACGCGCGCGACGCGATGGAGAAGGGCGGGCGCCTCACTTTTACCTTGAGCAACGTCACGCTCGATGCGGCCTACGCCAGCCGGCATGCGGACGTGCTGGAAGGACAATACGTGCTGCTGACCATCACCGACACGGGCCATGGCATGGCGCGCGACGTGATCGACCAGATTTTTGAGCCCTTTTTCACGACCAAGCGCGAAGGCGAGGGCACGGGCCTGGGCCTGTCCATGGCTTACGGCTTCATCCGTCAGAGCGCGGGCCACATCAAGGTGCACAGCGCGCCTGGCGCCGGCACGACGTTCAAGATTTACTTGCCCCGTTCGCTGGAAAAGCTGGCCGAGCCGCCACCGGGCCTGACGGGCCCCGTGCTGGGCGGCAGCGAGACCATCCTCGTGGTGGAAGACGATGCTCCAGTTCAACATACGGTGGTCGACATGCTGCGCGGCCTCGGCTACGACGTGCTGCACGCGGATGACGGCGCCTCGGCCCTGGCCCTGCTGGGCACGGGCGTACCCATCGACCTGCTGTTTACGGACGTGGTTATGCCTGGGCCCGTCAGCAGCAAGGAACTGGCGCAACAGGCCAGGCTGCTGCTGCCGGACCTGGCCGTATTGTTTACCTCGGGCTATACGCACAACGCCATCATGCAGGGCGGGCGGCTCGATCCGGGCGTCGAATTGTTGAGCAAACCGTACCAGCGCGAAGACCTGGCGCGGCGCATCCGCCATGTGCTGGCCGACCGCCGCCTGGTGGGTGCGCCCGACCCGTCCGGGCGGCGCATCCTGCTGGTGGAAGACAATGACGATGCGCGCGAAATGACCACCGAGATGCTCAATATGCTGGGCCACACCGTGCACGGCGTGGCCAGCGCCGAAGAAGCCTTGCCCTTGCTGGCCATGCCGGGCCTGGACGTGCTGGTGACGGACATCAGCCTGCCCACCATGTCAGGCCTGGAACTGGCGCGCCATGCGCGCGCGCACTGGCCGCAGCTGGACGTAGTGTTTGCTTCCGGGCACGATTGGGGTGCCAGCCTGATGCAGGACGCCAGCGCGCGTTTCCTGCGCAAGCCGTTTGGCCTGGAAGAGCTGGCGAGCGCACTGAAGGCGCGCCGGCTCGACGTCTATTAGCTTAGCGGCTTGATGGCAGCAAGGCTTGCTGCAATTGCTCGACGGTAAATGGTTTCACCAGGAAGCGCGCCTGCGGGTCCAGCACGCCGGAATTGGCCGGTGCGTGGCCGGTGGAAAACACCACTTCCAGCTGCGGATGGTCGCGCGCCACCAGTTCGGCCAGCTCGGCGCCCGACATTTGCGGCAAGCTGATATCGGTCAGCAGCAGTTCCAGTCCCGGCGTGTCCAGCAGGAGCAAGGCTTCCTCGGCCGTGCCCACGGCCAGCACCGTGTGTCCCAGCATGGCCAGCAGGTCGCCTGTCATGGCGCGCGCGTCGGCATTGTCTTCCACCAGCAGGATATGGCGTCCTGCCGGCAGCGCCGGCGCAGCTTGCGGCGCCAGCTGCGCGCGGTACTGGTGCAGGGCCGTCACGTGGCGGCCATTCGCCAGCAGGTGGCGGATGCGCCGCGCCAGGTCTTCGCGCCGGTACGGCTTGCTCAGCAACTCCACGCCCGGCTCCAGGCGGCCGCCCTGCATGATGGCGTCCTGCGTGTAGCCCGAGGTAAACAACACGGCCAGCTGCGGCAGCAGCACGCGGGCCTGGCGTGCCAGTGCCGTGCTAGCCACCTTGCCTGGCATCACCACGTCCGTAAACAGCAGGTCGATGGGGACGCCGCTGCCGACGATGGCCAGTGCGCTTTCGCCATCGCTGGCGCGCAGCACGACATAGCCGAGGCCGCGCAGCATGTCCACCACCGTCGTCTGCACCTGCACGTCGTCTTCCACGACGAGGATGGTTTCCTTGCCGCCCAGCACGGGGCCGCCCAGCTGCAGCGGCAGTTCCGTTTCCGCTTCAAGCGAGCGCGGCAGGTAGATGCGGAAGGTGCTGCCATGGCCCGGCAAGCTGTCCACCGTCAGGTGGCCGCCGCTCTGGCGCAGGAAACCGTACGCCATGCTCAAACCCAGCCCCGTGCCTTCTCCCTCGCTTTTTGTTGTAAAGAACGGTTCGAAAATCTTGTCCAGCAGTTCGGCGGGAATGCCCGTGCCCGTGTCCGAGACAGCCAGTTGCACGTAGTCGCCGGGCGCCACATCCGCATGGCGGGCCGCGTAGTCGCTGCCCAGCACGCTGTTGCTCAGTTCGATGGTCAGCTGGCCCTGGCCATCCATGGCGTCGCGCGCGTTGATGGCCAGGTTGAGGATGACGTTTTCCAGCTGGTGCGGGTCGACCAGGGCGCGCCAGCAGTCGTCGGCCAGCAGCAAGCGCGTCTCAATGGTTTCACCGGTGGCGCGCCGCAGCAGCTCTTCCGTCGCACGCAGCAGTTGCGCCAGGTCCGTCACCAGCGGTTTCAAGGGCTGGCGCCGCGCAAAGGCCAGCAGCTGGGCCGACAGCTTGGCGCCCCGTTCCACGGCGGCCGACGCGCTGACGATGCGCTTGGCGGCCAGCGGGTCGTCGTCCAGGCCAAGCTGCAGCAATTGCAGATTGCCGGAGATAATTTGCAGTACGTTATTGAAATCGTGGGCCACGCCGCCCGTCAGCTTGCCCAGCGCTTCAAGTTTTTGCGATTGCAGCAGGGCCATTTCGCTGTGGCGCAATGATTCCTGCATGCTGCGCAAGGTGTCTTGCGCTTCTTTTTCCACAGTGACGTGGCGTCCGGTGGCAAACACCAGGTCGCCTTCGGGCGCCGCCACCCACGACAGCCAGCGGTGGCCGCCTTCGCGGTGCCGGTAGCGGTTTTCAAAGCTGGGCATGGACTCCTTGCCAACTTGCAGCAAGGCCAGGCGCGTGGCGGCGGCATCCTCGGGCAGCACGAAGTCGAACAGGCTGCGGCCCAGCATTTCCTCGGGCAGCCAGCCCAGGATGGCGGCCGAGGCCGGGTTGACGGCGGCAAAGCAGCCTTCCGCATCGATGGCCACCATCAAGTCCTGCGCGCTGCGCCACAGCCGCTCGCGCTCGCTGTTGCGCGCGGCCAGGTCCGCTTCCAGTTTCTTTTCCACGGTGATGTCGCGCGCGCTGCAATACACCTTCTCGCCCTCGGGCACGGCGACCCACGACAGCCAGTGCCAGCCGCCCAGCTTGTGGCGGTAGCGGTTTTCGAAGCGCAGCGCTGGCTGGCCCTGGTTGGCCGCGTCCCAGGCCGCATGGGTACGCGGCAAGTCGTCGGGATGGACCAGTTCCAGGAAGCGCGTCGTGCGGATTTCCTCCACCGACCAGCCCAGGGTGGCTTGCCAGGCGGGGTTCGAATGCTCGAAATAGCCGTCGAGGTTGAGCACGCCCAGCAAATCGGGGCTGACGTTCCAGGTGCGACCGAATTCGCGCGTGCGCTCGGCCACTTGCGTTTCCATGCTGGCACTGAGGGCGCGCAAACGCGCTTCCGCCTGGGCCCGCAAGATGGTCGACCAGACCCGTTCCGACACTTGCACGGCCAGTTCGATCTCGTCCGCATGCCACAGGCGCACGGCGCGGCTGTGCACGACGAACAGGGCCGCCAGCTGGCCATCCTTGGCAATCGGAATGTTCAGGAAGGCACGGATGCCCAGGCGCGCAAACGTGGCCAGCGCGGCCGGCATAGCCGTGCGCGGGTCGCTGGTTACATCGCTGACGGCCAGCGCCTGGCCCGCGCCAAGCGCTTCGGCCAGGCCTGCAGCATAATCGCCGAGGAAATACTCACCGGCGGCGCCCGGCGCCAGGCCGTCGCTCCAGGCATGCTGCAGGGTGGGGCACTGCAGGGCCTGGTCGATATCGAAACACGCCACTTGCTGGGCGCCCAGGCGCTGGCCCAGCAGCTGCGCCGAGAGGGAAAGGATCTCGCCCGTGTCTTGCAGCAGCCGTAGCCGGCGTTCCAGGTGCAGCAGAAAGGCGACGCCGCTGGCGCCGGCCTGGCTGCGGGGGGCGTGTGTGCTGCTCATGCGGGCCTCAGCTGCCGGCCAGCGGCAGGGTGACGCTGAACAGGGCGCCATTGCCGGGCTGGCTTTGCAGGGTGATGGCGCCGCCGTGCGCATCGACCAGCTGCTTGGTGATGAACAGGCCCAGGCCCAGGCCGCCCGTGCGGTCCTGGTGGATGACGCGCTCGAAGGCGTCGAAAATGCGTTCCTGGTCGCGCGCGTTGATGCCGATGCCATGGTCGCGCACTTCGATGACGGCGCTGTTCTGCGTGTGCGCCAGGCTGATTTCCACGGGCTGGCCCTGGCCGTAGCGCACGGCATTGCTGATCAGGTTGACAACGATCTGTTCGACGCGGAAGGCGTCCCAGAAACCCTGGATCGGCTCGAAGGCCATCACTTCCAGCACGCTGCCCGTCGTGGCAGCATATGGCGCCAGGTCGTCCGCCACGCGGCGCACGAGGCTGGTCAGGTCGACGGCTTCGCGGCGGATCGACAGCTTGCCGCTGGTGATGCGCGACACGTCGAGCATGTCGTCGATCAGGCGCACCATGCTGCGGATTTGCCGGCCGTCGCGCGCCACCATCTTGCCCAGCTTGTCCGGCTCGAAGGCGGCCAGGTTGCCCCGTTCCAGGTTGACGGTGCGCATCTGCGTTTCCAGGAACAGCGTGTTCAAGGGCGTGCGCAATTCATGCGCCACCATGGACATGAATTCGTCGCGCAGGCGCAGCGAGCGCTGCAGTTCCGCCTGCGTGGCGCGCAATTCTTTCAGCAGTGCTTCCTGCTGCTGGCGGCTGTGCTCGAGCGCCTGCACCTGGCGCCGCGTTTCGCTGCGCTGCTGGTGCAGGGCCACGAAGACGTTGACCTTGCTTTGCACGGCATTGATGTCGAGCGGCTTGTGCAGGAAGTCGACGGCGCCGCTTTCATAGCCCTGGAAGGCGAAGTTCATTTCCTTGCCGGCCGCCGTGACGAAGACGATGGGGATGTGGCGCGTCTTTTCCGTGCCGCGCATTAATTGCGCCAGCTCAAAGCCATCCATTTCCGGCATTTGCACGTCGAGGATGGCCAGCGCGAAATCGTGCTCGAGCAGCAGGGCCAGCGCTTCTTCGCCCGAGGATGCCTGGTAGACGCTGCGGTCGCTCTCGCGGATCAGCGCATTGAGCGCGCGCAAGTTTTCCGGCAAGTCGTCGACGATCAGCAATTTGGTGCTTGTTTCATTCATCATGTTTCATTCCTGGCATGGCTTTGCCGTCCAGCGTAGTGGGAAGCGGCGTGCGACGGCGCACGCTTGCGGTAGAGCTTTTCGGGACCCGGCAATGGCTCGAAGTCGGCGGCAAAGCGGGTGAAATGCGTGCTTTCCTTGCTGCCCAGACCGAGGAAACCCCGGTGGCACAGCGAGTCGTGGAACAGGCCCAAGGCCCGCTCCTGCAAGGTTTTATTGAAGTAAATCAGCACGTTACGGCATAAAATCAATTGCGTTTCAATAAACACACTGTCCGTGGACAGGCTGTGGTCGGCAAAGTTGATACTGTCGAGCAGGTGCGGCTGGAAGCGCGCCGTGGCATGCTCGACCGTGTAGTAGTCGGCCAGCTGGCCCAGGCCGCCCGCGGCCAGGTAGTTGGCGCCGTACTCATCGAGCCGGTGCAGCGGATACACGCCGCGCGCGGCCGTGGCCAGCGCTTGCGGATTGATGTCGGTGGCGTAAATCGTGCTGCGTTCGAGCAAGCCTTCCTCGTGCAGCACGATGGCCAGCGACAGTGCCTCTTCGCCCGTGCAGCAGCCGGCCACCCAGATGGTCGGCGACGGGTAGGTTTTCAGCACGGGCACCACCTGTTCGCGCAAGGCGAGGAAAAACGCCGGGTCGCGGAACATTTGCGTGACGGGCACGGTCAAAATCTGCAGCAGTTTGCCAAAGGCTGCTGCGTCGTCCAGCACCAGTTGCTGCAAGGCTGGCACGTCGGCGCAATGGAAGCGATCGAGTGCCTGATGCAGGCGGCGCCGTTGCGAGGGTAGCGAATAGTCGCGGAAATCATAGCTGTAGCGCTGATAGATCGCCTCCATCAGCGCCTGCAGTTGTACGTCCGTGATGCGCAGGGACATCAGATGCGTTCCATCTTCGGCATCCACACGCGCAGCAGCGAATACAGGCGGTCGAGGTCGATTGGCTTGGCCAGGTAGTCGGACGCGCCTGCCTGCAGGCATTCCTCCTGGTCATTCTTCATGGCCTTGGCGGTAATGGCGATGATGGGCAGCTTGTTGTAGCGGCCATCGGCGCGGATCAAGCGCGTCGCTTCGAGGCCGTCCATGCCCGGCATCATGACATCCATCAACACGAGGTCGATATCGTCTACGCTGTTGAGCTTGCTGATGGCTTCGAAGCCGTTGCGGCCGATTTCCACCACCACGCCTTTTTGTTCCAGCGCATTCGTCAGGGCAAAGATATTGCGCACGTCGTCGTCCACCAGCAAAATCTTGCGCCCTTCAAACACGCGCTCGCGGCTGCGCACCTGCTGCAACATGCCCTGGCGCTCGCTCGACAATTCCGATTCCACCTTGTGCAGGAAGAGGGTCACTTCGTCGAGCAGGCGCTCGGGCGAGCGGGCGCCCTTGATGATGATGGAACGCGAATACTTCATCAGGTCCGCTTCTTCCTCGCGGCTCAGGTTGCGGCCCGTGTAGACGATGACGGGCGGGAACGAGCACAGCTCTTCATGTTCCATGCGTTCCAGTAATTCGTTGCCCTGGATATCGGGCAGCTTCAAGTCGATGATCATGCAGTCGAAAATCTGTGTTTTCAGCAATTCCAGCGCCTGCTCGCCCAGCGCCACGGCCGTGATTTCCACGTCGTCGTCGCTGATCAGGTGCACCACGCTTTCGCGCTGGCGTTCGTCGTCCTCGACCAGCAGGATGCGCTTCATCTGCTGCGTAAACTTCGATTCGAGCTTGCGGAACACTTCCTTCAGCTGCTCGCGCGTGCGCGGCTTGGTGGCGTAACCGATGGCGCCCAGTTGCATGGCTTCCTGGATCTGGTCGTTGCCGGAGACGATGTGTACGGGAATGTGGCGCGTCAGCGGGTTTTCCTTCAATTGCTGCAAGACCAGCAAGCCCGGACGGTCCGGCAAGCCCATGTCGAGCAGGATGGCGTCGGGCAGGAATTCTTGCGCCAGGCGCAAGCCTTCGTCGGCGCCGTGCGCCACCAGGCAGCGGTATTGCATTTCATGCGCAAGGTCGAACAGGATGCCGGCAAACGACGGTTCATCCTCGATCACCAGCACGGAACGCTGGCCCGTCTTGACGGCCGGCACGCTATTCCTGTCATCCTCAAAGGTGGGCAGCGGCACGGGCTTGGCGGCAGGCGCCGCCTTGGGTGCGGCGGCCGCGATTTTTGCGGGCGCCTGCGGCGCGGCGGCGGGCACGCTTGCCGCTTCCACTGCGCGTTCCGGCATGACGGCCGGCAGCACCAGGGTAAACGTGCTGCCCTGGCCCGGGGTGCTGGCCAGCTCGATGCTGCCACCCAGCAAGGCGGCCAGGTCGCGCGAAATCGACAGGCCCAGGCCCGTGCCGCCGTAGCGGCGGCTGGTGGTGCCATCGGCCTGATGGAAGGCGTCGAAAATCTTGTGCTGCTGGTCGCCGGCGATGCCGATGCCCGTATCCTGCACCTGGAAGCGCACCTGGCCTGCCGCATCCGGGCTCACGTGCAAGGACACCGTGCCTGCATCGGTAAACTTGATGGCGTTCGACAGCAGGTTTTTCAGGATTTGCTCGAGGCGCTGGCGGTCGCTGACGAAGGACGGCGGAGCATCCGGCGCCACCTTGACGTCAAACACGAGTTTCTTTTGCTGCGCCTGGGCGCCGAACAGCATTCTCATGCTGCTGAGCAGTTCGTCGAAGGGCACGGCTTCCGGCGTCAATTCCAGCTTGCCCGCCTCGACCTTGGAAATGTCGAGGATATCGTTGATGAGGGTCAACAAATCGTTGCCGGCCGAATAAATGGTTTGCGCGAACGTCACCTGCTCCGGCGTCAGGTTGCCGCTGGTGTTGTCCGACAGCAGCTTCGACAGGATGAGCGAGCTGTTCAGTGGCGTGCGCAGCTCATGCGACATGTTCGCCAGGAATTCGGATTTGTAGCGACTGGCCCGCTGCAGCTCTTCGGCGCGGGCTTCCAGCTGGGCATGCGCCTCGCCGATGGCCATGTTTTTCTGGTCCAGCGACAGCGCCTGCACGGCCAACTGCTCGTTCGACTGCTCCAGCGCCGCCTTTTGCTCTTCCAGGTGGGCTTGCGACTGTTCCAGCACGCGCGACTGCTCGCCCAGCTCCTCATTGGCCGTGCGCAATTCTTCCTGCTGCACTTCCAGCTCTTCATTCAATTGCTGGGTTTCTTCCAGTACATTTTGCAGGCGCTGGCGATACAGGGCTGCTTCCAGCGAGGTGCCGACATTCGCGGCAATCAGGTTCAGCCATTCCTTGGCGCGGGCGCTGACGGGATGCGTAAAGCCCAGTTCGATGACGCCGTTGACGACGCCTTCGTTGTTGACCGGCGTCAAGACCAGTTCCAGCGGCGTGCCGCGGCCCAGGCTCGATGTCACGGTCAGGTAATTCTCGGGCACCTGCTGCACATGCTTGAGGCGCTTTTCGCGCGCCGTCTCGCCCACCAGGCCTTCGCCCAGCTTGAAGACTTGCCTGTCCTTCACGCCCTGGTCGTTGAAGCCGTACACGGCCGTGCGGCGCAGGCTGCCATCCTCGTCGACCACGTACAGGGTGGCGACGGCCACGTCGAGGCGGTGGGCCAGGAAATCGAGCACATGCCGTCCCAGCTGCGGCAGGCCCAGCTGGCCACTCGTGTGGGCAGCCAGTTCCGTCTGCCCCGTGCGCAGCCACGCTTGCTCCTGCAACACGTCGTTATCCTTGCCGCGTTGTTCGAGCGCATCGTTGTAGATGTCGGACAGGCGCAGCAGTTCGCGCCGTCCCAGATAGGCCAGCAAACCCGACAATCCCAGGCTGAGGATGAGGAACACCACCACGGCCAGCATGGTGCGGCTTTCGGCCGTATCGGCCCGCTCCTGGCGCAGCCGCTGCTCCATCGACAGGAAGGCGAGGAATTCGCGGCGGATTTCGTCAAATTCCAGCTTGCCTTCGCCCTGGCGCACGCGCGCGAGGAATTCCTGGTTGCTGCGGCGCTGGGCGATCACGCCTTCCGCGTAATCGAGCCACTGGCCTTGCAGCGCGCGGATGCGGCGCAAGCGGTCCACCTGGATGGGACTGTCGGACACCAGTTCCAGCAGGGTGTTCATTTCGACGGCAATCTTCGCCTTGCCCGACTTATACGGCGCCAGGAAAGTCTCGTC
Organism: Janthinobacterium sp. GMG1; assembly: GCF_034427795.1. NCBI lineage: Bacteria > Pseudomonadati > Pseudomonadota > Betaproteobacteria > Burkholderiales > Oxalobacteraceae > Janthinobacterium > Janthinobacterium sp. GMG1. Next base: position 63,301 of record NZ_JAXQNT010000015.1, read on the forward strand.
GCCCGTCAGCAAATAGCCGCGCATGCCCGTTTCCAGGTCAACGGACAGCTTCATGACTTCATTCGCATTGCCGATCACCCGTTCGGAATGCTCGACCGAACGCAGGGCCGAGAGCAGGTAGGCGATCAGGCCGACAAACACGAGGGCGGTGATGACCCCGATGACCAGCGGCAAGGTCACATTGCGGGCGAGGATGCGGCGAAAGCTGAAGGAGTCGATCGGGGTCTTGGTATTCATCATGTCCGTGTAAGGCTGTCGCGAAAAAACAATTTTAATTGAAATGCAAGTTTTCTGGTGGTCAAGCAAAGTGTGCGCTAGCATAACAGCCTTACGGACAATTGCCGACTTGTAAGCCTGTGCAATGCGGGGCAGCGCACAGATGAGGTGGCGTGGCTGCCAGGCATAAAAAAACGCCGGACGGTGCCGGCGTTTTTCAGTGCTGCGCGCGCTGCGCTGTATACATATATGTCAGTCGCGGATTTCCAGCGCCCGGTTCAGGCTCAGGGCAGCCAGCGAAGCGACGGCGCCCGACAGCAGGTAGAAGCTGACGTAGGCGAGGCCGAAGTTGGCCGACAGGCCCAGTGCCACGAGCGGGGCGAAACCGGCGCCGACCAGCCAGGCCAGGTCGGACGTCAGGGCCGCGCCCGTGTAGCGGAAGCGGGCAGGGAAGTTGGCCGTCACGGCGCCGGCTGCCTGGCCGTAGGACAAGCCCAGCAGGCTGAAGCCGACGAGGATGAAGACGTCCTGGCCCGTATTGCCGCCGCCCATCAGGGTCGGCACGAAGGCGCTGAAGATCGCGATCAGCACGGCCAGCACGCCCAGGGTGGTGCGGCGGCCCACTTTATCGGCCAGCAAGCCGGAAATCACCACGCCGATGGCAGCCAGCACGGCGCCCAGCATCTGGATTTGCAGGAAGTCCGAGGCGGAACGGGTTTGGTAGACGGAAATCCACGACAGCGGGAACACGGTCACCAGGTGGAACAGGGCGTAGCTGGCCAGCGCGGCGAGGGCGCCGATCAGTACGTTGCGGCCCTGGCCGCGGCTCATTTCAAATACGCTCACGGGCTGCAGTTCGCGTTCGTCGAGCAGGCGCGCATATTCATTCGTCGACACCAGGCGCAGACGGGCAAACAGGGCGACCACGTTGATGGCGAAGGCGACATAGAAAGGATAGCGCCAGCCCCAGTCGAGGAAGTCTTCATCCGTCAGGGTGGTCAGCATGAACCAGAACAGGCCGGCGGCGATCAGGAAGCCGGCAGGCGCGCCCAGCTGGCCCAGCATGGCGTACCAGCCGCGCTTGTTTTCCGGCGCGTTCAGGGCCAGCAGCGACGGCAAGCCATCCCACGATCCGCCCAGGGCCACACCCTGGCCGATGCGCAGCACGGACAGCCAGATGATGGCGGCAAAGCCCAGGTGCGAATATGTTGGCAGGAAGGCGATGCCCGCCGTCGACACGCCCAGCAGGAAGAGGGCGATCGTCAGCTTGGCGCTGCGGCCCATGCGGCGCTGGATCTCCATGAAGATCACGGTGCCGAACGGACGGGCGATGAAGGCAAACGAGAAGATCAGGAACGCATATAAAGTACCTTCCAGGCGTTCTTCAAACGGGAAGAAGACGCGCGGAAACACCAGCACCGAGGCGATGGCGTAGACGAAGAAGTCAAAGTATTCGGAAGCGCGGCCGATGATCACGCCGACGGCGATCTCACCGGGGTCGATATGCGATTCGACCGTGCCGGCCCCGCGTGCGTCGCGCAGGGAGTGGGGGGAAAAGTCGGCGGGTACATCCCCGCTGTGTATGCGCGTGCTGGACATGATGATCGTCTCCAATATAGTTTCGAGTTCGGCCAACGCGTAACATACCCCGGGTGTCTCACGCCCGGAGTAGGACTATTCAATAGATAGCTGTAGGAAAACTCCGCAACTACCGAGTGAAAATCCGAGCAAGGGGTAGGACAAAACGTCCAATTGCCAACGCGCTCCAGTGAGAATACAGTACCATATCTTCATCCCCTGTACTGGACTTTCCTGTATGTTTTCATTAAAAGTTCGTCGCGGACTGCTTCTTTTACCCCTCGCATTGTTGGCTGGTTGCAATACGGTGGTACTGAATGCGTCTGGTGACATCGCAGTTCAGCAAGGCAATCTGATTGTCATCTCGACATTGCTGATGCTGTTGATTATCGTTCCGGTAATCGCCCTGACCCTGCTTTTCGCATGGCGCTATAGAAAAAATAACACCGCGGCCAAATACGAGCCGGACTGGGACCACTCGACTCGCCTCGAGCTGATCATCTGGGGCGCGCCCCTGCTGATCATCATCGTGCTGGGCCTGCTGACCTGGATCAGCACCCACACCCTCGATCCATACCGCCCATTGAGCCGTATCGACGCCAACCGTCCAATTCCTGCCAGCCACAAGCCGATGATCGTCGAAGTCGTGGCCCTGGACTGGAAATGGCTGTTCATCTACCCGGAGCAAGGCATCGCTTCCGTGAATGAACTGTATGCGCCCGTCGATCGTCCGATCCGCTTCAAGATCACCGCGTCGTCCGTCATGAACTCCTTCTTCATCCCCGCACTGGCAGGTCAGATCTACGCCATGCCGGGCATGGAAACGCAGTTGAATGCCGTCATCAACAAGCCTGGCGTCTACAAGGGCTTTTCCGCCAACTACAGCGGTGCCGGTTTCTCGGGCATGCGCTTCAAGTTCCACGGCGTGAATGATGCGGACTTCGACAAATGGGTGGAATCGGCACGTGCCGGTGGCGGCGCGCTGAACCGCGACGACTACCTGTCGCTGGCCCAGCCTAGCGAACGCGACCCGGTGCGCCGCTACAGCGCCGTGCCTAGCGATCTGTACAAGGCAATTCTGAACCGCACCATCGTTTCCGACGCCCTGTGCGTGACGCCGGTCGAGCCATACAAATTGACGATGGCAAATAGCCCGGTAGCGGCCGTAACGGCAGTAGTCGCTAGCGATGCAGTAGTTGAAAAGGGCGTTCAAGCCAAGTAACGACTGCATGAATCCCGCAGCGCATTGCGCTGCAGATACTGGCGCCGCTTGCCTGGCGCCTCCCTTTTTTCTCTGAGAGTAACAATGCTAGACCATATTGATCTGACGAAGCTTATATTCGGCCGTCTGACTTGGGATGCAATTCCATTTCACGAACCTATCCTGCTGGCGACCTTTGCGATGGTCGCCCTGGGCGGTATCGCACTCGTTGCGGCACTGACGTATTTCCGCGTCTGGGGTACCCTGTGGCGCGACTGGATCACCAGTATCGACCATAAAAAAATCGGTATCATGTACATGATCCTGGGCCTGGTCATGCTGCTGCGCGGCTTTGCCGACGCGCTCATGATGCGTACCCAGCAGGCGATCGCCTTTGGCGACAATGCCGGCTTCCTGCCACCGCATCACTACGACCAGATCTTCACCGCCCACGGCGTGATCATGATCTTCTTCGTCGCGATGCCTTTCGTGACGGGTCTGATGAACTACGTGGTGCCGCTGCAAATCGGTGCGCGCGACGTGGCTTTCCCTTTCCTTAACAACTTCAGCTTCTGGATGACCACCATGGGCGCTGCCCTGGTCATGGCTTCGCTGTTCGTCGGCGAATTCGCCCGCACGGGCTGGCTGGCTTATCCGCCGCTGTCGGGCATCGTCGGCAGTCCGGACGTGGGGGTAGACTATTACATCTGGTCCTTGCAGATTGCCGGGGTCGGGACGCTATTGTCCGGTGTCAACCTGATCGCCACCATCGTCAAGATGCGCGCGCCAGGCATGACCTGGATGAAAATGCCAGTCTTCACATGGACCGCACTGTGCACCAACATCCTGATCGTCGCCGCTTTCCCTGTGCTGACGGCTGTGCTGGCCATGCTGTCGCTGGACCGCGTTGCGGGCTTTAACTTCTTCACGACGGAACTGGGCGGCAACGCCATGATGTACGTCAACCTGATCTGGATCTGGGGTCACCCGGAAGTCTACATCCTGATCTTGCCACTGTTCGGCGTGTTCTCGGAAGTCGTCGCCACGTTCAGCAGCAAGCGCCTGTTCGGCTACGCCTCGATGGTGTACGCCACCTGCGTCATCATGATCCTGTCGTACCTGGTATGGCTGCATCACTTCTTCACCATGGGTTCGGGCGCCAGCGTCAACTCCTTCTTCGGCATCACGACGATGATCATCTCGATCCCGACGGGCGCGAAGATCTTCAACTGGCTGTTTACCATGTACCGCGGCCGTATCCGTTTTGAACTGCCCATGCTGTGGACGATCGGCTTCATGGTCACCTTCACCATCGGCGGCATGACCGGCGTATTGCTGGCCGTACCACCTGCGGACTTCGTGCTGCACAACAGCCTGTTCCTGATTGCCCACTTCCATAACGTGATTATCGGCGGCGTGGTCTTCGGTGTGTTCGCTGCGATCAACTACTGGTACCCGAAAGCCTTCGGTTACAAGCTCGACGCGTTCTGGGGCAAGTGCTCGTTCTGGTTCTGGTTCGTCGGCTTCTACCTGGCCTTCATGCCGCTGTACGTGCTGGGCCTGATGGGCGTGACCCGTCGTGTCAACCACTTTGAAGATCCATCGCTGCAAATCTGGACCATCATCGCCTGGTTTGGCGCCGTTTCGATCGCACTGGGTATCGCTTCCATGCTGATCCAGTTCTTCGTCAGCTACCGCAACCGTCACGCCCTGCGCGACGTGACCGGTGACCCATGGGGTGGCCGTACGCTGGAATGGTCGACGTCGTCGCCACCGCCAGACTATAATTTCGCCTTCACGCCACAAGTGCACGAACTCGATGCATGGACTGACATGAAGAAACACGGTTACCAGCGTCCGACGTCCGGTTTCACGAAGATCCACATGCCGAAGAACACCTGGGCTGGTTTCGTGATCGCTGCACTGTCCGCACTGGTTGGTTTTGGCTTGATCTGGCAAATGTGGCTCGTCGCCAGCATTGGCTTCGTGATCATGATGATTACCATCATCGTCCATACCTTCAACTACAAGCGCGATTACTACATTCCTGCGGAAGAAGTGGTCCGTACCGAAGACGCTTATACTAAATTGCTGAGCAGCCATGTCTGATACCATCGCCCATAACACCGGCGCCGCTGGCGCCGCACCAAGCACGCGCAGCTACTTTGTGCGCGAGCACCACCCGGAAAACGGCAGCCTGCTGGGTTTCTGGCTCTACCTGATGAGCGATTGCCTGATCTTCGCCTGTCTGTTCGCCACGTACGCCGTGGTCGGCCGCAGCTATGCGGACGGCCCGACGGGCGCCGCGCTGTTCGACCTGCCGCTGGTGGCCGTCAACACGGCCATGCTGCTGCTGTCGTCGATCACCTACGGCTTCGCCATGCTGGCCATGCAGCGCAAGCAATTGCGCAGCACCCTGGTCTGGCTGGGCATCACGGGCCTGTTCGGCCTGGCCTTCCTGTCGCTGGAAATGTATGAATTCATTCATCTGATCCACGAAGGCGCCGGTCCGCAGCGCAGCGCGTTCCTGTCGTCGTTCTTCGCCCTGGTCGGTACCCACGGCTTGCACGTGACGTTTGGCGTGATCTGGCTCGTGACCCTGATGTTCCAGTTGAACAAGCATGGCCTGACCCCGGAAAACGGCCGTCGCATGATGTGCCTGTCGTTGTTCTGGCACTTCCTGGACGTCATCTGGATTGGCGTCTTCACCTTTGTCTACCTGATGGGAGTGCTGCCATGAGCGACCACCACACACACGGCGATAGCCACCACCATGACAATCACGATCATGGCAGCCTGAAAAGCTACGCAATCGGCTTCATCCTGTCGGTGATCCTGACGGCCATTCCTTTCTGGCTGGTGATGACGAAAGCCATCACCAACTCGGGCACCATGGGCCTCGTCCTGCTGGCGTTCGCGGCTGTTCAAGTGGTGGTACACATGGTGTACTTCCTGCACATGAACACCAAGTCCGAAGGCGGCTGGAACATGATGGCGCTGATCTTCACCATCATGATCGTGGGTATTGCCATGGCCGGTTCCCTGTGGGTCATGTACCACATGAACCACAACATGATGCCGGATCTGATGCCTGAGTACATGCATACGAAAACGGCTCCATGATGAGTAATACGCGCCCAAGCAACACCGGGCGCGCCCCTGGCGCCGCATCGCAAGATGCCGCGCCAGGCCCACGCGGCATGGTCGTGCATTATTCAAAAATTGCACTGGCCTTGCTGGCGGGGATCTTATTTGCCGGTTTCTGTGCCCTGGGCACCTGGCAAGTCAAGCGCCTGTTCTGGAAGCTTGACCTGATCGAGCGCGTCGAACAACGCGTACACGCGCCCGCAACGGACGCGCCTGGACCTGCAGCCTGGGCCAGTGTCACGCAGCAAACGGATGAATACCGCCATGTGCGACTCTCCGGTACGTATCTCCCCATTTTTAATACCCTGGTGCAAGCAACGACGGCACTGGGCAGCGGTTACTGGCTGATGACGCCATTGCGCCTGGCCGATGGCAGCACCGTGCTGGTCAACCGCGGCTTCGTGCCGAAACGCGAAGGCATCGCCGCCAGCACCCCGGCCGGCATCGTCCGCATCGACGGCTTGCTGCGCGTCAGCGAGACGGGCGGCGGTTTCTTGCGCGAAAACAGTCCTGCCACGCAGCACTGGTATTCGCGTGACGTGGCCGCCATCGGCGCCTCGCACATGCTGAGCAACGTGGCGCCGTATTTTGTCGATGCGAAGGCCAAATCGGAAACGGCTGTGGATGCACCCGTCGGCGGCCTGACCGTGATTTCCTTCCACAACAACCACCTCGTGTACGCCTTGACGTGGTTCGCCCTGGCCCTGATGGTGGCCGGTATCACGTGGTGGCTCGTGCGCGAAGACAAGCGCCGCCGCGCGCGTGGCAAGAACCTTGATCAATCGCAAGAAAGCGACCATGCCGGGCAGGATTGAGATCCTGCCCAACCGCGAGGTATTAGAACGCGGTGCGGTGGCGGCCGAGATGGAACATCCGGCCGGCCACCAGAACATGAAGCTGCTGATCCAGCTGCGCTGGCTGGCCGTGATCGGCCAGATCAGCACGATCTTCGGCGTGGGCGTGGGACTGGGCATCGCCTTGCCCGTGCCCTACATGCTCGAGGTGCTGTCCTGCCTCATCGCCTTCAACCTGGCCAGCCTGCTGCGCTGGCACGAGCGCCAGCCCGTGTCCAACACGGCCCTGTTCCTCGCTCTGCTGGTCGACGTCACCGTGCTGACGGCCCAGCTCTACCTGAGCGGCGGCATCAGCAACCCGTTTGCCTTCCTGTACTTACTGCAAGTCATCCTCAGCGCCGTCCTGCTGGAAGTGTGGTCAACCTGGATCATGGTGGCCATCACGAGCCTGTGCCTGGCCGGCCTGGCCTTGCTGCCCGGCCCCTTGATCCTGCCGATCGACCCGGAGCGGGGCTTTTCCAGCCTCTACGTGCAGGGCTTGCTGATCTGTTTCATCCTGAACGCGGCCTTGCTGGTAGTGTTCATCACGCGCATCAACCGCAACCAGCGCGCCGGCGATGCCAAGGTGGCGGACTTGCGCCAGCGCGCGGCGGAAGAAGAGCACATCATCCGCATGGGCTTGCTGGCTTCGGGCGCCGCGCACGAGCTGGGCACGCCGCTGGCGACGTTGTCCGTCATCCTCGGCGACTGGCGCCGTATGCCGGAATTGAGCAAGAACAGCGAGTTGCTGGAAGAAATCACGGAAATGCAGGCGCAGTTGCAGCGCTGCAAGAGCATCGTCAGCGGCATTCTGTTGTCGGCGGGCGAGGCGCGCGGGGAATCTTCCGTCAAGACGACGATCAATACCTTCCTCAACGACCTGGTCGACGAGTGGCGCACCAGCCGCCCGATCCAGGATTTCGAGTACGATAACCGCATCGAGCACGACGTACCCGTCGTCTTCGATTCGACCCTGAAACAAACCATCTGCAATGTGCTCGACAATGCGCTGGAAGCGTCGCCCGACTGGCTGCGCTTTGAAGCGACGCGCGAAGCGGATGCCTTGCACCTGGTCATCACCGATGCGGGCCCAGGCTTCGAGCCGTCGATGCTGACGCACCTGGGCAAGCCGTATCAAAGCAGCAAGGGCAAGCCCGGCGGCGGCCTGGGCCTGTTCCTGGTGGTGAATGTTGCGCGTACCTTGGGCGGTACGGTGACGGCGCGCAACCGCGTGCAGGGCGGGGCCGTGGTGCACCTGGCCTTGCCGCTGGCGGCCATCAAACTGGAAAGAGAAAGCGACCACCATGCAGGATGACCGTCTGTTACTGATCATCGAAGACGACGCCGCGTTTGCCCGCACCCTGGGCCGCTCGTTCGAGCGGCGCGGCTACCAGGTCATCCTGGCCACCAATTTCGATGAAGCGAGCGCCTTGCTGGAGCAGCATTGCCCCGACTACGCCGTCGTCGATTTGAAACTCAATGGCAATACCTCGGGCCTGGCTTGCGTGCAAATGCTGCACCAGCACGATCCGGACATGCTGATCGTCGTGCTGACCGGCTACGCCAGCATTGGCACGGCCGTCGAAGCCATCAAGCTGGGCGCCTGCCAGTACCTGGCGAAACCGTCGAACACGGACGACATCGAAGCGGCCTTCGGCCACGTGGCCGGCAACGCCGACATCGAACTGACCAACCGCGCCACCAACATCAAGACCCTGGAATGGGAACGCATCCACGAAATGCTGGCCGAGACGGATTTCAATATCTCGGAAACGGCGAGAAGGCTGGGCATGCACCGGCGCACCTTGGCGCGCAAGCTGGAAAAGCAGCGGGTGAAATAATCACTGCGCAGTTTGGGCGTCGTCGAACGTCAGCTCGACAACGCTGTCATCGCTCCAGTCCTGTTCCCGCAACGGCGGCGTGAACGACGCGCCACTGAAGGGCACGGGCGCGCTTTTGCCGTTGTAGCTGATTGCCGCGGCCGTGATGCGCCGCGGTTCGGAAAAGCTGTAGGTTCCCTTTTGCGACACGAAATTGCAGGGCCCGCCCAATGCGCCCATCGCCGTGCGCATGGCAAATGGCAAGGTATCCTTGTCGATGGCCCAATGCACTTCGCACGCCAGCCGCAGGTCGCCAAGGCGGCAGATGGTGTCGCTGGTGGCCGCGCTCCTGACGTAGGGTATCCACCTGACCGACCCAGCCTTGCGGTTCACGGTCAACTCGGCCTGCTCATACAGCGGACCTTGCTCGACGGGCAAGCTGAAGATATTGCGCTCGCCCAACGCTATCGCCATGCCCGCGTCGTCGCTTTCCAGCCTCAGCGCGATGGCGTGCATGTCGACATCGGCACGGCGCGGCTCCAGGATGAAGCGCAGCTGCGCGCCAGGCGCCAGCGCGTGTTTTTCTTCGAAACGTTTGACGCCCTTGAGCATGGCACTGTAGGGCTTCCAGTCAGGATCCCGGATGCCTTGGACATTGATGGACGCCTCCGCCTCCTGGCCGGCTGGCTCCACGGCTTGCGGCGTGTCCGCCCGGGCCTGGACCGCGGCGGCGCATAAACACAGCAGAAAACCAGTTTTTTTGATTGCACGCATATTCATCCTGTTCATTTGACTCCCAAGTAATCGTAATCCCAGCTTGGCAGAGTGTAGAAAAAAACACAGGCGCCAGGTGGGTTTTAAGACAGGATGTCAATCGGGATGAATGGAGTGCCTGAAATTGCCGTTTTCCGGATTCGCCATCAATGATCTGCGGCTGTAATGGCGGTGCCCGAAATGACCAATGCCTCGTGCTCATAGGCGCCCAGATGGCCATAATGACCTTTGGGACTGAGATAAGCGACAATATGCACAAGCGGCTGCTCATAGGCTGAATTGGGCGCCGCCAGGCCCACGTCCCGCCACGCAACGCCGCCGAAGGAATTTAGCCACCACGGACCGGCGTCACCAGGGTCAAGCTGGGCCGGCTGGAACATGCTCTTTTCAAAGCCCCGCGACCAGACGCCATCGCGCTCGATGGCACGGTAGCCATAGCCTGCCATGATATTGGCGTGTTCGGATGGATGGTCGCGCCAATAGCGTTGACCATTTGTGTAGGCATCACGCATGACGCCTGATTGCGTGAAAATTCCACCGTATGGATGAACCAAGCCTTGAAAGAACCACTGCGCATAATCGGTTGGCGGCGTGGATGCTTGCTTGTCCCCCGCCTGTGTTTGCGCAAACGCATGCGCATATTCAAGAACGATATCTGGAATATTGCCAGCGTTCGCCTTGCCGGCAAGGGCAGTTATGAATAGCAGGAGTGTTGCAATAGATCGTCGCATCGCGGTTTATCTTTCCACTGTTAATGCCTATGCAGGTTCCCGCCACTCCATCTTCTGCACCTGGATATGCGGATGGCTTTCCAGCGGCTCCCATTCCGGTAAAAAGACAAAGCCCTGTTTCCGGTAAAACGCGGCCGCGCGCGCATTTTCCGGCGCCACGTCGAGCACCAGGCGTGCGCGGCCATTGTTCACGGCGCATTGTTTCACGGCGTCGACCAGGCCTTGCGCCACGGCCAGGCCCCGATATTCCGGATGTACCCACATGGCGATCAGATGGCACTCGCCATTGCCAGCCACCACTTGCGCGGCGAGGCCGATGGCTTGCTCTCCATCGAAGGCGAGGAAAAACGTGCGTTGCGGCGTGCTGACGGCGCGTTGCTGCCAGTCGGCATCGGAAAAACCGGCGGCGCTGGCGTGGCAGGCGCCAAAGGCCGTGGGGGCGTCAAGCAGGGCGGCCAGGCGCGCGGCTTTCAGGGCGGACCAGTCACTGGCGGTGGTGGGGCGGATGATAATGTTGTTCAATCTTGCAATGCCTTTATTTTAGGTGGCTATGCGCTGGCTCCGGATGCCAAGGACAGCAAGTGCGCGGTGGGGAGCGCGACCGTCAAGGCGGATGACTAGCCGTTGATGTTATACCCGGAAACTTTCCATCCAGAACCTTTTTCAAGGACCGTCGTGATGGTTTCCTGCACGTTGGCCTTGTTTTCGTACTGGCTCACATAATCGATAACGACCTTGTCCGGCCCTGGCTTGCCAGCCGTCGCTTTTTGCAGCGCGGCCGACTTGAGCTTGCGCGACTTGAACTCGCCCAGCGGCCAGTGCACGGCCGTGATGACCATCTTCCAGCTTGATTTCGACATTTCGCTACGCAGCGCTGCGGCACTGGCGTCCCAGGTAGCGGCCTCGTCGCCCGCATCCAGGCGCTTGAGCCAGCTTTCCGCGGCAATTTTGGCGGCCGCCACTTCCTGCGCTTCCTGCGCCATGGCAGGCAGGGACGTCAACAAGGCAACGGCGATACATACGTGGGCGAAGATTTTCATGGCGGCTCTGGAAAGTAGTGAACAGTCTTCAAGATATCCTGAAGGTCCGGTCCGGCAAAGCTCTTTTTAAAAAGGCGGGTATGCGCGCAACGTTACGACTGGTCCCACACTTCGACCGTCAGCAGCTGTCCCGGCGCGCAGGCGGCGATGCGCTCCGGGTGTACGGTAATGCAGCCGGGCCAGCCCGTCAGCTGGTCCTGTGGAAATTCGCCGTCCTGCGCCTCGGCGATGCCCGCCTGCAGCAGGGGCGCGATGACCTCCGTCTTGGCCGTGTAGCGGTTGGGAAAGCCGTTGAAGGTCAGCTGGGTCGCCTTGCCTTGCTGGCACAATTGCGCGATCCAGTCTGCGCCGAACAGGCCCGCTTCCCAGGTGGCGAGAAATGCATCCTTGTTGACTTTCGTCATGTCGGCCATTTGCGCCGGCGTTTCTGTCGAGATAATGGTCCACCAGCCTGACATGGGCGTTCCTTGCAAAAGTGAAAGTTAACGGGTCATGGCGCGGCGCAACAGGTAGCTGAGGCCGTCGACGGCCGCCACCATCAGCAGCATGGCGACGATGACGGTGGCGGCGTTCTGCATCTGGAACAGGGACAGATGGTATTTCAGCATCTGCCCCAGGCCGCCCGCACCGACGACGCCGAGGATGGCGGCGGCGCGGATATTGTTTTCCCAGCGATACAGGGTGTAGGACATCATCTGCGGGCTGCACTGCGGCAAGGTGGCGTACAGGAAAGCCACGGCGGGCCGGGTGCCGTTGATGCGCAAAGTGGCGGCCGGCAAGGGCGGGCAATTCTCGAAGGCATCGGCAAACAGACGGCCCAGCACGCCCACCGTGTGCAGCGCCAGCGCCAGGGTACCCGCGAACGGGCCCAGGCCGGCGGCGATCAGCAAAATCGACGCCCACACCAGTTCAGGGACTGAGCGCAGCACGTTGAGCACCGCGCGCGTGGCGTTGCGCGCGACCATGCCGAAGCGGCCGCTGGCGGGCAGGGCCAGCAGCGCGCCCAATACTGCCGCGATGACCGTGCCGATGGCCGACATGGCCAGGGTTTCAAACGTGGCCACGCCGACTTTCATGAGGAAGGGGCTGGCCAGCTCGGGCGGGGCGAAACCGTGCAGGAAGTCGGCGCTCGTGCGTACGGCGTCGGCGCTGAAGAACTCGCCCCATTTCAAGGGCAGGGTGGCGAAGCTGGCAATGATCAGCAGCAGCAATCCGGCCAGCAAGGCCCAGGTCGACCAGCGCACGGGTGCTGGCGCGGGCATTGCGGCGAAATTCGGATGCTTCATGCCAGCCTCCGGCGCAGCATGGCGGACACGGCGTCGGCGCCCGCCACCAGCAGCACGAACACCATCAGCATGGTGGCCAGTTCACTGCCCGCCATCATCTTCATCGATTCATCCATGCGCTGGCCCAGGCCGCCCGCGCCAACAAAGCCCATGACGACGGAGCCGCGGATCGCGCATTCCCAGCGGTAAATCGTGTACGACACCAGCTCGGCGGCCGATTCGGGCAAGGCGCCGTACAGCAAGGCTTTCAGGCGGCCGCTGCCATTGTGGAGCAGGGCGTTGCAGGCGGACGCATCCGACGATTCGAGGATTTCCGCATACACCTTGCCCAGCATGCCGCAATAGGTGAGTGCGATGGCAATCACGCCGGCAGTCGGTCCCAGGCCGACGATGCGTACTAATAATAAGGCCCAGACCAGTTCCGGCACGCTGCGCAGCAGCACCAGCAAGGCGCGCACGGCGTGGCGCACGCTGGCGGCCAGGGGCGACACCTGGCCGGAGCCGATGCGCGAAATCGACAGGCGCTCCGTCACCAGCAAAGTCAGGGGGATGGCGCCCAGCATGGCCAGCGCCATGCCTGCCGTGGCCATGGCAATGGTTTCCCAGCTGGAAATAGCCACCAGTTGCAAAAATTCCAGCGAGTGGGCGGGCGGCACGAAGCTGGCAATAAACTGCCAGGTGGCCGCCAGGCTTTGCGCATCCCATAAAGTCCACGGCTTGAACTCGGCCTGCACCAGCATCGGCCACAGCACGAGCAGCGCCACGGCCGTGACGGTCAGGCGGCCGCGCCAGGCGGGATCGCGGGGCAGGGCGTCGTTGGCGCTCTTCAGCAAAGGGGCCTCGCGGCGTCCAGGTTCGCTTCCACGGCCTCGAACTGCGGCGCCGGATCGGCCTTGTTGCGGTACAGCGCGGCGATCATGGCGTCGCTGACCTGGGCGCCAGGCAAGTCGAAGACGATCTTGCCATCGCGCAAGGCGACGATGCGCGTAAAGCAGGCGCGGGCGATTTCCACCTGGTGCAGGCTGCAGATCAGGGTGGCGTTGCGCGCCGTCGCTTCCGCCTGCAGCACATGGATCGCCTGCAAGGCCAGTGTGGGGTCGAGCGCGGACAAGGGTTCGTCGACGAGGAAGACTTGCGCATTCGACACGAGCGCGCGGGCCATGCCGCAGCGCTGGCGTTCGCCGCCGGACAGGCGGTCAACCCGCGCATACAATTTATCCTGCAGGTTGAATTTGCCCAGGGCTTCCCACGCGGCGCGCGGGTCGACGGGCGCGACCAGCGAACGGATGGCCGTCCACAAGCTCCATTGCGGCAGGCGGCCCGCCAGCACGGCGTTGACGACCCGCTGGCGCGGCGGCAGCGGCGGCGTTTGCGGCGCCAGGAACAATCGCGCGCGCAAGGCGTGGCGCTCGGCGCTGCCGATCTGCCAAGGTGAAGTGCCCAGGATGCTGAATGTGCCCGCTTCCGGGCGCAGCGCGCAGGCCAAGGTGTGCAGCAGGCTGGTCTTGCCGGCGCCGGAGGGACCGATCAGGGCGATCTGTTCACCTTGGGCCACGTCCAGGTCCAGCTCGCGCAGGGCCAGCGCATTGCCGGCAGCGCCCGCGTGGTGGACGGAGACCTTGTGAAGTTGGAATGTCATGCGATGTTTCGGTGTGGGAGGGAGTGTGTCGGATGCGTCCGCAGAACGGCATCCGACCAGTTTCAGCAATTACTTCAACAGCTTCGCATCGCGCGCAGCCGCTTCGATATCCTTGTAGTTCTCGGCCTTGGTCGGGATGAACTTGGTGGCGCGCTGCAGTTCGAGGATTTCCTTGCCTTCGGCCGTCGATGGGTCCAGCGCCAGGAAGGCGTCCGTCAGCTTCTTGCGCACGACGGGGTTCATGTCGGCGCGCACGCTCCAGTTGTAGTCGTAGTAACCGGGCGTCGTGTAGAACACGCGCACCTTGCTTGGATCGACTTTTTTCGCTTCGACCAGCTTTTCCCATACGGAAATGTTCAAGGTGCCCGCATCGACCTTGCCGCCAGCCACTGCCGCCACGGTGGCGTCATGCGCGCCGGAAAACGCGATGCGCTTCATGTCCGTGTCCGGATTGATCTTGGCGGCCAGCAAGTAGTAACGCGGCATCAAGTGACCGGAGGTCGACGATTCCGAACCGAAGGTGAAATTCTTGCCTTTCAGGTCCGACAATTGATTGATGTCCTTGCTGGTGGTGACGAACACGGAGCGGAATTTCGTGTCTTCCTCGCGCTGCACCAGCGGCACGATCTTGCCGCCGCTGCGCACGTTGGCTTGAACAAACGTGAAACCGCCGAACCAGACCATGTCGAGCTTGTTGTTGATCAAGCCTTCCACGGACGCCGCGTAATCGGTGACAGGCGTAAATTCCACCTTCATGCCCAGCTTTTTCTCCAGGTAGCTGCCCAGCGGCTTGAACTTGCGCTGCAGTTCCGTCGGCGCTTCGTCGGGGATCGCGGACACGCGCAGCACTTGCTGCGCCTGCGCCAGGCCGCTGTGGATGGCCAGGGTGGCGGCAACGGTGGCCAGGATGGCGGGGAATTTTGAGAATGTGGTCATGGGACTGCCTTTGCAAAAAAATTTGTTCATTAGATGACGGAAACCCCGGTCGTGCCTTCCAGCATCTCGCCGATGACGATGGCGTCGGCAAAACCTTCAGCGCGGAAAATCGCCAGCACTTGCTCGACGGCTTCCGGCGCGCAGGCCACCAGCAGGGGACCGGCCGTTTGCGGGTCCGTCAAAATCGCCTTGTCGATGGCGCTCAGGCTGTCGGCCAGCGCCACTTGCGCGCCATAGCCTTGCCAGTTGCGGCCGGAGGCGCCCGTGATGTTGCCGTTTTGCGCCAGTTGCTGCACTTGCGGCAGCAGCGGCACGTCGTTCATGGCGATACGCGCCTGCAACTTGGCGCCACGCGCCAGTTCCAGGGTGTGGCCCAGCAAGCCGAAGCCCGTCACGTCCGTCAGCGCATGCACGCCATCGAGCAGGGCCAGCTTCTTGCCCGGGGTATTCAATTTGGTGGTGTTGTCGATCAAGGAGGCGTAACCGCCCGCATCGAGCGCATTCTTCTTCAGCGCGGCCGACAAAATGCCCACGCCGATCGGCTTGCCCAATACCAGTTTGTCGCCGGCGCGCGCGCCCGCGTTGCGCTTCACTTGCGACGGGTGGACCAGACCCAGCACGACGAGGCCATAGATCGGTTCGACGGAATCGATGGTGTGGCCGCCTGCGATGGGGATGCCGGCCTGGGCGCAGATGGTTTCTCCGCCTTTTAATATGAGGCCGATGGTTTCCACCGGCAGCTTGTTGATCGGCATGCCGACCAGGGCCAGCGCCATGATGGGCGTGCCGCCCATGGCGTACACGTCGGAAATGGCATTGGTGGCGGCGATGCGGCCGAAGTCGAACGGGTCGTCGACGATGGGCATGAAGAAGTCCGTCGTGGCGATCAGCGCCTGCTCGTCGTTGAGCTGATAGACGGCCGCGTCATCCGAAGTTTCTATGCCGACCAGCAATTCCTTCGGCAGGGGAAAGCCGCCGCTACCCTTTAAAATGTCGGCCAGCACGCCCGGCGCAATCTTGCAGCCGCAGCCGCCGCCATGGGCAAATTCGGTCAATCGGATCGGTGTATCTGGTGTTGCTGCGCTATCGGACATGGTCGTCATCCTGCTGAAATAAGTAATTAGGTGGCAAGCCAGGCATCACGCGGCGCTGGCGGTACGGTGTTCGCCGACGATAGCACATAATGCACGCGCGGCTTGCTCAAAGGCATGGTCTGAAATGTCGGGCAAGACCAGCGGCGTCGCCTGGGCGTAGCGGCTGAAATTGCGGGCGATCGATTGCCGGTAGACGGGGTCGTAGTGCTGCACCAGCAATTCTTCCACCAGCTCGGCCATGTGGCCGGACGTGGCCAGTTGCTGCCAGTGGGTAATCTTCTCTTTGCCATGCAGCTGCGTCAACAGGGCCAGCTGCACGTTCAGGCGCGCCGGGTCGCCGACGAAATGCGCATAGTCCTGCATCAGCAATTGCACGCGCTGGTCCGTGGCCAGGCGCACGTCCGTGCAATCGGCTGCGCGCATCTTTTCCATCAGCGCGTCGGGCACGCGCAAACGGCCCACTTTCTTGCTTTCCGATTCGATGAAGACGGGCAGTGCCGGGTCGAAAGTGCGCAGTTGTTGCCACAGCGCGCTTTCAAACGCTTTTTGCGCCGGCTGGTCTTCCTCGGGCAAGCCGCCCAGCACGGAACCGCGGTGGGCCGCCAAGTCTTCCAGGTCGATCACCTGGGCGCCTTGTTTGTCCAATACTTGCAGCAAGCGGCTCTTGCCGCTGCCCGTGGGGCCGCACAGCACGTTGATGAAGTCGAAGCGCTCGGGCAGGGTGGCCAGCTCGGCATTCACGTGGCGCCGGTAATCCTTGTAGCCACCTTCGAGCTGGGTGACGGGCCAGCCGATGCGCGCCAGGATGTGCGCCATGGCGCCGCTGCGGTTGCCGCCGCGCCAGCAGTAGACGAGCGGCTTCCAGTGCTGCGGGTGGCCGAGCAACCCCTCTTCGATATGCCGCGCGATATTTTTTGCCACCAGCGCCGCGCCCAGCTTCTTCGCTTCGAAGGCGCTCGTCTGTTTATACAGGGTGCCGACGCGTACGCGCTGCTCGTCGTCCAGCACGGGCAGGTTGATGGCGCCCGGCAAGTGGTCTTCCGCGAACTCGGACGGGCTGCGCACGTCGATGATGGCATCGAACTCATGCAAGCGGGGCAGGATGTCGCTGAAAGGCTGAACTGCTGGGTATTTCATCGTGGCGCGGCTGCTGGTGGGGGGAAAGACGTATTATCCCCGATAAAGGCCGCTGGCGTGGAGCTTTGGCACTGCGCTTCAGGCCGCCCCTTACACTTCGCGCGCCGGGCCGGCGTCTTGCATGCCGACAAAGAACTGGACCAGGCCGTGCGGCGCGTCGTCGCCAAAGCACAGGCGCAGGATGCGCTCGGACTCCGCCGCCGCCACGCTGCTGCGCGCAAACAGCGCCGTTTCATACGCCAGCAGGGCCGCTTCCACGTCGCCCGGATGGGCCACCAGCGCCTGCGCCAGCTCGGCGCCATCGAACATGGCGAGATTCGCCCCTTCGCCTGCCGGCGCCATCAGATGGGCCGCGTCGCCCAGCAAGGTCACGCCCGCCACGCGCTGCCAGCGGTGGTCCACGGGCAGCATATGCACGGGACGGGGCGCGGGCGGCGTGTCCGCCTCCGTGATCAGGGCTGTCAGCGCCGGCGCCCAGCCGGCAAACTGGGCCGCGATGCGGGTCCGGGCGGCGGCGGGGTCGGCAAAATCGATGTCGGCCAGCCATGCCTCGGGCTTGCTCAGGGCCACATAGGCGTGCAGCACGCCATCGGCTTCGCGGTGCGCCTGTATACCCTTGCCGGGCGCCAGCGCGAACAGGGCGCCACCGCCTACGGCGTGCGCGCTGGCCGGGTGGCGGCGGTCGCTGTCAAACAGATAGGTTTCAATGAAGGCAATGCCGCTATACGCGGGCTGCGCGCTGGAAAGCAGCGGACGCACCTTCGACCAGGCGCCATCCGCACCCACCAGCAGATCGCTGGTGGCCGTGGCGCCGTGCGCAAAGCTCAGCCTGTGCTGGCAGCCGTCCAGCGTCGTGACGCCGGTCAGTTTATGCCCCCAGCGCACGGTGCCGGCCGGCAGCGACTCGAGCAGGAGCTTGCGCAGTTCGCCGCGCGCCACTTCGGGACGGCCGCCCGTGCCATCGTCTCCCTCCTCGAGCAGGACCGTGCCGTGCTGGTCGAGCACGCGGCTCGCTTCGCCGCCCGCATGGATGAGGGCGCGGAAGGCGTCATGCAGGCCGGCTGCCCGCAGCGCTTGCTGGCCCGTGTCTTCGTGGATGTCGAGCATGCCGCCCTGGCGGCGCGCCTGCGGTGTAGCGTCCGCTTCATAGACGGTGGCGGCGATGCCGTGGACGTGCAGCGCGCGGGCGAGCATCAGCCCGCCCAGCCCTGCGCCGATGATGGCGATATGCATGATGCTTCCTTGGTGTTGTCGATGATGTGGAACAGTGTTCCACAAGAATTTTGCGGCAAGCCGGCATCTGTGTCAAGATAAGCGATGCCCAAGACAGTAGCGAACCCACCACGACGCGCCGACTCGCTGACGCGCGACACCATCATCGACGCCGCCATTGCCCTGCTCGACACATCGGGCGAGGGCGGCCTGACGTTCCGCGCCCTGGCAACACGCCTGGCCACGGGGGCGGGGGCTATTTACTGGCACGTGGCCGACAAGGATGATTTGTTTACGGCCGCCAGCGACGCCATCGTCGCCCGCGCCATGGATTCCGCTTCCCACGGCGCCACGCCGCAG
Source organism: Janthinobacterium sp. GMG1 (assembly GCF_034427795.1). NCBI lineage: Bacteria > Pseudomonadati > Pseudomonadota > Betaproteobacteria > Burkholderiales > Oxalobacteraceae > Janthinobacterium > Janthinobacterium sp. GMG1. The sequence goes on from NZ_JAXQNT010000015.1 coordinate 82,305, forward strand.
GCGGGCATCCGCGCCGTGGCGCTGGCCATGTTCGAGGCGATGGATGCGCATCCATGGCTGGGCTCGGCCCTGTCGCGCGCGCCGGGCCAGCTGCCCACGGTGCGCATCCTGGAACGCCTGGGCCGGCAAGTGGATGCCCTGGGCGTGCCGCAGGAAAAACAGTGGCTGGCGGCATGCACCTTGTTGAATTATTTGCTGGGCGTGAGCGGGCAGAATGCGGCCAACGCCGTCATCGCGCGCGACCAGGGCCTGGAGCGCGCGCATTTCCTCGACACCCTGGCGGGCGCCTGGTCACGCCTCGACGCGCAAGCGTTTCCGTTTGCCCGCAAGGTGGCGGGGCAATTGCGCGCGCACGACGACCGCGAGGATTTTCTGGCGGGGATAGACCTGATCGTGCATGGCATGCAGGCCCTGCAAGCGGACGACTAGCCCAGCAGATACCCCAGCAGAGGCGCCAGCAGCACCGTCACGACGCCCGAGAAAATCATCGTCAGGCTGGCCACGGCGCCTTCTTCCGTGCCGACCCGGCGCGCCACGGACAAGCCAAAGCCGTGCGCGGCCGCGCCATACGGGGCGCCACGGGCGATGCGCATGCGCAAGGGCAGCAGTTTCAATAACGGTTTGCCCAGCAGCAGGCCGAACAAGCCCGTCATCACCACGAATATGCCCGTCAGCTGCGCCGAGCCGCCCATGTGGCGCGACGCTTCCAGCGCGAACGGCGTCGACACGGAACGGGCCAGCAGGCTGCGCGCCATGTCGCCGTGCACGCCCATCAGCCGGTCCAGCAGCAGGGTGGCGGCGACCGATGCGACAATGCCGGCGCAGCTGCCCAGCGACAGGGCCAGCCAGTGCTTGCGGATCAGCTTGCGCTCCTGGAAGATGGGCAGCGCAAACGCGATGGTGGCCGGCCCCAGCAGCCACGGCAGCCAGCGCGTTTCGCCGAAATACGTGGCAAACGGGGTCGAGGTCGCCTGCACGATGATGATCAATATCGCCGAGGTGCAGATGGCGGGCGTGAGCAGGAAGTGGGGATGGCGGCGGTGCAGCGCCTGGTTGGCGTAGAACAGCACCAGGGTCAGCAGCAAGAACAGCAGCGACAGGACGAGGGTGCTCATGCTTGCGCCCTGGCTGCGCGCTGGCGCAGCAGTTTTTGCAGGCGCAGCTTGCGTTCATAGCGGCACACCCCTTCCACGGTGAAGGCCGTGGCCAGCATCACGCTGGCAAAGCCCAGGCCGATATTCACGAAGAGCATCAGACCTTGCGTCTTCAGCAGCTGCGTAAATTGCACCACGGACACGACCAAGGGTATGAAGAACAGCAGCATGTTGGCCAGCAGCCAGTTCGCGCCCAGTGCGATGGCGGCCGGCCGCACCCAGCCGGCCAGCAACAGGGCCACCAGCACGAACAGGCCCACGACGCCGCCGGAAAACGGCAAGTGCAACGCGGAATCGGCCGCATCGGCTAGCCACCAGGCGGCGGTCAGGATGCCCACTTGCCACACGGTCTGCGCTGGCTGGCGCCAGGCAGGGATGGAGGGCAGGGCGGCGGTGGAACAGTGCAAGGCTTTCACGGCGGGCTTTCAAACGGCAGGGGGAAGTTTTCATTGTAGGGATCCCGCATCAAAAGATAAAATGACTTAAACTCATGATTATCATTCGATATTGGAATGCATCATGGATATCCGCTCCCTGCGCTACTTCGTCGAAGTGGTCGAGCAAGCCAGTTTTACGCGCGCCGCCGCCAGGCTGCACGTGACGCAACCCACCGTCAGCAAGATGGTCGCCCAGCTGGAACAGTCGCTGGACCTGGCCTTGCTCGACCGCGCGGGCAAGCGGTTTACCCTGACGGATGCGGGCCAGGTAGTGCTGTCGCGCGCGCATGAATTGCTGGCCCTGCACGCGGAGTTAAAAGTGGAATTGCGCGACCTGCAACATCTGGAACGGGGAGAATTAAGGGTCGGCGTGTCGCCGCAGACGCATTCCACCCTGGCGCCGTGGCTGGCCGAGTACCACCAGCGCTATCCCGGTATCGAGCTGAAAATGTATGAAAGCGGCACGCAGGCGATTGAGCGCGACTTGCGCACCGGCACGGTGGAGCTGGGCACCATGCTCGATTACCCGGGCAATGCGGCCACCTGGCAGGATTTCGAAGCCTTGCCCCTCGTGCGCTCGCCGCTGTGCCTGCTGGCCGCGCCCAGTTCTGCGTGGCAGGGACGCGCTTCCGTCGCCCTGGCCGAGCTGGCCGACAGCCCGTTCATTTTCTATGGCGCCGCCTTTGCCCTGAATGACATCGTGCTGGACGCCTGCCAGCGGGCCGGTTTCGCCCCGCGCATCACGGGCCGCAGCGGCCAATGGGATTTCATTGCCTCGCTGGTCAGGCTGGGCGTGGGTATCTGCCTGCTGCCGAAGATGTATTGCGACACGCTGGATCAAGCGCAATTTGCCGTCATTCCGCTCGCCGGTCCACCCGTGGAGTGGAATCTGATGCTGGCCTGGCGCCGCGGCGGGCGGCTGTCGTTTGCGGCGCGGGCCTGGCTCGAACTCGTCAGGGCGCGCATGGCGGACGCGGCCCGTTTACAATAGGCGCTCGCCAACCACCGTCAAGAATATGAAGAATATCGGTAAAACAAGACTGAAACGCACGGCCGGCTCGCTGCTGCTGGGATTGTTGTGCACCGTGGGTCTGATGAGCGAAATGGGCTACGCTCAGGCCGCCATTCCCGTGTATGGCTATTTCGTCAAGAATACCTATCCGCACGACCCCCAGGCGTTCACCCAGGGCTTGCTGTTCAAGGATGGCCACCTGTATGAAAGCACGGGCCAGAACGGCCAGTCTTCCTTGCGCAAGGTGGAATTGGCGACGGGCAAGGTCTTGCAGAAAACCATGCTGGACAAGACAGTGTTTGGCGAAGGCATCACGGACGTGGGTGATGAAATCCTGGGCCTGACGTGGATTTCGCAAACCGGCTATGTCTTCGACCTGAAGACCTTCAAATTGAAACGCAAATTCAGCTACCAGGGAGAAGGCTGGGGCCTGGCCAGCGACAGTCAATTCGTCTACATGAGCGATGGCACGTCCGCCATCCGCGTGCTCAATCCGAAAACCCTGGCCGAGGTGCGCCGCTTCGAGGTGAAGGCCGAGGGCCGCGCCATCGAGCGTCTGAACGAGCTGGAAATGGTCGACGGGCAATTGTTTGCCAATGTGTGGGGCGCGGACGTGATCGCCCGCATCGACCCGGCCAGCGGCAAGGTTGTCGGCTGGATCGACCTGACGGGCTTGCTGCCGCCCGGGCAGCGGGGCACGGCCAATCCCGATGCCGTGCTCAACGGCATCGCCTGGGATGCGCGCGGCAAGCGCCTGTTTGTCACGGGAAAACTGTGGCCCAAGCTGTTCGAGATCGAGCTGATCGAAATCCAGCGCCGTTGATGTTTCCTATCGGACAGTGTTGCTGGCGAGGAATCGTTTAGAATTCTGATTCTTCGCCCCGTGCGACCTTTACAGGATGCCATGCTGTCCCTATCTTTATGCCGCCTGGCGGCTGCCGCCAGCTTGCTTGCCGCCGTCCTGCCCGCCGCGCAGGCGCAAACATCCTACGTGCCGGTGATGACGCAATACGGCGATTTTGTCGTCACGCGTGACCGCCACGACCCGCTCGTTACCTTGACTTTCCGCAAGCACGGCTATTGGCCCGGCGGCGCGCGCGAAGTGGTGGAAGTGCGGCCGATCAAGGCCACGCGCGAAGGCCAGCCCATGCTGCTGGCCTTTACCAAGGGCTATACGGGGCAGGGCACGATATTGATCGGCGTGCAGAATGGCGAACCGCTGATGCGCCCCATCAGTCCCATGCAGCGCGACAACATGGTGCGCACGGAACGCGACCCCGAATGGGGCGTGCCGCAGCCGGGCAACAGCGAGGTGCTGCTGTTTCCCCGCGACGGACGCGCGCTCGATACGGGCACGGGCGAACTGCTGTGGTTTGACGTGCCGGGCAGCGTCAGGGGCGATTATCCGCATGCCATGCTCGTCTCCGTCTCGCCCGACGGGCGGCGCGGCGCCTATCTGACGAATGCGCTGACGAAGGTGGGCATCATCGTTGCCACGCGCGACGACGGCGTGGCCGGTGAGCTGGCCTTGCCGCCGGACACCTATCAACGGTGGCTGAAGCCCTTGTCGGACGCCGCTTCCGCGCAGGCGGGCGCCGCCATCAAGGCGCGCCAGGGCCGCACGGATTCGATCCGCATCCGGCGCGAGCTGGAACTGGCCTGGTTCGGCCAGCAATTTCAATGGAAACAAGGCAAGAACGGCTTGCAAGTGACGGGGCTGGGCCTCATTTCCGCGCCGCCGGAAGGAAAACAGCCATGACACTACCCAAACTGATCGCGGGCTGCTTCGCCGCCTCCTTGCTGGCCGGCTGCGTGCATGGCGAAATATTCCCGCAGGATTACCTGGCGCAAGATATCGACAAGCAACAAGCCTTGCTGGAACTGGACGTGGTCTTCGGCAAAGAGCCCGATGACAAGCTGGCGTCGCGCATGACGGCGCGCAATACCGTGGAATACGCGGGCGCGCCGCATATCGTCGTGCCGTTTTACCAGAAGGGACTCGGCTTCGACCAGGGTTTTGCCGGCACCTATATCTTTGCCGTCGTGTATCCCGTTGCCAAGGTCGAGACGGCCACGGCCAGCAGCCGCGTCTTCGGCCAGAAACTTGATGGCCAGCAGCCGGGCAGCCCCCGCTACCGCTTCCGCGTGCCGGGCAAGGCGCAGTGGAACAGCAATGAAACCTTCATGCTGGGCTTTGAGCGCAAGGGCCGCCGCGAAGAAATCACTTTCCGCTTCAGCAACGAGCAAAGCTGCCCGTCCGCCTTCCTGGCCACCACGCCAAAATATGGCTTTCCCATCAAGGTCGTCGCCACGTTCAAGGATAACAAAGGCTGCCTGAAAGTATGCGACAGCCGCGACCAGTGGCCGGGCTTCTGCGCCTTCCAGCCGCCGCCGGCGGCTTAACTATCATCGTGCAAGCCACGCGCCGGCGCTTGCCGGTGCGGCGCTTATACACGCGCGCGTTTTGCCGATTCTATTCAATTGTCATCGAATGGCAGCTGAAAACGCCTATTTTCATGGCCCAGGGCTGGCGGCATTGCCCCTTGCTCAGCGCATAAATCTTGCCGCAAAAGTATCTTTCTCAGGCGTATGATTTCCTTGCCGTGAACAGCGCCCGCAGATGGCGCGACCCGGCCCGATATCCGAAACGCATCCTTCCTGTGGAGATACAGAATGAAAATGCCCGTTTTAGGAAGCACCCAGCCCGCCATTACCAACCGCCCGCTCGACATGCTGGACACCGACAAGGCCGCCGTGCGCGCCATCGCCCAGGCAGCCGTCAGCGTGGAACTGTTCACCATACCCCTGTACATGGCCACCATGTACTCGATCCACGGCACGCACCAGATCAACTCGAAAGGCATCACCTATTATGAAGGCCGCCAGTGGCCGGGCATGGGCACCACGGCCCGGCCCGAGCTGAAGGAACAGAAGGCTTTCAATATCATCTTCAGCGTCTTCATCCAGGAAATGCTGCACCTGCAGATGGCAGCCAACCTGGCCACGGCCATCGGCACGGCGCCATGCTTCACGGGCTCGGAGCTTCAATCGCAGGACCACGGCTGGACCTGCTATGGCAAGGATCGCACGGTGATCCCGCACATCGTCGACTTGCAGGATACGGCCGATTACCGCCACGTGCGCGTCAACCTGGAAGAACTGAACACCAATCAGTGCGACCTGTTCCTCGCCATCGAGGAGCCCGAGGAGCAGGCACGCGCCCAACTGGCGGAGTTCGACAAGCACAACCACACCAAATACTTCCCGGAAGTGCCGCTGCCGGGCTGGACACCGGGCAAGCACGTGCAGGACTTGCCCCTGTTCGGCACCATCGGCTACATGTACGAATGCTATGCGCGCTACATCAGCATCGAATACACGGATGGCCAGACCCTGTGGCACAAGCTGTTCGTCAATGGCTCGGTGCAGCAGGACATGTTCAACAGCCAGGTCCAGGGCCACGCGCGGGCGGAATTTCCCCGCTTCGACACCTGCTTCGGCCCGCAGGACCAGGATGGCGGACAGACTGGCTCGTTCAACAAGGCCATCGACATGATGGCGGCCATCACGGACCAGGGCGAGGGCAGCGCAACAGCCATCCAGCGCTACCGCCGCGACGCGGCGCAGCGCCTGATGGCCGTGCAGCCAGACTACCGCGAAGACCTGGATGCCTTGAAGTGCGATTATCCGTCTTACGCGAACAATGGCAAGGATGCCGAATCGCGCGACGCGCAGGCGCGCCACGACAGCGCCCGGTTCGACCACTACGAGCGTTTCCGCCAGGTCAAGGCCATGCTCCCAGTGCAGACCTGGGCCCGCTGGCATGCGGAAGGCGGGCGCTGGAGCGCGGCCATGCTGACCAACGAGCGCTACAACCCGGCCACCGCACCACAGAACATCCCCGCGCCGGCCGCCGTGGCGGGCGCCCTGAACCGCCTGAAGGACGCCAGCGGCACCCTGGAGATGCTGAGCACGGTGGCCACGGGCGCCATCTATGGCATCACTTCCGTGCTGGACAAGTACTGGCTGAACCAGCAACTGGACTTCCCGTATCCGTCGATGGTGGGCGCGGGCGACCGCATGGCCATCTGCTGGGCCGTGCTGGGCCAGGCGCCGAACCTGGCGACGGGCGTGCCGCTGGCCGAGAAAAGCGTGCTGTACCATGCCTGCCAGGGCATGCACCTGGAAGGCGAAGCCTCGTCCACCTGCGCCGCACTGGCCGTCTATCACACTTGCCGGGGCTCCAACGGCTGCCACGCCCAGGGCGGCTGCGGCTTTGCCCAGGCCGACACGGGCGGCTCGTCCTGCGGCCACTCGGTCAAGCTTGCCGCGTCGCCGGGCACGCCATGCTATGTGCCGCCTCCGCCGCCGCAGCCCGATAAAGTCTATAGCGCGCCCAGCGACAACAAATGCGGCGGCTTCGGCGGCTGCGCCGTGCCGATTTCGGCCTCGCAGCTGTATCCGAACACCACGGGCAAGGAACCGCCCGCGCCCGCCACCATGACCCTGTACGACTTTGGCCCCGCGCCCGACCACCGCAGCATTCCGCTGGGCCAGACCATGCGCTTCGCGCTCGGCGACAGTGTCTACGACAAGGCCTGGGAAGCCTACGGCAAGGTGATGGCGGCGCGCGGCACGCCGGTGGGAGCGCCGCCGGCGCCTACCGACCTGCGCCTGGCCTTGCCGCCGTCGACCTGATGCAGCGCGCCATGCACACGGTGGCGCCACGCCTGGGCTTGCCGAACCTGGGCCTGGGCGTGGGGCTGCGCCCGCCGCACTATGCGCACATCCTGCGCCACGGGCCGCAGGTGGACTGGTTCGAGATCATCAGCGAGAACTTCATCGACAACCACGGCTATGCGCGCCATGTGCTGGAGCAGGTGGCCGCGCAAGTGCCCATCGTCATGCATGGCGTGTCGCTGTCGATCGGCAGCAGCGATCCCCTGAGCCTGGCCTACCTGCGCAAGCTGCGCCAGCTGGCCGAAGAGTTCCGGCCCGCGTGGATTTCCGACCACCTGTGCTGGACGGGCGCCGCTTCGCTCAACAGCCACGATTTGCTGCCGCTGCCGCTGGACGAGGCCAGTCTGCGCCACGTGGCGGGGCGCGTGCGCCAGGTGCAGGAATTCCTGGGCCGTCCCCTGATCCTGGAAAACCCCAGCAGCTACGTGGAGTTTGCCCAGTCCAGCATGCCGGAATGGGAATTCCTGGGCCGCCTGGCCGAGGACACAGGTTGCGGACTCTTGCTCGACGTCAACAATGTCCACGTCAGCGCGCATAACCACGGCTATGACGCGGCCCACTACATCCGCCAGTTGCCGCATGCGCACATCGTGCAGATTCACCTGGCCGGGCCGACCGTGTGCGGCGCCGTGCTGATCGATACCCACGACGCGCCCGTGCCGGCCGCCGTCTGGCGCCTGTACGCGCTGGCGCAGCAGCTGACGGGCGGCGTGTCGGCCCTGCTGGAATGGGATGCGAAGATTCCGCCATACCCGCAACTGCTGCTTGAACTGGACAAGGCGCGCGCGGCCGGGCGGGGAGAATTCGCCGCTGCAGTGCCAGCCACGGCTGCCGCCGCCGTCTCCACGCCGCTGGGTTTTCACCTGGAGGCGGCCCATGCGCCGTAGCGCCGCCAGGGACGCGCCCGCCGACGCTCCGCTGGCGCAATTGCAGGCGTGGTTCCTGACGGCCATGACGGCGCCGGGCGGTGCCGTGCATGGTGCACAGCTGGCCAGCGAGCGCCACGGCTTGACGCAGGAGCAAGTGCTGAAACAGGCGCGGGGCGGGCCGGCGCCGCTGCACATCCATGCGGACGGCTATGTGCAGCGCCTGCTCGAATGCCTGCAAGCCGACTACCCTGTCTTGCGCAAGGTCATGAGTGACGAGCTGTTCGTCTTCTTTGCCCGCGCCTATGTCTGGCGCCATCCGTCTGCGTCAGCGACCCTGTATGACCTGGGTGCCGGCTTTGCCGATTTCCTTGCCGCCAGCCAGCGTGCCGCCGGCGCGCAGGGGGACGCCTTGCGCTTTCCCGTCGAACTGGCGCAGCTGGAACGGGCGCGCAGCGAGGCGGGCAGGGCGCCCGGCATGGAAAAGCTGGCGCCGCCCATGCTGCCTTGCGGACTTGATTTGCTGCTGGGAAATGCACCGGCCTGGCGCCTGGCGCCGTGCACGCGGCTGCTGGCCCTGTCATTTCCCCTGTGTGCATATTGGCAACAGGCACAGGCCGCGCCGGACGACGCCGTGCCGGCCCAGCCGGATGCCAGGCCCGCCTTCGTCGCCATTTCGCGCATGCATTACCGGCTTGCCATGCAGGAGTTGCAGCCTTGGCAATTTTACTGCCTGCAAGCGCTGGCCGGCGGCGCGCCGCTGGCACAGTGCGCGGGGCAGGCGGCGCGGTCGAGCGGCCGGACGCCGGACGAGGTGCTGGCCGACGCCATGCTGTGGCTGCCGCTGGCGGCCTCGGCCGGGCTGATCACCGTTGATGCCTGAGTAGAAAGCGGCGGACGTAAAAAAGGCCGATGGAAATCGGCCTCGATGACAACTATAGGTGTTGCTTAGCGGTAAAACGCTTCGACTTTGCCCTTCAGCTTGATCTGCAGCGGACGGCCGCGGCGGTCGAGGGACTTGGTGGAAGCGACCTTGATCCAGCGTTCGCTGATGCAATATTCTTCCACGTCAAGACGTTCCTTGTCGTTGAAGCGGATGCCGACGTCGTTCTCGAACACGGCTGCAACGTGGTAAGGGCTGCTAGGGTCGATCGACAGGCGATCGGGCAATGGGGGTAAGGTGGTGGTATCGTTCATGGGCGTAATTATCGCCCAGAATGCCGATCCAGACAACGGGCAGCGCACGCTTATCTGCCCGCCCACAACATGGCGCAGGCGCATTTCCTTGCCCTGCCATCCTTCTTGCCTCACAGATGCCGCGTTTCCTGCGGCGGTGCGTCCCACACATCGTGCCAGCCATCGACAAAGGTGACGGCTACCCTGGCCAGTTCGGCGGCAGACGCATCGTCGAGGCAGTGACGCTGATGCCGACAAACGGGCCGCTGCGGGGCGTATCGCCGCGGCCGAACGGGCGCACGCCGCAGTGGCGGCAAAAATAGTGGCGTTCGCGGCCTGCGCCGAAGCGGTATTCGCTCAAATCCGCCTCGCCGGACAACAGGCGGAAGGCTGACGGGGGAACGTGGCTGGCCCAGCAGCGCACTTTCAGACAGAACGAGCAGTTGCAGCGCAGGCTGGGAGCCGCCAGGTCGATCTCGGCCGCGAAGCGCACTGCGCCGCAGTGGCAACTGCCATGACAGGTTTTTTTCATCGTGGCCTACTTTACAGCGTTGCCGTACTGTCATGCAACTGCTGGAATTGCGACAGTTGCTGCTGCATCAGCCGTGCATACTGGCCGCCCGCGCGCAGCAGCTCTGCGTGCGTGCCTTGCTGGCAAATTCGACCCTTGTCCATGACGATGATGCGGTCCGCTTTGACGATGGTGGAAAAGCGGTGGGCGATGATGATGGTGGTGCGCCCTTGCATCAGGGTATCGAGGGCGCGCTGCACCTGCTGTTCGCTGGCGGCGTCGAGCGCGCTGGTAGCTTCGTCCAGGATCAGGATTTTCGGCGCGCGCAGGATGGCGCGGGCAATCGCGATGCGCTGCTTCTGTCCGCCGGACAATTGCACGCCCCGTTCGCCCACGAGGGTTTCGTAGCCATCGGGAAAGGCCTCAATGAAATCATGGGCGTGCGCCAGGCGGGCCGCCGCCAGCATCTCCTCACGCGTCACCTGGCGATCCGGCACGGCAAAGCCGATATTGTCGGCGATGCTGCCGGAAAACAGGGCCGGTTCCTGTTCCACCACGGCCATCTGGCGCCGCAGCTGCGTCACGCCCAGCACCTGCGCATCGATGCCGTCGAACTGCAGGCTGCCCGCGCCAGGCTGGTAATGGCCGAGCACGAGGCTGGCGATGGTGGACTTGCCTGCGCCCGAGGCGCCGACGAGGGCGATTTTTTCGCCCGCACGGATGGACAGGCTGACGCCGTCGAGGGCCGTGGCTTGCGTGCGTTCGGGATACGAAAAACGCACGTCGCGCAGCGCGATATGGCCGGCCAGCGGCGGCTGCGGTGCCATCTCGGTCACGGCGCGGTGGCTGCGCAGGATATCGAAGATGCGGTCGGTCGAGCCCATGGTGCGCATCCACGTGTTCCAGAATTCGCTGATCGAGCCGGCCGTGTCCGTCACCATGCTGGCATAGATGACAAAGGCCGTCAGCTCGCCCACGCTCAACCGGCCCTGGCCGATCAGGTGGGCGCCGAAACACAGAGTGGTCAGCAGGGCAACGAAGGCGAGCAGCCCTTGCGCGCCCTGAAACACGGCCAGCAGCCGTGTGCCGGCCAGGGACACCTCCAGCAATTGCCGCATGGCTTGCGCGTAGCGGGCCATGGCGCCGCCTTGCTGGTTGAACGCCTGCACCAGGCGCGCATGGGCAAAGTATTCCTGCGCCACCTTGCCGCTGGCGGCCAGGGTGGCGGAAATGGCCCGCGAACGCTGCCGGTAATTACTGCCTGATAATTTGCCCAGATACAGGCTGACGGGAATGAACAGGGCCAGCGGCAGGCTCAGCATGGGTGACAGCTGCAGCAGCATGGCGATGCCGCCGACGAAGACGCACAGCGAGCGCAGGGCATTCGCCGCGCCGATGGTCAGGCTTTCATGCAGGGCCGACACGTCGGACGTGAGCCGGCTGTTCAGTTCGCCGCCATGGTGCTTGTCGAAGAAGGCGATGGGCTGGTTGATGACCACGTCGAACAGGCGCCGGCGCACGCCCATGACGATCATGTGGCCGCTCGATTGCAGCAAATAGAAGCGCGCGCTCGTGACCAGCGCATACAGCAGGCTGAAGGCCAGCATGGCGATCACCATGCCCGGCGTGATGCCGCGCCGCGTCAGTTCCGCCACGTTGTCGATGAAATACGCGATGGCTTGCGGGAAGGCCAGCTGCGCGCCCACGGTGAGGATCATGCAAAGCAGGCCGGCGGCAATGCGCCAGCGCACTGGATACAGCAGGCGCAGGCGTTCAAGATGGGGGCCGAAGTTCAGATGGCTCATGCGGCGCGCTCCTGAGACGGTTCCGCGTTCAGTTGTTCGACGAGGGCCAGCCAGTCTTCGTCGCCGATCAAACCGGCCGCTTCCACTTGCCCTTCGTAATTGACAAAGACATAGGAGGGAGAACTCATCAGCGGATTCACGCGCCGGTAGTCGCGCAGCGTCAGCCGCGCCGTGGCCGCTCGCAAGGCGTTGCCGGGTAAAAAGGCGCGCAGCCGGCGGACCGGTTCTTCACTGATCAGCCACACGGCCAGGCCTGCCTCGCGCGTCAGCGGCAGCAGCTGTTCGATGCCGGCCAGCTTTTCCGCGCATTTCGGACAGCGGCTGGCCAAAAACAGCAGCACGGCCGCCTGGCCGCTGGCACCCGGCTGGAAACGCGCACCGCCAGCCAGCGGACGGGCTAGCACGGCAGGCAGGGGCTGGCCCGGCACCAGCGCCGTGGGCGCGACGCGTTCGCGGCGGCTGGCGCGCAGCACTGCCAGGCTGAGCCAGATATTGCCGGCGAGGGCGAAGGCCAGCGCCGCCAGCACCAGTTGCAGGGTCGTGGCATCCATCAGTCGGCCTTTGCCAGAGTGGCGATGTCGTGCAGGGAAATCGTGGCCACGCAGACGATGGCCGCCAGTCCGGCGGCCAATACTGTGGTGGCGATGGACAAGGTCGTTTCTTGCGCCAGCGCAAAGTAGGCGCCGTTGATGCCGACCACCAGCACGTTGCGCAGCAAGTCGTACTGCGACACGGGCCGCGTCGCTTCGCCAAAGCAGCTGCAGCGCACCACGCTGTGCGTGAAATAGCGCCAGGCCAGGATAGCCGTGAGGGTACCGAGCAGCAAGAGCGACAGCAGCATCGGCAACTGGGTGCCCCCCGCCAGCAGCCAGCCGGCGAGCCATAATTCAGCCGCCACCAGGGCGGGCGCGGCCACGCTGGCGGCGGCGGGCGGCACGCCGAACGAGGTGGCCAGGTTGGCGCGAAAGTCACCGTAACTGCGCAGCTTGCCCACGCTGGCCGCCAGCAACAGCAAGGCAATGCAGTAGCGCGCGATATCGGATAAAAACGCAGCCAGTAACGTGGACAGCACGGGTGTCAGCATTGCGTGCTCCATAGGGGCGCGTAGCCGCCCGGACGCTGGCGCCGCAGTTGCACGCCGTCGCGCGACGCCAGCAGGGCATCGTTCCACGGCTCGTCGGGCGCGCTGCGCAGGGCGCCGCCTATGCTTGCCTGCAATTGCGTGGAAATGGCCCAGCCCAGCCGTTCGGCGTGGGCATCGCGTTCCATGCGCAAGCCCAGCTGCGCCAGTTCTTCGCGTGTCAAGGCATAGTTGTGCGAGTGATAACCCGTCACCAGTTGCGCGACGATGGCGCGCCGCGCCTCGGGTGTGGCCTCGGGCAATTGCCAGGCCAGCAATTCTTCGCCGATCTGCGCCAGCTCCAGGGTGGTGCGGTAAAAGGCCGTCAGGGAAGGGGGAAAGATGCTGCCGCACAGCAGGGACAGCGATTGCTGGCGCGCTTCGCCGGCATCCACGCCGAACCACTGCTGCGCCATGTCGCCGAAAGCCTTGATGTCCAGGCTGGACATGGAGCCGCCGTCGGCGCCATCGAGCTGCGGGTCGATGGGCGAGAACAGGGCCAGGTCGCCGGCGATGATCTCATCGGCGCCCAGGGTCAGCAGGGTGGCGGCCGACTGGCAGTGGAAGGGCACGATAAAACTCAGGTGGCGCGCATGCTGGCGCAGCAGGATGGCGATGCGGCGCGCCGCGTTGACGATGCCGCCGCGTCCGTGCAGCACCACGTCGAGGCGCGCCACGGGGCCGATGCCCTGACACAGCTCGTACAGGGCGGGCAGCAGTTCCATGTCCAGGTGCGAGGCGGCCAGGACAATGGCCCGGCTGTCGCGCGCCTGCTCCAGTTCGCGCAGCTGCGACGGCAGCAGGTTCAAGTCTGGCTGTGGCATAGCGCTCCTTCGATGAGGGTATCGGCCACGCATTCCAGCAGGGGCAAGGCGGGCACCAGTTGTTGTACATACAAAAATTGACCAACAGGATTGTTTTCCAGGAAAACATACTCACCGTCGGGCGTGACGATGAGGTCCAGCGCACCATACTCGAGGCCATAGCTGTGCACGAAAGCAAGGCAGCGCTGCTCTATCTCCGCTGGCAAGGTGCACGCCTCATAGCGGATGGGGGCCGACATGTCGCGCGAATCGATGGCCGTGCGGGCATCGTCCTGCGAATACAGGCGCGCGGCAAACAGGCGCTTGCCGATCACGGTGATCCGCAGCTCATATTGCTTGGCGATATATTCCTGGAACTGGCAGCTCAGCTCGCTGACGGCGTCCAGGCTGTCCAGCATGGCATCGTCGACGATGGTGGTGCCGATGCCGGCGCTGACCCTGTCCGCTTCCTCGACGGCTTCGGCGGCCAGGCTGGGCGTGGACATGCTCTTGAAAATGATGGGCCCGTTGACGGCCGCGCGGAAGGCGCGCACGTCGTCGGGCACATTGGTGATCACGGTGGCGGGCACGCGAAAGCCCATGCGCGCGGCCCGCGCAAGCTGTTCGCCTTTCCATTGGGCGCCGCGCAGGGCCAGCGGATGGCTGAGCCAGTAGCAATTGAGTCCGTACAGCACGCTGAAGATGGCTTGCTCCGTTTCCAGCTGGGCGTAGGCGCGTTCCTGCTGCGTCAGGTCGGCGCTGGCGTAGGCATAGTCGGCCGCCTTGCGCAGCCAGACGGCGCCCACCTGCTGCAAGTCAAGCCAGTCGCCCTCGGGCAGATGGCGCAGGCGCGCGCTGGCGCGGCCGTCCAGCAGGCGCTGGCACAGCTGGTAATCGCGGGGAAAGGCGTCGAGGTCGATACGGAAGGGGGCATGGCCGCGCGCGGCGAGGATGGCTTCGACCAGGGCGGCGTGCAGATCGCCGCTATGGCTGATAATCAAGACCTTTTTGTGCATGTAGGGGGGCCTGCAGTAGCGGAAAATCGGGAAGATGAAAAAGCCTTGCCGTGGCAAGGCTTTCAGCTGGAACGTATCAGCAGAACTCGCCGCCGTCACTCGAGCCGATGCGCGAATAGCGGTATTGCTCCTCGCTGTCGACCGCCGTGCAGCCGGCCACGGCGACACCGTCGCGCACCTTCCAGGGCGCGGGAAGGGCAGGCTTTTCCTGTTCCTTCTTTTCCGCCAGTTTGAATGCGAACAGCTTGGTTTCTTTGTGCATGGGAATATCCTATATGAATGGTTGCGATTTGATTTTTTCCGGAAATACCTGTTTAAAAAAGGAATCTCCAATTGGCAGGTGTTTATATATTCCCTGCGCGCAGAAAAGCCGCTCCGGAATTGGAGTCGGCGCCAGTTTGAATATGAGGGATTAGATGAAACCCACGCCGGACGGGGGTTGTGGCGTGCCAGTGATCAGCAATACTGGCCGCGGTCGTTTGGCTGGAAGCGCGAGGAATCGCGGTACTGCTCAGCTTCCACCGCGGTGCAGCCGGCCACGGCGACGCCGTCGCGCACCTTCCAGGCGGTGGCGGGCGCTACCAGTTTTTGTACCTGTTTTTCAGCCAGTTTGAATGCGAACAATTTGGAGTGGTTCTGTTTTTGCATTGTACTATCCTCTTGTGATGGTTAAGTACTGCTTGCGCTGTATGCCATGGTATATGGCCATTCGATATTAGCGCCTGAATAAATAAGCGTCAACTTGAAATCAATCGTATTCTCGATTATCTATTTCAAATACTCACCAAATATCACGCAGGCCATTTATTTTATTGCGGTGCGATAAATAATAAGGATGTCGATCTAAATGAGCGGCAGGGTGCTTGATTATTGCCAGCAAACGGATCGACCATACCCGCGGCGAGGCACTATAATGGCGCCTGTTGAATGGATAGGGCAGGACTCACCTTATGGAAATGGCCATCACAGACAGCTTGCGGCAGCTGGCATATGCGCAGGCCGCCGCGTTCGTACGGACACTTGACCGGCGCGATCCTGTTGCGCTGCAACGCGACTGGGGCCTGTCGCCCGGCGTGGCCGACGAGATCATCGAGATGCTCGACAGCTACTTTGTGGCCAACCAGGCGTTGTCCCTGACGCCGCTGGCGCAAGCCTTCGTGCCGGGCAAGGGTGGCCGCGCGGCCGTCGATGTGTATGCCACCGATGCCGGACCGCTGGGCCTGGAATGCATGCTGCTGGCCGATGGCCAGCCGGGCGAAGCGACCTTGCACCTGGAAATGTCCGGCCACGACGGCGCGCTGCGCCTCCATTATCAATACATCGGATCCTGAGAACAGCATGAGCACACCGATCAGCAAAACACAGCAGCGCATCTGCGACAAATTCGGCTTGCCCGCGCAAGCACCGGAGCCCATGGTGGCCCTGGCCATCGGCAGCCTGGACCAGTCGCCCATCTATGGCACGCGCGTCGCGCTGCCGGAAAACGGCACCATCAGCTGGTTCATCCACTGCGGCGAACACGACGATGCCAGCGGCTTTTACCAGCCCCTGCATGCGGAACACTTGCACGACATGCTGCCGCAAGTGGTCGATTACCTGGCCTTGCCCAGCGGCGCCAGGTTCATCCTTGACCGCGAAGGCTACGAAGACGTGTGGCTGGAAGAGTGACTTTCTGACCGGCAAGATTGTCGTTGACGTTGATAAATAGGTATGGGATGCTGCGATTCCGTTTTCCACTGTCGAAAGCCGTATCTTGAACCCACGCTTCCCGTCTTTCCTGCTCGTCATGGCGCTTGCCGCCGTGGCTGCTCCCGTCACTGCAGCGGTCACTGCCGCTCCCGCCAACCAGCAGAAAGTGTCCAACGCGGAGCAGGAGGTTGCCGCCTTCCTGCGCAGCGAAATGCAGGAGCGCCAGATTCCTGGGCTGCAACTGGCGGTGATCCAGGGTGGCAAGGTGGTGTTGACGCGCAATTTCGGCCTGGCCAGCCTGCAATACCAGGTGCCCGTGACGGAGACGAGCCTGTTTTCCATCAATTCGGCAACGAAATCGTTTGCGGGTGTGGCCGTGATGCAGCTGGTGCAGGAGGGCAAGATCGACCTGGCGGCGCCCATTGGCGAATACCTGACGGGGCTCCCGCCAGCCTGGCAAGCCGTGACGGTGACGCAACTGCTCAACCATACCTCGGGCTTGCCCGATGTGCTGGACCAGCGCAGCGGCAAGCTGGTGGGGCCGCTGCCGGACGATGGCGCTGCGGCGTGGACTGCCGTGCAGGCGCTGCCCGTGGAAGCTCAGCCAGGCGAGCGCTTCCGCTATAACCAGACCAATTACGTGTTGTTGGCGCAATTGATCGAGCGACAAGGCGGCCAGCCCTTTACCACTTTCATCCAGCGCCGGCAGTTCGACGTGGCCGGCATGCGGCACAGTGGCTTTGGCGACGCGAAGGACGTGGTCGCCAACAAGGCCAGTTCCTACGTACTGGACCGGGGAGGCAAGGGTTACCGCAATGTGATCGAAGACTTTCCTGTGTTCATGCGCGCTGGCGCCGGCATCAACAGCAATGTGGGCGAACTGGCGAACTGGCTCATCGCGCTGCAGTCGGGACGCTTGCTGGCGCCCGCCAGCGTGGAGAAACTGTGGCAGCCGACCAGCTTGAAGGACGGCAAGCCGGCGCCGTGGGCGCTGGGCTGGCCCAGCATCGGCCGCAGTGAGCACCGCGCCGTGGCCGGCATCGGCGGCGCCCGCTCGGCCTTTTATGTGTATCCGGACGATGGCCTGGCCGTCATTATCCTCAGCAACCTGGCCGGCGCCCAGCCGGAGCAGCTGATCGATACCATCGCAAGCTTCTACATTCCCGGCCTGCGCCAGCAGCGCGGCGGCGCGTATGCGGCGCACCTGCTGCGCAAGCAGGCGGCCATTGACGGTTTTGACGGGCTGGACAAGAAACTGGCGGCCATCCGGCGCCAGCACGGGCTGTCGGAACCCACGGAAGACGACTTGAATGCCTGGGGTTACCGCCTGCTGGGACGGCAGCAAGCGAAGCAGGCGGCGGCCGTCTTCCAGCTGGGTGTACAACTGTACCCGCAAGGGGCGAATGGCCACGACAGCCTGGCCGAAGCGTACGAGGCGGACGGCGCGAAGGCGCAGGCCATCACGCATTATCGCCGTTCGCTGGAACTGGATCCGGGCAACACGCACGCCGTGGCGCGCCTGCGCGCGCTGGGCGTCAATTAGCCGGCAGTCTTGCCGTGCTCGGCCCCGTGCATGGCCAGGTAGGCGGCCAGGTTGTCATCGGCGATGCCCAGGGCGCGCAAGACTTCCGCCGTGAAACTGACGGGCGCCGTGCCGGGCGCCGTGATGACGCGCTGGTCGGCCACGGCCCACGGCACATCCTGGTAGAGGGCGGCGCCCGCATAGCCGGTTGCCGTCAGGTTGTCGGCGGAATTGGAGGTGTGGCGTACGGTGTCGAGCACGCCAGCCTGCGCCAGCACGCGCGTGCCGTCGCAAATGCCGGCCAGCACGATATTCTTGTCGCGGGCGGCGCGCAGCAACGGGCCCAGGTCGGGCGCCTTGCCGCTTTGCCAGTGGCTGCCGCCACACACCATCAGCAAGTCGAGTTCATCGAGCACAATTTCTTCCAGCGCCAGTTGCGGCGTGACCAGCATGCCGCCGGACGAGGTGACGGGCAAGCCGCCCGGCGTGGCGAACTGCGTGTAAAAGCCGTAATACAGGCGCGCCGTGGAATTGAGCAGGGCGGTTTCCCAATCGGCAAAGTTCTCGGTCAGTATGGTGATGGCACGTGTCATGAAAAGTCCTGTCGCTGGTGGAGATATCAATAGTAATACAGGCTCGTTGGCCTGCTGGTGCCGAAATCATAATAAAAAGCACTGACAATTTCTGTCAGGAGCGCGCAGGAAATAATGGTACAAGTTACAACGGACTGCGCTACAATCGCTGGCCCGTCGCACGGGCATGTCTCCCTTGAATGCCTACTATCTATCGCCCCATGCTGATTCTGTTTTGCCGTGTCCTGTTCAGCATTGCTGGCCTGCTGCTGTTCTTCCTCTTCGATCAGTTAAGCGCGAACGAATGCCTGAAATTGAGCGTGTTACTCGCGGCCTTCCTGCTGGGCGTGGGCGGCGTGCTGCATGCGTGGCGCCGCAGCCCGAGCGCGATCTCCGTGCTGGTGCGCGTCGTCGTGCCCGTGTTTTACCTCGATGCCGCCATCAAGGGCTTCTTGCGTGGCTATTTTGGCATGCGGCCGAATCCAAATGCCGTTTTACAGGCGATGTTTGCGACAGATCAAGCCGAAACGGGCGAGTTTTTGCTGCACAACAGCGTTGCCCTGGCGCAAGCAGCCGGCTGCTTTGTGCTCGTGACGGCGGCGGTGCTGCTGGCCGACCGCCAGTTGCAGCGCTGGCACGCTGCGCGCGCCGTTGCGGCGCCGGGCCTGCCGCAAAAATGCCTGGCCGCCAGCATGGCCGTCTTTCTCGTGCTGCTGCACGTCAACACCACCATGCGGCGCGAAAATCCGGCCCTGTTCTGGCCGCTGCGCTATCAGCAGTACAGCGCGCAGCTGCAAGCGATGCAATCGATGCAGCACGCGCTGACGGCGGCCATGTCCGCGCCGCGCGACTGGGATGTACGCTACGCAGGCGAGGATGCCCGCACCGTCATCTTGGTGATCGGCGAGAGCACCAACCGCGCCTCGATGTCGCTGTATGGCTATCCGCGCGCCACCACGCCCCAGCTCGACGCCATGCGCTCGAAGCTGCTGGTATTCAATGACGTGATTTCGCCGGCCGCCAGCACGGTGGAATCGATGATGACGATGCTGACGCCCGCCGATATCGGCAACCCCGACGCGTGGATGGCCAAGCCGAACTTGCTGATGCTGGCCGAGGCGGCCGGCTACAAGACGTTCTGGGTGTCGAACCAGACGCGCAACGATGGCTGGATCGGGCTGCTGGCGGGCGAGGCCGATGAGAGCGACTTCATCAACTATGGCACTGGTCGCGGCGAAAACAATTTTGATGGCAACCTGTTCCAGCCCTTCGCCCATGCGCTGCGCGACGAGGCGCCGAAAAAGCTTATCGTCGTGCATTTGCTGGGCGCCCATCCCAGCTACGACATGCGCTACCCGAGCCGCTTCGCGCATTTCGACCGGGCGCACGACGCCGTCAGCGCGCAGATGGAACACCAGGGCAGGTCAAGCTGGATACGCAACCAGCGCGACGAGTACGACAACGCCATCCGCTATGGCGATTATGTGCTGGGCACCCTGATCGGCATGACGGAAAAGGCCAAGACCGACCGCGCCGCCTCGCTGCTGTTCGTTTCCGACCACGGGCAGGAAGTGGGCTACAGCCGCAATCACGCGGGCCATTCCGCCTCGGACAAGAGCGGCTATGAAATTCCCATGCTGATCTGGGACAACCAGCAAGCGCCGCAATCGGCGGCCGTCCGCGCCGCGCTGGAAAACCGGCCATACCAGACGGACAAGCTCGATGCGACCGTGCTGGGCTTGCTGAAGATCGAAACGCGCTATTACGCAGCGCAGGACGATATCCTCAGCAGCGCCTTTTTGCCCGTACAGCGCTTCATGAATGGCTTGCGCTACCAGCGCGCCGCGCCGCTGGCCCGCTGACGCCGCAATGCAAAGGCCCGACGCCGCCGCAGAAAGCGGCGGGGCCGGGCCCCTGGGGTGTTGCGGATGCCTTACGGATTACTTCTCGGCGAACGCGCGCTCGACCACGAAGTCACCAGGCGTCGAGGTATTGCCTTCCTTGAAGCCACGCGCTTCCAGCATTTCCTTCAGGTCGCGCAGCATTTCCGAGCTGCCGCAGATCATCACGCGGTCTTCGGCCGGATTGAGTGCCGGCACGCCCAGATCTTCGGCCAGCTTGCCGTTCTCGATCAGTTCGGTGATGCGGCCCATGTTGCGGAAGTCTTCGCGCGTCACGGTCGGGTAGTAGCGCAGCTTGTCGCTGACCATTTCGCCCAGGAACTCATGCTTCGGCAAATGCTCTTCCAGCAAGTCGTGGTAAGCCAGTTCATCGACCTGGCGCACGCCGTGCACGAGGATGAGCTGGTCGAAGCGCTCGTAGATGTCCGGATCGCGCACGATGCTGAGGAATGGCGCCAGGCCGGTGCCCGTCGACAGCATGTACAGGCGCTTGCCTGGCAGCAGGTAGTCGGACACCAGAGTGCCCGTCGGCTTGCGGCCGACGATGACGGTGTCGCCCACTTGCAAATGTTGCAAACGCGACGTCAAAGGACCGCCTGGTACCTTGATGCTGAAAAATTCCAGGTGGTCTTCGTAATTGGCGCTGGCGATACTGTAGGCACGCAGCAGGGGCTTGCCATCGACGCGCAGGCCGATCATGGTGAAGTGACCATTCGAGAAACGCAGCGATGGGTCGCGCGTGGTGGTAAAGGAGAACAGGGTATCCGTCCAGTGGTGCACGCTTAAAACGCGCTCTTCATTCATCGAACTCATAGTATTTGTTGGCTGGTCAAAAAAATGGTTAGTTGCTGGCAACTGCTGGCAAAAGTGAAACCCTGTGTAGGCCCAGACGCTATTGTACCGGCCTCCACACGAAATTGTTACCGTCTATCGCCGCCAATGCTGCCGCACACGGTGCCAACATTATAGTGCGGATGGCAAGATCGGGCTGGATTTCGCCCGGAAACGGGCTGTGGGCATGCGGACTCTTGACCTGGCTCAGTTTTTCAAGGCGCCGCGCCAGGGCTGCCGCCAGCGCATGCCGGCGCGGCCGTGGCGGCGCCCCGGAAGCGCCGGCGCAGGGCAGCATTGGCCGGGTCGGACACGTAGCGGGCCACGAGGGCGGCCGCCAGCGCCGTCGCGGCCAGGAACAGCGCCAGCCACGGCAGCCGTTCCGCGTAGCCCAGGCCCGCCTTGTCGACCACATTGCGCATGCCGGCCAGCACGATGATATGGAATAAATACAGCTCATAGCTGTGCCGTCCCAGCCATTGCAGCGGGCCGCAGCGGCCCTGGCCCGCCGTCTGGCCCGCCGTGGCGCCCACGATGTAGGCGGCGCCAGCCACGGCGATCCACGTAAAACCGAACACCTCATGGCCACCGATGCCGCGCACGTACAGGGCCGCCAGGACCAGGCCCGCTGTCCAGCGCAAGAATCGCCCGGCCCGCGCACCTGGTTGCCAGCGTTGCGTCAGCAGGGCCGTCAGGCAACCGATGGCGATGGCGTCGAAGCAGGCAAGGTAGCCGTACATGAAGTAAATCTCGTTGTCCGCATGCAGGCTGCGGTACACGGGGCCGGCGACGATGGCAGCGCCGCACAGCAGCGTGATCCAGTGCCGTCGGCGCAGCAGGCGGCACGACAGGGGCAGCAGCAGATAAAACATTTCTTCGACCGATAGCGACCAGTACACGTTCAGGCAGTAATTGAAATAGCCGGCGCTTTGCATCAGCACGTTGTGCCAGAAGGTCAGGATGGAAGCGATGGCGATGACGAAGTAACTGGCGGGCAAGTCCTTGCCGCCATCGGAATTGGCAAAGAAGGGCACGTCGAGCACGCCCAGCAATACGATGATGGACAGGGCCAGCAGCAGCGCGGGCAGCAGGCGGGCGATGCGGTAGACATAGAACGCCGCCAGGTCGATGCGCGCCAGGTCACCCCAGCGCCGCAGCGAGGTCGATGTGATCAAATAGCCGGAAATGACGAAAAACATGGTCACGCCGTAATTGCCCTGGTAGGCGGCTTTCAATAGCCAAGTCGGCAGAAGGCCGAGCGGGCTGTTCTTCAAGCCGTAGGCCAGGGCGAAGTGCAATACCAGCACGCACAGGATGGCGGCGCCGCGCAGGGCGTCGATGTGATTGTTGCGGGTATGCAATGGCATCCTCGTGGGGGCGGGCGGCAGGAAGGGCGATTATGTGAGAGATGCCGCGCGCAGGTCAACGATTTTGCAATTGCCGGCAAAGGCGCGCCGAATGGAGCAGGAGACGGGCAGTCTTGCGTGTATGATATTGCCGAACAGAATTGTTGGGCATCTGTCATCTTGCGGGCGCGCTTCTTGTGCCTGCCGGCCCATGAATCTGCGTGCACGATTCCTGCCGCCACGATGCCCGACCCACAGCGAAAGGTAATAAAGATGTATAAAACAGTGCGCGACCTGTTCCTGCATTTTAAGGAAGCCGTCCCATTCCGCCTCGTCCCCGCCCTGATCTGCACGATCTTGCTGGTGAGCATGCTATTGCTGCCGGCGCCCGATGGCTTGACGCCCAAGGCCTGGGGCCTGGTGGCGATCTTCCTCACCACGATTTTGGCGATCATATTAAAAGTCATGCCGATCGGCGTGATGGCCATGATGGCCATCGTCATCGTGTCGCTGTCGCAAGTGACGTCGACCTCGTCCAAGGGCGCCATCACGGATGCGCTCAGCAGTTTCTCGAATCCCCTGATCTGGCTGATCGTCGTGGCAATCCTGATTTCGCGCGGCCTGAAAAAGACGGGATTGGGCAGCCGCATCGGCCTGCTGTTCATCTCGCTGCTCGGCAAGCGCACCATGGGCATCGGCTATGGCCTGGCCATCTGCGAACTGGTGCTGGCGCCATTTACGCCAAGTAACACGGCACGCGGCGGCGGCATCGTCCATCCTGTCATGAAATCGATCGCCAACGCCTTCGATTCGGACCCGGCCAAGGGCACGGAAAAGAAGGTCGGCACCTACCTGGCCCTCGTCAACTACCACGCGAACCCCATCACGTCGGCCATGTTCCTGACGGCCACGGCGCCCAATCCGCTGGTGGTCGACTTCGTGGCCAAGGCCAGCGGCCAGAGTTTCCACCTGACATGGACGACCTGGGCCCTGTGCATGCTGCTGCCGGGCCTGGTCTGCCTGCTGGTGATGCCGCTGATTATTTACTGGCTGTCGCCGCCGGAACTGAAAGCCACGCCGGACGCCGTCACCTACGCCAAGGCGGAGCTGAAAAGCATGGGCCCGCTGTCGCCGTCGGAAAAAGTCATGCTGGGCACCTTCGCCTTGCTGCTCTTGCTGTGGGCCAACGTGCCTGCCATGCTGTTCGGCCCCGCGTTTTCGCTCGATGCGACGGTGGTCGCCTTTGTCGGTCTGTTCGTGCTGATCATTACCGGCACCATCGACTGGGATGACGTCTTGTCGGAAAAGAGCGCCTGGGACACCCTCGTGTGGTTCGGCGCGCTCGTCATGATGGCCGAGCAACTGAACAAGACGGGCGTGATCGCCTGGTTCTCGGCCGGCATGAAGGCGGCGATTGTCGCCAGCGGCATGGACTGGCTGCCGATCGCCGGCGTCCTGGTGCTGGTGTTTGTCTTTTCGCATTACTTCTTCGCCAGCACGACGGCCCACATCAGCGCCATGCTGCTGGCCTTCCTGACGGTGGGCCTGCACCTGATCCCGGCCGAATACCACGTGCCCTTCATGCTGATGATGACGGCCGGCTCGGCCATCATGATGACCCTGACCCACTATGCGACGGGCACCTCGCCCATCATCTTCGGCAGCGGCTTCGTGACCATGGGCAACTGGTGGCGCGTCGGCTTCATCATGTGCGTGGTGGAACTGTTGATCTTTGCCGTCGTCGGCACGACCTGGTGGAAGGTGCTGGGCTACTGGTAAAGCAGGCGGCTCGTCACGGCAGCTGGCCGCGCACGACGTGCAGCAGATATTCGCGCGCGGCAGCCCGTTCCATGCCTTTTTCCATCAGCAGCGGCAACAGGCGCGCAAACAGCTGGCGCCGCTCCTGGCTGGCCTCGGAGGTGCTGCGCCGGTCCGAAAAGAAATCCATCAGGGTCGAACCGCACAGGCAATTGCGGTAGACCTCGACGATGGCCACGTTGTTATCGTCGAAGCTTTGTTTTAGCCCGGAGACATTCTGGCGCATCGCCTGCGTCTGCCCGATGAATTCGTCCGCCGTGGCGAAGACGCGCCCGCAACAGGCGCAATGCTTGGGAAAGGCGGCTTCGGCCAGGGCGCGCAAGCCTTCGAAGAACAACTGATCCGGCATGCTGGCTCCTGGTGGCGCGCCTAGGCGGCGCGGTTGCTGATCTCGATGCCATGCGGCCCCACTGGCGGGCGCTGCACGCCCGATTCGAAGCGCACGAAGGCTTCGCGCAGATGCTCTTTCAGCAGGGTCTCGTCCCAGGGTTTGGTGATGAACTTGTACACGGAGCCTTCGTTGATGGCTGCCGTGACCGAATGCAATTCAGGGTAGCCCGACAACATCACGCGCACGATCTCCGGATAGATGCCCTTGATGCGGCGCAGGAGCTCGTTGCCAGACATGCCCGGCATGCGCGCATCCGTGAGGATCACTCCCACGGCGTGGGCGGCCACCAGCTCCAGCGCTTCCTGCGGCTTGCTGGTGCTGAGTATCTGGTAGCCCTCCTTGCGCAGCGAGCGGCGCAGGGAGGACAGGATATGTTCCTCGTCGTCCACCAGCAGCAGCACGCGCTGCGGCGTTTCGGCATGGCAGCTGTCGGGCGGCAAATGGGTGCCGGCATGCAACATCTGATCCATCTCGGCACCGGGCAGCGGGCGGCTGAAGTAATAGCCTTGCATGGCGTCACAGTGGTTGGTATTGAGAAATCCCAATTGCCCCTCCGTTTCCACGCCCTCGGCCACGGTGGTCATGTGCAGCGACTTGGCCATGGCGATGATGGAGCGGGTCAGCGACGCACCATCCACGCTGTCGGTCACGTCGCGGATGAACGATTGATCGATCTTGACCACGTCGATGGGGAACTGCTTGAGGTAGGACAGGCTGGAATAGCCGGTGCCGAAGTCGTCCAGCGACAAGGTGACGCCGATTTCCTTCAACTGTTCCAGCGCCTTCACCACGAGGTCGCGGTTTTGCATCAGCACGCTCTCCGTCAGCTCCAGTTCCAGGCAATCTGCCGGCACGCCGCTGTCGGCCAGCACTTCGCGCACCAGTGCCGGCATGTCGACCTGGCGGAATTGGCGCGCCGACACGTTGACCGCCATCGTCAGGTGCGTAAAGCCGTAGGCATGCCAGACGCCCAGTTGCGCGCAAGCCGTGCGCAGCACCCATTCGCCGATGGGTACGATCATGCCCGTTTCCTCGGCCAGGGGAATGAAGCGGTCCGGCGGCACCAGGCCGATGCCGTCGCGGCGCCAGCGCAGCAGCGCTTCCATGCCATAAATCTTGCCGCTGGTAAGGTCGACCTTGGGCTGGTAGTGCAGTTCCAGCTCGCCCAGCGCCAGCGCCTGGTGCAGCGCGTGTTCGATTTCGGCCCGCTCTTCCACCAGCACGCCCATCTTGTGGTTGTAGAACTGGTAGCCGTTGCGGCCCTTGTCCTTGGCGCTGTAGAGGGCCGCATCGGCCGTCTTGAGCAGTATGTCGCCGCTGTCGCCGTCGGAGGGAAACACGCTGGCGCCGATGCTGGTGCTGACGTGCAGGGTATGTTCGCCCAGTACGAAAGGATCGTCGAACATCGCCAGCACTTTCTTCACGATCTGTTCGGCCGTCTCGAGGTCGGGCAGGTCCGTCAGCAGGATGACGAATTCGTCGCCGCCCTGGCGGGCCACGGTATCGCCTTCGCGCACCGCCAGCTTCAGCCGCCGGGCCACTTCCTGCAGCAGCGCATCGCCCACCGGGTGGCCATAGCTGTCGTTGACGAACTTGAAACGGTCGAGGTCCAGCATCAAGGTGGCCAGGTGCAGGCGGGTGCGGCGGGCATGGGCGATGGCCTGGCCGATGCGGTCGTTCAGCAACTGGCGGTTGGGCAAGTCTGTCAGCGCATCGTGGTTGGCCAGGTATTCGATGCGCAATTCCTGCAGCTTGCGTTCCGTGATGTCCTGCACGGTGCCGCGCATCAGCAGTACCTCGCGGCCTTGACGCACGGCTTCGGCCTGGTGAAAGACGATGCACTCGCCGCCGTCCGGCTGCAGCACCTTGTGTTCCAGTCCGTAGCTGGTGCCGTTCGCATGCAGTTCCATGAAGGCATCGAGCAGCAGGGGCCGCTGGTCTTCCGGCAGGCATTGCAGCAGGCGGTCGAAACTGGTGGGGCCGGAATCGGCGTCCAGGCCCAGGATGCGCAACAGTTCCGGCGACCAGTAGCCGTCGCCGCCGGCGATCCGGTATTCCCAGTTGCCGAGGCGGGCCAGCGCCTGCGCGTGGCTGAGGCTTTCCTGGATGCGGCTCAACTCGGTGAGCGCGCTGCTGGCCCGCAGCAGGTAGCGCAGCCGGTGCGCCAGCAGCCGCCATTGCATCGGCTTGGAAATGAAGTCGCTGGCGCCCGCTTCCAGCGCCTGCTTGATGGAGTCGTCGTCGTCGTTGCCGGTCAGTACGACGATGGGCACGTGCGCGCCGCCTGGCAAGCGGCGTAGCTGGGCGCAGCATTCGAAGCCGCTCATGCCGGGCATGGCGACGTCGAGCAGGATCAGGTCGGGCACGCCGCGCTGGAAGGCGGCCAGCGCTTCCAGGCCGCTGGCCGCTTCCTCGATGCGGAAGCCTTCCGGTTCCAGCGCTTCCGTCACCAGGATGCGCGTCATGGTGTCGTCATCGACCACCAGGACCAGTGCTTGCAGGGGCAGTGCGGTATTCATAGGGCTTCCTTCTCAAGGGCCAGGGCGGCGAGGACACGGTCGAGTTCATGCTGGATGCCGCGGATATGCTGCAGTGCGCTGCCGACATCATTGCCGCGCGCGTATTGTTCGATTTCACGGCAGGTGGCCGACAAGCCCAGCGCGCCCACGTTGGCGCAGCTGGACTTGAGCGTGTGCGCCGCCAGTTGCAGGGCAGCGGCGTCGCTCGCCTCGGCGGCCACTTCCAGCTGGCCCAGCAGGCGCGGGGCGTCGCTGTAGAACAGGTCGATGATGCGGCCCAGTACGTCGGGACGGCCGGGACGCCGCATGGCGCGCAGGTTTTGCAGGGCGGCGGCGTCGAGGATGGAGGCCGATTCCGCCGGCGCCGGAGTCGCTTCCACCGTCACTACCGTTTCCGCAGCCGCCGGCACGGCGGGCGCCGGGTGCCAGCGGGCCAGCACGGCCAGCAGGGCGGCGCGCGTGTACGGCTTGGCGAGGTAGTCGTCCATGCCCGCGTCCAGGCACAGTTCGCGGTCGCCGAGGATGGCATTGGCCGTCAGGGCAATGATGGGCGTGCGGTGACGGCCCTGCTGGGTTTCCATGCGGCGCAACTGCCGGGTCGCCTCGAAACCGTCCATTTCCGGCATCTGGCAATCCATCAGGATCACGTCGAACGGGTGACGTTCCCACAGGGCCAGCGCGCGCCGCCCGTTGTCGGCCGGCATGGCTTCGTAGCCGCTATCTTCCAGCATGGCCAGGGCGATTTCCTGGTTGATCGCATTGTCTTCCACCAGCAGCATGCGCAGCGGCGCCTGGCCTGCGGCTGCGCTGTCCGGCGCAGCGGGCAGGGCAGGCGCCGCTGGCGGCGTCGGCGCCAGGGTGCCGAAGCCGCAGACGGCTTCGATGCAGTGACGCAGTTCCAGCGCCCGCACGGGCTTGGTCAGGCAGTATTCCACGCCCAGCGCCGTGACCAGGCGCAGGTCGGCCGAGGCATCGAGTGAACTGAGCATGATGATTTTCAGCGCCACCATGTCGGCGTCGGCCTTGATCGCCCGCACCATTTCGGCACCGTCCATGACGGGCATGCGCATGTCGATGATGGCCAGGTCGAACGGGCGCCCGCCGCGCAGCGCGCCTTGCAGCAGGCCCAGCGCTTCGGCGCCGTCGGCGGCGCTGGCGGCGGCCATCTGCCACTCGATCGCGTGCTGCAGCAGGATGCTGCGGTTGGTGGCATTGTCGTCCACGATCAGCACGTGCAAGGCATCGAGCGATACGCGCGGCGGCGGCGCCGGCGGCGCGTCTTCGGGCGCTACACTGCCCACGACGACGGTGACGGCGAAGCTGGACCCCTGGCCCGCCACGGATTTCAGCACGATGTTGCCACCCATCATCTCCGCCAGTTGCTTGATGATGGCCAGTCCCAGTCCCGTGCCGCCATACTTGCGCGAGGTGGTGCTGTCGGCCTGGCGGAAGGGCTGGAAGACGGCCGCCGCCGCTTCCGGCGCCATGCCGATGCCCGTGTCGCTCACTTCCAGCCGGATCTGGCCGGCAGCGGGGCAGCTGACGTCGACTGAAATCTCGCCCCGCTCGGTGAACTTGGTGGCGTTGTTGAGCAAATTGGTAAGGATCTGGCGCAGGCGCACGGGGTCGCCGCGCACGTGCTGCGGAACGTCGGAGGCGATGCGGCAGGTAAATTCGATGGCCTTGCGCTGGATGCCGTTGGCAAACAGCGCCACCACATCGTCGATCACCTGGCGCAGGTCGAAGGGGATATGTTCGAGCACCAGCTTGCCCGCCTCGATCTTGGAAAAGTCGAGGATGTCGTCAATGATGCTCAGCAAGCTTTCGCCCGAACGGTGTACCGTGTGCACGAAACGCTGCTGCTTGGGACTCAGTTCTGTGCGCTGCAGCAACTCCGTCATGCCCAGCACGCCATTCATCGGCGTACGGATTTCGTGGCTCATCTTGGCCAGGAATTCCGACTTGGCGCGGTTCGCGGCGTCGGCCTCGCCCTTGGCCTGCTTGAGCGCCAGGTCGCGCTGTTCAACGTGCTCGAGCATGCCGTTAAATCCCAGGATCAATTGCCCCAGTTCATCGCTGCCGTGCTGCGCCACGCGTACCGACAGCGCCTTGCCGTCGCGGATATGCGCGATGGCGTAGGACAGGTGCGCCAGCGGCCTGGCGATGGAAGCGCTGATCAGCCCGGTGATGGCCACGCAGGCCAGCAGCAGCACCAGCGCGATGCCGAGGATCAGCACGAAGGCATGGCGCACGCCCTCGCGCACCTGGGTCACCGCGTCCTGCTGCTGGCCCGTGATGCGCGCCACCTGCTGCGCGGAATAGGCGGCCTGTTCGCGCTCGAAGGCGCGCACGTGGTCGATGACCTCATCCAGCGCCGTCTGGCTGTCCAGCACGCTGCCCTTGGCTTGCACCAGCCGCTGTCCCGAGCGCTCCACCGCATCGAGATGGGTGTTGACGCCGCGCGTTTCGGCCAGCAAGTCCAGCTGGCCTATGCTTTGCAGCAAGGTCTGCATGGTGGCCATGTCGCGCTGCAGGGCGCTGATGCGCTGCGCGATATCGTGGCCCAGGCGCGTGACATCGCCGGCTGCCGTGGCCAGCATGACTTCGCCCACGTCGATGCTGATGGCGTCGACGGCCAGGTTGATTTCGCCGCTGGCATCCTCGATGCGGGCCGAGGTGTGCATGTAGCGGCCGGCCTCCGCCAGCCGGTCGCGTCCGATGGCCAGCTGCAGTTCGATGGGATCGAGCTCCTCGGCCAGGCGCAGGTGGGCGCTGGCCAGCGCGGTGCTGGTTTGCTCCTTGAGGGCGGCGTAGGCCGCCTGCTGCGCCGCGCTGGCGCCGCCCTCGGCCAGCAGCCCGGCACGCAGGGCCAGCAAGCCGGCGGCGGGATCGAGCATCTGGCGCGCCGTGGCCAGCAGTTTCGCCCGCAGCGCCTGCTGGGCCGGACTGATGTCGCGCTCGCTGCTTCCCGCCAGGCGCGCGACGGCCGCCGTCAGCCGTTCGCGCAAGGGCGCGATGCGGAAACGGTTTTTCACAGCTTCCGTTTCGGCCAGCGCAATCTGCATGTCGTGGATGCTCTTGCGCAAATCGGTCAGGTAGCGGGCGTTCTGGTTCAGGCGCTGGCTTTCCAGCTGCACCTCGGCGGCCGTGGCCTGGGCCTGGCTGTCGACCAGGCGGATCTTGCTGCGCGCACCCTTGGCGGCGGCCTTGATCTGCGCCAGCACTTGGCGCATCTCCGTCGCCTGGGCCTTGTAATAGGCTTCGTTTTCCAGGCGTTTGCGCACGGCGACGCGCATGCGCTGGAATTCCTGTTCGAAGGCCGAGTGATAGCGGGGCGTTTGCGACTCGCCGTGGCGCCGCAAGTCCTGGCTGATGCTCTCGGCGGCCTGGATACTGGCGACGATCTTGCTTGATACCTGCTCCAGCTGCGCCAGGTCTTCCGCCTTGCCCAGTTCGAAAAAATCCGACGTCATATCCTGCACGGTATAGCGCAGGCGCAACACGTCCGTGTACAGCGGCACGGTCTGGTCGGTCAAGCCGTGCACATGCGTTTCGATGCCTTTCACCAGCAGCAGGCCGGCCGCCGCCATGGCCGCCACGCCCGCCAGCAGCACGCTGGTACTGATGATCAGCTTGGTCCTGATTTTCATGCCAGGCTCCAGGGGAGGGAGGCGCGCATCACTTCGCGCCAGGCGCCGGCTCGGCCGGAACGATCCTGCCGTCGGCGATGCGGGTCAGGAAGACGGCCGTCGACGCCTGGTGGTCGCCTGGCCGCAGCGTCACCCGCAAGCCGCCCAGATCGAGCCGGTCGAACGTTTCGAAACTCTGGATCAGGCGCTCGCGCGTGAGGTCGGCGCCCGCGCGGCGCAGCGCCGCCACCATCAACGTGGCCGAGATGCAGCCTTCGAAACTGACGAAAGACAGCGTGGCCGCCGGCACGTGCCTGGCCAGCAGCGCGGCGCAGTCGGCGGCGATGGGCAGCTGGCGCTCCTCCGGCAGCGGCACCACCTGCGAGATGACGATGTTGTCGCCTGCCTTGCCCAGCAGTTGCAGCAGGCTGTCCGTGCCGACAAAGGACACCGTGGCCAGGGCCGCCTTCAGCCCGGCCTGGCTCGCCTCGCGCACGAATGCCGCCACCGGCGTGTAGGGCCCGGCCATGATCACGGCTTGCAGCTCATGCCCGATCAGGGCCGCCAGTCCCGCCTTGACGGCCGTCGTGCCGCGCTGGAAGGAACCCTTGGCAACGAGTTCCATGCCGCGCCGTTGCAGGGCGCGCACGGTGCCGTCGAGCACGGCATTGCCGAAACCGTCATCCTGGTACAGGACGCCAAAGCGTTTGACGCCGCGGCTGGTGAAATACTCCACCAGCGCATCGGACTCGTCGTCATAACTGGCGCGGAAGTTGATGATTTCATGCACTACGGGGTGGCGCAAGGTCATCGCGCCCGTAAACGCGCCCACCAGCGGCACTTTCATTTCCTGGACGATCGGTATGACGGCGTTGGTGGTGGGCGTGCCCACGTTGCCGAACAGGGCGAACACCTGTTTTTCCTCGATCAGCCTGAGCGTTTCGCTGATGGCGCGGTCCGGATCGTAGCCGTCGTCGGCGACCACCAGCTCGATGCTGCGGCCATGGATGCCGCCGCGCAGGTTTGCTTCCTGGAACACGGCCGTCGCGCCGTCGAGCATGGCCCGCCCCAGCCCCGATGCCGCCCCCGTTTGCGCATTGACCATGCCCAGCCGGATGTGCGTATCGGTGACGCCCGGTTCGGCGGCATGGCCGATGCCGGCCACGAGGGTGATAGCGAGCCAGCAGCATTCCGGGAAAACGCGCATGAGCTACCTTTATGGAGGTTGACCGGTATCAAGAGGCACAGGGTTGACAACGAGTATGGAGTAAATTGCCAACAAAAAACTCACACATAGTCACAGCGCGGAAAGCAGTTCAAATATGCCTCAAGACTCGGGCAGTTGCACCACCACCTTGCCCCGTGCGCGCCCCTGCGCCAGGTAGGCCAGCGCCTGTTTTGCCTCAGCAAAAGGAAACACCTTGTCGATGACGGGGCGGATGGTGCCCGCTTCGAGCAGGGCGGCGATCTGCGCCAGCTGGCTGCCGTCGGGACGCACGAAGTGGAAGGCATAGCTGGCGCCGCGCCGCTTCGCCAGGCCGATGATCTTGCGGCTAAGCAAACCAAACACCAGTTTCAGCACCACGTTCATGCCGCGCGCGCGGGCAAAGGCGGCGTCCGGCGGGCCGACCAGCGAGACGACGTGGCTGCCAGGCTTGACGATATGCAAGGCTTTTTCCAGCCCGTCGCCGCGCACCGTGCCCAGCACGGCGTCGTAGTCGCGCAGCACGTCCTCGAATGGCTGTTGCTTGTAGTCGATGACGTCATCGGCGCCCAGGCCGCGCACCAGCTCCACGTTTGCCGTGCTGGTGGTGGTGCCCACGCGGGCGCCCAAGTGTTTGGCCAGCTGGATGGCAAATGTGCCGATGCCGCCGGATCCGGCCGGAATGAACACTTTCTGGCCGGCCTTGAGCTGCATGCGCTCATGCATGGCTTGCCACGCCGTCAGGCCCACCATGGGAATCGACGCCGCCTGCACGAAATCGAGGTTCGCCGGTTTCAGCGCGGCCGCCTGTTCGGACACGACGGCAAATTCGGCCAGGCTGCCGTATTGAGTGTCGAAAATACTCGCATACACGGCGTCGCCCGCTTTAAAGCGCGTGACGCCGCTGCCGACTTCCATTACCACGCCGGCCAGGTCGCTGCCCAGGGTGGCCGGCAAGCGCATTTTTAGAATCGGCTTGAAGTCGCCCTTGGGAATCAGGTTGTCGATGGGGTTCAGGCCCACGGCATGCACCCGCACCAGCAGTTCGCCGTGTCCTGGCGTGGGGCGGGGCAGTTCGGCAAACGCCACGTGATCGGGACTGCCGTATTTTGTCAATTGCAATGCTTGCATGAGTTTCTCTCTGAGTGCTGGAAGGGGGGGAGGCGTTCAGGCCAGGCGCAGATCCTTGCGCAAGCCGGCGTCCAGCAGCGCGGCAGGCATGAAACGGCGCATCAGGCGCAGGCGCGCCGCCAGCGGCCCGGCCGTGTAGCGCAATTTCGGCCGGCTTGCCTGCGCCGCCGCCAGGATGGTGTCGGCCACGATGGCCGGGTCATCGGCGCCGGCCATCAGGGCTTGCAGCCGGCTTGTGACGGCCGCGCTGACTTGCCGGTAGGCGGACAGCGGGGTATCGGGCGCCAGCAGATTGGCTTCGAACGTGGTCTTCGTGTAGGCCGGTTCGATGACGCTGGCGCGGATGCCCCAGCCCCGCACTTCATGGTCGAGCGATTCCGTGTAGCCCTCGATGGCGTGCTTGGTGGCCGAATACAGCGCGCCGTAAGGCATGGGCAAGAAGCCCACGACGGAACCGATATTGAGGATGCGCCCGCCGCCCTGGGCCCGCATGTGCGGCAGCACGGCCAGTGTCATGCGCAGCACGCCATAGAAATTCGTGTCGAAGATGGCTTGCGCCTGCGCCATGCTGCTTTCCTCGGCGCCCGCCGGGGCCACGCCGAAACCGGCGTTATTCACCAGCAGGTCGATGCGGCCTTCGCGCTGCATGACCTCGGCCACAGCGGCCGCGACGGACGCATCGCTGGTGACGTCGAGCGCCAGCATCGCATGGCCGGGTGCGGCCGCCTGGTCGCCGCGGCGGCTGGTGCCGTACACCGTGTAGCCCGCTTGCGCCAGGCGCTGCGCCGTGGCCGCGCCGATGCCGGACGAGGCGCCGGTGACCAGGGCAATCTTCTTGTTTTTCATGGCAGTCCTTCAGTGGTTGATAGTATTGGATATGATGATCGTCATATTGCTGCTTGAAAAAAAGCCCGGAACGGATCAGCGCCACGGGCAGGGCAGTTAGCTGCTTTCCTGAAACTGCGCCAGCGTGGCCGCGCACAGCGCGTCCGACAGGGCTGGCTCGTCGACGGCGCGCGCGAGGATGGTGGCGCCGATCATGGCGCACACCGTCGCCATGGCTTGCGCATGCGCTTCCGGCTGGCCCCAGTTCGGCATTTGGCGCGCGAACAGGTCGATCATTTCCTTGATGTGGATGGTGGCGGCGCGGCGCACCTCGGGCGCCTGGCGCGGCATTTCCGAGCCCAGCGCCGCCACGGGGCAGCCTACCTCGATGGCGGCGATGTGTTCGGGCGACAGATAGGCGGCCAGCATGGCCTGCAGCGCCTGGCCGGGCGGGGCGGCAGCCGCCACCCTGGCCGCCAGCGCCACCGATTCGGCGCCCGCGCGGTCCCCTGCTTCGGCCAGCAGGGCGTCGCGCGAGGCGAAGTGCGCATAAAAGCCGCCGTGCGTCAGGCCCGCTTCCTTCATGATGTCGGCCACGCCCGTGCCCGCGTAGCCGCTGCGGCGGATGGCGCGCGTGGCCACTTCGACGATGCGTTCGTGGGTGGCTTCCTTGCGGCTGTGGGCCGAGGATTTCTTGTTGGGTAAGTTCTGCATGACGGTCATCATATCGCACTTTTCAACACCGTGCACGCGACCAGCCGCAGCAGACGTTTCCCTGCCGCGGCTGGTATTCGGAGAAAGACTAGCTCTTCAGGCTGCAAAAGCTGGCATAGTGGTCCTGCGTGTAATAGCGCTCCACTAATTTGCGTTTCCCTTTCGGGGTCTGCACAAGCAAGACCGCACGATGCGAACCGGCTCCGCCATCGCCGCCGATACCCAGATAGTATTCATAATAAACCTCGTCCTTGCCGGCGGCGGGAAGGCGGCCCTCATTGTTATTGAATACGGTATTGCCAGGACCACCCGCCACCGCGCTCGTTTTCGCATTGCGGTATGCGTCATATTCGCTGTTTTGCGGCGTGGGCAGGGTTTTGCTCGGCTCCCTTTTGCCGCAGTCGGGAATTTTCGCCGCATAGGCATGCGAAGAGAACAGGGCGCCTGCCACAATCAGACCCAGCGACCAGGTTGTTGCGCGTTGAGTTTTCATCGATAAGCTTTCGTTGGTGGTGCGTTCAATGGATGGGCTTTTCTGGATACGGCCACTGTTCGGGCGGCCGGCATAATCTCTGCATCACTGAATATAATTAAAATTTATAAAATATTACTATCCAATTGTCACGTGCCGATAAATATATGATTTATTTTTTCGGGAAATTGGACGGTGAAATTTTTCTGAAAATAAATACGCCGCAGGGCGTCAGATAAATTCATGCAGTCACGCACATTTGCGTGACAATGTTTGAGTATTTTTGATTTTCAATTCGTTATGCTCTGCGACAGTTACTGGTAATAATCTAGCCAGTCCAGGCATAACATTCTCCCGATATTCTGTTGTTGGGTATATTTAAATCAGAATAAAGGATGAATTCATTGATTTAGATCATTAACTTCTGATAGGAATCTGCATGAGCCATGACCACATCGGTTGCGCCTGCTGCAACCTGCCGCACCTGCCCGCGCTGACCAGCAGCCTGTTGACGGAATCCGCACTCGGCGGTGAACTGGAGGCGGCGTTTCAACAAGCATATCCACCGCACGCCGCGACACTGGGGCCGCAAGCCGTGATCTTCCATGGCGGAGTCATCCATACCTTGGCCAGCGGTGGCAGCGGGCAAGTAGAGGCCCTGGGCATCGCCGGCGGTACCATCATTGCCACCGGCACGCTGCCCGAGGTGCGCCAGGCCATGCAAGCGCACCAGCCGCACGAGACGGATCTGCGCGGCCGCACCTTGCTGCCCGGCTTCGTCGAAGCCCACATGCACGTCCTGCCCAGTGCGCTGTACAAGAGCTGGCTGTCGCTGACGCCCTTCCAGCAGGCCCCCCTGCAACAGGAATTGAATCCGGAATACAGTTTCCAGAGCATTCGCCAGCAGATACTGAGCGCGCTGGCACAGCCGCAGAAGCTGCAAAAAGACAAGAAGGGCAACCCTTGGCTGCTCGGCTTCGGCGTCGATCCCTCGCTGATGCACCATTGGGAAGACATCACCGCCAGCCAGCTCGATACGCTGAGCAGCACGGTGCCCATCCTGCTGATGAACTCTTCCGGCCACCTGGCGTATCTCAATACGGCGGCGCTGAACGCGGCCGGCATCACGGACAACCCTTCCGGCGTGCTGACCGAGATCAAGATCGCCGAGGCGCTGCTGGTCGCGCCGCAGCCCAAGCTGCTGGACTTTGTCGCGTGCCTGAAGCAGGTGCTGGACAACGCCTCGGCCATGGGCTTTACCACCGTCTTCGACGCGGGCCTGGGCGCCACCGAGCACCCGCAGGTGGAAATCGGCTTGCTCAAACTGGCGGCTCATCTCGGTCCCGTGCGCATCGGCGCCGCCTTGTTTACCAAACCCGACGAAGCGGCACTCGACAAGTGGCTGAAGCAGTACAAGCCTGACCTGGCCAGCCACGGCGACCAGCGTTTCAGCATCAAGGCGATCAAACTGATCGTCGATGGCTCCAACCAGGGCTTGACCGGTTACCAGAGCCGGCCTTATGCCTGCTCGCATGAACACTCGATACCTGGCGTGCCGAGCACCGGCTTGAGCAATTACCAGGACACGTCCAAGTTCACCCGCATGCTGGAGAAGGCGGTGGGGCAGGGCTGGCCCGTGCTGGTGCACGCCAACGGCGACAAGGCGGTGGAATATGTGCTGGACAGCTACAGGCAGGTATTGACGTCAACGCCAGGCGGCATCAGCGAAGAGGAAGCCCGGAAGCGGCGTCAGCTGCGCCTGCGCGTCGAGCATGCATCGCTGCTGAATAATGCGGCCATCAATACCATGGCGGAACTGCAACTGAACCCCAGCTTCCTCATCGGCCACGTCGGCTATTGGGGACATACCTTCCAGCACACCATTTTCGGTCGGGAGCGGGCCGATTTGCTGGACCGCTGCCACTCGGCGCTGCAAGCGGGCATGCACATCAGCTTGCACTCGGACCATTTCGTCTCGCCACTGGGCCCCTTGCGCATGATGGAGCAGGCGGTGTTCCGCACGATGGAAGCGACGTCAGGGAAAGAAGCGCTGAATCCGCGCGAGTGCCTGAGCCGCATGGCGGCCTTGCGTGCCGTCACGCTCGATGCCGCCTGGCATTGCCACCTCGACCACCTGGTCGGTTCGCTGGAAGCCGGCAAGCGGGCCGACCTGGTGATCCTTGCGCAAGACCCGCTGGACGAGGCAGTGCGCAAGCTGCGCGACATCGTGGTGGAGGAAACCTGGCTGGCGGGAACGCGAGTACATAGCCACGGCAAGTCGTCGGGCAGCATTGCCCGATAAGTAGCCGCAATGCAAAAGCCCCCGATAGCTGCCGGCAGCTATCGGGGGCTTTTAGTTATTGCGGGGCGTCACAGGGTCAAGCCAGTTTGCGCTTGCCTGCGGAAACGCGGTTCCAGCCATAGCCGGTGACGATGATGGCCAGGATGGCTGCCTGCGCCAGCAAGGTTTCCAGGGTTGGCAAGATGCCCAGCAGGTCGACGCGGATGAAGTCGACGGGGCTGACGCCGACCCAGCCCGCTTCCTGCAGCGCGGCCACGCCTTTGCCCATCAGGATCACGGCCAGCACGGCCACGAAGGCGGACGTCAGCGAGAAGAACTTGCCGATCGGCATGCGGGCGCTCGTGCGCAGCAAGGCCCAGGCGATCACGACCAGCAGCACGATGGCCACCAGGAAGCCGCCCAGCAGGGCGCCGCCGTTGCCGTCCGCTGCCAGGGCGGAATAGAACAGCACGGTTTCAAAGACTTCGCGGTAGACAGCGATGAAGGCCAGGGCGAACAGGCCCCAGGCGGAGCGCCGCGACATCGCTGCCGTGAGTTTCTCGTGCAGGTATTCCTGCCAGCGCCCGGCGCTGCTCTTCTGGTGCATCCACAAGCCCACGCTCAGCAGGACCAGGGCCGCGAACACGGAACCGAGTCCCTCGCTCACTTCACGGCTGGCGCCGCTGATGGTGACCAGATACGTTGCCGCCACCCACGTCAATCCACCCGCCACCAGCGCACTGGCCCAGCCCGCATGCACATAGGCCAGCACATCCTTGCGCTTGGCCTTGCGCAGGAAGGCGATGATGCCGATCACGATCAGCAGCGCTTCCACGCCTTCGCGCAGCAAGATCGTCAGGGCGCCGATAAAGGTCGTCATCGGCTCGGCCTTGGCGTCGCCCAGCTCCGCTTCCACGTGGGTAAACAGTTGCTGCAGCTTTTCACCGGCCGCATCGGCCTCGGCCACCGTGCCCTTGGCCACGGCGGAACGGTAAGCCAGCATGGCGTTTTCCACGGCCAGCAGCAGGGATTTGTTGCGCGCGCCGACCATCGGCTCGATCGGCTCGAAACCGTCCAGGTAGGCCGACAGGCCCAGGCGTGTGGCGCCCGCGCGGTCGCCCGCATGCATGGCGACCAGGCTTTCGGCCAGACGCAGACGCGACAGGGCCAGGCCGGCCGGCTTGTGCGCCTCGGCCTTGTCAGCATGGCTGCGCAGATACGCCGTCAGCGCTTTGGCCTCGTCCGCGCCCAGCTTGGCGGCCACGGCTTCCTGCGTCAAGGTCGTCACGGCGGCCAGGTCCGCGTACAGTTTTTTGCTGCGCGGATCGTCCTGCCACAGCTTTTCGCCGCGCGCACTTGCCGCCGCATCGTGCGACATGCCGCCGATATAGAAGGCCAGATCCCAGCGCTCGTTCTCGGACAACTGGCCGAAACTGGCCATCGAGGTGCCGGCCACGCCTTGCGAAATGACCTGGTACAGCGCCATCAGGCTGCGCGACTGCGCCCGATCGCCATCCGTGAAGGCGATCGGTTTCGGTTCCAGGCTGGCCGCCAACGGACCGTCGCCGCCACCGGCCACGCCATGGCAGGAAGCGCACTGGGCCGCATACAGGGCCGCGCCACGCGCCAGGTTCGGCAGCACTTTCGGCGCCACGGGTATCGGGTAGGCGGCAATCAGCAAGCCGTTCGCGTGGTGCGCCAGGCGCTTGACTTCCACGCCGTCCGCTTTGGCGACGACGGCTTTGCGCAGGTCGGCGATGGCGGCGGCAATGGCCGCTTGCGAGGCGTGGGCGGGCAGGGCGGCAATCTGCGTCGTCGCGTTGTCCGTAAAATCGAGCATTTCCGCGTATTCCGCCTCGCTGACCACCTTGCCGTGCTCGACAGCGCCGCTGTAATCGACGGCAACATAATCAATCAATTGCCACAACTGCTTGGCGCCGGCGCCTTGGTCGGCCACTTGCGCTTGCGCGCCACCGGCCAGCAACAGGCTGAGACTGGCGGCCACGAGCGGATAGCACACGAGCCATTTCTTGATAGAACTGAACATGATTCTCATTCTCATTTGTCGTTAACCCGGCGACTATAGGACAGACAGTGCGGGGTGTCAACGGCGCACGGGTGCGCGCGGGGACAAATGGAGGGGCAATGCGGTGGAACGAGGGCTACTTGTTGGATGCCGGTTTGGCGTACAGGCCCCTGGCCAGGCCATTGTCCGCATCGTCCACTTTCAGGCCACCCTTGACGATGCGCAAGTTCAGTTTCTGAAAGGCCTGGCCCCTGAGCCATTGGGCGTCGGTGACGGCGAATGCGGCGAGGCGTTCCTGCGCGCGCTCGGCTGGCACGGCCAGCCATTGATAGTCGGCATTGGAACCCTGGCGGCGCAAGCCGGCCCGCACCCAGCGTTCCGACGCCGGCATGTGGACGATGGCGTCGCCGTTCGCCACACTCACGGCCGTGGCCGTCTTGCCGCTTTGCGCTTCGAACTTCACTTCCACGTCGGCCATCGGTCCCACTTGGGGGAAACCGACGATGGCCACCCACGTGCCCGCTTCGGCGGGTTTCTGGATGCGCATTTCCGATTCCTCGAACACGCGAAACTGCGGTTCCTTGCCGCCGTTGCCCGCCACCAGGGTCACCAGGTCGCCGGAAACTCGCCACTCGCCGCTGGCTTGCTCGTCGGTATTGCCATAACTGAGCATCCATTCGAACTTGCCATCCTTTTTCAGCAGCAGTTCGGAGCCCACTTCCATCACGCCTTGCAGATAATAGTGTCCGGGCAGCGAAGTCGCGGCGGGGTCCGCCGCGCTGGCCGCGCCAGCCGAAAAGGACAAGGCGAGGGCGGCGCAGGCCAGCAGGCCGGAGAGGGATTTCTTCATCGGTAGGTCCTCGGTGTGTCTTTATGGAATGCCATCATAGCAACAGAAATTTAATTGCCGTCGCACGACACACCGGAATGCTGGCCTCGCGCTTACTTGTCGCTGAAATCGAGCACCACGCGCGAGGCCACCTTGCCGTGCTCCAGCCGGCTGAATATCTCGTTGATGGCCGACAGCGGCTGCAATTCCACGCCGGCCTTGACCTTGCCGGTGGCGGCGAAGGCGAGCGCCTCGGCCATGTCCTGGCGCGTGCCCACAAAAGAACCGCGTATCGTCACGCAATTGGCGACGACGTCAAACAGCGGCGTCGGGAAGTCGCCCGGCGGCAAGCCCACCAATACGCAGGTGCCGCGCTTGCGCGTCATTGCCACGCCTTGCTGGAAGGCATCGATCGACGGCGCCGTGATCAGCACGCCGTGGGCGCCGCCTCCGGTCGCTTCGCGCAAGGCGGCGACGGGGTCACCCTGGCGCGCATTGATGGTCACTTCGGCGCCCAGGGCGCGCGCATGCTCCAGTTTGCCTTCATCGATGTCGACGGCCGCCACGCGCAAGCCCATGGCCACCGCATATTCGATGGCCAGATGGCCCAGTCCGCCGATGCCGGACACGGCCAGCCACTGGCCCGGCCGCGCGCCCGTTTCCTTGATGCCCTTGTAACTGGTCACGCCGGCGCAGATGATGGGCGCAGCCTGCACGGCGGATAGACCCGCCGGGATATGCGCGACGTAGCGCGGGTCGGCCAGGATGTACTCGGCAAAGCCGCCATTCTTGGTGTAGCCGCCGAATTGCGCCTCGGCGCACACGGTTTCCCAGGCTGCCAGGCAATGTTCGCAATGGCCGCACGCCGAGTACAACCAGGGCACACCGACCCGGTCGCCCAGCTGCACTTCGGTCACACCCGTGCCCACGGCCACCACCAGGCCGATGCCTTCGTGGCCGGGAATGAACGGGGGCGTCGGTTTGACGGGCCAGTCGCCGCGCGCCGCATGCAAGTCCGTATGGCACACGCCGCAAGCTTCCGTCTTGACGAGGATCTGTCCGGGGCCGGGCACCGGTACGGCGACGTCGCGCAGCACCAGCGGCTGACCCAGCTGTTCGACAACGGCGGCTTTCATGGTTGTGGGTAGCATATTATTCCTTTGAAGTGGCTAATGTGTAGTGCAGGATGCAGAACAGAGTCTTGCGAATGAGCATATTCTGCTGCACACGATACGAAAATTGATTGATCCACATCAACATATACGGGAAGGGGCGGCATGTGCTCAGATGGAAAACAGGCTTACATTAATTCCATAATTCGACTATTATGGAATAATTGAAGAAGGAAACCACCATGCATGACTTGCCCAACATCAGCGCGGCCCACCTCGACACGCCGACCCTCGATAAACTTGCGCCGCCGGCGGTGGCGACGCATGCGCCGCGCATCCTCTTGCTGTACGGTTCGCTGCGGGAACGCTCGTTCAGCCGTTTGCTGACCCTGGAAGCGGAGCGGCTGCTGCGGCATTTCGGCGCCGAGACGCGGGTGTTCGACCCGCATGGCTTGCCCATGGTCGACAGCGTCAGCCCTGACCATCCCAAGGTGCGGGAACTGCGCGAACTGTCGCTGTGGTCGGAAGGGCAAGTGTGGTGCAGCCCGGAACGCCACGGGGCCGTGACGGGCGTGTTCAAGTCGCAGATCGACTGGTTGCCGCTGGAAATGGGCAGCGTGCGCCCCACGCAGGGACGCACCCTGGCGGTGATGCAAGTGTCGGGCGGCTCGCAATCGTTCAACGCCGTCAACGGCTTGCGCGTGCTGGGCCGCTGGATGCGCATGGTGACGATCCCGAACCAGTCGTCCGTCGCCAAGGCATACCAGGAATTCGACGACAACGACCGCATGAAGCCGTCGCCATACTACGACCGACTGGTCGACGTCATGGAGGAGTTGTATAAATTCACCCTGGTGGTGCGCGACCGTTCGGATTACCTGACCAGCCGCTACAGCGAACGCAAGGAATCCATGCCGCATGATGTGCGCGCCCTTGCTGCGGCGGCCATGGTGCACGAGGCGCCGGGCAAGTAGGCTGTTAATGGCCTGTTTGTTAATGACCTGTCAATGCCTGTCGACGCGCGACACAGTATGGAAGGCATTTTGTCGAAACATGCAATTATCCATGCACGATTGGCGACTTACACTCCATTCAATACACCACGGATGGGGGCAACTCGGCAATTTTTCTATTAGTTCAGCCACACCAGCTTAATGGCTGCAGCCATACATAAGAACACTATGCACCATAGAACAATCGGCCCTGATGCCCCCTTAAATTTGAATCCTAAGCCTTCAAATTCGATCGGACCGGATGTATTCTCAAGAACCATCACCAGACACAGTGCAGCCAGCGCCGCTGACGGGAGCCCAATTGTGGCTGGAATTTGTTCCAGTGCCTTCGAATAGAGTGCCTGATCAGTCAGCATTGTGACGGCCCCACCGAGTACGAAGGTACCGGCGAAAAATATGCCACCGAGAAGCGCAGCCCACTTTCATATTCTTGCCTCATCTGTATCTGCTGGCACCACGCTTCATTCAATGCAGCAGGCCAGTCGGTCTGGTCTTGGGCTGCCGTGGGCAATTTTTTTTATCCAGGTGTCCAAGATGTTCGATCTCAATCAGCCTGTTCGGCGCCCAAATGTGGAATTTATCCATATCAGCATTGACCCGTGCTGATTTCTACCAAAAGAAAGCTGATGTGGCGGCCCCCGACCCGACTATTTTGCAATGGGCATTTTGGAGTCCACTTTGCAGTTCCGCTAGGCCAAGTCACGTCCACGACCCGCACCGTTTCGGCTTTGGCGTGGCCGGGGTGCAAAAGATCGCCAGCTACATTGCGAAATACTGCGGCAAAGAAATGCAGTGCAGGGCGCTTGACTAGGAACGCTACTTTCGCTCCAGGGGCATCGTGGTTCCGGAAGTAGACGTATGCGGGTGCCGTTTTGTACAAACATGCTGCGTGCTGAGCAGGTCGAGTTTCAGGCGCTATCAGGTCATTGCATAAACGGCCTACATAGCTGGTGCAACAACAATCTCGGTGTCGTGTACTTGGCGACCGCACCGGGGTTACCACAGGCAGTGGACGATTGTCCGTTCTGACAGTTACTCCACCTTGATTGGCGGGGAGGAGGGACGTGAAATGGCAAATTTTGATGCTAATTCACTGCGGATATTTGAGCAAATAGAGGATAAGGTCCGAAATCAGTCATTGTCCAGTACGACAATGCGCGGCATGGTATGTTTTAGTGCCGCGAGCTCGTCGAAGAAAGCGATCACGTCGTCACGTACTGTCGGCCGACGTTGCGTTCGCCAGTACAGCTTGTGGTCATGGCGCAGCGCTCCCAGGACATTGACGCGCTCGCCATGCGACAGCGGTTCCACACCACGCGTCTGTCCAATCGGCGACCAACCCAACTGAATCGGCTGATTCGGGCTGAAACTGGACTCGTCATAAAACAGCAATTCGCACTGCCCGGTACGTGCCATTTG
Source organism: Janthinobacterium sp. GMG1 (assembly GCF_034427795.1). NCBI lineage: Bacteria > Pseudomonadati > Pseudomonadota > Betaproteobacteria > Burkholderiales > Oxalobacteraceae > Janthinobacterium > Janthinobacterium sp. GMG1. The sequence goes on from NZ_JAXQNT010000015.1 coordinate 126,189, forward strand.
ATCCAACTCGCCGATTATTCGTGCGGCCTTGCCGAAAGGTTCCGGCGGATGCTTTTTTTTAAACTGTAGCGGTAGCGCTTGTAGCTGAACTGCATCTCGTGCAGATATCGTCTTGCCGTTTCCTGGCTGATGGCTGGCAAACCTTCCGTTTGCGCCAAGGTCCGCAGCGGGCTGTTGGCGCTGCCCCCATCGGCTTGCGCCAATGCTCGTAGTGCCTCTTGCTGTTGATCTGTCCACTTGCGTTTGCGCCCGGTATGATGGCCTTCATAAAGACCC
>NZ_JAXQNT010000016.1:0-121747 GCF_034427795.1 Janthinobacterium sp. GMG1
ATAAAAAAACCCCGCTAGCTGCGGGGTTTTTTTTCGTCTGCAGCGTTTATCGGATCAGATGCCCCAGGTGATGCTTTCATTTTCAGCCTTGGCCGAGCGCAGCATTTCCATCAGGGGATAGGCGCGCTGCGAAAAATGCACTTTTTGCGCGCGCGCATGGGCGCCCGTTTCGCCATCTTCCAGGGTTTCCGGGGTATGCGCATCGTGTTCGATGTCATTTTCCGGATGCAATTTGCTTTCCGCGACTTCTTTTTCCAGCAGGGCCAGGGCATCGCCCGCTTCAGCTGGCGTGATGACGCCGCGCGTGGGGTTCTTGTGCAGGATGTCGAGGATGCGCTGGGCATGCTCCTGGTACATCAGCACTTCTGGGGAGGATTTGGATTTGAATGAGATCAACATAAGCGCTTTCTGAAACTTGTTGTTAGTGTCGAAACAATATCACGACTTGAAATGTCGCACAGGCCGTCCGTTTGCCCGGATTGCATATTTGCAAGCCGGATAGGGCCATCTGTTGGACAACGCACGTATTTACAAGAGCTTGCTTGCCGCGACAACACCCGTTTAAGCGAGCGTTAAGTCTCAATCCAGTTTCACCGAGTCCATGAACGTGTCGATGGTGTCACGCGACAGCTTGCTTTCTTCACCGACAATGATGATCTGGAAGATGCGTTTGTCCTGCGCCACAAAATGCCCGACCAGCAGGACGGGCTTGCCTTGCTGTATCCCCGTCGCTTCGATGCTGAGCGAGCTGCGCTGGTGCATTCCGGCCGCCGTGCTGCTGGCAGCCGACGCCGATTTTTCGCTGCGCACGTTGCCGTTGATATTTTTCAACAGGGCCGTCTGCATGGCGGGCAGGGCCGCTTGCGCCTGTTCTGCGCTGTCGAGCACGGCGCTGCCGATGGCGAAGGTATTGCCATCGACCTCGCTGGCCGTCATGGTCAGGCTGACTTTCTTGCCATCGAGATCAATCTCGCGTGTCAGTACGGCCGGCTTGCCTGGAAACAAGGCCGTGAACTGGGCGTCGGGGCTGCGATAGTCGCGCCAGTCGAATTTCGGACTGCAGGCGGACAGGATGCTGGCAGCCGCGAGCGTCGCCAGGAAGAGGGCAAGTGATGTTTTTTTCATCAGCAGATGGTAGCAGCGCCGCCACTCACGCGCAATCGCGCGCGCGTGGCGTTCACTGGCTGCCTTATATTTCACGCAGCACGCGCCGGTACTGGATCGCTTCGGCGACATGCGGCTGCGCGATGGCGGGGCTGCCGGCCAGGTCCGCGATGCTGCGCGCCACGCGCAATACCCTGTGGTAGGTGCGCGCGGACCAGTGCAATCGCGTCATGGCGCCATGCAGCAACTGTTCGCCATGCGTTTCCAAGCGACAATGCTGCTCGATTTCCGTGTTGCTCAGCCGTTGGTTCGCTTTTCCCTGGCGTGCCAGCTGCAGAGCATAGGCTGCCGCTACCCGCGTGGCGATGGCTTGCGTACTTTCGCCGGCGCGGGCATGCCGCCCCAGCGCCGCCGGCGGCATGGCGGCCACTTCAATTTGCAGGTCGATGCGGTCGAGCAGCGGGCCGGACAGGCGATTGTGATAGCGCAACACGGCGTCTGGCGTGCAACGGCAACGGCCGGAGGCGTGGCCCAGATAGCCGCACGGACAGGGATTCATGGCGGCGATCAATTGAAAACGGGCAGGAAACTCGGCCTGGCGGGCCGCGCGTGAAATGCTGATCACGCCCGACTCCATGGGCTGGCGCAGCACATCGAGCACCCGGCGCTGGAATTCGGCAATTTCATCGAGAAACAGCACGCCACAGTGGGCCAGCGAGATTTCTCCCGGACGCGGCACATTGCCGCCGCCCACCAGGGCCACGCCGGACGCGGTCTGATGCGGGGCACGATAGGGGCGGCGTTTCCAGTGCTCCACCTTGAAGTGGCCGCCCAGGGAATGCACGGCAGCCGATTCCAGCGCCTCTTCATCGCTCATGGGCGGCAGCACGCCGGGAAAGCGGCTGGCCAGCATGGTCTTGCCTGCGCCCGGCGGCCCCACCATCAGGACATTGTGACCGCCCGCTGCGGCCACTTCCAGTGCGCGTCGCGCCTGTTGCTGCCCTTGCACGTCGGCAAAGTCGGGATAGGGAAAAGCGTGCGCTGCCAGCACGGGCTGGTGGCGTTGCAAGGCCGTCTGGTTGGCGTGCGCGGCAAAATGCGCGCAGACCTCGAGCAGGCTGTGGGCGGGATAGATGCAGGCATCGCTGACGAGAGCCGCCTCGTCCGCGTTCGCCTGCGGCAGGATGAAGGCGCGTGGCGCACCCGGCTGGCTGCGCTGCATGGCAAAGGTCATGGCCAGGGCGCCGCGGATGGGACGCAACTGGCCTGACAGCGACAGTTCTCCCGCGAATTCATAGTGATGTAATTGGTCGCCCGGCAACTGGCCGGAGGCGGCCAGAATGCCCAGCGCAATGGGCAGGTCGAAGCGCCCCGATTCCTTGGGCAAGTCTGCCGGCGCCAGATTGGCCGTGATGCGCCGCGCCGGCATCTCAAAGCCGCAGTTTTGCAACGCGGCACGCACGCGGTCGCGCGACTCCTTCACTTCCGTATCCGGCAGGCCGACAATCGTAAACGAAGGCAAGCCATTGGCAAGGTGGACTTCGACACTTACCTCGGGCGCCTCCATGCCGGCCAGGGCGCGGCTTTTCAGGACGGCCAGGCTCATCAGACTCCCCTGTAGCGCGGACGCGCGCAGGATCAGTCTAGCGCTTGAAAAGGGGAGAGGCTTGAGGTATGCCAGCAAGGTCGCCGATTACGGCGCCCTGCGTGCAGCAGCGGTTCAGGCTTTTGGATCGTTCAGGCGCGTTTCCAGTTCGATCAGGCGCAATTCCAGTGCGTCCAGTTTGGCGCGCGTCTTGGCCAGCACTTGCGCCTGGATATCGAATTCTTCGCGCGTGACGAGATCGAGGCGGGCGAAGCCCTGGGTCATCATCGACTTTACGTTTTTCTCGATATCCTTGGCCGGCGAGTTTTCGATGGCTTGATGGATCTTGCCTTGCAAGTCGTTAAAGAAGGTATTCATGTCCATGGTCAGTCCTTTTATGGTGCGGCCTGTGCATCGCACCATTGCGGTGCACAGCGGCGTTAATCTGGTGCGAAACTGGGCAAATTCACAATGCTTCAGCAGCCCGTACCCGCATGCCCAGAGGCTTGCAGGGTATGTATGGCCGGAAATGCACCTGTCAAGGTGGCAAGAGAGCTGGCACGTATTCTGCTAAAGAAGGTATGAACGCTTTGTGATCTCCAGCCAAGATTTTAAACCTCAACCGCTTTAAAAGTTCAATAAAAGGGAATCGCCATGAAGAATCTGTCCAAGAACATGACTTTAGCTGCAGCGTTGACGCTGGCCATGACCGCCGTGTGCGGTAGCGCCATGGCCCAGGATGCAGTGGCGGCGCCTGCTGCGGCCGAAGTCGTACCTGATAACGTGGTGAGCTACAACGTGGCGCTGACCAGCGACTACCGTTACCGCGGCATCTCGCAAAGCCGCTTGAACCCGGCCATCAGCGGCGGTGCCGACTATACCCATAACCCGACGGGCCTGTATGTGGGCACCTGGCTGTCGAGCATCAAATGGATCAAGGACGGCGGCGGCGATACGAATCTGGAATGGGATATCTACGGCGGCAAGCGGGGCGAGATCAGCAAGGATTTTACCTATGACGTGGGCGGCCTGTACTATTTCTATCCCTCGAATGGACTGAGCACCAATGCCAACACGTTCGAGCTGTACGGCCAGCTCGGCTATGGCCCGATGTATATCAAATACTCGCATTCGACCACCAATCTGTTCGGTGTTGCCGACAGCAAGAACAGCGGCTACCTCGACGTGGGCGCCAACGTCGAAGTGCATGATGGCTACATGCTGAACTTGCATGTGGGCCGTCAGAAGGTCGAGCACAACGATTCCCTCAGCTACAGCGATTACAAGATCGGCGTGACCAAGGACTTTGGCATGGCGACCGTTTCCCTGGCGGCCGTCAAGGCCAATATCGTGTCTGTGGCACCGAATGGCAAGAATCTGGCGAAATCCGGTCTCGTGCTGACCGTGTCCAAAACCTTTTAAGCGAGACTGCCATGAAAATGATTACTGCAATCATTAAACCGTTCAAACTGGACGAAGTACGCGAAGCTTTGTCGGCTATCAATGTGCAAGGCATTACCGTCACGGAAGTCAAGGGTTTCGGCCGCCAGAAAGGTCACACGGAACTCTACCGTGGCGCCGAGTATGTCGTTGATTTCTTGCCAAAGACCAAGATTGAAGCGGCCGTCGATGACGCCATTGTCGACCAGGCCATCGAAGCGATCGAAGGCGCCGCGCGTACCGGTAAAATCGGTGATGGCAAGATTTTCGTCTACAACCTGGAACAGGTCATCCGCATCCGTACCGGTGAAACCGGCAACGAAGCGCTCTAAGGGGAATATTGATGCATAAAAATATAACAAAATTGCTAGCTGGGATAGCCTGCCTGTGTGCGTTTGGCATTGCCACGCCGAGCTTTGCCGATGCACCTGCCAAGACGGAGGCGGCCACGACCACGGCCGTTGCCGCCCCCGCCGTCACGCCGGTGCCTGACGCAGCAGCACCGGCTGCTGCCGCTCCGGCCCCGGCCGCTGCTGCGCCAGCCGCCGCACCCGTCGCCAACAAGGGTGACACCAGTTTCATGATGATCAGCACCTTGCTGGTGATCTTGATGACGATCCCGGGCCTGGCCCTGTTCTACGGCGGCCTGGTGCGCTCCAAGAACATGCTGTCGGTGCTGATGCAAGTGTTCATGGTGTTCGCGCTGGTCATCGTGCTGTGGTGTATTTATGGCTACTCGATCGCCTTCACGGAAAAAACCGCCTTCTTCGGTGGCTTCGACCGCTTGTTCCTGAACGGCATCTGGGATCCGGCCAAGGGCACGTTTGCCGCCGCCGCCACCTTCAGCAAGGGCGTCGTCATTCCCGAGTTCGTCTTCGTTGCTTTCCAGGGCACGTTTGCCGCCATCACCTGCGCACTGATCGTCGGTGCCTTTGCCGAGCGCGCCAAGTTTTCCGCCGTGCTGGCGTTCGTCGTGCTGTGGTTCACGTTCGCCTACCTGCCAGCGGCCCACATGGTGTGGTTCTGGACCGGTCCTGACCTGATCACCAACGCCGCCACCTCGGCCAGCGAAGCCCTGAAAGCTGGCTGGATCTGGCAAAAAGGCGCGCTGGACTTCGCCGGCGGCACCGTGGTGCACATCAACGCCGCCGTTGCCGGCCTGGTGGGCGCCATCATGATCGGCAAGCGCGTCGGCTACGGCCGCGAATCGATGGCACCGCACTCGCTGACGATGACCATGATCGGCGCGTCGCTGCTGTGGGTGGGCTGGTTCGGTTTCAATGCCGGTTCCTCGATGGAAGCGGGCGACGTGGCGGCCTTGGCCTTTGTCAACACCTTGCTGGCAACGGCTGCCGCCACCCTGTCGTGGGTGTTTGGCGAATGGATTTCCAAGGGCAAGCCTTCCATGCTGGGTGGCGCGTCCGGCGCCGTGGCCGGCCTGGTGGCGATCACCCCGGCGGCCGGCTTTGTCGGCCCGATGGGCGGTCTGGTTATCGGCTTGCTGGCCGGTGTCGTCTGCCTGTGGGGCGTGAATGGCCTGAAACGCCTGATCGGCGCCGATGATTCGCTCGACGTGTTCGGCGTGCATGGCGTGGGCGGTATCCTCGGTGCCTTGCTGACGGGTGTGTTTGCTGCACCACAACTGGGCGGCCAGGGCATCTTCGACTATGTCACCAACAAGATGTCGGCAGATCCGTACTCGATCGGCCACCAGGTGTGGGTGCAAGCGCAAGCGGTCGGCACCACCATCCTCTGGTCGGCCATCGTTTCCGTCATCGCCTATAAACTGGTCGACATCGTCATCGGCTTGCGCGTACCGGAAGAAGAAGAGCGCGAAGGCCTCGATATCACGAGCCACGGCGAGCAAGCGTACCATGGCTAAATAGCAATTATCTGGCATGCCAGCGCCCCGGCGCGGCATGTCCGGCCGGAAAAGGCGCCTCATTGAGGTGCCTTTTTTTCGTTGTGGGAATGTAAAAGGTCTTTAAAACAAGGCTTTTGCCCCGATTTGGGGTACTTACACGGTAATATAGTCGGCAGTTCTGTGTGCTTTTTTGAATACTGCACATAATTTAAGGATGTAACTATGGTTCCCCATCTCGTCACGGCCCTGACCGGACCGCTGCTCGACCTCGAAAAAAAGATTCTGGCCGCGACGCCGGCCATTGAGCGCTGGTTTCGCATGGAGTGGCAAGAGCACACGCCGCCTTTCTATTGCTCGGTAGACTTGCGCAATGCCGGCTACAAGCTGGCGCCCGTCGATACCAATCTGTTTCCAGGCGGTTTTCACAACCTGGCCACGGAAATGCTGCCCCTGTCCGTGCAGGCGGCCATGGCCGCCATCGACAAGTATTGCCCGGATGCCCGCAACCTGCTGATGGTGCCGGAATTGCACAATACCACGCCGCAATACCTGCAAAACGTGGCGCGCTTGATGCAGATCTTCCGCCAGACGGGCTTGCACGTGCGCCTGGGTTCGTGGTCGCCCGAGATCACCCAGCCGACACCCTTGGCGTTGCCAGATGGCAACATGCTGGTGATCGAGCCGCTCGTGCGCCTGAACAATGGGCGCCGCCTGGGCTTGAAGGATTTCGACCCGTGCACGATTTTGCTGAACAACGACTTGTCGGACGGCATTCCCGATATCTTGCAAAATATTCACGAGCAAAGCCTGCTGCCGCCCTTGCACGCGGGCTGGGCCTTGCGCCGCAAGAGCAACCACTACACGGCCTACGATGAAGTGGTGAAGAAATTCGGCAAGATGATCGATGTCGACCCGTGGATGCTCAATCCCTTCCACGCCAAGTGCAGCGACGTCAATTTCCAGGAAGGCGAGGGCGAAGATGCGCTGGCCGCCAGCGTCGACGTGCTGCTGGCCAAGATCCGCAAGAAATACAAGGAATACGGCATCAAGGAAAAGCCGTTTGTCATCGTCAAGCCCGACGCGGGCACGTATGGCACGGGCATCATGACGGTGCGCGACGCCAGCGAAGTACGCGACCTGTCGCGCAAGCAGCGCGAAAAAATGTCCATCGTCAAGGATGGCCAGCTGGTGACCGACGTGATCATCCAGGAAGGTGTGCCGACTTTCGAAAGCATCAAGGATGCCGTGGCCGAACCGGTCGTCTACATGATCGACCGCTACGTGGTGGGCGGTTTCTACCGCGTGCACGCGGAGCGGGGCGTGGACCAGAACCTGAACGCGCCCGGTTCGCAGTACGTGCCGCTGGCATTTGCCCAGCAGCATGCCGTACCGGACTTGAAGGCCAAGCCGGGCACGGCCGCGCCGAACCGCTTCTATGTGTATGGCGTGGTGGCGCGCCTGGCCTTGCTGGCCGCGTCGCTGGAAATGGAGCGCACGGACCCGAATCCCGAGGTGTATTGATCCATCAAGGAGACTTGCCGGGCGCGGTGACTACCGCGCCTGGCGATCTCGGCTAGAATCAAGCATTCCTTATCCAGGTTCCCCGATTGGACGCACCATGAAAATTGCATTCCTTGCCGACCCGCTGGCAGGCTTCAAGACTTACAAAGATTCCACCTTCGCCATGATGCGCGAGGCGGCCAAACGCGGCCATGCCGTGTATGCCTTCGAACAGAAGGACATGGCGCTGGAAGAGGGCATCGTCACGGCACGGGTACAGCACATCGAGCTGACGGGCGACGAACATGACTGGTACAAGGTCGTCTCCACCGAAGAAGTGCGCCTGTCGACCCTGGACGCCATCATCGAGCGCAAGGACCCGCCGTTCGACATGGAATACGTGTACGGCACGTATCTGCTGGAACTGGCGGAAAAGCAGGGCGCTTGCGTCTTCAACAAGCCGTCGGCCATCCGAGACAACAATGAAAAGCTGGCCATTGCGCAGTTTTCCGAATTCACTTCGCCGACCCTGGTGACGTCGAACGAAGCGCGCCTGCGCGCCTTCCACGCCAAGCACCAGGACGTCATCTTCAAGCCGCTCGACGGCATGGGCGGCACGGGCATCTTCCGCGTCAAGGCCGATGGCCTGAACCTGGGCGCCATCATCGAGACCCTCAGCGAGAACGGCGCGCAAACCATCATGGCGCAGCGGTTTATCCCCGACATCGACAAGGGCGACAAGCGCATCCTCGTCATCGGCGGCAAGCCGGTGCCGTTTTCGCTGGCGCGCATCCCGCAGGCGGGCGAAGTACGGGGCAACCTGGCCGCCGGCGGCACGGGCGTGGCGCAGCCCTTGACGGCGCGCGACCTGGAAATCGCTGAAAAGCTGGGCCCTATCCTGGCCGCGCGTGGCCTGATGCTGGTAGGATTGGACGTGATCGGCGACTATCTGACGGAAGTCAATGTCACCAGCCCGACCTGCTTCCAGGAAATCATGCAGCAGACGGGCTTTGACGTGGCGGCCATGTTTGTCGACGCCGTCGAGCATGGCGTTGCGCAAGCGCAGCAGCGCTAGAAGGTGAAATGACTATGGTAGGGATTTTGCTCATGACACATGCACCGCTGGGACAGGCGTTCATCGCCGCCTGCGCGCATGTGTTCCGGGGGCCAACGGAGCGGTTTGAAGCCATCGATGTCGTCGCCGACCAGGACCTGGCGGAAGTGCAGAAGCTGGCATCGGACGCCATCTGCCGCCTCGACGACGGCTCCGGCGTGCTGGTGATTACCGACGTGAAGGGCGGCACGCCGTCGAACTGCTGCAACAAGCTGGCCGATGCGGGCCGCGTGGAAGTCATCGCCGGCATCAGCCTGCCGATGCTGCTGCGCGCCATCACATATCGTCGCGACACGCTCGATGTGGTGGTGGAGATGGCACTGGCCGGTGCGCAAAGCGGCGCCGTGCGCGTCGATAACCGCATCCGCGTGGGAGAATAAGGAAGTGCATGGCCGCCGCCCTGAAGGCGGCGGGTTTTATAGGCCAAGATTGTCATCAGCGTAGTGCATTCAGGGATAGAGACCATACAAAAATGATTCAAAGAGAACTCGAAATCATCAACAAGCTGGGATTGCACGCACGCGCCTCCGCCAAATTTACCCAGCTCGCCGCCAAGTTCAAGAGCGACGTCTGGCTGACCCGCAACGCGCGCCGCATCAACGCCAAGTCCATCATGGGCGTGATGATGCTGGCCGCCGGCAAGGGCGCGAAAGTGACCCTGGAAGCCGAGGGCGATGATGAGCTGGCATGTGTCGATGCGCTCACCGCCCTGATTAATGACAGGTTTGGCGAAGGCGAGTAATGCCCGCCGAACGCAGCCGCAGCCGCATTCCGACAGGTCACCCCATGGCATCTTTCACGCTCCACGGCATCCCGGTCTCCCGCGGCATCGCCATTGGCCGCGCGCATCTGCTGGCGCCGGCCGCCCTTGACGTCAAACACTACCTGGTCGCCCAGGAACAGATCGAAGCCGAAGTCCAGCGTTTGCAAAACGCCATCGCCGCCGTCCACAAGGAATTGCAGACCCTGTGGAACGAGCTGCCGAAGGACGCCCCCACGGAACTGGGCGCGTTCATCGACGTGCATGCGCTGATCCTGTCGGACCCGATGATCGCCGAAGCGCCGCTCGACATCATCCGCTCGCGCCACTACAACGCCGAATGGGCGCTGTTGACGCAAATTGATGAATTATCGGCCCAGTTCGACGAAATCGAAGACCCGTATTTGCGCGAACGCAAGGCCGATATCCAGCAGGTGGCCGAACGCGTGCTGAAGGTCTTGCTGGGCACGGAACAGCTGCTGCCGAAAGCGGCGGCCAACGATGAATTGCTGGCGCAGATGATCGTCGTCGCCCACGATATTTCACCGGCCGACATGCTGCAGTTCCGCGACCGCTCCTTCATCGGCTTCATCACCGACGTGGGCGGGCAGAACTCGCACACGGCCATCGTCGCGCGCAGCCTCGATATCCCGGCCGCCGTCGGCATGTCGCAGGCGTCGATGCTGATCGACCAGGACGACTGGCTGATCATCGACGGCGATGCCGGCGTCGTCATCGCCAACCCCAGTGCGCTGGTGCTGGAGCAGTACCGCGAGCGTCAGGTGGCCATGCAGCGCGCGCGCAAGAAGCTGGGCAAGCTGAAAAAGACGCCGGCCGTGACCAAGTGCGGCACGCCCGTCACCCTGCTGGCGAATATCGAGTTGCCCGAGGATTGTCCGTTTGCCCTGGAATCGGGCGCCAGCGGCGTGGGCCTGTTCCGCTCCGAATTCCTGTTCATGGGCCGCGCCCACAAGATACCCACCGAGGATGAGCAATTCGAGGCTTACCGCAACACGGTGCAATCGATGAAAGGGCGCGTGGTGACCATCCGCACACTCGACATCGGCGCCGACAAGCCGCTCGACCAGGCCGACCATACGGCCTTGAATCCCGCGCTGGGTCTGCGCGCCATCCGCTATTGCCTGGCCGAACCGCAATTGTTCCTGACGCAGCTGCGGGCCATCCTGCGCGCCTCCGCCTTCGGCAAGGTGCGCATCCTGATCCCCATGCTGGCGCATGCCTTCGAAATCGACCAGTCGCTGGCCATGATCGCGCAAGCGAAGGCCAGCCTGCGCGAAGAGGGCGTCAAGTTTGACGACGAGGTCGAGGTGGGCGCCATGATCGAGATTCCCGCCGCCGCGCTGGCCTTGCCCATGTTCGTCAAGCGCATGGATTTCCTGTCGATCGGCACGAATGACCTGATCCAGTACACCTTGGCCATCGACCGCGTCGATTATGAGGTGGCGCATTTGTACAATCCGCTGCACCCGGCCGTGCTGCAACTGATCTCCATGACGATCGCGGCCGGCCACAAGGCGGGCATCGACGTGGCCGTCTGCGGCGAGATGGCGGGTGACGTGAAGCTCACGCGCTTGCTGCTGGGCATGGGCTTGCGCGAGTTTTCCATGCACCCGGCGCAACTATTGGCGGTCAAGCAAGAGATCCTCAACAGCGATCTTGGCCTGATTGCACCACAAATGCGCAAAATTATGCGTTCCATGGAACCAAATGTGATCGCGGAAGCTGTCCAGCAACTGCAGCTCATGTAAACTGTCACCCTATCAGCATCAGGATACCTCGCGCGCGGCAAGAGGTGTCCTGGTGCTAAAGTTGCGGCACCTATCATCGCGGTGCTGCATCGACCATGGCCCGTGGGGCCGCCCCCCTTTTATAAACCGACACACATGTCATCCATTGGAATTGTTTCGCCGCAAACCATGTATTTTGCGCAACCCTTGCAGCTGCAAAGCGGCGCATCGCTGCAAGACTATATGTTGATGTATGAAACCTACGGCACCCTGAACGCCGACAAATCGAACGCGGTGCTGGTCTGCCACGCCCTGAACGCCTCGCACCACGTGGCCGGCGTGTATGCGGACGAGCCGAAAAGCACGGGCTGGTGGGACAATATGGTGGGGCCGGGCAAGCCGCTCGACACCAACAAATTCTTCGTCATCGGCGTCAACAACCTCGGTTCCTGCTTCGGCTCGACGGGCCCCATGCACACCAATCCCGCCACCGGCAAGCCGTATGGCGCCTCTTTCCCCGTTGTCACGGTGGAAGACTGGGTCAGCGCGCAGGCGCGCCTGGCCGATGAACTGGGCGTCAAGCAGTTCGCCGCCGTGATGGGCGGATCGCTGGGCGGCATGCAGGCGCTGGCGTGGAGCATCATGTTCCCCGAGCGCTTGCGCCACTGCGTGGTGATCGCCTCGACGGCAAAGCTGTCGGCGCAGAACATCGCCTTCAATGACGTGGCGCGCCAGGCCATCCTGTCCGACCCCGATTACCATGGCGGCGACTTCTATGCGCACGGCGTGGTGCCGAAGAACGGCTTGCGCGTGGCGCGCATGGTGGGCCATATCACCTATCTGTCGAATGACGACATGGCCGAGAAATTCGGCCGCAAGCTGCGCGATGCGGCGCAGACGGGCGACTACAAATTCGGTTTCGGCATCGACTTCGAGATCGAATCGTATTTGCGCTACCAGGGCGACAAGTTTTCCGAATACTTCGACGCCAACACGTATTTATTGATTACCAAGGCGCTCGATTACTTCGACCCTGCGCGCGCGCATGGCGGCGACCTGGCCAAGGCCCTGTCGGGCACCAAGGCCAAGTTCTTCCTCGCCTCGTTTTCCACCGACTGGCGTTTTTCGCCCGAGCGCAGCCGCGAAATCGTCGAAGCGCTCGTGTGCAACCGCCGCCAGGTCACGTATGCGGAAATCGACGCGCCGCACGGCCACGACGCCTTTTTGCTGGAAGACGCGCGCTACATGAACATGGTGCGCGCCTATTATGGCCAGGTATGGAACGACATCGGGGCGGGCTTGCCCGCTCCCGCACAGCACACCGCCGTCCGCCAGGGCGCCAAGGAGATCGCATGACTTTTGACGAATTGAGCGCGCTGCGCCCCGACCTGGCCTTTATCGCCCACTGGGTGCCGAACAACGCGCATGTGCTGGACGTGGGCTGCGGCGAAGGCGTGATGCTGCAGTACCTGCAAAGCGACAAGGAGTGCAGCGGTTACGGCATCGAGATCGCCGATGACAAGGTGCTGGCCAGCACCCTGCGTGGCGTCAACGTGATCCAGCAGGACATGGAAAAGGGCCTGGCCATCTTTGGCGACAACAGTTTTGATACGGTGCTGTGCCTGTCGTCCTTGCAGATGATGAAGCAGGTCGAGCCGCTGCTGCGCGACATCGTGCGCGTCGGCGCCGAGGCCATCGTCTCGTTCCCCAACTTCGCCTACTGGCCGCACCGCGTGGCATTGCTGAAAGGGCGCATGCCCGTGTCGAAATCGCTGCCGTACCAGTGGTACGACACGCCCAACGTGCGCTGCGCAACCATCAACGACTTCCGCGAACTGGCCGAGGAATGCGGCCTGGAAGTGATCGAATGCGTGGCCCTGGCCGAAGGCAAGATGGTCTCCGTGCTGCCGAACCTGCGCGGCGACCTGGCCGTCTTCCGCCTGCGTAAAAAAGCGGTGCATTGATGACCACAAGCCCGGTGCCAGGCTGGCGTTCCCATGCCAATGGCCGCATGCTGGCCGTGCTGGTGCTGGGCTTCAGTTCCGGTCTGCCCCTGTTCATCCTGCTGTATCTGCTGCAGGCATGGCTGGCCAAGTCGGGCTTGAACGTCAAGGCGCTGGGGCTGTTCGCCCTGGTGCAGTTCCCGTATATCTGGAAATTCCTGTGGGCGCCCCTGATGGACCGCTACCGCATCCTGGGCCTGGGACGCCGGCGCGGCTGGATGGCGCTGACGCAAGTGGCGCTGTTCTTTGCCATCGGCGGCATGGGCATGCTGGACCCGCTCACGCAGATTGGCCTGATCGCTGCCGCCGCCGGCGGCGTGGCCTTCCTGTCGGCCAGCCAGGACATCGTCATCGACGCCTACCGGCGCGAAATCCTCAGCGACAATGAGCAGGGCCTGGGCGCCGCCGTCATCGTCAACGCGTATAAAGTGGCAGGCATGGTGCCGGGCGCGCTGTCGCTGATCCTGGCCGACCGCATGCCGTGGCAGCCCGTGTTCTGGATCACTGCCGCCTTCATGCTGCCGGGGTTTGTGTGCACCTTGCTGATCAAGGAACCCACCGTGTACGGCTCGCCGCCGAAGACCATGCGCGAAGCGATCATTCTGCCGTTCCAGGAATTCATCGCGCGCGATGGTTGGCGTAACGCAATGTGGATCCTCGCCTTCGTATTACTCTACAAAATAGGCGACAGCATGGCCACGGCGCTGGCGACGAAGTTTTATCTCGACCTGGGTTTTAGCATGACGCAGATCGGCCTGGCCGCCAACACCACGGGTTTCTGGGCCAGCCTGGCCGGCGGCGTGGTGGGCGGCATATGGATGCTCAAGCTGGGCATCAACCGGGGCCTGTGGGTGTTTGGCGCATTGCAGGCGGTCGCGATTCTCGGATTCGCCTGGCTGGCGCAGGTGGGGCCGAACACCATGCTACTCAGCGCCGTGATCGGTTTTGAAGCTTTCGCCAGCCTGGGCCTGGGCGCGGCCGCCTTTGTGGCGTTCCTGTCGCGCACCACGGACCCGCGCTACACGGCCACGCAGTATGCGCTGTTTTCCAGCCTGAGCGCCGTGCCGCGCACCCTGATCAATGCATCGGTGGGCTTCCTCGTCGCCGAGCTGGGCTGGTTCTCGTTTTTCATCGTGTGCTTCTTCCTGGCCTTCCCGGCCATGATGATGCTGCCTAAAATCGCTCCATGGAGGTCTGCCAATGGCACCAATATCCCTTAACCGTTACACCGTCCTGGCCAGCCTGTGCGCGGCCACCGCACTGGCGCCCCTGTCCGTCCACGCCCAGCAGGCGACAGTACAGGATGGCATCAAGGTGCGTCCTTTGTCGACTACGCGCATCTTTGCCGGCGGCGCCGATTTCAATGCAGAATCGAAGCAGCAATATACGCAGCTGGTCAACGAAGCGAAGGAAAAAAATGCGCTGGTGCCCGACAGCGATCCGCAGGTGAAACGCCTGCGCGCCATCGCCCAGCGCATCATCCCCTTCGCCACGCGCTGGAACGAGGCGGCGGCCAGCTGGAACTGGCAGATCAACCTGCTCAACTCGGACGAGGTCAATGCCTTTTGCATGCCGGGCGGGCAGATCGCTTTTTACAGCGGCATCATCACCAAGCTGAATCTGACCGACGATGAAGTGGCCGTCGTCATGGGCCATGAAATTTCGCACGCCCTGCGCGAACACTCGCAGGCGCAGGCCGGCAAGGGCAACCTGGCCGCCGTCGGCTCGAAGCTGGTGGGTGCGGGCCTGTCGGCCTGGCTCGGCGTCGACCCGAATCTGACCAGCACCGCCACGAACATGGCGGCCAAGGGCGTGATGCTGAAGTTCTCGCGCGACGATGAACGCGAAGCGGACCTGATCGGCATGGATCTGGCCGCGCGCGCCGGTTTCGATCCGCGCGCCGGTGTGGTGCTGTGGCAGAAGATGGCGGCCGTGAGCGCGGGTGCGCCGCCGGAATTCCTCTCGACCCACCCGTCGGGCAAGGACCGCATTTCGCAGATGAACAGCCACATGGCGCAAGTGTTGCCCCTGTACGCGCGCAGCAAGGGCGTCAGCGTGGACGCCTTGCCGCCATACCGCAGCAACGCCATCGCGCAGCGCTAGGATGTCCAGTCGTCACGTTGCCGCACCCTTGCCCATGCGCGACGGCGTGGCACCCAGCTACCTGTGGCTGCCGGACGGGCAGTGGCCCGACATGCTGTCGTTTCTGCTCGAACGCTATCCACAGATCAGTGCCGCGCAATGGCTGGACCGCATGGCGCGCGGCGAAGTGGTCAATGGCGACGGCGCCGTGCTGGCGCCCGATAGTGCATACCGGTGCGGCATGCGCATTTTTTACTACCGCGAGCTGGAACGGGAAACGCCGATCCCCTTCCAGGAAGCCATCCTGTTCCAGGACGAACATTTGATCGTGGTCGACAAGCCGCACTTCCTGCCCATGACGCCGGCCGGGCGCTTCGTGCAGGAGACCCTGCTGACGCGCCTGAAGAAAAGCCTGGACTGCGCCGAGCTGACGCCGATCCACCGCCTCGACCGCGAGACGGCCGGCGTGGTGATTTTTTCGCGGCAGGTGGCCAGCCGTGGCGCCTACCAGTCGCTGTTCCAGCGCCGCGAAGTGCGCAAGACGTACGAGGCGCTGGCGCCCGTGCTGGCAGGCCGCGATTTTCCATTTACCTACCGCAGCCGCATGGTCGAGGGCGCGCAGTTTTTCCTCATGCGCGAGGAAGCGGGGGAGCCGAATTCGGAAACCGTCATCGACGTGATTGAGGAGCGCGGCGACGTGAACCTGTACCGGCTGCAGCCGCACACGGGCCGCAAGCACCAGCTGCGCGTGCACCTGGCCTCGCTGGGTATCCCCATCGTCAACGATGCGTTTTACCCGGTGGCCTTGCCGTGCAAGGAAGACGACATGTCGCAGCCCTTGCAGCTGCTGGCGCGGGCGATTGATTTCACGGATCCGTTGAGCGGCGAGCCGCGCCGTTTTGAAAGTCGGCGCAGCCTAGAAGCTTAGCCCTTGATCGTGTAATCGATGATCAGCGGTGCGTGGTCGGAAAAACGCTCGTCCTTGTAGACGCTGACCGTATGCGCCTGGGCTGCGATGCCTGGCGTGGCGACGTGGTAGTCGATGCGCCAGCCCACGTTTTTCGCGTAGGCTTGTCCGCGGTTGCTCCACCACGTGTACTGGTCTTCGCGCTTGTCCAGGCCGCGGTGCACGTCGACAAAGCCCACTTCGTCGAAGACACGCGTCAGCCATGCGCGTTCCTCAGGCAGGAAGCCGGAATTTTTCTTGTTGCCCTTCCAGTTCTTCAGGTCGATTTCGTGATGGGCGATGTTCCAGTCGCCGCAGATGACCACTTCGCGGCCCAGGGCCTTCAATGCCAGCAGGTGCGGCAGGAACAGTTCCATGAAGCGGAACTTGGCTTCCTGGCGCTCGGGGCCGGACGAACCGGACGGGCAATACACGGAAATGACGGACAGGTTGCCAAAATCACAGCGCACGTAGCGGCCTTCGGCATCGAATTCAGGGCTGCCGAAGCCGATATGCACGGCGTCCGGTTCGACCTTGCTGTACACGCCCGTGCCGGAGTAACCCTTTTTCTCGGCGTAGTGGAAATGGCCATGGTAGCCGTGCGGGTTGAGGAATTCCGGCGTCATGTCGGGCAGTTGCGCCTTCAATTCCTGCACGCAGATGAAATCGGCCGTCTGCGTGCCCATCCAGTTGAAAAAGCCTTTTTTGGCGGCGGAACGGATACCGTTCAGGTTGGCGGAAATAATTTTTGGCATAGGTCGAGAGTGAAAGGGCGCTGGACGGGGCCGGCGGGCGCGGCATGGCGATTGTCTCGCCGGTGCGCGCGGATTAAAATACAGGCACTTTTAAAAAATGAGGCTAATGTGAATAATTTACGCCAGCAGTTTATCGCGTTTTCAGTATCCAAGGGAGTCTTGCGGTTTGGCGAGTTCACCACCAAGGCCGGACGCCAGTCGCCGTACTTCTTCAATGCTGGCCTGTTCCACGACGGCGCCACCCTGGCCGAGCTGGCGCAGTTCTACGCGCAGACCCTGCTCGACTCGGGCGTGGAGTTCGACATGCTGTTCGGCCCCGCCTACAAGGGCATCACTTTGGCGTCGGCTACCGCCGTGGCGCTGGCCGGCAAGGGGCGCAACACCTCGTTCGCCTTCAACCGCAAGGAAGCCAAGGACCATGGCGAAGGCGGCACCATCGTCGGCGCCAAGCTACATGGCAAAGTCGTCATCATTGACGATGTGATCTCGGCCGGTACCTCGGTGCGCGAATCGGTGGACATGATCCGTGCCGCCGGCGCCGAACCATGCGCCGTGCTGATCGCCCTGGACCGCATGGAGCGTTCCGGCCCGGACGGCCAGCTGTCGCCAAGTTCGGCCGTACAGGAAGTGTCGAAACAGTACGGCATCCCCGTCATCTCGATCGGCAACCTGGACGACTTGTTTGGCTACCTGAACGGCGCGGGCGCCGATCCGGAACTGCTGAAATATAAAGAAGCCGTTTCGGCATACCGCGCCCGTTACGGTATTTAAGTCGTCTTATCCAGCAGCGCCCGCAGCCGCGGGTCGCTGCAGGCGGCGCCAGCTTGCGGATGGCATTGCAGTAGCCGCCGCAGCAGCGCGCCGCCGATGCCGCGCCGGCGGAATGGCGGTTTCACGAACAGCATGTTCACCGTCACCCCGTCCGCGCACTTGCTGATGTCAAGCATGGCCACCTGCTGGCCGTCGATCCACGCGCACAGCGCGCTTTCCCCTTGCCAGTCTATCTGCATCACGCCAGCCATGGTTTCAATGCCGCGTGCAAGCCCAGGGCAAACAGGCCGATATAAAAGCATCGCTTGAATACCTGCTGCGCGATGCGTCCGCGTAGCCATTGACCGGCCAGCATGCCGGCTAGCGCCGGCAGCAGCGCATACGCGGAGGCGCCGGCCGCGCCGAGGCTGAAGTCGCCGTGCAAGGCCAAGCTGGCCGCCAGCGCCACGGTCGATGCCGTAAACGCCAGGCCCAGTGCCTGCACCAGCGCATCGCGCGCCAGCCCCAGTCCCTGCAGATACGGCACGGCGGGGATGACGAAGACGCCCGTGGCGGCCGTCACCAGTCCCGTCACGGCACCCGCCAAGGGGCCCAGCCACGCTTCGTGCCGGGCCGGCACGCGCAGCTGCAGCGAGAACAGGCCGGCCAGCGCATACAGCATCAGCGCCACGCCCAGCGCGACGACGGCCCAGGCCCCGCTGCCCTTCGGCAGCAGGGCGCCGCCCGCCAGGGTACCCGTCATGACGGCCGCCAGCATGGGCCACAAACGGTGCAGCAGGGCGCGCAGGCCGGGGCCGGCCGACAGCTGCCAGACATTCGTCACCATCGATGGCACGATCAGCAGGGCGGCCGCCTGCACGGGCGGCATGACGAGGCTGAGCGTGCCCATGGC
Organism: Janthinobacterium sp. GMG1; assembly: GCF_034427795.1. Lineage (NCBI taxonomy): Bacteria > Pseudomonadati > Pseudomonadota > Betaproteobacteria > Burkholderiales > Oxalobacteraceae > Janthinobacterium > Janthinobacterium sp. GMG1. Next base: position 18,565 of record NZ_JAXQNT010000016.1, read on the forward strand.
TACAGTCGGCAAGCCCAGTCCGACTACGCCCTTGACGAAGCCTGCGACGAGGAAGCTGGCGCCGACAGCCAGCAGAAATGACGTCTCCATCTTTTTTATCCAGAGTGATTTTGCGTGGATTCTGCGCTTGCCCGGGGATTTCGCCAAGGCGGATTATTTTGAGTCAGCCTTAGTAAAATACGAAGGCTGATAAGATGGCGAAAAGGAGAGCCGCCATGCGCTTTGATCTGGTCGATTTGCAGCTGTTTGTCAACGTTGTGGAGGCGGGCAGCCTGACGGCGGGCGCCGCGCGCAGCCATCTCGCATTGGCGTCGAGCAGTGCGCGCGTGCGCGGCATGGAAGAAATGCTGGGCATGCCCCTGCTGCTGCGCGGCCGGCGCGGCGTGGAGCCCACTTCCGTGGGCCAGACATTGCTGCATCACGCGCGCCTGGTGCTGCTGCAAATGGAGAAAATGCGCGGCGAACTCGGCGAATTTGCGCGCGGCTTGAAAGGGCAGTTGCGGCTGCTGTGCAATACGGCCGCGCTCAGCGAATTTTTGCCCGAAGCGCTCGGTGCTTTTCTCGACCGGCATCCGAACCTGACCATCGACCTGGAAGAGCGCCTCAGTTACGATATCGTCAAGGCCGTCTCGGAAGGGCTGGCCGACATGGGCATCGTCTCCGACTCGGTCGACATGCGCGGCTTGCAGACGTTTTTGTTTCGCCCCGACCGGCTGGTGGTCATCGCCGCGGCCGACGGCGTGCACCACCGCGCGCTCGGCCAGGATGGCGTCGTCGACTTTGCCAGCGTGCTGGATCACGATTTCATCGGCCTGGCCGACGACAGCGCGATGCAGCAGTACCTGGGCATGCATGCGGCGCGCCTGGGGCGCCCATTGAAGGTGCGCGTGCGCCTGCGCAGTTTCGATGCCGTCTGCCGCATGGTGGCCAGCGGCGTGGGCATCAGCGTGGTGCCGCTGGCGGCTGCCAGCCGCTGCCAGCAGACGATGGCGCTGCGCTGCATGGAATTATCCGATCCCTGGTCGGTACGCAACCTGACAATCTGCGTGCGCCAGTTCAGTGAATTACCCCTGTATGCGCGCCAGTTGATCGATCATCTGAAGGCGTGACAGGGCATGACAGGAGCAGCGATGCGTTTTTCAGAAGACAAGATGGCCAGCCTGCGGTGCAGCGACCAGGTCGAGCGACCGATCCACATCTGGCAGCCCGAGCATCCCCGCGCCGTGATTTTGGCGATCCACGGCGGCATGGCGCATGCGGGCGACTACGTCACGCCGGCGCTGACCTTCCGCCAGCACGGCATCGCCACCGTCAGCTTCGACATGGTGGGCCACGATGGCAAGCGCAAGGTCGATATCCCCTCGTTCGAGGCCTTCCTCGCTGACGAGGAACTGTTCCTTGCGTGGGTCAAGGCCACGTATCCGGGCGTGCCGATTTTCGTCATGGGCCACTCCATGGGCGGCCTGATCGCCACCCATCTTGGGCTGCGGCGCTTTGCTGGCGATCCGGCGATCAAAGGCTTCATCATCTCGTCGCCGTATTATGTGAACGCGATTCCCGTGCCGAAGGTGTTGCAGATGCTGTCCGGCTGGCTGGCGCAGCGTTTCCCCACGATGAAGGTGCCGCTGGGGAACCTGACCATGCTGCTGACGCACGATCAAACCATCACGGCGCGCCATTTCCAGGATGAGCGTGACGGCATCCGTGCCAGTGCGGCGTCGGTGCGTTTTGCTCATGCCTTGACGTCGGCGCAAAAGGAACTGGCGGGCGGCTTGTCCGGCTGGCGCTTCCCCCTGTTCGCCGTGGTGGCGGGCGACGACAAGCTGGCCGACAGCCGCGCCACGGAGAGCATGTTGCGCAGCGTGCCCGATGGCCTGCTCGACTACCACTACTATCCGGCCAATTATCACGAGAATTTCAATGAAGTGAACCGCGACGTGATCTTCGCCGCCATCCTGGCATGGATGGAGAAACTGCTGGCACCCGTAGCGCCGTGAGGCGCCAGTATCGTTATAATCGGATTCACTGAATTCACCGCCGGCGCATGCCGGTCCGGTCCCCGCGGCACAGGGGAATACTCAAGGAACGAACGATGCGCTTGCTGATTGCCCTGATACTCCCGTGGCTGACCTTTTTCACCATCGGCCGCCCCATTGCCGGCATCATTTGCCTGATCCTGCAGATCACCCTGATCGGCTGGCTGCCAGCGACGATCTGGGCCGTGTACTCGCTGAGCCAGTACAAGACGGACCAGAAGATCGCCGAGGCCATGCGCCGGCGCTGACCTAAGACTGGCCTAAGCTGCGCTTCCTATCTTGATTCAATCGACATGAGGAGAGTGAGATGGCACCAGACAGACGCGGTACCTTGACCCTGGCGGCGGCAATGCTGGCCGCCGGGCTGTTGCTGGGAAGTGCGGCGCAGGCGCAAACCGACAGCGCACTGCCGCCCGTGCAGAAGAGCGGGGCGGTGGAATACCTGAGCGGCGGCATTGGCCTCGATGAATCGACGGCCATCCAGAGCGCCAGCCGGCATTGGCCCTTGAGCCTCGTGTTTTCCGTGCAGGCGGCGGGCAAGGCGGAATTTGCCTCCGACGTGAAGCTGACAATACGCGACGCCAAGGGTGTCGTGGCGCTGGAAACGACGGCCAGCGGACCGTTCCTGCTGGCGAAACTGGCACCGGGCAGCTACAGCCTGCACGCCACCCTGGCCGGCAAGACACTGGAACGCAAGGTGCAGGTCAAGGCGGGATCGTCCGCGCGGGTGGAGCTGGTCTGGCCGGCGGGAACGAATCAAGGTAAATCCTGATGGCTGGCGACGGCAAGGCGCCTGAACAGGGCTTGTCGGCGCGGGGCTTGTCAGCACATATCCTGCCCACGTCGGCGACGATGGTCGGCGTGTGCATGACGGTGCTGTCGATCGGCCACCTGGCGCCGCGCGGCGAGGTGCGCGTGGCCATCGACAAGCTGCTGGCTGTCGATGCCATCGTGTTCCTCGTCAGCGCCGTGTTGTCGTTCATGTCGCTGCGCCCCGGCCAGTCGCGCTTGCGCTACGAATGGTGGGGCGAGCTGCTGTTCCTTTGCGGCCTGGCCCTGCTGGCGCTGGGCGCCGTGGTGCTGGCCTTCGTCATCAACTGATTTCGATTAACTGACCTTGAGCACGCGCCCTTCGGCGGCGCTTTGCAGCGCCAGTTCGATCAGGCGTATCGTTGCCGCCGCATCTTCGGCCGCCACGGGCGCCGGTGCGCCGTGGCGGATGGCGTCGGCCATGCCCTGGTAAAAGTCCTGGTAGCGGCCCGCCTGCATCTCCATGTGCTCGAAATGGCCGTCCGGCTGCGCGCCCAAATGCAGTGCGCCGCGCACGGGGTCCGCGCCCCAGCCAGGCTGTCCCGGCCTGCCGCCCGCCTTCAGGGCGTCTTCCTGCGGGTCGAGGCCAAACTTCACGAAACTGCCCTTGTCGCCATGCACGGCAAAGCGCGCCGTCGGCGCTTTTACAAGGCAGCCCGCTTGCAGCACCACGCGCAGCCGGTCGTAATACAAGACGATGTGCATGTAGTCGACGGCTTGCGCGCCATCGCGCTGCAGGGCGATATCGGCGTACAGCTTTTCCGGCATGCCGAACAGCTGCATGGCCTGGTCCAGCATGTGCGGACCCAGGTCGTACAACAGGCCGCCACCGGGTGCGCCGGACTCGCGCCAGCGCTGGCGGATCTCGGGGCGGAAACGGTCGAAATGCGATTCGACGCTGGCGATGCGGCCCAGGGTACCCTGGGCCAGCAGCGCTTTCAGGGTCAGGAAGTCGCCATCCCAGCGGCGATTGTGATACACGCTGAGCACCAGTTTGCGTTCCTTCGCCAGCGCGATCAGGCTCAGTGCCTCGGCGCTGGAAATGGTGAAGGGCTTATCGACCACCACGTGCTTGCCCGCTTGCAGGGCCGCTTGGGCCAGGCTGAAATGCGCCTCGTTGGGCGCGGCGATGACGACCAACTCGATGGACGGATCGGCAAACAGCTGCGCCGCATCCGCATATACGGTCGCGTGCGGCCAATCCTTGTGCACGAGCTCCGGCTTGCTGGAGGCGACGGCCGTCAGTTCCAGGGCAGCGATGGTGGACAGGACGGGAGCGTGGAAGGTGGAGCCGGCAAAGCCGTAGCCGACGAGGCCGGTTTTGATCTTGTTCATGGCGTGTTCACAGGTGCGTGGAAGAATCCATGATCATACCCGCAAGCGGGCGGCGGCAGCGCTGCAGCAATGTTGTAACGCCGCCGCTCCTGCATTAGTTCAGGCGCCAGACGTATTGCACCTTGACGCTGGCGCTGACAGGCTTGCCGCCAGCGAGGGCCGGCTTGAACGTGCACTTGGCGATGCCGCTGCGCGCCGCCTCGTCGAGGGCCGGGTGGCCGCTGCCTTTGACCACGCTCGAACCCGTTACCTTGCCGGCCGCATTCACGTCGAAGGACATGTTGACCGTGCCCTCTTCCTTCGCCTGCCGCGATGCTGCTGGCCAGACCGGCTTGCCGCAGACGCCAAAGTCGATGACGGGGCGGCGCTCCAGCACGGGCGCGCTGTCGGCGGCGACGGCCTGGCCGTAGATGCCAAGGCAGGCGCCGGCCAGTGCCAGCAGCGGCACGGCCGCTTTCCAGTTCAGGGTTTGTGGTGCGGGGCGCAGCAATCGTTTGATACGTGACATAAGATCTCCTCCGTTGGCCGCCTGGGCCAGGTGGTGGGTTGAGAACTGGAGGCGTTCCAGTTCCGAGAGTGCAAGAGCCAGACGCCGCGGTTCGCCCAGTTGTCTTGCTGCGAAATCATCTGCAATGTGTTCGCGTTCGAGGCGCACGCCGCGTGAAATCCACCAGACGGCAGGGTGGAAGAACAGCAGCGCCTCGATGGCGTTTTGCAGCAGGTTGATCAGATAATCGTGGCGCCGGATGTGCGCCAGTTCGTGCGCCAGCAGCGCGTCGAGCAGGTGCGGCGGCATGCCGGTCAACAGTGCGGCGGGCACCAGCACCATGGGGCGCCAGATGCCGGCAGTGAGCGGGCTGGTGATGTTGTCGAGCACGCGCAGCCGCACGGGCCGCGTCACGCCGGCATCCTGGGCCATGCGCGACAGCCTTGTCTGCAGTTGTCCATGCGTGGCGCCGGTGTTCCTGGCGCTGCGCTCTATCCACAGCATGCCCAGCGCCATGCGCACGGCCAGCACGGCGGCGCACAGGGCCCACACGCCGACGACGGCGCGCAGCAGCAAGTCCAGGTCGGGCAGGCTGTCGGGCGCCAGCAGGGCGGCCGGCAGCAAGGCGCTGGAAAACAGGGCGCCCGTGGCATCGCCGCCGGCCAGGCGCAGATACAAGCCCGCCGCCGGCCATGCCAGGCAGGCCAGCAGGGCGCCGCAACCGACGGCGTAGCGCGCCTCCGCACGCGCATTGCGCAGGGCCGCCCACGCCAGCGCCGTGGCGCAGCCGATCAGCAAGCCTTGCCACAGGAAGTGCAGCAGGGTCCAGCCCAGCGCCGGCACGAAGCCGCTCATGACTGATCGTCCTTGAGCATTTTTTCGATTTCCTCGCGTTCGGCGCGCGACACGCCCGTGCGCAGCGCCGCCAGCACCAGCGCCTTGGCCGAACCGGCAAAGGCTTTCTGCATCAATTCCTTGAGCAAATTCGTCTGCAGGCTGTCCTGCGCCTGCGCCGGCGCATACACGTGCGAGCGCTGGCTTTCGTCGCGGATCAGCAAGCCTTTGGTGTGCATGATCTGCATCAGGCGCAGCACGGTGCCATACGTGATGGCCGGCTTGGCCAGCGCCATCGCCTCGTGCACCTGCTTGGCCGTGGCGGCGCCCAGCGGCCACAGTGCCTGCAGCAGATCGAGTTCGGCTGCCGTCGGTTTCGGGATGTCGTGTGTCTTGGTCATGCGGTTTTCCTCTTGCCTGAAATTCAATATGGCTAGATTAAACCGTGTAGACAAAAATGTATACTTTAATTTTAATGGGCCTTCAAACGCCTTTCGGTGCGGAGGAAAAGTCTAGACAAGGCTGTTTATACGCGATGTGTGCAGGCGAAAAAAAAGACGCCGCAGCGTCTTTTTTTTGGGGCGGTGAAAAATTAGCCCGCCAGCTTGGCCTTCAGCAGTTCCGTCAGCTGGGCCGGGTTGGCCTTGCCCTTGGACGCTTTCATGGCCTGGCCGATCAGCGCGTTGATGGCCGCTTCCTTGCCGGCGCGGTACTGTTCCACCGACTTGGCGTTCGCCGCCAGCACTTCATCGACGATGGACGCCAAAGCGCCCGAGTCCGAGATCTGCTTCAGGCCCTTGGCGTCGATGATGGTGTCGACCAGATGCTCGTCGCTGGACTTCGCTTCCCACATGCCCGCGAAGACTTCCTTTGCCGCCTTGTTCGAGATCGTGCCGTCGGCGATGCGCTTGAGCATGGCGGCCAGTTGCGCGGCGGAGACGGGGGCGTCGTCCAGGTCCACGCCTTCGCGGTTCAGGGTCGACGACACGTCGCCCATCAGCCAGTTGGCGGCGGCCTTGGCGTTTTCCTTGCCGGCCTTGTCGACCACGGCGACGAAATAGGTGGCCATGGCTTTCGATTGCGTGAGCACCAGCGCATCGTAGTCCGGCAGCGCGTATTCGCTGATGAAACGGGCGCGCATGGCGGCCGGCAGTTCCGGCATCGAAGCCTTGACGGTGTCGATCCACGCTTGCGAGATGACCAGCGGCGGCAAATCCGGGTCCGGGAAGTAGCGGTAATCCTGTGCGTCTTCCTTGCTGCGCATTTCGCGCGTTTCCTTGCGGTCCGGATCGTACAAACGCGTCGCCTGCACAACCTTGCCGCCGTCTTCGATCAGTTCGATCTGGCGGCGCACTTCGACGTGCACGGCTTCTTCGATGAAGCGGAAGGAGTTCAAGTTCTTGATTTCGCAGCGGGTACCGAATTCCTTCTGGCCGACGGGGCGCACGGAGACGTTGACGTCGCAGCGGAACGAACCTTCCTGCATGTTGCCGTCGCAAACGCCCAGCCACATGACCAGCGAGTGCAGCGCCTTGGCGTAAGCCACGGCTTCGGCGGCGCTGCGGATTTCCGGTTCCGAGACGATTTCCAGCAGCGGCGTGCCGGCGCGGTTCAAGTCGATGCCGCTCATGCCCGCGTAGTCTTCATGCAAGGACTTGCCGGCGTCTTCTTCCAGGTGGGCGCGCGTCAGGTTCACCGTCTTGGTGACGAATTCGCCATCCTTTTCATAGCCGAAGGTCAGGGCGCCGCCGATGACGACGGGGTCCTCGAACTGGCTGATCTGGTAACCCTTCGGCGAATCCGGATAAAAATAGTTTTTGCGCGCGAAGACCGAGTGCGGCGCCACGGTGGCGCCCACGGCCAAACCAAAACGGATCGCGCGGTCGACGGCTTGCTTGTTCATCACCGGCAGCACGCCTGGCAGCGCCAGGTCGACGGGGCTCGCTTGCGTGTTGGCGTCGGCGCCGTACTTGATCGGCGAACCGCTGAAAATTTTGGATTCGGTCGTGAGCTGCACGTGGTTCTCAAGACCGATGACGACTTCCCATTGCATAGTGTTCTCGCTTATTTTTGGTGGCGCCGCCTGGGCGGCGCGTCTGTTCTTATTAAATACCGGCAGGGCTGCGCGTATGCCAGTCCGTCACTTGCTGGAACTGGTGGGCCACGTTCAGCAGCCTGGCTTCGCCAAAATAATTGCCGATGATTTGCAGGCCGACGGGGCGCTTGCCGTTTTTCTCGCCGGCGCCAAAGCCGCACGGAATCGACATGCCGGGCAGGCCGGCCAGGCTGGTCGACAGGGTGTAGATGTCGGCCAGGTAGTTCGCCACCGGATCGTCCGTCTTGTCGCCCAGGTCCCAGGCGACAGTCGGCGCGACGGGGCCCATGATGACGTCGCAGACGGCGTTCGGGCCATTCAGCACGGCGTCGAAATCCTGCGCGATCAGGCGGCGGATCTTTTGCGCTTTCAGGTAGTAGGCGTCGTAGTAGCCGTGGCACAGCACATAGGTGCCGACCATGATGCGGCGCTGTACTTCGGGGCCGAAGCCCTGCGCGCGGGACTTCTTGTACATGTCCTGCAAATCCTTGTATTCGGCCGCGCGGTGGCCGTAGCGCACACCGTCGTAGCGCGACAGATTCGACGACGCTTCGGCCGGCGCGATCATGTAGTAGGCGGGAATCGACAGGGCGGTGTTCGGCAGCGAGATGTCGACCAGGGTGGCGCCCAGCTTTTCATACTGCGCCAGCGCGCCGCGCACGGCTGCTTCCACGTCCTTGGCCAGGCCCTCGCCAAAGTATTCGCGCGGCACGCCGATGCGCAGGCCAGTCAGGGGTTCATCAAGACTGCGCGAAAAATCTTCCGCCACGCCGCCCTGTTCCGGCGACAGGCTGGTCGAATCGCGTTCGTCGAAGCCGGCCATGGCGCTCAAGAGTAGAGCGCAGTCTTCGGCCGAGCGGGCCATCGGGCCGCCCTGGTCCAGCGACGAGGCAAAGGCGATCATGCCGAAGCGCGAGACGCGGCCATACGTCGGCTTGATGCCGGTGATGCCGCAAAACGCGGCTGGCTGGCGGATCGAGCCGCCCGTGTCGGTGCCGGTGGCTGCCGGCGTCAGGCCAGCCGCCACGGCGGCGGCCGAGCCGCCGGACGAGCCGCCCGGCACGGCATTCTTGTCCCACGGGTTCTGCACGGCGCCGAAGGCCGAATTCTCGTTGCCGGAACCCATGGCGAATTCATCGCAATTGACCTTGCCCAGGGTGACCATGCCGGCCGCGCGGAATTTCTCCACCACGGTAGCGTCAAACGGGCTGGCGTAGTCGGCCAGCATTTTCGAGCCGGCCGTCGTGCGCCAGCCTTTGGTGACGAACAAATCCTTGTGCGCGATCGGCACGCCCGTCAGGGGCGTGGCCGTGCCGGCGGCGATGCGTGCATCCGCTTCGGCAGCTTGCGCCAGGGTCAGGGCACGGTCGACGTGCAAAAAGGCGTTCGAGTTGTCCGCTTCGATGCGGTCGAGGAAATGCGTCGCCAGCGCAACGGCGGAAATTTCCTTGTTCTGCAAGAGCGTGGACAGCTGTTTGATGGATTTTGTATGCATGGCGTTTCTATTTTGATATTCGGCAAAAAGGCGGGAGCGGCGCTACGGCGTGTTTACTCGATGACCTTGGGGACGAGATACAGGCCATCCTGTACCTTTGGCGCCACGGCCTGGTAGGCGTCGCGGCGGTTTTGTTCCGTGGCGATGTCTTCGCGCAGGCGCAGGGCGATATTGTCCATGTGGGCTGCCAGCGGGTGGCTCAGGGGTGCCACGCCATCGGTATTGACAGCTTGCATTTGTTCCGCGAGTGCAAAAATCTTGTTCAATTGGGCCAAAGACGTGACGGCCTGGTCGTCGGCCATTTCAAGTTGGGCCAGGTGGGCGATGCGTTTTACGTCGGAGAGTGTCAGGGACATGGCGAATGGCGCGGAGTGCCGCGCATTAGTATTAAGTTGGCGTTTTGATAAAACGCGGGTATTTACTGCTATTTTGCTCACAAAAATCGAGGAATGCCGCGTAACTCGCGGCTGCAAGAGTCGCACTTTTCCATGGTTTTTGAGCAAATCGCATTCAAATTATAAGGTAGAATGGCGGGTTAATGCGTTGCCGGCGCTGATGGACTGCTGCCGCAGCATAGAAAAGATTGCGCAAGCGCCAAGCGAAACCCGGAAAAATCGCCTTTTGGATTTTCAGGGTGCCTGAAAGCGCCCGCTTTGAAACTCCCCATAAACAGCTTTTGCGCAGCTCGATGCGCTACAGGACACTCATGTTTGGTTTTTTACGCAGGTATATCTCCACCGATCTGGCCATTGACTTGGGCACGGCCAACACCCTTATTTATGTACGCGGCCTCGGTATCGTCCTGGACGAGCCATCCGTTGTCGCCATCCGCCAGGAAGGCGGTCCGAATGGCAAGAAGACCATTCAGGCAGTCGGCAAGGAAGCCAAGCAGATGCTGGGCAAAGTGCCGGGCAATATCGAAGCGATTCGTCCGATGAAAGATGGCGTGATCGCCGACTTCACCGTGACCGAGCAGATGCTCAAGCAATTCATCCGCATGGTGCACGACTCGAAATTCTTCCGTCCATCGCCGCGCATCATCATTTGCGTACCGTGCGGTTCGACCCAGGTCGAGCGCCGCGCCATCCGCGAATCGGCCCTGGGCGCCGGCGCCTCGCAGGTGTACCTGATCGAAGAACCGATGGCAGCGGCTATCGGCGCGGGCTTGCCCGTGTCCGAAGCGACCGGCTCGATGGTGGTCGACATCGGCGGCGGCACCACCGAAGTGGGCATCATTTCGCTGGGCGGCATGGTCTACAAGGGTTCCGTGCGCGTCGGCGGCGACAAGTTCGATGAAGCCATCGTCAACTACATCCGCCGCAACTACGGCATGCTGATCGGCGAACAAACGGCCGAAGCCATCAAGAAGGCCATCGGTTCGGCTTTCCCGGGTTCGGAAGTGAAGGAAATGGAAGTCAAGGGCCGCAACCTGTCCGAAGGCATCCCGCGTTCGTTCACCATCTCCAGCAACGAGATCCTCGAAGCGCTCACCGACCCGTTGAACAACATCGTCTCGGCCGTGAAGAACGCGCTGGAACAGACGCCGCCGGAACTGGGCGCCGACATCGCCGAAAAAGGCATGATGCTGACGGGCGGCGGCGCACTGCTGCGCGACCTGGACCGCCTGCTGATGGAGGAAACCGGCCTGCCGGTGCTGGTGGCCGAGGACCCGCTCACCTGCGTGGTGCGCGGTTCCGGGATGGCACTGGAACGTATGGACAAGCTCGGCTCGATCTTCTCCTACGAATAATCTGACAGAAGGGCCGGAAACCATTCCGGCCTTTTTTTGGTTTTGGCGCCGGCGTCTGACCGGGGCCTGCACGTTGGCGCACTGCGCCTGGCCTGATTATTGGAAGTCATGGAATACAGTCCTCCGCCACTTTTCAAACAAGGCGCCTCCGCCCGCGTCAAGATGATGGTGTTCGCCGGCATTTCTATCGCCCTGTTGCTGGTCGATTCGCGCATGCACGCGCTGACGGCAGTGCGCCAGGCCGTTGGCACCGTGCTGTATCCGGTGCAGATGGCGGCCCTGGTGCCGCGCGATGTGGCGGTTGGTGTCGGCAATTACTTTTCTTCGCTGTCCGCCCTGGAAAAACAGGTGCGCGACCTGAAACACGAGCAAATCGCCTCGGCGCAGATACTGCAGCAGGCGCAGCTCAACATCGTTGAAAACAACCACTTGCGCAAATTGATGGAAGCGCGCGAGCGCGTGCCCGTCAAGACCATGATGGCCGAAGTGCTGTACGACACGCGCGATTCGGCCACGCGCAAGATCGTGCTCGATCGCGGTATCCAGCATGGTGTGGAACTGGGCCGCCCCGTGATCGACAACCTGGGCGTGGTGGGACAAGTCACGCGCGTGTTCCCGTTCACCTCCGAAGTGACCTTGCTGACGGATGAAGAGCAGGCCATTCCCGTGCAGCTGCTGCGCAACGGCGTGCGCAGCGTGGCCATCGGCCGCGGCAAGTCCGGCACCATGGAACTGCGCTTCACGGCCCCCAGCGCCGACATCCAGATCGGCGACATCGTCATTACCTCGGGCCTCGACGGCCTGTACCCGGCTGGTCTGGCCGTGGCACGCGTGACCCTGGTCGAGCGCAATGCGCATGGCCCGTTCGGCCGCGTCGTGTGCCAGCCGCTGGCCGGCATCGAACGCAACACCCAGCTGCTCATCTTGATGACATCGCCCGAGATTCCACCGCGTCCGCCCGCTGAAGATGTTAAGACGGGCCGCAAGATCGCCGGCAAGATGGCGCCGATCAAGGACCCTGCCAAGGAGCCGGCCGCGGCCGCTGCGACCCCAGCGGCGGCCGCTACGGCCACCGCGCCGGCCGCAAAACCGCCTGCCAGCCCGGTACCGAAACCGGCGGCGCCTGCAGGACCTGTACCAACGCCCGCCGCCGTGCCACCGAAGGAAGCGACACGATGAACCGCCCGCATTACATCCTGCTGCCGGTCAGCCCCCTGTTCATCGGCTTTTCCCTGCTGTGCGCTTTTTTGCTGAATCTGCTGCCGTGGGGGCAGTTCGTCGGCGTGCCCGATTTCGTCGCCCTGGTGCTGGTCTTCTGGGGCATCCACCAGCCGCGCAAGGTCGGCATCGGCGTGGCGTTCTTCATGGGCCTGATGATGGACGTGCACGATTCGACCCTGCTGGGCGAGAATGCGCTGGCCTACACCTTGCTGTCGTACTTCGCCATCATGATGCACCGCCGCGTGCTGTGGTTTCCCATCCTGACGCAGGCACTGCACGTGCTGCCGCTGCTGCTGCTGACGCAGGCGCTGCAATTGCTGACGCGGCTGATCGTTTCGGGCCGCTTCCCCGGCTGGCTCAATTTCATCGAGAGCTTCGTCGCCGTGGCCCTGTGGCCCATCGTCACGTGGATCTTGCTGGCACCGCAGCGCCGCGCCGTGGACCGCGACCATAACCGGCCGATCTGACGAGCGCCTGCCATGACTGAACTCAAGAACACCGAGCGCGAACTGCATTTCTTCCGCATGCGCCTGACCATCCTGGGCGCGCTTGTCTTCGTCTGTTTTTCGCTGCTGCTGGCGCGCTTCATCTGGCTGCAGGTGATCAAGCACGAGGACTATGCGACCAAGGCCGAGGACAACCGTATCGCCGTGGTGCCCATCGTGCCCACGCGCGGCCTGATCCTCGACCGCAACGGCGTGGTCCTGGCGCGCAATTACTCGGCCTATACGCTGGAAATCACGCCGTCGAAACTGAGCGCCAGCCTCGACTCCGTGATCGACGAGCTGTCGACACTGGTGCAGATCGACATCAAGGACCGTCGCCGCTTCAAGAAGCTGCTGGAAGAATCGAAGAACTTCGTCAGCGTGCCGCTGCGCACGCGTTTGACGGACGAGGAAGTGGCGCGCTTCACGGCGCAGCGTTTCCGCTTCCCCGGCGTCGAGGTGCAGGCGCGATTGTTCCGCCAGTATCCGATGGGCGAGGTGGCGTCGCACGTGGTGGGCTTCATCGGCCGCATCAACCGCAATGAAGCCAAGGCACTGGAAGAGGGCGAGGACGCGGCCAACTACAATGGCACCGACCATATCGGCAAGGAAGGCCTGGAAAAAAGCTACGAGAAGCAGCTGCATGGCACCACCGGCTACGAAGAGGTGGAAGTGTCGGCCGGCGGGCGCGCCATGCGCACCTTGTCGCGCACGGCGGCCACCCCTGGCAATAACCTTATCCTGTCGATCGACATCGAACTGCAGAAGGTGGTCGAGGAAGCGTTCGGCGAATGGCGCGGCGCGGCCGTGGCCATCGACCCGGCCACGGGCGACATCCTCGCCTATGTCTCCAAGCCAGGCTACGACCCCAACCTGTTCGTCGACGGCATCGACCAGCAAAGCTGGAACGAACTCAATACCTCGCTGGACCGGCCGATGGTCAACCGTCCCCTGTCCGGCACCTATGCGCCCGGCTCGACCTTCAAGCCCTTCATGGCGCTGGCGGCGCTGGAACTGGGCAAGCGCACGCCGAGCCAGTCGATTTCCGATCCCGGTTTCTTCATCCTCGGCGGCCACACCTTCCGCGACGACAAGGTGGGCGGCCATGGCACGGTGGACATGCACAAGTCCATCGTCGTCTCGTGCAATACCTATTACTATCAGCTGGGCCGCGACATGGGCATCGACGCCATCCACGACTTCATGAAGCCGTTCGGTTTCGGCCAGCTGACGGGCATCGACCTGAATAACGAAAAGACGGGCGTGCTGCCGTCGACGGAATGGAAGCGCAACCGCTTCAAGACGCCGCAGCAGAAAAAATGGGTGGGCGGCGACACGATTTCGGTGAGTAACGGCTCCGGCTACAACTCGTATACGCCGCTGCAGATCGCCCACGCGACGGCCAACCTGGCCAATAACGGTGTGGTGATGAAGCCGCATCTGGTGAAGATCATCGAAGACGCGGCCACGCGTGCGCGCACCCTGACGGTGCCCAAGGAAAGCTACCGCATCGCGCTCAAGCAGGAAAACATCGACGTCATCAAGCGCGCCATGGTCGGCGTGACCAGCGAGCAGGGCGGCACGGCAGCGCGCATCTTTACCGGCGTGCAGTACACGGTGGGCGGCAAGACGGGGACGGCGCAGGTGGTGGGCATCAAGAAAAACGAGAAGTACAATGCCAAGCTGCTGGCCGAACGCCTGCGCGACAACGCCCTGTTTACTGCCTTCGCGCCGGCCGACAAGCCGCGCATCGCGATCGCCATCGTGGTGGAAAATGCGGGCTTCGGCGCCGGCGTGGCCGCCCCGATCGCGCGCAAGGCGCTCGACTACTACCTGCTGGGCAAGCGCCCGAGCGACAAGGAAAAGGACACCACCAAGGTGCCCAAGGAAGATGTCGACGAAGTGCGCACCCTGGAAGAAATCACTGACGAGCAGGCCGCCCCGGCGGCACCTGCCAGGCAATAAGGAAGCACATGCCCATTAACGAGAGGCGCTCGCTGTGGCGGCGCGCCAAACCCTATCTGGCGGTGTTCGATCCGCCGCTGATGATCATCATCCTGATGCTGCTCAGCACCAGCCTGCTGACCCTGTATTCGGCCAGCATCGGCATCCCCGGCAAGATCGAGGACCATTTGCGCAATATCCTGCTGTGCTTTTTCGTCATGTGGGTGGCGGCCAATGTCACGCCGCAGATGATGATGCGCATCGCCGTACCCGCATATACGGTATCGGTGATCTTGCTGGTGGCCGTGGCGCTGTTCGGCACCATCAAGCTTGGTGCGCGGCGCTGGCTGCATATTGGCGTGATCGACATCCAGCCCTCCGAATTCCTGAAGATCGCCACGCCGCTGATGCTGGCCTGGTTCTTCCAGCACAATGCGGGCGCCCTGCGCTGGAAATCGTTCCTGATGGCGGCCGTGCTGCTGCTGGCACCTGTCTACCTGATCGCGCGCCAGCCCGACCTGGGTACGGCGCTGCTGGTGGTGGCGGCCGGCTTTACCGTCATCTTCCTGGCCGGCCTGTCGTGGAAGGTGCTGGCCGGCTTGCTGATCACCTTTGTTTCCTGCCTGCCGATCGCCTGGTCGCACCTGCATGATTACCAGCGCGACCGCGTGATGATGCTGATCGATCCGACCAAGGACCCTCTGGGCAAGGGCTTCCATATCATCCAGTCCATCATTGCCATCGGTTCCGGCGGCATGACGGGCAAGGGCTGGACACACGGCACGCAAGCCCACCTGGAGTTTGTTCCGGAACGCACGACCGATTTTATTTTTGCCGTATATTCCGAGGAATTCGGCCTGGTCGGTAACTTGATCCTGATGCTGATGTATTTGCTGCTGGTGGGACGGGGGCTGATGATCGCCGCCAACGCCCCCAGTTTTTTCACTCGCCTGCTGGCAGGAGCGATCACTATGATTTTCTTTACTTACGCCTTCGTCAACATGGGCATGGTCAGCGGCATCGTGCCGGTGGTCGGCGTTCCCCTTCCATTCCTCAGCTATGGCGGCACCGCGCTGCTGACCCTGGGCGTGGCCACCGGTATCCTGATGAGTATTCAGCGCCACCGCAAGCTGGTGCAGACCTGATGCGCGCGCCTTTCGATACCTTCGCCATGCGCGGACTGAGCCTGGCGGTCTTGCTGACCCTGGCCGCTTGTGGTACGACGCCGCAAAAGCCCGCATCGAATAACGTGCCGTTGCCGTCCGGCGGCAAGGTCAAGGTGCCCGTGCGCCAGGATCCCACCCTGCCCGTATTGCCGGCGGCCGGCTCCGGGCGCGGCGGCTACTACAAGGATGACGGCCCGGGCGACAATCCGCCGGCCAACCTGCGCGACGTGCCCGACGCGGAAGTGCGCAACGAGCCGTATTCGACGCGCTCGAACCGCCCCTATGTCGTCTTCGGCAAGACGTACACGCCGATCACCGACAACGAACCCTTCAAGCAGAAGGGCACGGGCACCTGGTATGGCAAGAAATTCCATGGCCAGCGCACCTCGTCGGGTGAGATCTACGATATGTACAAGATGACGGCGGCCCATCCGACCTTGCCGATTCCGTCGTATGCGCGCGTGACGAGCATCGACAGCGGCGAGCAGGTGATCGTGCGCATCAACGACCGCGGTCCGTTCCACGCCACGCGCGTCATCGACGTGTCCTATACGGCGGCGCTGAAACTGGGCTTCCTCGGCAAGGGCAGCCACCAGGTGGTCGTCGAGCGTCTGCTGCCGGCCGATATCGACGCCATCCTGGCGGCCCGCGCGGCGCCGAAGCCGGTGCCTTCCGTGGTCGCCATCTCCATCGATACGCCGGTGGAAACGGGCGCAGTGGTGCAGCCGGAAGTGTCGTCGCAGATGCCGCCCGTCGATGCGACGGTCGCCATGCCGGCACCGGCGGCGCTGGCCAGCGGCTTCTATTTGCAGCTGGGCGCCTACTCGCGCGCCGACAATGCGGAATCGGGACGTTCGCGCCTGGCGCCGTATGCGGCCGCCCTGGGTACCCTGGGTGTGGTGCAGGCCGGTAACCTGTTCCGCCTGTACGGCGGGCCGTTCTCCAGCCGCGCCGACGCGGCACGCGCGGCGGCGAATTTGCCGGAATCGACAGGCATCAAGCCTATCGTCATCCAACGATAGGCGCGGGCCTGGGGTTTATTTGCAGCTGCGCAGTTCCTGGTCAGGGAACTGTGACTTGATCTTCTCGAGACGCGCGCGCGTGGCGGCGTCGAGGTCGCGGAACTGGTAGGCGAGTTGCTTGCTGGCGCTGTAGCGCGGTGCGACGCGGGCGCTGTGCACGCCCTGTTTGTTGAGCGATGCCAGCTGGCTTTGCGCGCTGGTTTCCGACTTGAACACGCCCAGTGAAATGCCCCAGCGCAGCGGACTGCTTTCATTCATGATGAAGTAATTCGTCACGCCCAGCTGCTTCAATTCACCGGCCTTGCGGTCGGCGCCTTCCTTGCTGCCCTGTGGCGGGATGTACACCATATAGCTGGAAATGTCCTGGCCGGCCACGTTGCGGCGCGATTGGCGGTCGCCCAGGTCCAGCGCCGCCACTTGCGCTTCGAAGCGGCGCCCGTCCGCCAGCAGGAAATTGCCCACTTCCGTACAGGCATACGATGTCGGTGGCGCCGCTGCCGCCGGCGTCGCGGCTTCTTCGGAGGCTGGCGGCGCCGCGGGCGCCGTGGCCTGCACCTGCGTCAGCAAGGTGAGTTTATTCGCCTGCAGCTGGTTTTTCAGGCGCGCCGGTTCGCGCGTCTCCGTGCGAAAACTACCCAGATAGCCCTGGCCGATGGCCAGCACCAGCAGGTTGACGCCGGCCAGCAGCCAGAAGACGAATTTCAGCATACGTGGTTTCCTTGTGTTCCTGCGGCCCCGGCGCGCGCCGCGGCCTGCAGGCCGAGCATGACGATGTTATCCACCAGGTGCAGCGGCACGGCCAGCGCCAGGGCCGGTGCGATGCGTGCTGCTGCGCCGCCCGACAACAGACAGGCGCTGGCGCCGTGCATGCGCACGGCCCGTTCGATGGCGCCCGCCTGGGCCGCCAGGCAGCCGGAGAGGATGGCGTCGTCCGTGTTGTCGGCAAAGCCGGCCGGCAGCGCGGCGTCGCTGGCGATTTGCGGCAGTTGCGCCGTATTGCGCGCCAGCGAGCTGGCCATCAATCCCAGTCCCGGCAAGATCATCCCGCCAAGGAAAACGCCGTCGGCCGTGATGGCATCGATGGTGGTGGCGGTGCCGCAATTGGCGACGATGACGGCCTGGCCGGGTGCCAGCGCGTGCGCGCCGATGGCGGCGGCAAAGCGGTCGCAGCCCAGCTGCGATGGCGTGCGGTAGCCGTTCGTCAGTCCTGCCAGCCGCGGCAGCGAGACAAAGTCGCGGGCCACGACCGGCAGCATGGCGCGCAGGCGCGTGCCGATGACGGTGCCGGCCACGTTCGACAGCAGCACCTCATGGATGGCGAGTGTCGCCCACTGCGCGGCCAGGGTGTCGATCTGCGCATGCGCGACGGCGCCGCTGGCCAGCCAGCCGCCGGCGGCACTGTCGGCAGCCACGAGTGCCCATTTGATGCGCGTATTACCGGCGTCGATCAGCAGCAGCATGCGCTTACTCCCCAATCAGGCGCAAGGACACGTCGCCGGACATGACTTCCTGCAGCCCGTCATCGCTGCGCAGCAGCAGGCGGCCCAGGTGGTCCACGCCGGCCGCCACACCTTGCTGCAGCAGCTGGCCGTTGTCGAGGATTTTCACGTGCTGGCCCTGCCAGGCGTGCAGTGCGTTCCAGCGTTCGGCAAACGGCGCAAAGCCCGTGTCGTCGAATTCGGCCAGCACGCCGGCCAGGCGGCTGAGCAGGGCCGCCACCAGGGTATTGCGCTCCATCTGTGCCAGCCAGGGCACGGCCGAGACGCTGCGGCCGATCTGCCGTTCCAGTGCATCGGGCATCAGCAGATTGATGCCGCAGCCGATCACGGCCCACACGCCGCCGTCCGCTGCCTGCTGCGTCTCGACGAGGATGCCGGCCAGTTTATGGCCATCCTTGAGCATATCGTTCGGCCACTTCAGCTGCACCGGCACGCCCAGCGCCGTCATGGTCTCGGCCAGCGCCACGCCGACGGCCAGCGGCAATCCCACCAGCTGATGCAGCGGTCCCTTGAAGCGCCAGGCCAGCGAGAACATCAGGCTGGCGTCCGGCTGCGATACCCACGGCCGCCCGGCGCGCCCCCGTCCGGCCGTCTGCTGGCCGGCGATGCGCAGGGTGGGGCCGGCCAGGGTGGCGCAGCGCGCCAGCAGGTCGGCATTGGTCGATCCAGTTTCATCGATCACTTCGATGGCCACGTGGGAGGCGCCCGTGGCGCAATGGGCGGCGATGGCCGCGCTGTTCAAGTCTGAGTGCTTCGTCATGGTGGTCGGTTCAGTTGCGCGCCTTGTGCGGCGCATTCGCGAAGGCCCGGTCGTAGACGGCATTGGGCAGCGCGCGCAGCAGCTTGGCGACGACGCCCATCTGCCACGGGATCACGCGATAGCTGTCGCCGTCGGCGATGGCGCGCGCGGCGCGCACGGCGAATTTTTCGGCCGGCATCAGGAAGGGCATGCGGTAGGCATTGTGGCGCGTCATCGGCGTGTCGATGTAGCCGGGCGTGATGGTGACGACCTTGATACCAGCCGGTTTCAGTTCCAGGCGCAGCGATTCGCAGTAGCTGATGACGGCCGCCTTCGAGGCGCTGTAGGCTTCGGCGCCAGGCAGGCCGCGAATGCCGGCCACGCTGCCGATGCCCACCAGGCGTCCGCTGCCCTGGCTTTTCATGGCGGCGATGAAGGGCGCGAAGGTGGCGACGGTGGCCGTGACGTTGATGGCGATGAGGCGCGCGAAGGCGTCGAGGTCTTCCGCGTGTTCGCTCAGGGTACCGTACGACACGCCGGCGCTGGCGATGACGACATCGATGCCGCCGGCATGGGCGATGAAGTCGCCGGCCGCGCTTTTCAGGGCGGCGTGGTCGCACACATCGACGGCGTAGGCGCGGTGGCGTTCAGGGTGGGGCAGGGAGGCGATCAGTTGCTGCAGGGTGTCGCCGCGGCGGGCCAGCAAGCCCAGATGGGCGCCCTGGCGCGCGTACTGCAGCGCCAGAGCGGCGCCCAGTCCGCTCGACGCGCCCGTGATGAATACGCTGTAAAGCACGCGTTGCATCAGGCGATGCCCGGGCGCACCAGGGAAGTGGCCATGCTTATTTCTTTTCCGCTTTGGCTTTCGCGACCAGCACGTCCATCACGCTGAGCGCCTGGGCGTTCAGCTGCTCTTCGTTCTTGGCCGACTTGCTGCCCTGATCGGCCTGCGAAGGGGAAGTGATGTAGCGGCCATCGATGGCGATCATGGGCCAGAACGTCACGTTATAGCCTTGCATCATGGCGTCTGCGCGGCGCACGCGGGCCGAGACCCCCATCGAACGGTAGGTGTCGATGAATTTCTGGCGGTCCACGCCCTGCTTGGCGACGAAGTCGAAGACAGCGTCGTCGGTGTTCAGGCGGTTGCGTTCCACGTGCATGGCGTGGAAGACGTTGGTGTGCAGCTTGTCGACCAGGCCCATGGCTTGCAGGGTGAAGAACAAGCGCTGCTGCGGCGCCACGCTGTCATCGCGCGACACGTGCACGCGCTTGAAGACGATGTTGTCGCCCTGTTTCTTGACCCAGGCCGCCAGTTGCGGTTCGAGCACGTTGCAATGCGGGCAGTAATAGGCGAAGAATTCCGTCACTTCGATTTTCTTGCCCGCTTCCGTCGCCTGCGGCGTGGGCAGGGTTTCGTATTCGACGCCGTTTTTCGGCTCGGCCGGCGAGGCCGATACGCCCATGGCGGCGGTGCACAGGGCGGCGGCGATCAGGATATTCTTCAGAAAACGCATGCTGGTTCCTTATTTTTGGTTGCGGACGACGGCGACATCGATGCCGTTTTCAGACAGTTTGGTGCGCGCGCGGTTCATCGCTTCGAGCTGGTTGAACGGCCCGATGCGCACGCGGTGCAGCACGCCGGCGTCGGTGCTGCGGTCGCTGATGGCCGCTTCGAAGCCGAGCAGCGCCAGTTTGCCGCGCGTGCTTTCGGCGTCCGACATGTCGTGGAAGGCGCCGGCCTGCAGATAATAAATCCATTTGTCGCTGGCTGCATCGGCCTTGGCCTCTTTCGCGTCGGCCTTGGCTTGCGGCGTGGGCGTGGGCGCGGGCGCTGTTGCCGCTGGCGTTTTCGGCGCCGGTTTGTCCTTCAATGTACCGATCAATTCCTGCAGCGCGTCCGGCGGCGGCGCCTTCGGCTGCTGCGCGGGTGCCGGTGCAGGGGCAGCCGGCTGCGTTGGCGTGACGATCTCGCGTGGCTCCTTGGAGAAGTCGCGCGCCGCTTCCTTGGCCGCTTCCTTGTTGCCGTACATCGGCTTGTTCGGGTCGGCGATCTGGCCGGCCGTCGGTTCGGCCGATTTGCCGGCCTTGCCCGATTTGTCGGTGAAGGGCGAGGCGCCCTTGGTGATCACCAGGGCGACCACCACGGCAATGCCCAGGCCGATGACCAGGCCGATGATGATGCCGACCAGGGTATTGCCCTGCTGGCGCCGGGTCGAAGAGAAACGGGAAGCGTGATTCATTGACGGTTTGACCTTCGCGATTACATTTTGTTTGGCGCGGACACGCCGATCAGTGCCAGGCCGTTGCGCAGTACCTGGCGCGCGGCGATGACGAGGGCCAGGCGGGCCATCTTGACGGCTTCGTCCTCGACCAGCACTTTTTCGGCGAAGTAGAAGCTGTGCAGGTTGGCGGCCAGGTCGCGCAGGTAGAAGGCGACTTGATGCGGTCCCAGTTCGGCTTGCGCGCGCGCCAGCATTTCCGGATAGGCGGCCAGGGTCGCCAGCAGGGTCGCTTCGGTCGGTGCCGTCAGTGGGGAAAGGTCGACGTTGGCGACCGTGCTTGCATCGCCGCCCCAGTTTTCCAGGATGCGGCAGATGCGTGCATGCGCGTACTGCACGTAATAGACCGGGTTTTCATCGGTGGTTTTCAACGCCACGTCGACGTCAAAGACGAATTCCGTGTCGGCCTTGCGCGAGATCAGGAAGAAGCGCACGGCGTCGCGGCCCTTGGCGATGTCGCCGCCGCCCGACCATTCGATCAGGTCGCGCACGGTCACGTAGGAGCCGGCGCGCTTCGAAATCTTGACTTCTTCGCCGTCCTTCATGACGGTGACCATCTTGTGCAGCACGTAGTCAGGGTAGCCTTGCGGGATGCCCATGTCGACCGCCTGCAGGCCGGCGCGCACGCGCGCGATGGTGCCGTGGTGGTCGCTGCCCTGGATATTGATGGCCTGCACGAAGCCGCGCTGCCATTTCACCAGGTGATACGCGACGTCCGGCACGAAATACGTGTAGGTGCCATCCGTCTTGCGCATCACGCGGTCCTTGTCGTCGCCGAAGTCGGTGGTACGCAGCCACAGCGCGCCATCCTGCTCGTAGGTGTGGCCCGCCTTGATCAGGGTTTCCACCGCGCTATTGACCTTGCCGTCCGCGTACAGCGACGATTCCAGGTAGTAATTGTCGAACTTCACGCCAAACGCCTGCAAGTCGATGTCCTGCTCGTTGCGCAGGTAGGTGACGGCGAACGGGCGGATCGAATCGATGTCTTCCACGTTGCCATTGGCCGAAGCTGGCTGGCCATCGCTGGCCGAGACGGTCTTGCCGGCCTTGAAATCGTTGGCGATATCGGCGATGTAGTCGCCGTTGTAGGCGGACTCGGGCCATTCGGCATCGCCGGGCTTGAAGCCGCGCGCGCGCGCCTGCACGGAATTGGCCAGGGTCTGGATCTGCACGCCCGCGTCGTTGTAGTAGAACTCGCGCGTGACTTTATACCCTTGCGCGTCGAACAGCGAGGACAGGGCGTCGCCCAGCGCCGCCTGGCGGCCGTGGCCCACGTGCAGCGGACCGGTCGGATTGGCCGAGACGAATTCCAGGATGACCTGCTTGCCGGCGCCTGCCGTGCTGCGGCCATAGCTGTCGGCCTCGCCCAGGATGGTTTTCACCACGGCTTGCTTGGCGGCGGCGGAGACGCGCACGTTGATGAAGCCGGGGCCGGCGATTTCCACTGCCTCGACCAGGCCCTTGCCGGCCGGATTGGCCAGCACGGCCGTGACGATGGTTTGCGCCAGTTCACGGGGATTCTGTTTCAGCTGCTTGGCCAGTTGCATGGCGATATTGCAGGCGACGTCGCCATGCGATGCATCGCGTGGTCGCTCGAGCACCACGGCAGGCGCTAGCGTAGTGCCGGCCAGGACGGGAGCGAGGGCGGCCTGGAACAGGGCGATGATTTCTTGTTTCTGTTGGGCGAGCATGAGCAGGATGGCGGTGGAACCGCGTTAAGAATGAATAGAATGAATCGAAAAGCAAAACGGACGGCCAGTACCCAAGCCGCCCAGACTGCGTTAATTATACTGGTTTGCTGCCGGGAACAATACGCTGGCAGGCAGTGTGCCCGTGCCGGCGCGTTTCACGATATTATCAGGACAGCATGCCTATGTTGGTGCATGAAAACATCAGCATGGCGCATTCTGCTTGTATATATGCAGTTTTTTGCCGCAATTTACAGGTATCGCTGCAATCGCTTGGGCCAGAGGGCGCCACAAACGCTACAATCGACCCTTTATTGATGACGCGCGGCCGCGACTTTGCCACCATGCAGCCCGCCGCGCGCAGCCACACCGGATAACTATGAACAAGCGCCCCACGCTGAAATTGAAAACCAAGCCGGCGCCAGGCCAGGCGCCTGCCGCACCGAAATTGCGTCCCAGCTACCATCCCGACCTGAAACCGGTCTTGCAGCCAGGCTTCCAACCCGATTTGCGCGCCGACTCGCTGGCATTCTGCCTGCTGGGCGCAGCCAATGCCGTGGCGCAAGTGCGCACGGGCACGGCCTTGCCGCAGGCGCTGGCCAAGGTGTTTGCGCAATCGAACGCCAGCCCGCAGGCGCGCGGCGCCATCCAGGATATTTCCTACCGCACCATGCGCCAGCTGGGCCGCAGCGAAACCCTGGTCGGCCTGATGACGTCGAAGGCGCCCGAGCCGCCGATGCTCGCTGCCCTGCTGTGCTGCGCGCTGTCCTTGATGTCCGCCGAGCCGGGCGAACAGCCGTATGAAGAATTTACCGTTGTGGACCAGGCTGTCACGGTGGCCACCTCGCACCCTGACCTGGCGCACGCCAAGGGCATGGTCAATGCCGTCTTGCGCCGTTTCTTGCGCGAGCGCAAATCCTTGCTGGAAGCGGCACTGCAGCAACCGTTGGCGCAATGGAATTATCCGCAGTGGTGGATCGACTCGCTGCGCCTGGCCTATCCGCGCGACTGGCAAGCCATCCTGACGGCCGGCAATGCCGTGCCGCCCTTGACCTTGCGCGTGAATCGCCGCAAGAGCACGGTCGAAGCGTACCTGGCCGTGCTGGCGGAGGCGGGCATTGCCGCGCGCCAGGTGGGACCGTTTGCCGTGCGCCTGGACAAGCCAATCGGCGTGGCCTTGATTCCCGGCTTCGAGCAGGGCGTCGTTTCCGTGCAAGATGCCGGGGCGCAATTGGCCGCACCGCTGCTGGATTTGCACGATGGCATGCGCGTGCTGGACGCCTGCGCGGCGCCCGGCGGCAAGACGTGCCACATCCTGGAACTGGCCGACGTGCACGTGACGGCCATCGATGCGGACGCCAAGCGCCTGCCGCGCATCGCGGAAAACCTCGAGCGCCTGGGCCTGGACGCTACCCTGAAGGCGCAGGATGCGCAATCGAGCGCATGGTGGGATGGCCAGCAGTACGACCGCATCCTGGCCGACGTGCCGTGCACGGCCTCGGGCATCGTGCGCCGCCATCCGGACATACGCTGGTTGCGCCGCAAGGGTGATGCGTTCCAACTTGCAACACTTTCCTCCAAAATTCTGGACAACCTGTGGCAGATGCTGCGCCCCGATGGTAAATTGCTGTTCGTGACATGTTCATTGTGGCCGCAAGAATCCGAGGCACAGGCGGCGGCATTTGCGGTACGCAATAATGCGACCCGATTGACAGCGCCTGGCCAGCTGTTGCCGACTGGCAGCGCGGAGCAGGACCACGACGGTTTGTTCTATGCGCTATTCCAAAAAAATGCGGCTTGAGCGATTCGTCGATACTTATCCTACGGACTACACCGGCACACTTGTGACAACACGACTCTTCCGACTCCTGGCCCTGCTGCTGATGCTGGCATGTGCCATGCCACGCGCGCACGCCGCCGACATGGTCGACATCACCCGTGCCTATATCGAGTCGAGCGAAGAGGGCTACAAGCTGGCCGCCACGTATTCCTTCGAGCTCAATCACGACCTCGATGATGCCGTACAGCATGGCGTGCCGCTGTATTTCACGACGGAAATCGAACTGACCCGGCCCCGCTGGTACTGGTTCGATGAAAAAGCCATCGTGGCGCGCCAGACCAGCAAGCTGTCCTACAACGTGCTCACGCGCCAGTATCATGTGTCGGGCGTCGGCTTGCAGCAGAGCTTCCCCACGCTCGACGATGCGCTGTTCCTGATTCGCCGTCCCAGCCGCTGGCTGGTAGCGCGGCGCGGCGAGCTGAAAGTGGGACAGACGTATAACGTCACCTTGCGCATGGGCATGGACCGCGACTACCTGCCCAAGCCGATACAGGTCAATGCCTTCAATAACAGCGACTGGCGCCTGGCTTCGAATAAAAAAACCTTCTTGTATACGGCGGAGTAGTGAGTCAAGCATTGCGCTATCTGCTGGTGGTGGGCGGCGGCATTGTCAGTATCCTGCTGTTCCTGCTGGCGTCGGCTTCCGATAATTCCGGCTTTTTCGACCGTTACTACACCTGGCTGCTGGGCCTGAACGCGGCCGTCGCCGTGTCCCTGCTGGCGCTGGTGGGTATTTCCCTGGCGCGCCTGTACGCGCGCTACAAGAGCGGCAAGTTCGGCTCCAAGCTGATGACGCGCCTGGTGATGTTGTTCGCTGCCGTCGGCATCCTGCCGGGCCTGGTGATTTTCCTCGTGTCAGTGCAATTTGTCTCCCACTCCATCGAATCGTGGTTCAACGTCAAGATCGAAGCGGCGCTGGAATCGGGGATTGAGCTGGGCCGTGCCGGCCTCGATGCGGCCCTGGTCGAGCTCGACCACCGGGGCCACAAGGCCGTCGAAGAACTGGGCGCCGACCCGGTAGCCGGCCCGGCCGTGCTGACCAGCCTGCTGCGCGAAGAGGGTATGCAAAACGTCATGATCGTCAGCGGCGACGGCGTGCTGCTGGCCAGCGCCGGGCCGCACAGCGCGGCCGACTTGCCGACCCCAGCCATGCTGGTGCAGGCGGCCTTGCCGGCCGGCTATGCCTCCGCCGAGGGCGGACTGGAGTTGCACGACGATGGCACGGAGTCGGGCGGCGGCGGTTTCCGCTCGGGCCTGCCGGCGTCGCTGGAAACGGCGGCCAGCCTGCGCCTGCGCGTGCTGGTGGCCGTGCCGGGACCGTCCGTTTCGCCCCGCTATTTGCAGCTGCTGCAATCCGTGCCGCCCAAGCTGGCGACGAATGGCGAAGTGCTGCGCGCCGCCTACAGCGAATACAAGGAACGTTTCGTCGCGCGCGTGGGCTTGCGCAAGATGTACATGGAAATCCTCACCCTGACCTTGCTGCTGGCCATTTTCGGCGCCATCGGCAGCGCTTTCCTGATCGCGGGCAACCTGGCCCAGCCCCTGCTGCTGCTGGCCGAAGGCACGCGCGCCGTGGCCGAGGGCGACCTGTCGCCGCGCCCCATCGTTGCCACCAAGGATGAACTGGGCACCCTGACGCAGTCGTTCAACATCATGACGCGCCAGTTGCTCGATGCGCGCACGGCCGTGGAAAGCAACCGCGCCGCCTTGCAAAACGCCAAGGCCCACCTGGAATCGGTGCTGGCGAACATGTCGGCCGGCGTGATGGTGCTCGACGGCGACTTTAAACTGGTGACCTGCAATGAATCCGTCGAGCGCATCCTGCAGCATTCGGGCATGAGCATGGTGGGCCAGCCGCTGGCGAATATTGCTGGAATGGAAGAATTTGGCGGCGCCATCATCAGTGCCTTCACGGCGCAAAGCGCGCAATCGGCGTCGGGCCGCAACCAGCAGCGCCTGCACTGGCAGCGGCAGATCGAGATTCCGCGCCGCCTGGGCAGCAGTGCCGACGAGCATGACATCACCTTGCTGGCGCGCGGTTCGCGCCTGCCTCTGGAGTCCGGCAGCGGCTATATCGTCGTCTTCGATGATATTTCCGACGTGATTTCCGCGCAGCGCTCGATCGCCTGGGGCGAGGTGGCGCGCCGCCTGGCGCATGAAATCAAGAATCCGCTCACGCCGATCCAGCTGTCGGCCGAGCGCCTGCAGATGAAGCTCGAAGGCAAGCTGGAGCAGCCGGACGCCGACCTGCTCAGCCGCGCCACCACCACCATCGTCAAGCAGGTCGATGCGATGAAGCGCATGGTCGACGATTTCCGCGACTATGCGCGCACGCCGCCGGCCGTGCTCACGCCGCTGCGCTTGAACGAGCTGATCGAAGAGATACTGAACCTGTACCTGCGCGGTGACGATGGCGACATCATCCATCCGCTGCTGGCGCCGAACCTGCCGATGGTGATGGGCGATCCGACCCAGTTGCGCCAGGTGATCCACAACTTGCTGCAGAACGCGCAGGACGCCATGGCCGACCTGCCGCCGGACTCGCCGCATCCGCGGATTGACGTAAGGACGGAAGCAATTCATTATCGCAGTGCGGACGGCGGCGTGAATATCGCCGTGCGGCTGGCCATCAGCGACAATGGCCCTGGTTTCGCGCCAAAAATCCTGGCGCGGGCCTTCGAGCCCTATGTGACGTCGAAGGCGCGCGGCACGGGATTGGGCCTGGCGATGGTCAAGAAAATTATCGATGAACACGGCGGACGCATCGATATCGAGAACCGGGTCGACGGCAATGGCGCTTCGGTGGTCATTTTGCTGTTAAAGTTAGCTCCCGACACTCCTGCCCAGGAATTCCTGGCGTGAGGGTCTGGTTTAGTATTTAAAACACTAATAAAATCATAGTTGTCCGCCGTGTGCATCTTGTGCGCGACGGCCGGCGAAATGAGGAAGGCAAGACACGAATGGCAAACATACTCGTAGTGGATGATGAAATGGGTATCCGTGAGTTGCTCTCGGAAATTTTGGGCGACGAAGGACATGCTATCCAGCTGGCCGAAAATGCGCAGCAGGCGCGCGAAGCGCGTGCCGCCGGTGCGCCGGATCTGGTATTGCTGGATATCTGGATGCCCGACACCGATGGCGTCACCTTGCTCAAGGAATGGCAGCGCGACGGCTTGCTGACCATGCCCGTGATCATGATGTCGGGCCATGCCACCATCGATACGGCGGTTGAGGCGACGCGCATCGGCGCCATGAACTTCCTGGAAAAACCGATTGCCCTGCAAAAACTGCTGAAAGCGGTTCAGCAAGGCTTGACGCGGGCACAGGAAACCGTGCGCGCGCCGAGCGTGGCGCCGCGTCCCGTGGCGCCCGTGGTGGCCGAGGAAAGCAGCCATCCCGTGCCCAGCTTTGGCGGCAGCGCGCCGCAACAGCTGATGGTGCGCCCAGGCATCGCCGTCCCGGCGGTGGCCGAAGGCCATGGCTACAACCTGTCGTTCGACTTGCCCCTGCGCGAGGCGCGCGACGCGTTCGAGCGCATGTATTTCGAACACCACCTGGGACGCGAAGGCGGCAGCATGACCCGCGTGGCAGAAAAAACGGGCCTCGAGCGCACCCATTTGTACCGCAAGCTGAAACAGCTGGGCGTCGAACCGGGCAAGCTGGCCAAGAAAAGCCTGTGACGGCAGCCGTGCGGCGTCCGACGCCGCTGACCCTGGTCAACGGTGGACGCGCCGCAGGGCGCGAGGCGGCCATCGCGCAAGCCTTGCGGCCGCAGCAAGCGAGTGCTGTCATCCTGGAAGGATTGGCTGACGGCAACGCCATCCTGGCCGACCTGGCCGAGCAAGTTTCCCCTTCTCCATCATTTCCCTTGCAACTGTTGCGCATCGCACCCGGTTGCCTGTGCTGCAGCGGCAATCTCGTATTGCGTGTAACATTGAATCGTCTGCTGCGCCATCCACCCGCGCACTTGTTCATCAGCCTGGCCGACGCCACGCACATCGAACAATTGCGCACCTGGCTCACCGCCAGTCCCTACGATGCCTTGCTGGCGCTGCAAGCAGATATCGTCGTTGCCTGACGATTTTTCGATCGACTTACCGCAGTCGCAGTTTGCATCTCGTTACAACTCTGTAGCCCGCAGGGTGGCATGGCCGCTTGAAATGGCGCCGTGTGAACCCCACCTCTGTTCTGACACCGCAGGAGCTTCTCCTGCTTGAGCGAAGGATGCAAAATGAACCTGATCTATAACAGCGAACAATACAGCGTCGTGGAATTCGGCGTCGACGGCGACCTGGAAGCCCTGCGTTTTGGCGGCTATGAAATCGTCGACAAGGGGGGCAAACGCGAGACGTTTATCGCCGGCATCCTGGCGCAAAACTTCCGCCGCGACGTCACGGAGCTGATCGCCAGCGAACCCAGCATGGAAGAGATCGATGAATTTTTGGGCAGCTATGATTCCCTCATGAGCCAGCCTGTCCTGTTGCACTGACCGGATGGCTATCGCCACCATACCAATCCGTCTGACGGCATGGTATGGTGGTTGTGTTATCCAGCTGCAAACAGACCATGTGCCAACTTCTCGGAATGAATTGCAATGTCCCCACGGACATTGTCTTTAGTTTTACCGGCTTCGCCATGCGCGGCGGCCATACCGATACCCACCATGACGGCTGGGGCATCGCCTTTTTCGAAGGCGCCGGCGTGCGCCATTTCGTCGACCACCAGGCGGCCATCGCCTCGCCCGTGGCCGAACTGATCAAACGTTACCCCATCAAGTCGCGCAATGTCATCGCGCATATCCGCAAGGCCACGCAAGGCCAGGTGGCGCTGGAAAACTGCCACCCCTTCGTGCGCGAACTGTGGGGCCGCTACTGGGTCTTTGCCCACAATGGCGACTTGAAGGATTTCAATCCCGTGCTGACGGGCAGCTACCGTCCCGTCGGCTGCACGGACAGCGAACGGGCTTTCTGCTATCTGCTGCAGGAACTGCACGCGCGCTTTGGCGATGCCCCGCCGGCCTTGCCGCCACTGCATGCCGCCCTGGCGGAGTTGTTGCCCAGCATCGCGGCCCACGGCACCTTCAACATGATGCTGTCGAGCGGCGAGGCGCTGTTTGCCCATTGCTCGACCAGTTTGCACTATCTGGTGCGACAACATCCGTTTCCAACTGCTAAACTCTCCGATGAAGACCTGAGCGTGGACTTTTCCCAGGTGACGACACCCCAGGACCGCGTGGCCGTGATCGTTACCCAGCCGCTGACGACGAATGAACAATGGACGGCGTTTGCGCCGGGCGAATTGAAATTATTTGTCGACGGGATGGTGCAAGACATGCCAGCGGCCTAATTTGTTGACGACAATAAACTGGATTGCTGCCAAAATACCCACAGCGCGGGCGGAATTCAGCTAAAGTATTGTCAATAGTGAACCTTGATGCGGGCGCGGCGCGGCCGGTGTCACTCGACGTGATTGATGAAGAGTTAATGATCGATATTTCCAGCAACGACATCACCCCGAAACCCTTGCGCGTGCGCGAGTTCTATCTGGGGCGACAACCTATCCTTGACCGCAATCAAGCCCTGTTTGGCTATGAGTTGCTATTCCGCAACGCTCCGGTCGGTCCCGCCAACATTACCAGCGATCTGTCCGCCACGGCGTCCGTCATCGCCCACGCTTCCCAGCTGGGCATGGAAAAGGTCATCGGCGACGCGCTCGGTTTCGTCAACGTCGACGCCGACGTGATCATGAGCGACATCTTCGTGTTCCTGCCGCGTGAAAAAGTCGTGCTGGAAATCGTCGAATCGATGCCCGTCACGCCGGAAGTGCGCGCGCGCATCAGCGAACTGGTGGGCCATGGCTTCACCTTTGCGCTGGAAAACGTCGTCTCCGACACGGCGCAAGTGCAGGAACTGCTGCCGCTGGTGCAATACGTCAAGATGGACATGAGCACGGTCGATCCGAAAGTGCTGGCAGCCCTGGCACCCCGTTTCAAGCAGGAAAACAAGAAACTGGTGGCGGAAAAGGTCGAGACGCGCGAAGAATTCAAGTCGGGCCTGGATCTGGGCTTCGATTACTTCCAGGGTTATTACTTTGCCAAGCCCGCCATCATGACGGGCAAGAAGCTGTCGCCATCGCAACTGGCCGTCATGGAACTGATGACACTGGTGACGTCCGACGCCGACAATATGGACATCGAGCGCGCCATCAAGCGCGACGTGTCGCTGGCCTTGAACCTGTTGCGCCTGGTCAATACACCCGCCGTGGGCGCGCGCCAGCGCATCGATTCGCTGAGCCAGGCCGTGACCGTGCTGGGCCGCCGCCAGTTGCAGCGCTGGCTGCAAATCATGCTGTATGCGGAACCAAGCAAGCGCGGCCATAGCATGACGCCGCTGCTGATGCTGGCCACCACGCGCGGCCGTTTGCTGGAATTGCTGGCGCATAAACTGCGCCCCAATCACGCCCATTCGGCCGATATCGCCTTTACGGTCGGCATCATGTCCCTGATGGATACCCTGTTCGGCGTGCCGATGTCGGAAATCCTCAGCCAGATCGAAGTGATCGACGAAGTGGCTGAAGCGCTGCTGTCGCGCGAAGGCTTCTACGGCGACCTGCTGCGCCTGGCCGAATGCATCGAGCGCATCGAAGACATGGAAGGCGAGATCGTACCGACCTTGCGCGACCTGGCCATGTCGCCGGACGACCTGGTGGAGCTGGAAATGGCTGCCTATGAATGGAGCGATAACGTTGTAAGGTATGCGCTGTAGGTCGGATTAGGTGGGGCCGCCGAGGCCCAAAGGGCCGTAATCCGACAATATTGTTGGCGCGTTCTTCAAAAGCCCTGCACGGCGACGCCGTGGCAGGGCTTTTTTACGCCGCTACGCCGCCGCACCGGGCCAGTGCTTGTGCAGCTCGGGGTCGGTGCGCAGTTCCCACAGGGCCAGCACGACGACGGCGATACCGACGAGCAGCTCGTTCCACAGGACGACGCGTTGTTCGGCGATGCGCAGCACCCACGGCGAGGCCGCCACCCACACGCCCACCAGCAGGTTGACGACGACGGCCCAGAAATAGGTCTTGTACAGGTCGAAGGCAGCCAGCACGGCGATCACCAGGCCCGAGACAAAGGCGTTGAGCATCTGCGGTGAACCCTCGGGATAGGAAAACGCCCAGGGCGAGACGACGAGCCACAGGCCCAGCAACAGGATCACCTGATCCTGCCAGCGTTTCAGTTTGAAATTGGTTGCCATATATCCTCCTTGCCAGTTGGGAACGGGCCGGAGCGGGCATGCAGCATGCCGGCCGGCATACTGCGTTAGTGCGCTTCGGCGCGCGATAAGTTCCGCGCGCCTTGTGCTTATATTATGACAGGTTCGGCGCCAGCCAGCGTTCCACGTCTTCGATATTGGCGCCACGGCGCTTGGCCATGTCTTCCACCTGATCCATGCCGATCTTGCCGACAACGAAGTATTTCGACTCCGGGTGGGCAAAATAGAAGCCGGACACGGCCGCGCCGGGGAACATGGCGTACGATTCCGTCAACTGCATGCCGATTTCCTCGGCCTGCATGATCTCGAACATCTGTTTCTTGACCGTGTGCTCGGGGCAGGCCGGGTAGCCTGGCGCCGGGCGGATGCCGACATATTTCTCGGCGATCATGTCGTCGTTGCCCAGGTGCTCGTCCGGCACATAGCCCCACAAATCCTTGCGCACGCGCTCGTGCAGGTATTCGGCGAATGCTTCGGCCAGGCGGTCGGCCAGCGATTTGAGCATGATGGACGAGTAATCGTCGTGCGCATCCTCGAAGCGTTTTTCGTATTTCTCAATGCCGAGGCCGGACGTGACGGCGAACATGCCGATGTAATCCTTCACGCCCGATGCCTTCGGTGCGATGAAGTCGGCCAGGCACTGGTTCGGACGCTGCACGCCATCGACCACGGGTTTCACGCCCTGCTGGCGCATGCCGTAGTAGGTGAATGCCACGTTACTGCGCGTATCGTCCGTGTACACCTCGATATCGTCGTCATTGACGCTGTTGGCCGGCAGCAAGGACACGACGCCATTGGCCGTCAGCCAGCGTCCGTCGATGAGTTTTTTCAGCAAGGCCTGGCCTTCCGCGTACACCTTGGTGGCCGCGTCGCCCACCACTTCATCCGTCAAAATGGCGGGGAAGGGGCCCGCCAGGTCCCAGGTCTGGAAGAACGGGCCCCAGTCGATATAGTTGGCCAGGGTGGCCAGGTCGACATTTTTAAACAGGCGGCGGCCAATGAACTTCGGTTTCACGGGCGTGCAGGCGCCATCGAAAGGCACGACCATCTTGTTGGCACGGGCTTGCGCCAGCGGCAGGATGGGCAGCGCCTTTTTATTGGCGTGCTGTTCGCGGATGCGCGCGTAGTCGAGTTCGATGTCTTCCACGTACTTGTCGCGCTGCTCGGGCGTCAACAGCGACTGCGCCACGGACACGGAACGCGAGGCGTCCGGCACGTAGATGACGGGGCCTTCGTAGTTATGCGCGATTTTCACTGCCGTGTGGGCGCGGCTGGTGGTGGCGCCGCCGATCAGCAGGGGAATCTTGAGCATGCGGAAATGTTCGTCGCGCTGCATTTCCTTGGCGACATACGCCATTTCTTCCAGGGACGGCGTGATCAGGCCAGAAAGACCGATGATGTCGGCGTTTTCCACCTTGGCGCGGGCGAGGATTTCCGAGCACGGCACCATCACGCCCATGTTCACCACTTCGAAGTTATTGCACTGCAGAACGACGGTGACGATGTTCTTGCCGATGTCATGCACGTCGCCTTTGACGGTCGCCATGATGATCTTGCCTTTCGGCTTGGCGACGATACCCGTGCGCTTTTCTTCCAGCAGCTTTTCTTCCTCGATAAACGGAATCAAGTGGGCCACGGCCTGTTTCATCACGCGCGCCGATTTCACCACTTGCGGCAAAAACATCTTGCCCTGCCCAAACAGGTCGCCGACCACGTCCATGCCCGCCATCAAGGGGCCTTCGATCACGTGGATCGGGCGCCCGCCATTGTGCAACAGTTCCTGGCGCGCTTCTTCCGTGTCTTCCACGATGAATTGCGTAATGCCGTGCACCAGCGCGTGCGACAGGCGCGCCTGCACCGTGCCTTCGCGCCAGGCCAGGGTTTGCGCTTCGGCCTTGCCGCCCGCCTTCAGGGTGCCGGCAAATTCGATCATGCGTTCGGTCGAGTCTTCGCGGCGGTTCAACACCACGTCTTCCACGCGCTCGCGCAATTCCGGGTCCAGGTTGTCGTACACGCCCACCATGCCGGCGTTGACGATGCCCATGGTCATGCCGGCCTTGATGGCGTGGTACAGGAAGACCGTGTGGATGGCTTCGCGGGCGGGATCGTTGCCGCGGAAACTGAACGACACGTTCGACACGCCGCCCGAGATCTTCGCGTACGGCAAGTTTTCCTTGATCCAGCGCGTGGCGTTGATGAAGTCGACGGCGTAATTATTGTGCTCTTCGATGCCGGTAGCCACGGCAAAGATGTTCGGGTCGAAAATGATGTCTTCCGGCGGGAAGTCCAGCGCATCGATCAGCAGGTGATACGCGCGCGCGCAAATCTCGATCTTGCGCTCGAAGGTATCGGCCTGGCCCTTCTCATCGAAGGCCATGACGATCACGGCCGCGCCATAGCGGCGGCACAGTTTTGCCTGGCGCAGGAATTCCTCTTCGCCTTCCTTCATGGAAATCGAGTTGACGATGGCCTTGCCCTGCACGCATTTCAGGCCCGCTTCGATGACCGACCATTTCGACGAGTCGACCATGATGGGCACGCGCGAAATATCGGGTTCCGAGGCGATCAGGTTCAAAAAGCGCGTCATGGCGGCCAGCGAATCGAGCATCGCTTCATCCATGTTGATATCGATCACCTGCGCGCCGTTTTCCACTTGCTGGCGCGCCACGGACAGTGCCTCGTCGTATTGCTCGTTGAGAATCATGCGCGCGAACGCTTTCGAACCCGTGACGTTGGTGCGCTCGCCTACGTTGACGAACAGCGACTCGTCATTGACGACGAACGGTTCCAGGCCCGCCAGACGCAAGTCGTGCGATGGGGCCGGCACGGTGCGCGGCGTGTTTTTCGACAGCAACTCGCCGATGGCGGCGATGTGCTCGGGCGTGGTGCCGCAGCAGCCGCCCGCCATGTTCAAAAAGCCCGCATCGGCAAATTCGCGCAGCAGGGCGGACGTGTCGGCTGGCAACTCGTCAAAGCCCGTGTCGCTCATGGGATTGGGCAAGCCCGCGTTCGGGTAGATGCAGACGAAAGTGTCGGCGATCTTGGCCAGCTCTTCCGCGTACGGACGCATCAGGGCGGCGCCCAGCGCGCAGTTCAGGCCGATGGTCAGCGGTTTCGCGTGGCGCACGGAATTCCAGAAGGCGGGCACGGTCTGGCCCGACAGGATGCGTCCCGACGCGTCCGTGACGGTGCCGGAAATCATCAAGGGCAGGCGCACGACGGTCGGGTTTTGCTCGTAGAACAGGTCGATGGCGAACAGGGCCGCCTTGCAGTTGAGGGTATCGAAGATGGTTTCCACCAGCAGCACGTCGGCGCCGCCCTCCACCAGGCCCTGCGTCTGCTGCAGGTAGGCGGCCACCAGCTGGTCGAAACTGACGTTGCGCGCGGCCGGGTCGTTCACGTCCGGCGAGATCGATGCCGTCTTCGGCGTGGGCCCGAGGGCGCCGGCGACGAAGCGCGGCTTGTCCGGGGTGGAATACTTGTCGCAGGCGGCGCGCGCCAGTTTTGCCGCCTGGACATTCATTTCATAGGCCAGGTGGGCCATGTGGTAATCGTCTTGCGCGATGGTCGTGGCGCCGAAGGTATTCGTTTCGATCAGGTCGGCGCCGGCCGCCAGGTAGCGCTCGTGGATTTCCTGGATGATGTGCGGCTGCGTCAGGGTCAGCAGCTCGTTATTGCCCTTGACGAACAGTTCGCGCGCGCCACTGTCGGCCGGCGCGGTGAAATCGATGAAGCGGCCGGCGGGGCCGCCACGGTACGCTTCTTCGTCGAGCTTGTATTGCTGGATGATCGTGCCCATCGCGCCGTCGAGAATCATGATCCGTCGCGCAAGAATGGCGCGCAAGGTGGCTTCGGTCGGGGACATGGCGGGGATCACGGTATCGTTCATTTCATGCTTTCAATAGGCAGACGGGCGGCGGCGCGGCGACAAGACAGGCAAGAGGCGGATGCGGCCAGCAGGATCAGCTGACGGAGAGTGCCCGCCGGGTAGGGCAGGCAGAAGGTGGCAATCGCCTGATTTCACCGGGTCTAAAATTATACGGCATCAGGCTGCTTTGGTTTTAAGCAAAAGCGGCCGTTCACCCCACGGCAGGCGTGGTTGCAACACATTGCAACACATCGCCCTCCGCCACGCCTGTTTCTGAAAATTACATTCCTGAAAATCTTACTCAAAACGTTAATTTTTCCGCCAAAGTTGGCAGGGAGATACTGCTCTCTAGGCTGTGGAAAAATTTCCACATTATTTGCGCCATATCAGCATATTTTTAATGAACCGAATAGCAATAGCTGCAAAGGAAAGTAATTTCGATTTAAGCCAATACAGAGTGAAGCCAATAATGCTCAAAATAAAATTTGCCAAGAAGATATTTTAATTATTATCAAAACCAATTGAATCAAAAGCATTAATAGTTGTCTTTAGGAATCGAATTAACCCATAATATTGGTTCTTCGAAATTAAATTCTCACCAAAAGTCACCAATATGTCACATTTATCTCGTGTCCTCCCCGGCATCGCGCTGCATCAACATGGTTGCCAGCCATGAAAAACCATTTGCTTGTAGCATTGTTTGTCATGCTGGGCCTGTCCGCCTGCGGGGGCGGGGGCGGTGGTGGTGGCGACACGGTGGTGGCGACCACCTCGGGTACGCCCGTCCTGATTCCCGCCGTGACGGCCGTCTCGGCGGCGAATGTCGCCATCGGTGGCAGCCTGGTGGTGACGGGCACGAATCTGAGCCGTGTGACGGCTTTCCAGGTGGGTGGCGTGAACGTTGCCGCCAGTGCCAGCAGCGACACCAGCGTGACTCTGGCCATGCCGGGCGTGCCCGTCACGGGCGCCTTGAGCCTGGTCAGCGCCAGCGGCACGGCGGCCACCGGCTATAACGTCACTGTGTACCTGCCATTGAGCGTGGGCAGCGTCGCACCGGCGACGGGCGGTGTCGGTTCCAGCGTGACGATCACGGGCGCCGGCATGGGCGCCGTGACGGCGGTGCAGTTTGGCAATGGCGCGGCGGCAACGCCGCAAAGCCAGACGGCCAGCAGCGTGACGGTGCTGGTGCCTGCGGGCGCCGCGACTGGCGCGCTGACGGTGCGCGGTCCCTACAACGATGTCGCCAGCGGCGACGCATACACGGTCCTGGCCAGCGTGGCGGTGACGTCGATCACATCGGCCGTCAACGGCACGACCTTGTCGGTGACGCTGCAGGGCAGCAATCTCGACCAGGTCAGCTCGGCTTCGGTGGGCAATACGCCGGCCGTCATCGTCAGCGCCAGCACCAGCCAGTTGCTGCTGTCCGCGCCAGCCTCGGCAACGGGCAACGTGATGCTGTCGGCCGCGTCGCGCATCGCCGTGAATGCGGGCACGGTGTCGGCCTTTACCCTGGGCAGCATTGATTTCGCGCAAGTACTGAATTTGAACGCCAGCAATACGGCCTTGCGCCTGACGCGCGGCAAGCCGGCCGCCGTACGGGTGTCCGTGCTGGCCACGCAGGCGGGCCAGACCAGCCCGGCTGTCACCTTGAATGCGACGGCCGCCAATGGCAGCAATCTGGGCAGCATCGCGATGACGGGGCCGGCGCTCTTGCCGGCGACGAAGAACGATGACAGTTTCAACGGCAATTTCAGTGCCGTCCTGCCTTCCGGCTGGATCTTGCCCGGCGTGCGCGTGCGCGTGACGGCCGTCGGCAATGACGGCGTGCAAGTGAGCCAGGAAGCGGCGCCCGTGGTGGCCAGCCTGGCCAAAATTCGTCTGGTGCTCGTGCCCTTGAGCACCGATGATGGCGTGGCGCAACTGCCTGACGCCGAAGTAATCCGTGCTGCGTTGCTGCGCGTGTATCCGTATGCGACGGAAAATATCAGCATCACCACGCGCACTGCGCTGAGCATGCCAGGCAGCAGCACGGCCGACAGCTGGTGGAGCGATGCCCTGGGCAAGCTGGAAAACCAGCGCGCGCTGGAAGACAGCGGCGCCTATTATTATGGTTTCGTGCCGAAGATGTCCGTCAACAACGCCGCCGGCCTGGCCTACATCAACCAGCGCAGCAGCGGCAGCGACTTTACGTCGGCCATCGGCCTCGATGCCCATTCCAACCGCATCGCAGCGGTCGACCCCTTCGGCAATCAATGGCCTCTATGGCTGACCACGCTCGTGCATGAGCTGGGCCACAACCACTCGCTGCAGCACGTTGCCTGCGGCGGTCCAGCCAATGCGGCTCCCGACTACCCGTATGCCAATGGCGATCTGGGCCCGCAAGCGCTGTACAACAGCAACTACGCGGGCAGCATCGGCCAACTGAGCAAGGCAGTCTACGGCAACACGCCGATGAAGGACGTGATGAGCTATTGCAGCGGCGCCTGGTTCTCCGACTACAGCTATGCGCGGGTGCAGCAATTCCTGGAAAAACGCAGCACGCAAGTTACGGGCAGCAATGTGCTGGCCGCCAGCATGTCCGTGGCCGAGAATGGCTATCTGACGATTTCCGGCCGCATCACGCCATCGGGCGTGGGTCTGCGTCCTGCCGTTGCTTCGTCGGTGCGCATCGGCGTCGCTGCCAGTGGCAGCGGCCATGCTTATACCTTGCGCGTGCTGACGGCGTCGGGGCAGACTATCGACTTGCCCTTCGATGCCGTCTCCGTGGCCGACCATGGCGGTAACGCCATGAGCCATTTCCGCGTCAGCTTCGCCAACCCGGGCGACATCAGCGACGTGCAAGTGCTGCAAAATGGCAAGGCTTTAGCCAAGCTGGAGCGCCCGGCGCGCCGCAGCAAGGTCGCCGCCAACGATGCCACGTTCGATGCGACACAAAGCGGCGGCAAGCTGGCGCTGGTCTGGAATGCCCAGTCGGAACCGTACGCCGCCGTGCTGCACGTGGCCGCCGATGGCCGCAAGACGGTGGTCGCCACTGACTTGACGGGTGGCAAAGCCAGCGTCGACGTGAGTGCCTTGCCGGCCGGCGGCCGTTTCGAGGTCAGCCTGTCGTCGTCCGTGGGCGCACGCCTGATGAAGGTGCAGCGCCGCTAAGCCAGGGCGCTGGATGCAACAAGGGCTTGCCGCGGCAAGCCCTTTTTTTATGTGCGCAGCATTCGTGCGCAAACTGCACAGATCCTGTGCCGGGCGCAGGCTGCCATTTCTCATCCCGCCTGCCTAGAATGGGACTTCATCCACTTGCGGAGCATCCCATGCCCATCCTGAACCTGCGTTTGTCCACCGCGCCCGATGCGCGCCAGTCGGCCGCCATCGCCGCCACCCTGAGCCAATTGACGGCGCAGCTGCTGCACAAGGCGCCCGAACTGACGTCGGTGGCGATCAGCCATCTTGACGCGGCGCACTGGTTTGTCGGCGGGCCATCCTTGCAAGCGCAAGGCAAGGCCAGTTTTTTCCTCGATATCCTGATCAGCGATGAAACGAATACGGCCGCCGAAAAGGCCGCGTATATCGCTGCCGTGTTCGCCGCCATGCGGGAGTATCTCGGCGCCTTGCATGACGTCAGCTACATCCACGTGCATGACGCGCGCCAGGCGGCCTGGGGCTACGGCGGCCTGACGCAGCAGTTCCGCGCCGTGCGCAAGGTGCTGCAGCAGCCGTGATCAATCCCAGCGGCGATCTTGATAGTGTTGCACGGCAAAATCGATGAAGGCCCTGACCTTGGGCGACAGCTGGCGGCTGTGCGGATACAGCGCGTACAGGGTGCGTGGACGCAAGGTGTAGCCGGGTAGCACTTCCACCAGCTGGCCGCTGCGCAGCGCGTCGCGCACGATGAAGGCGGCCGCGCCGGCAATCCCCATGCCGCCCACGGCCGCCTCGCGCAAGGCGACGCTGGTATTGGCTTGCAGGCTGCCGCGCACGGCCACCTTGTGCGCGGCGCCATCGCTATCCGTGAACGACCACTCCGCCGGCTTGTCGCCGGACGTGTACATCAGGCAATTGTGCTGCGCCAGCTCTTGCGGCGTGGCCGGATGGCCATGGCGCGCCAGGTAGGCGGGCGAGGCGACGGCCACCGTGCGGCTACTGGCCAGCTGGCGCGCCACCAGGGTGGAATCGGGCAAGCCGCGCGCGAGGCGCAGCGCCACGTCGAAGCCATCGTCGATCAGGTCGACGATGCGGTCATTGCAGACGAGGTCGATGTGGATGTGCGGGTATAGGCGGGAAAAATCGGGCAGCCAGGCGGCCAGTTCCAGGGTGCCGAAAGCCATCGGCGCATTGATGCGCAGGCTGCCGGACGGCTGCGCCTGGTGCATGGCGACGGCGCGGTCGGCCGCGTCAAGGGCGTCGAGGATGTCGCGGCTGGCCAGGTAGTATTCCTGGCCGGCGGCCGTCAGGGCGAAGCGGCGCGTGGTGCGGTTGAGCAGCTGGGCGCCCAGCTGGCTTTCCAGCTGGCGGATCTGGCGCGAGACGATGGAGTGGGAGATGCCCAGCGCGGCGCCTGCGGCCGTGAAACTGCCCAGTTCCACGACGCGGCGCAAGGCGCGCAGGGCGGTCAGCTGGTCCATGGGCGCGTGCCGCCGGTAGCGATTGCCGGCTTAAACGAAGCGTTTGCCTTCGAGGGGGAAGCCCTTGATGAACTCGGCAGCAGGCAGGCGCTTGCCGCCCGGTTTTTGCAGTTCCGTCAGACGCAGGGAACCATTGCCGCAAGCGACGACGATGCCGTGCTGGGCGTCGGCCGCCAGCACCTGGCCGGGCGCTTCCTTGCTGTCCGCTTCGATTACCTCGGCGGCCCAGATCTTGATGGTGGTGCCATCGACCTGGCCGCAGGCGCCGGGAAACGGATTGAAGGCGCGGATTTTCAGGCCCAGCTCCAGCGCCGGCAAGCTGAAATCGAGCGCCGCTTCTTCCTTGGCGATTTTCGCCGCGTAGGTCACGCCCGCCTCCGGCTGCGGCACGGCTTCGAGCGGTTGCTGCTGCATCTTGCGCAGGGTTTCGACAATCATCTTGCCGCCCAGGGTGGCCAGCTTGTCGTGCAGGGTGGCGGTGGAGTCGCCCGCTTCGATGGGCGTGCGCTCGATGGCCAGCATGGGGCCCGTATCGAGGCCTTCTTCCATCTGCATGATGGTCACGCCCGTTTCATCGTCGCCCGCTTCGATGGCGCGGTGGATCGGTGCGGCGCCGCGCCAGCGCGGCAGCAAGGAACCGTGGATATTGATGCAGGGTTTGAGGTCGAGCGTGCTGCGAGGCAAGATCAAGCCGTAGGCCGCCACCACCATGACATCGTAGTCCGTGGCCAGCAGGCGCTCGTGGGCCGCCTTCGCTTCGGCGGCGCGCTGCGGGTCCTTGCTGTCCATGCGCAGGGACAAGGGCTGCAGCACTTCGATGCCGTGCTGCTGTGCGTACTGCTTGACGGCCGAGGCGTGCAATTGCATGCCGCGTCCGGCAGGGCGGTCGGGCTGGGTCAGCACCAGCGGAATCTCGAATCCCGCTTCGTGCAAGTCTTTCAGGGCCGTGGCGGCGAATTCAGGCGTGCCTGCGAAGATCACTTTCATATGGTTCCTTGACGTGAGGTGCGCAGGCCCGCGCCCGAGGGCGCCAGGCTGGCGTGGTAAGACGACTACTGTTGCTGCTTAGTCTATCAGCAGTAGCTTAGAAACGGCGGTTCTGTGCACGCAAGCTCGCTTCGCGCTCGAGACCACGGATTTCCTTGATCATCTTGGTCTTGATGCGGTTGCGCTTGAGCGGCGACAGGTATTCGACGAATACCTTGCCCAGCAAGTGATCCATCTCATGCTGGATGCAGACGGCCAGCAAGCCATCGGCTTCCAGTTCGAACTGCTTGCCGTGGCGGTCCTGGGCGCGCACCTTGATGCGGGCCGGGCGCTCGACGCCGTCGTAGACGCCAGGCACGGACAGACAGCCTTCGTCGTAGACCTGCTTTTCCTCGCTGGCCCAGGTGATTTCCGGGTTGACGAACACTTGCAGCTGGTTTTTCTCTTCGGTGGTGTCGATCACCATCATCTGGATGTGTTCGTCCACTTGCGACGCGGCCAGACCAACGCCAGGGGCGTCGTACATGGTTTCAGCCATGTCATCGATCAGGGTTTGCAGGCGCGCGTCAAATTCGGTGACGGGCTTGGCGATCGTGTGCAGGCGAGGATCGGGGTAACGCAGGATATTTAATATGGACATACGGATTCGACTGGTTAAGGTGGGCGCCGGTGCGCCGGATTATTCATGCCTGGGCCATGCGAACGATGGCAGGGCTATTTTATTTGTGTACGCCTTGGGCGCGCATGGCACAACGACGCGGCAGATGCGTTTGCCAGTGCGCTAATCGTTTGCTGCAAAGGGAAATTTTA
Organism: Janthinobacterium sp. GMG1; assembly: GCF_034427795.1. Classification (NCBI taxonomy): domain Bacteria; kingdom Pseudomonadati; phylum Pseudomonadota; class Betaproteobacteria; order Burkholderiales; family Oxalobacteraceae; genus Janthinobacterium; species Janthinobacterium sp. GMG1. The sequence goes on from NZ_JAXQNT010000016.1 coordinate 60,839, forward strand.
TCACAGACGCCCATGCTCCTGTGGAGGAGGGACCGTTTTGCACGGCCATTGCACGCATTCTTGCGCGCGTCGGTATCGCGTGCGCGCCATGGCGCTAGCATGGGATGGCACAGTACACAGTGAGGTTGTCATGCATGCACTTGCCACGATGGCAGACACGGCCACGGAACTGGCGGGCTGGCTGCGCCTGCAGCATCTGCCCGGCGTGGGGCCGGTGGCGGCGCGCGCCTTGCTGGCCCGCTTCGGCTTGCCGCCGGCCATCTTCGCCGCATCATTCGAGGCCCTGCGCGAAGTGGTGCCGGCCAGCGCGGCGCGCGCCATCGTGCAGCCGCCCAAGCCGGTGGCCAACAGCCAGCTCGATCTCACCCTGCAATGGCTGCAGCGGCCCGGCAACGCCGTGCTGACCCTGGCTGATGCCGCGTATCCGCCCCTGTTGCTGGAAATCGCCGATCCGCCGCTGTTGTTATATGTGCGGGGGCGGGCGGAATTGCTGTCGCGTCCCGGCGTGGCCATTATCGGCAGCCGCAATGCCAGCGCGCAAGGCATGCAGAATGCGGACGCCTTTGCGCAGGCCCTCAGCGCGGCAGGCCTGACCATCATTTCCGGGCTGGCGCTGGGCATCGACACGCACGCGCACGAGGGCGGCTTGCGCGGCGCGGGCGGTACGGTGGCCGTGATCGGCACGGGCGCCGATCTGGTGTACCCGCGACGTAACCTTGATCTGGCGCAAAGAATCGCCGAACAGGGTTGCATCGTCAGCGAGTACGCACTGGGCTTACCCGCCATGCCAGGTAACTTTCCGCGTCGCAATCGCCTGATCAGCGGCCTGGCGCGCGGCGTGCTGGTGATCGAGGCGGCCGCGCAATCGGGTTCATTGATCACGGCGCGCCTGGCGGGCGAGCAGGGGCGCGATGTGTATGCCTTGCCCGGCTCCATCCATGCGACGTTGGCCAAGGGTTGCCATGCGCTTATCAAGCAAGGCGCCAAGCTGGTCGAGTCGGCCGATGACGTGCTGCAGGAGCTGCAATGGCTGGGCGGTGCTCCCTACGTACCTCCAACGGTGGAAGACGAACCGCCGCTGCTGGCCGCGCTGGGCCACGATCCCCTCGATGCCGATACCCTGGCCGCGCGCAGCGGCCTGGCCATGGGCACGCTGATGGGCGAATTGCTGGCGCTGGAGCTGGCGGGCCGGGTGGAACGCTTGCCCGGGGGACTGTTTCAACGCTGTAAATGACAGCTTGTCACTTGTGTGGCGGCCTTGCCGCACGGCGGCGCTTTGTCGGCGCGCACCCTTGTGTCGCAGCGAACTTAGCTGATAGAGTAGAGCCATGTTCGATATCCTGGTGTACCTCTACGAGACTTACTATCGCCCCGATGCCTGCCCCGAGCCGGCAGTCCTGGCGCGCAAACTGTCGGCCGTCGGTTTCGACGACGTGGAGATTTCCGAAGCGCTCGTGTGGCTGACGGATTTAAATGCCATGGCCGGCGTCGAACACACCCTGACGGCCAGTTCCACGGGCACGCGCTTTTATGTGCAGCAGGAAAGCGACGTGCTGGGTACGGCCGCCATCGGCTTCATCCAGTTCCTCGAAAGCGCCAAGGTGCTGTCGCCGCTGCAGCGCGAAATCGTCATCGAACGGGCGCTGGCGCTCGACGAGGCGCCCGTGTCGCTGGGCAAGCTGAAAGTCATCGTGCTGATGCTGCTGTGGAGCCAGGGCAAGGAACCGGACGCCCTGATGTTCGACGACCTGTTTGTCGACGATGAAGATCTGCCGCCGCGCCTGCTGCACTAATATATAAACGCCCTTGGCCGCACCTGGCGCCACTGCCGCGCCATCTCCCTTACTATATGCTGCGGCACCGCGCCCGCCAGCCCATTGTATTTGCGCTGGCGCATTCTTGCTTGCAGATAACTTGCCGAATTCTTCAATAGGCGCTTATCATTGGCCGCTTGACAAGACCACAAGTCACAAGGCCTTGCGCAGACAAAAGCGTCGGCGCCTGGCAATGCACTGTATGATGCGCATGCTGAAACTATCCTAGAGCATTTTTCGAGACTAAAAAATATGACAAAAACCCTCATCATCGCCGAGAAGCCTTCTGTCGCGAACGATATCGCGAAGACGCTTGGCGGCTTCACCAAGCACGATGAGTACTTTGAATCGGATGAATACGTCCTGTCGTCGGCGGTCGGCCACTTGCTGGAGATCGCCGTACCGGAAGAATTCGACGTGAAGCGCGGCAAATGGAGTTTCGCGCACTTGCCGATGATTCCACCGTATTTCGCGCTGAACCCGATCGCCAAGACGGAAGCGCGCCTCAAAGTATTAAACAAGCTGATCAAACGCAAAGACGTTACCACCCTCATCAACGCATGCGATGCGGGGCGCGAAGGCGAGCTGATTTTCCGCCTGATCGCGCAAAACGCGAAAGCCAAGCAACCGGTCAAGCGTTTGTGGCTGCAGTCGATGACGCCAGGCGCCATCCGCGACGGTTTCTCGCACCTGCGCAGCGACGAAGAAATGCTGCCGCTGGCGGACGCGGCCCGCTGCCGTTCGGAAGCCGATTGGTTGATCGGCATCAATGGCACGCGTGCCATGACGGCGTTTAATTCGAAAGAAGGCGGTTTTTACCTGACGACCGTGGGTCGCGTGCAAACGCCAACCCTGTCCATCGTCGTCGAACGCGAAGATAAAATTAAAAAATTCGTGCCGCGCGACTTCTGGGAAGTGCGCGCCGAATTCGTTTGCGCGGCCGGTATCTATGAAGGCCGCTGGCTGGACACGAAATTCAAGAAGGACGAGAACGATCCCGAGAAGCGCGCCGAGCGCCTGTGGAGCAAGACGGCTGCCGATTCGATCGCCACCGCCTGCCGCGGCCGCCAGGGCATCGTCACGGAAGAATCGAAGCCGACCACCTCGATGGCGCCGGGCCTGTTCGACCTGACCAGCCTGCAGCGCGAAGCAAACTCGCGTTTCGGCTTCTCCGCTAAAAATACCCTGGGTCTGGCCCAGGCGCTGTACGAAAAGCACAAGGTATTGACGTATCCGCGTACCGATTCGCGCCACCTGCCGGAAGACTACATGCCGACCGTGCTGCAGGCGCTGGAAACGGTCAAGGAAAACAGCAACTACCACCAGTTCGCCAAGCAGATCATCGACAAGGGCTGGGTCAAGCCGAACAAGCGCATCTTCGACAACACGAAGATCTCGGATCACTTCGCGATCATCCCGACGACGATCGCGCCAAAGAATTTGTCCGAGCCGGAACAAAAATTGTACGACCTGGTCACGCGCCGCTTCATGGCCGTGTTCTTCCCGCCTGCGGAATTCCAGGTCACCACGCGCTACACGGAAGTGTCCGGCCATCAGTTCAAGACTGAAGGCAAGGTCATGACCAATCCGGGCTGGCTGGCCATCTACGGCAAGGAAGCCTCGACGGACGCCGACAAGGAAAGCAATGGCAACGGCAATCTGGTGCCAGTGGCCAAGGGCGAGAAAGTACAGACGGAAAGCGTCAACGCCAACGGCCTGGTAACGAAACCGCCTGCGCGCTTCACGGAAGCGACCTTGCTGTCGGCCATGGAAGGCGCCGGCAAGCTGATCGACGACGACGAGCTGCGCGATGCGATGGCTGGCAAGGGCCTCGGCACGCCAGCGACGCGCGCGGCCACCATCGAGGGCTTGCTGACGGAACGCTATCTGATCCGCGAAGGCCGCGAACTGATTCCGACGGCGAAGGCCTCGCAGCTGATGACCTTGTTGAAAGGCCTGGGCGTCAATGAATTGACGGCGCCGGAGCTGACGGGCGAGTGGGAATACAAGCTGTCGCAGATGGAAAAAGGCAAGATTTCGCGCGAAGAATTCATGCGTGAAATCGCGCAGATGACGCAAATCATCGTCAAGCGCGCCAAGGAATACGATAACGACACGATCCCCGGCGACTACGCGACGCTGGAAACGCCATGCCCGAATTGCAGCGGCGTGGTAAAGGAAAACTACCGTCGTTTCGCCTGCACCAAGTGCGAATTCTCGATGAGCAAGACGCCTGGTTCGCGCCAGTTCGAAATCGCCGAAGTGGAGCAATTGCTGAAGGACCGTACCATCGGCCCGCTGCAAGGTTTCCGCTCGAAGATGGGCCGTCCGTTCGCCGCCATCCTGCGCATCGTGCGCGATGAAGAGATCAAGAACTTCAAGCTGGAATTCGATTTCGGCCAGAACGACGAGAGCGAAGATGGCGAAGGCGTCGATTTCACGGGCCAGACGCCCGTGGGACCTTGCCCCAAGTGCAATGCCGGCGTGTACGAAATGGGCCTGGCCTATGTATGCGAACACAGCATGGCCAAGCCGAAGACGTGCGACTTCCGCAGCGGCCGCATCATCTTGCAGCAGGAAATCTTGCCGGAACAAATGGCAAAACTGCTCAACGATGGCAAGACGGACCTGTTGCCTGGGTTCGTATCCCAGCGTACCCGTCGTCCGTTCAAGGCCTTCCTCGTGCGCGGCAAGGATGGCAAGGTGAGCTTCGAGTTTGAAGAGCGCAAGGCCAAGCCGGGCGCGAAGACGAAGGCGGCAGCCGTTGAGGCCGAAGGCGAAGAAGGCGCGGCGCCAGCGAAGAAAACGGCGGTCAAAAAGGCTGCCGTGAAGAAAGCGCCAGCGAAGAAAGCTGCGGCCGTGAAAAAGCCGGCCGCCAAGAAGGCGCCGGCGAAGAAAGCGGCTGCGGCGGAGTAATCTAGCCTCAGCCAGACAAAAGCCAGGGATGTCCCTGGCTTTTTTTACGTCCCGACTTTAGTTGGCGCTTAGTCCAGGTAGTCGGAATACTCGCGCTGCGCGTAATTCTGCAAATTCGCCCACGGCTGCGCCTTGCTGACGGTCGGCTGCAGCTTGACGTCGACCCGGCGATAGAAGGTATTCGCGCGATCGCCGCTTTCGATGACCAGCGGAATCTGTTTTTGCTCATCCCACAGGATGCGCTGGAACACGCCATTCTTTTCCACTTCGCGCCAGCGCGCGCCCGTCACGGTCGATGCCTGTTTCGAAAGCGGCATGGCGGCCACCAGTTTCGGGTCCAGCAGGTAAAAACTGTTTTCCCAGGAACCGTCGAAATTCACGTTTTCGTACTCGGCCTTGGGGATGGCGACGACGATCTTGTCATGTGCATCGATGTATTCCACGCGCACGGTGTTCTTTTCCAGCATCACGTGGCGCGGGATCAGCACGGGATTGAAGTGCTTGTGTTCATGCTGCGTGGCCTTCAGCGCCACTTTCCTGTTGTCGCCATGGTTGTGGCCCGCATGCGCATCGGTCGATGGCGCCAGTACGCGCTCGACCCACACGTGGCCGGGGCGGCGCAGCATCTTTTCTTCGTAGCGGCTCTCGCGCGTCACGCCTTCCGGCGTCAGGACGCGGCTGTAATAGGTGATGCCCATGTCCAGGTCGGCAGGAGCGGATGGCGTGGCGGGGGCGGCTTGCGCGCTGGCGGCAAAGCCGGCGGCGAGGAGGATGGCGATCAGGGACGATTTCATGGTGTTGCCTTTACGTGCAGAGGGGCGGAGGGCTTGCGCCATCCGCCCCGGTGGGGTTGCCGTGTTGATGTGGATCAGAAGCCGAACGCTGCCTTCAGCAAGTCAAACACCTTGGTGTTGTCCAGGGTGCCCTTGAAGGGTTTTGCGCCGGCGCCCGTGGCCAGCAGCTTGACGTCGCCGCCGCCGTGGGTTTCGCTGGCCAGACGCACGCCTGTTTCTTGCAGGTAGTTGTCTTTCAGGGCCGTGGCGCTGTCGACGTTGCTGCGCAGGGCAGGGCGGTTCGGGCCATTGCCGAACACCAGGGTGGTGTAGGTATTGCCATCGGCATCCTTGCTCGGCTGGTTATCCTTGTAGCCGCGGTTGATGTCGAGGATATTGTTGCCGCGTTTGCCATAGCCGTTGAAGGCCAGGGTGTGGTCATGGTCGGCCGTGACGACGATCAGGGTATTGGCCAGGGTCGGATCGGTTTCCTTGATCTTGGCGATGGCGGCCTTGATGGCGTCGTCGAAGGCGATGGTGTCCGTCAGCGCGCGCTTGGCGTTGATGCCGTGCAAGGCGTGGTCGATGCGGCCGCCTTCAACCATCAGGAAATAGCCATTCGCGTTTTTCGACAGCAAGTCGATGGCCTTGAGGGTCATTTCCGACAGGCTAGGCTGGGTCGCGCCTTCGCCCAGCGGTGGCGTGGCCGTGCGGTCCAGTTCATATTCCAGGTGGCTGCGGGTGCTGTACAGGCCGATGAATTTTTTTCCGCTAGGCGCCGCCGCCATTTCCGCTTTCGTCGCGGCCACGGTGTAGCCCTTGGCGGCAAATTCCGTCAACAGGTTGCGGCCATCGGCGCGGCCATACTTGTTGCTGGCCGACCAAGGCGTGAAGTGGTTGCGGCCGCCGCCCATCAGCACGTCGACGCCGTCGCCCAGCGCCGTGTTGTAGCCCGTGCCGCCTGGCGTCGCTTGCGCGGCGATCGCGTATTGCGCATTGCGGTTGCAGATGTGCGAGAACGTCGTCGCCGGCGTGGCATGCGTCAGTTCCGTGGTGGTGATGGCGCCCACGGCCTTGCCCTTGGCTTTCGCCAGTTCCAGGATGGTTGGCGCGCTCTTGCCGCCGGCCGGGCAGTTGTCCACGCCCAGGTTGCCGTTGGCGTCGCGGCCGGGCTCTTTGGCGACCGTCTCCTGCGCCATCGAGATGACTTCATTGTTCATCTTGACGCCGGTCATGTAGGCGGCCATCGATGGCGCGCTGTCCGTCGTTTGCGCATCGTTCGAGAACGTCTTGATGCGCGCCGTGCGCTCCAGCGTGTCCATCGTCAGGCTGCCGTTTTCGCCGTATTGGTAGATGCGCGACGCCGTCACGACGGACGGGCCCATGCCGTCGCCGAGGAAGAAGATGACGTTCTTGGCGTCGGCGGCGTAGGCGCTGGCAACGCTGGCGGCCACGAGCGTGGTCAGCAGCGACAGTTTCAAGGCGGATTTCAATGCTGGTTTCATATGCTTGTCCAATTCTTGTCTCTTGGGGATTACAGACCGCCGGCCGTCTTGACCAGGCCGAATACTTTGGTGTTGTCGATGGTGCCCAGGAAGGTTTCCGAACCCTTGCCGATGGCGCCTAGGAAGACGTCGGTGCCGCCGTGGGTTTCGTTGCCTGCCGCCGTGCGTATCACCGCTTCCTGGTGGTAGGTATTGGCGCTGGTGACGGTTTCATCGAGGCTGGCCATGGCGGCGCGGCTCGATTGCGTGCGGTTTTCGCCATTGCCGAAGCCGATGATCGAATACGGTGCGCCATCGAGGTCTTTTTCGACCGCGCCGGTGACGTAGTTCTTCACCACGCCCAGCACGCCAGGGTTGCCGGCGGCCGTCTTGCCCGTGCGCTTGGCGTAGCCGTTCAGCACCAGGGTGTGGTCATGGTCGGCCGTGACGACGATCAGGGTATTGGCCAGGGTCGGGTCGGTCAGCTTGGCTTTCTCGATGGCGGCCTTGATGGCGTTGTCGAAGGCGACGGTGTCTTGCAGCGCTTTCTTGGCTGTCGTTTCATGCAGCGCATGGTCGATGCGGCCGCCTTCGACCATCAGGAAGTAACCCTTCTTGTTCTTGGCCAATACGTCCATGGCCTTGGTGGTCATTTCCGCCAGGCTCGGTTCCTTGGCTGCATCGCGGTCCAGGTCGTAGCTCATGTGGCTGGACGTGAACACGCCGAACAAACGCTCCGTCTTGGCGGCATCGACGGCCTTGAAGTCGGCGCCCGTGTTGGCCACTGTGTAGCTCTTCGCTTTCAGTTCGGCCAGCAGGTCGCGGCCGTCGGAACGCTTGCCGCCATCCTTGAACGGTTTGAAGAATTGTGCGCCGCCGCCGAGGACCACGTCCAGGCCGGAGGTGCCCAGCGCGCTGTTGTAGCCGGTGCCGCCCGGTACCAGGGCCGCGGCGATATCGTTTTCCAGGTCGCGGTGGCAGATGTGCGAATAGGTCGCGGCCGGCGTGGCGTGCGTCACGCGCGCCGTGCTGACGACGCCGGCGGCAAAGCCCTTGGCCTTGGCCAGTTCCAGCAGGGTGGTGGCGGGCGTGCCGTTGCCGGTGCCGCATTTGTTGACCAGCTTGTTGCCGTTCGCATCCGTGCCAGGATCGATGGCGACCGTGTTGGCCGACATCGAGATGACTTCATTGTTCATTTTGACGCCGGTCATGTAGGCGGCCATCGATGGCGCGCTGTCCGTCACTTGCGCATCATTCGAGAAGGTCTTCACGAAGGCCGTTTCCGGCAGGGTGTCCATGGTCAGCGAACCGTCTTCGCCCACCGAATAGATGCGCGCTGCCGTCATGGTGGTCAGGCCCATGCCATCGCCGAGGAAGAAGATGACGTTTTTCGGCGGCGCTTCAGCCACTACTTCTTCTTTTTTTGCATCGCTGCCGCAGGCGGCCAGCATCAGGGTGATGGCGACGCTGCAGCCAGCGACGGAAATTTTTCTGCGTGTCATGTGGTTCATCCGGCTAGGTTTGAAAGAGCTAGCAAGATAACAATCCAATGTGACACCCTCATGACGCTGTGACACATTTGGCCACGCCGGTACGCGTCCCCGGTCGTGTTGTTTTAGCGCACGTCCTCGGTGGAAAAGTACAGCGTGCCGCGCAAGCGCGCCGTTTTTCCCAGCTGCGCGCGCAGGGCGGCGATCGGGGTTTGCCGTATGCCGGACTTGGCCACCACGATGTCGCCGTGCGGCGCCTGAGCAGGACTGCTCCAGGCGACGATATGCTCGAAATCGGGGCGGCTGTCGATACGTTTGACGAGGAAGCGCTGCGTGCCGTCGCCCACCTGCAGGTAGCGCGCGCTGGCGCTGCTGGCTGGCGCCGGCGACAACCGGCGCATCAGCAGGACGCGCTCGACGATGATGGCGGCGGCGCCGTAACCGGGTTCGGCTTTTCCATCTTTCTCGAAATGCCCGCGCACCACCGTCGCGCGGAACTGGCGCAGCGGCAGCGGCGCGGCCGGCAGCAGGCGCGCCAGCTCGAAGCGCTCCGGCTCGAGGGTCCACAGGGCGGTCTTGCCATCGAGCTGCTGGCGCAGCCGCGCATCGAGTGCGGGATCGGCCAGCCGCACTTGCAGCACCACCTGGTAATCGTGCGGCGCATGGAACATCGGCAGGTGCGAGGCATACAGTCCTTGCTTGCCGCCAAACAGCACCATGCCGTGCAAGCCCCAGGTCAGGGGCGTGGCGTGGGCGAGGCTGGAGGCGAGCAGGAAGAGGGAAAGGAAGAGGGAAAGGAAGAGGGTGCGCAGCATGGGTTTCATCGGTGAGTGGGAATGCCCGGATGATAGAGGCGGTATCATGAACGGTACAGCAACCATTTTTCACTTTTCGTGTCCTATCTGGAAATTATCATGCACATGAGCCTTGCCGACCTGCGCGTGTTTTGCAGCGCCGCGCGCCAGCCGACCCTGGGTGCGGCGGCGCTGGAATTGCACCTGACGCCATCGGCCGTGTCGAAAGCCTTGCGCCGCCTGGAAGGCGACATGGGCGCCCCCCTGTTTGATCGGAGCGGCAAGCAATTGCTGCTCAACGACAGCGGCCGTCTGCTGCTCGAGCGTGCGCGCACCTTGCTGGCGCTGGCCGAACAGGCACGCCTGGACGTGATGGGTGAGCGGGGCGCCATCGAAGGCCGCATCGCCGGCCCCGCCTTGCTGCTGTGGCGCCACGCGGACGCCCTGGCGGCGGCGCTGGACGCCTATCCGCAGGCCAGTGTGCGGCTGCAGCCGGCGTTCGAGGATGCGGCGCTGGCAGCCCTGGCGCGCGGCGACTGCCATGCGGCCCTGGTGACGCAGGACGCCATCGCCCAGCGCGGCGCCGACTGGCCTGCCAGCTGGCGCAGCACGCCGCTGGGCAGCATGCGCATGCTGCTGGCGGCCGGACGCGGCCATGTGCTGGCGCGCGGCGTGCCGGCAGCCTGCGCATCCGTGCGCTGCGGCATGCAGGACATCTTGCCGCACGCCTTCGCCAGCCCGACGCATTCCCTGCTGTGCGGCGAGGAACGGGGCCGCCATGCCGATGGCTGGCGCGGCGTGGCGGCACGTTCCATCCGCTACTGGAGCGACGACGTGCAATTGCTGCTAGGCTATGTGCAGTCCGGTCGGGCCTTGGCCTACCTGCCCGACTTCGCCGTGCGCGCGCACGATCTGGTGCAGGTCGAGCTGGCCGGCAGCGTTGATTGCAGCGAACAGGTGCTGCTCGTGTGGGATGGCGAACTGGCGGGGCAATGGCTGCATGCATTGGCACGGCATTTGTCGATTCATCCGAATTAAGCAACAAACTATTGCGATTTTACGGGTTTTTCTACCGAATTGAGCAACGTAAGATGCATGCATCCCAATCATCTTGTGAAGGCACATCATGTTCTCCAAATCCATCAGCAGCGTTCTCGTTTCCACCGTGTTTGCCGCCGGCGCCGCCTCGGCCGCCGCCAGCGCTCCCCTGACCCTGGAAGTCTTCAACCCGGGCGAAGCGGCCATCTTCCCCGTCGCTTCCGTGCTGGTCGCGGGCAAGCATGACGCCGTGCTGATCGATGCGCAATTCTCGCGCGCCGAAGCGCAAAAGCTGGTGGAAAAGATCCGCGCCAGCGGCAAGAAACTGACGACGGTATACATCAGCCACAGCGATCCCGATTTTTACTTTGGCCTCGACGTGATCAAGGCAGCGTTCCCGCAGGCAAAGATCGTCGCCACGCCTGAGACCGTCGCGGAAATCCGCCGCAAGGCCGACGCCAAAGTCGCCTACTGGGGGCCTATTCTGAAAGACAATGCGCCGCACGGCATCGTCATTCCGGAAGCGTTGAAGGGCAAGCGCATCAGCCTGGAAGGCCAGTCGCTGGATATCGCCGGCCCGACGCCAGCGCGCACCTATGTGTGGATTCCATCGATCAAGGCCGTCGTCGGCGGCGTGGTGCTGTTTGGCAACTTGCACGTGTGGACGGCCGATACGCAAAGCCTGCAATCGCGCCAGGACTGGCTCAAGACCCTGGACGGCATCGCCGCCCTGAAACCGGTGACCGTCGTGCCGGGCCACTTCAAGGTCGGTTCGCCGCTGACGCCGGACAGCATCGGTTTTACGCGCGACTACCTGGTGACGTTTGAAGCGGAAACGGGCAAGGCCGCCAATTCGGCCGCGCTGATCGAGGCGATGAAAATGCGCTATCCGAAGCTGGGCCTGGATGGCGCACTGGAAACCAGCGCGAAAGTGGCAAAAGGTGAAATGAAATGGTAAGCGGCAACAAGGAGGCTCTCATGCCCACACTGCACTACATCTTCGATCCCCTGTGCGGCTGGTGCTACGGCGCCGCGCCGCTGGTCGAGGCGGCGCGCGCCGTGCCAGGTCTGACGATGGCGTTTCACGCCGGCGGCATGATGACGGGCAGCAATCGCCGCCAGATCACGCCCGCATGGCGCGGCTATGTGCTGCCGCATGACCGGCGCATCGAGCAATTGTCTGGCCAGCCCTTCGGCGACGCCTACGTCAATGGCTTGCTGAACGACACGACGGCCATGATGGATTCCGAACCGCCGATCACGGCCATCCTGGCGGCGGAAGTCCTGGCCGGCAAGGGCCTGGACATGCTGCAGCGCGTGCAGCGCGCCCATTACGTGGACGGCTTGCGCATCGCCGACCTGCCCGTGCTGGTGACCTTGGCGCAAGGGCTGGGCATGGATGGGGCGGCATTCGAGGCCGAGTATGCGCGGCAGGCGGGCGCCGCCACGCAGCAGCACATCGATGCCAGCCGCGCCTTGTTGGCGCAGGTGGGTGGGCAGGGCTTTCCCACCTTCGTGCTCGACGATGGCAGCGGGAAATTGTCCGTGATCGACATCGGCGGCTTCCTGGGCCAGCCGGCGAAGTTGCAGGCGCAGCTCGGCGGCGTGTGTGACGCCCAAGGTTGTGCATTGTAAATATCTATCGGATCGATAAAATCAATTAACTTTTCCTTTGTTGTTGACCTCGTTACACTAGTTCCATTAGTCAACAACGAAGGAAAAGCAGCATGAGCCAACAGCCGCCATTCAGTACCGCCTCGGGCATCCCCGTCGCCGACAACCAGAATTCCATCAGTGCCGGCCCCCGCGGCCCGCTGCTGCTGCAAGACTTTCACCTGATCGAAAAACTCCAGCATTTCAACCGCGAGCGTATCCCCGAGCGCGTCGTGCACGCCAAAGGTTCTGGCGCCTACGGCACCTTTACCGTCACGCACGACATTTCGCGCTACACCAAGGCCAAATTGTTTGCTGAAGTGGGCAAGCAGACGGCGACTTTCGCCCGTTTCTCCACCGTCGGCGGCGAACGCGGCAGTGCAGACACGGAACGCGATCCGCGCGGCTTTGCTGTGCGTTTCTATACGGAAGAGGGCAACTGGGATTTGGTTGGCAACAACACGCCCATGTTTTTCATCAAGGACCCGATCAAGTTCCCCGATTTCGTCCACACGCAAAAGCGCGATCCGCAAAGCAACTTGAAATCGGCCGAGATGATGTTCGATTTCTGGAGCCATGCGCCGGAAAGCCTGCACCAGGTCACCATGCTGTTCTCGGACCGGGGCACGCCGGACGGCTACCGTCACATGGATGGCTTCGGCAGCCACACGTATAGCCTGATCAATGCCGACGGCCAGCGCGTGTACGTGAAATGGCACTTCAAGACGCGCCAGGGCATCAAGAATTTACCTGCGGCGGAAGCGGGCCGCTTGGCCGGCGCCGATCCCGATTACGCCCAGCGCGACCTGTTCGGCGCCATCGAGCGCGGCGATTTCCCGCAGTGGGAAGTCAAGCTGCAGGTGGCGACGCAAGAGCAACTCGATGCATGGGAACAGCGCACGGGCTGGAACCCGTTCGACCTGACGAAAGTGTGGCCGCACGCGGACTTCCCGCTGCTGCCGGTCGGTATTTTCGAGCTGAACCGCAACCCGGACAACTACCACGCGGAAGTCGAGCAAGCCGCCTTTTCGCCGGCCAACGCCGTGCCCGGCATGGGTTACTCGCCGGACAAGATGCTGCAAGGTCGCTTGTTCGCCTACCACGACGCCCAGCTGTACCGGGTCGGCACCAACCACCAGCATCTGCCCGTGAATGCGGCCCGCTGTCCCTTCCACAACCAGCAGCGCGATGGCGGCATGGCGATCCACAACGGCGGCGCAGCGCGCAATTACGCGAACGTGGCGGCGGCAGGCACGCAGCCGCAAGGGCTGGGCCACGGCGAGGGGGCGCTGGCGCTCGATGGCGGCGCGGCGCGCTACGATGGTCGCGGCGTGGAAGATGACTTTACGCAAGCCGGCAAACTGTTCCGCTTGATGTCCGCCCAGGCGAAGCAAAACCTGTTCGACAATCTGGCTGGCCCGTTGAGCCAGGTGCGGACGGAAACCTTGCAGCGTCAGCTCGGGCATTTCGAGCGGGCCGATGCGGCCTACGGCGCCGGCGTGCGTGCCGCCTTGCAGGCGCGTGGCGTGACCGTGTAAGTGGATGTTGCAGGCGGAACAAGTATGTTCCGCCTGCTGTTGATGCAGCACAAATTAGAGTGGGATACCAAATATTGCCGTATGGACATATTTGCCTTCCATGCGTAGACTTGTCGGTCTGATGATCGCGCCGCCTTCCTGGCGGCGTCCTGACTAGAAAGTCTTGCAATATGAATATGGCGAAGCTGTCGGTGCATGGGGACGACCCCACGCTCAAATCCATCCTCGAAGTCTTGCCCACGGATCCCGAACGGCAATGGCGCAAGGGCGAGGCGAAGGGCGCGGGCCGCGTGCATCTCGATTCCGGTTTTGAAGTGCTGATCGCGCAGGCGCCCAAATCGCAAGTATTGCCCTCGCGCATACGCAGCTACCTGGCCGAATGCCGCTCGCGCGGCGTCAGCTTCACCATGCCGCGCATCGTGGCCGAACTGCAACTGGAACTGAGCGGCGACGACACGGTCGACACGCCGCTGGACCTGACCCTGGCCGACATGCAGCACCTGACGGAAATGGGCATCAGCCTGAGCCTGGTGACGCGCTGCGCCGAGGCTTGATGGACGCCTGACACTGAAAAAATGGCCACCTGTTCAGGGTGGCCATTTTTTGTCATGGTTCGGCGATGTCAACGGTGACCATATTGTCGTCGGGCTTGCGGTCGATCAGCTTGTTGTCGGGATCGATGCCCGCCTTGCCGGGTCGGCTGCCGACGATGACGGTATAGCTCGCTTCTCGCGCCGTCATGCGCAGGCGTTCGCGCAGCAGCGGATGGCCATTCGCGTCGTCGACGCCGATCTCGATCCAGTCGTGCAGGGGCGCGTCGTGTTCCTCTCCCTGTTCGCCAGCCGTCAATTTGCTGGCCTGCACCTTGACGGTGACGGCGTACTTGCCATCGCTGCGTTTAGTGGCCGTGGCCGACAGGGCGCGGTTGTCGAACAGCACGATTTTTTCGAACAGGTCATCGATCAGGTAAGCCTGCTCGGGCGGCGTGACCTGGCGCAAGCCCTGGACCAGGGCCGTTACGCTCGCATACGGCGGGCCTTTCTGGCCATGGGTCTTGAGCAGCTCGCGCAGCACGCCGTTGACCTTGTCTTCGCCGATGATGTCTTGCAGCAAGTACATGGCCAGGCTGCCCTTGTGATAGTGGATGTAGGCCTGGTTTTCATTCTCGGCCAGCGGCAATTCCTTCTTGCGCTCTTCGCTGCGTCCCATCAGGTATTGATTCAGGTCATAGCGCAGGAAGCGGCGCATCTTGGCCGGCCCCACGCTTTTCTTCATCACCATCAGGGCCGAATATTCGGCCAGGGTTTCGCTGAGCACGGTAGCGCCCCTTGTATTGCCGCCCACCAATTGATGCGCCCACCATTGGTGCGCCACTTCATGCGCCGTGACGTAGAACGGATAATCGATGTCCTTCGGGTTCTTGTCGTCGACCCTGGCGATGAAGCCCAGCCCTTCCGAATACGGAATCGTGTTCGGGAACGATTGCGCAAACGTGGCGTAGCGGGGGAACTCGACGATGCGCAGGATCTTGTGCTGGTAGGGGCCGAAGTTTTTCGAGTAGTACTCGAGCGCTTCCTTGCTGCCGCGCACGAAGCGATCGAGGTTGTATTCATGGCCAGGGTGGTAATACACGTCGATGGCCACGTCTTGCCAGCGCTCGTGCTTGACGGCGTAGCGGGCCGACTGGAACGCATAGAAATTCAGGATCGGCTGTTCCATCGTGTAATGGAAGTAATGGCGGCCCTTGGCGATCCAGTCGTTGTCGAGCATGCCCGGCGCGATGGCCGTCTGGCCGTCGACGGTGCTGACGGTGGCGTCAAAGTTGATGCGGTCGGCGTCGTTGCTGACGTAATTGTCGGCCAGTCCCTTCGCATCGTCGCGCGGCAAGGCCCGTTCGCGCGCGGGCAAGCCATGTTTCTTGCGGTCGCGCGGGTCCGTCAGTTCCTGCTGCGGCTGGTAGCCGATGTGCGGCAGCACGGCATTCGTGAAGAAGGTGCCGTTGGCCACCACGGGCGTATCCTGGCCCAGGCCGAAGATGCCGCACGGCGCATAGCGGACGTCGAAATCGAGGCCCAGGGTGGCGCCCGGCGCCAGCGGCGCGGCCAGGCGGTAGCTGTAAAAGCCCAGCTTGCCGTCATCGAGGCCGGGATGCACGCGCGCATCGAAACGCAGGCGCATGGTGGCGGTCGGGTCTTGCTGCACAAAAATGTGGCTGATCGGCAAGCTGGTCTTGTTTTGCAGCACATAGCGGCCCGTGACGGTGAGGCTGCGCTGCGCCGGGTAGATGGCCACGTCGAGTTTCACGTCGGTGATTCTCGGCTGTGGCGTGGTGGCAAACTTGCGGTACTGGCGCTCGACACTGGCGCGGTCCGCATCGCGGGCGTAGTCGGATTTGTAATCGTTGGCCACGTGGAAGACGTAGAACAGCACCGCGCCGGCGCCGACGAAGAGCAGGGCGCCGCCGGCAAAGCTGGCCAGCACGCCCTGCGTCAGGCCGTGGCGCGCCAGGCGCAGGCGGATGCGCCAGCTGTCCTGAGCGCCGCGGGGCCAGAACAGCAGCGACAGCACCGTCAGCATGACGGCCGCGCTGCTCCAGTACAGCAAGTACCAGCGCTCGCGCAGCAGATAGTGGCCGGCGCCGTTCATGGCCGAATACACGAAGCCTGGCGTGTTGCCGTACAGCAGCAGCGGATCGCCCAGGCCCAGCGAGGAAAAGCTGATGCTGGCGATGTGGTACAGAATCATGGCGAAATACGCCAGGTATTTGTGATTGATCAATACCTGCAGGAAGATGGCCAGCACGGCGATCAGCGCGTAGGACGGCAGGTGCGACAGGAACAGCGATTCCAGGTACAGGCCGGGGTCGAGGCGGTAATAGCCCTTGAAGACCTGGATCGACATACCGCACAGCATGATGACCAGACTCAGCAAGGCTTGCAGGCCGATCAGCGCAAACAGTTTCGACAGCAGGGGCAGCCAGTTCGGCACGGGCAGGGCGTCGAGCATCAGGTACGTGCCCGCCTCGCGTTCGCGCCACACCAGTTCGCCCGCATAGAAGGTGGTAATGATCAGCATGAACAGGGCGAACGAGGCGCTGACCATGTCCAGCACCTTTTCCGTCACCGGATATGTATTCGTGCCGTAGATGGAGCCCATGTCCAGCGCGCCCGCATACATGGTCAGCACGCCGGCCAGCACGATGACGACAAAATAGATGTTCTTGATGGTTTCGCGCAGGTTCAGCCAGCTCATCTTGACGAGCAGGGCGGCCAGGTTGCGCTGCGCGAAGTCCGGTGTTTCCTGCGTCGACAGCGAAGCGTTCGACAGGCGCAGCGGCACGTCGCCTTCGCTGCGGCGCTTGCCGGCGCCCGCGTCCGTCGTGGCGTGGAACTGGAAGCGCCAGTAGCCGAGCAGCAAGGCCACCAGGGCGAAGCCGGACCAGATGGCGCGGTTCAGCAGGTACACGCCCTCCAGGGTCAGCAGGCGCGTGTTGCGCTCCGCATTCGGCCAGTACTCCGTCAGGCGTATCAGTGCCGTGGTGCCGAAGGGGTCGATCAGGGCGGCCAGGGTCTTGTAGTCGAGGTCGCGCGCCAGCGAGGGCGCCACCAGGTAGCCGATCAGCATGACCACCGAGCTGATGTACACGGGCAGCATGCGCCGCGTCAGGGCCGCGATGACGAAGAAGATGGCGCCAAAGATGAACAGGTTCGGCAGCAGCGTAAAGACGTAGGGCATCAGATAGGCCAGCGCCCGTTGCGGTCCCAGCCGTTCCGGATCGATGCCGGGCAGCCAGGCGCCCAGCCAGGCGCCGATGACGATGCTGGAAAACACCACGGCCAGTACCAGATAAGCACCGAGGAAGCGGCCGAATACGTACTGGTACTTCTTGATCGGTGCGCTGAAGAAGAAATGCTGCATGCCGTACTCGAAATCCTGCTGCACCGAGCGGCCCATCATGGCGGCCACCACCACGGCGCCGAAACAGCCCAGCAGGCTGCACGTAAATGCCAGCGAGCGGGGCGCGTTGATCAGGAACTTGCCGCCGAAACTGATGCTCGCTTCCTTGAAGACGCCGCCGGCCGCAGCCATCCACAGCATGGCCAGCGCCAGGAACATGACGAAATACACCCAGGTGGACAGCAGCTTGAGCCGCTGTCGCGCTTCAAAGCGGGCGATGGCAAACATGGCTGCCCCCTCAGTCGCATTGCGGGGCGACGCGGTGGCGCCCGGCAATGGTGGCGAAATACAGGTCTTCCAGGTCGCCGATGGCTTCCTCGAAGCCGTCGCCCGGATCGTCGTCGCTGTAGACGTGGATCAAGGTGCGGCCCGACAGCAAGCGCGTGGAAATGACGGCGTGGCGTTGCTGGAAGCTGGCCAGCTCTTTCTTTTCGACAAAGCGCGCCCAGATCTTGCAGCTGACTTCGTCGATCAGTTCCTGAGTCTTGCCGCACAGCAGTAAATGGCCCTTGTTGATGATGGCCATGTTGGCGCACAGGTCGGCCACGTCGGAGACGATATGGGTCGACAGGATTACCGTCTTGTCTTCGCCGATGTCGGACAGCAGATTATGGAAGCGCACGCGCTCCTGCGGGTCGAGGCCGGCCGTCGGCTCGTCGACGATGATCAGTTTCGGGTCGCCCAGCAGGGCTTGCGCGATGCCGAAGCGCTGGCGCATGCCGCCGGAAAAGCTGCCCAGGCGCTGGTGGCGCACGTCGAACAAATTGGTTTGCTGCAACAGGCCATCGACGACTTCGCGCCGGCGCGCCCGTTGCGACAGGCCTTTCAAGGTGGCGAAGTGGTCGAGCAGCTCGTAGGCCGTCACTTTCGGGTACAGGCCGAAGTCTTGCGGCAGGTAGCCCAGCATGCGGCGGATCTCGTCCTTGTCGTCGAGCACGTCGTAGTCGCCGAAGAAGATGGAGCCGGAATCGCATTCCTGCAAGGTGGCCAGGGTGCGCATCAGGGTCGACTTGCCGGCGCCATTCGGGCCCAGCAAGCCAAACATCCCGGGCGGTATCGTCAGCGACACGTTATCCAGCGCCGCCACGCCATTCGCGTAGGTCTTCGACAATTTGCGAATTTGCAATTCCATACAACTCCTAACTCATGCGTTGCAGCCCGATGGTGCAGGGCTTCTCTATGCTGGCATTGTATTGAATTTAAGACGTACTGGGCAGTTGCATGCGATACACGGCATTTTCGCGTGCCCAGAGTGCAGCTGAGCGGGGTGGACGGCACCCCGCTTCGCCCTTGTTCGCCGGTCTAGTTGCGGAAGAGTACGGATTCGCGATTGAACCACCAGCGGCACAGCATCAGCAGGGCGCCCGCGATCACCGTGGTCGAGGCCAGGATCACGCCGAACATGCGGTAATCCATGGTGCCCTTGACCAGTTCCTTCATGGCCAGCGACACGTTGGTCAGCGGCACCATGGCCCACATCCAGTTCAGCTCGACGCCGGGCAGCATGGCCGCCACCGTGGGCAGGATGACGAACAGCATCAATGGCGTGATCATGCCGGCCGCTTCCTTGTAGCTTTTCGCGTAGATCGAGATCGACAGCAGCAGCGAGGCGAAGATGGCGGCTGTCGGCACCAGCATCAGGGTCACCATGGCCAGGTCGGGCAAGCCGATGCTGCGCACCATGACGGCCATGTTGCCTTCCAGCGAACTGCCGAAGATGGCCAGCAGGGCGCCCATGCTGCCCACCATCAGCACGGCCGAGGTCATGCCGACCGTAAACAGCACGAGGAACTTGGCCAGCACGATGGCGCTGCGCGGCACGGGCGCCAGCAGCAGGGTTTCCAGGGTGCCCCGCTCCTTTTCGCCCGCGCCCAGGTCGATGGCCGGGTACATGGCCGCCGTCAGGCACACCATCAGCAGCAGATAGGGCAGCATGCCGCCGACGATGGCGCCCATCTGCTCGCGTTCGTTGGCCGTCGACTGCTTGTCGAGCACGATGGGGTGCAGGGCAAAGGCCAGCTGGGCCGGGCTCAGGTTCAGGGCCGACAGCGCGCTTTCGCGCAGGCTGGCGTTATACGCCTCGACGATCTCGCGCACCCGTTGCTGCGTCACGTCGACCGTGCTGGCGCTGTTGTAGTGCAGCACTACCTTGGCTTGCTGCTGTTGCTGCAGCGCCTCTTCAAACCGGGGCGGAATGACGACGGCGAACTTGATCGTGTCGTCGCCGATGGCGCGGCGGATGTCGCCCTCGCTGGCCAGCGGCACTTCGCGCAGGTTGTGCTGCTGGGTAAAACGCCCGCTCAAGCCCGGCGAATGGTCCTTGCCGAACAGCGCGTAGCGCATTTCCGCCGTCTTCGCGTTCTTGAACATATTGCTTGAAACATAAGCAAAGCCGCCAAAGATCAGCGGCATGGCAAAGATGGGGATGAGGATGGTGAAGATCAGCGTCTTGCGGTCGCGCGTGAGTTCCAGCAACTCTTTCAGATAAATGGTCCACATGGCTCAGGCTCCCTGGTTGATGACGCTGACAAAGGCGTCGTACAGATCGGTACTGCCGCCCAGGTGGCGCAGTTCGTTGACCGTGCCATTGAAGGCGGTGGTGCCGCGGTTGATGATGCAGACGCGGTCGCACAGCTTTTCCACCTCGTGCAGGTGGTGCGTGGAAAAGATCAGCGGCACGCGCAGCGCCTTGTAGCTGGCGATGAAGTCGAGCAGGATCTTGGCCGACATCACGTCCAGGCCCGAGGTCGGCTCGTCGAGGATCACCACCTGCGGCTCGTGCACGACGGTGCGGGCGATCGCGCACTTCTGTTTCATGCCCGTCGACAATTGATCGGCCCGCTTGCCGCCGTATTCCTCCATCTGCAGCAGGGAAAACAGTTCGTCGCAGCGGCGTTTCAGCTTGTCGGCCGGCATGCCATGCAGGCGGCCAAAATATTCCACGTTCTCGCGCGCCGTCAGGCGGCCATACAAGCCTGTCGAACCGGACAGGAAACCGATGCTCTGGCGCGCCACCAGCGGCTGGCGCAGCACGTCGACGCCGTTGACGAGGGCGCTGCCCGCGTCCGCTTGCAAGGCCGTCGACAGCAGGCGCAGGGTGGTCGTCTTGCCGGCGCCATTCGGGCCCAGCAGGCCCAGCACTTCGCCGGGAGCGCAGCTGAAACTGACATCACGCACGGCGTGAAACCAGCCCTCATGTTCGCGCGGATCGCTGACGTGCACGGCCTTGCCTTTGTGGGGCGGCATGCGGAAACGTTTTGCCAGGTGCTTGACCTCAATCATGTGCTTCATCCATTTAACGGTGAAGAACGAGAGTAGCATGCAAAAAATGTAACTTGCAAGGTGGAAATATCGTTTGGTCTATTGAAAAAAACAGCATCTTCATGCAAGCTGGCCCGGTGGGCGCCGGCGGACGGCGCAGGAGAGCGCAATGCAAACGATCGATCAGGCGATGCAGGACAAGGTACTGGCCGTGGCGCGCGCCGGCATGACCAGTGCCGAAGCCATCGGTTTCTTCCGCGTCAGCCTGGGGCTGTACTACCTGGCCGGCCTGATGACGGAGGAAACCCTTGATTTCAAGCAGATCGACGCGAAGTACAACCGTTTTATCTACCACTCGCTGGGTGGCGGGCACAGCATTGCCAGCGTGCTGCAATTCATGAGCGGTGAGAAAGTCTTGCGCGTGCTGCAATCGGAGCGTTTTCGCGCCGCGTTTGCCGAATACTGCCCGGACATTCCCGTCGACAGCATTTCTTTCCTGATTTCACTGAACCTGGGCGTGGCGAAAAGCCTGTCCGGCCTGGACGCCGTCGGTCCCGTGGTGGACTGGATCGAGCAGGAAAAAGCGCGCACAAGTCAATAAAGCCCCGTTCACCCTGCGCGCGGCGTGGGGACTGCTGGCCCTGATCGTCCTATAATTCATGCTTTACTACTCATGAGCATAGCCACGATGACCGCGAACCGCCACTTTGACCCCCTGGATCGTTTGATTGTTGGCGCCGACAAGGCCCTGCGCGTCATGGCTGGCGTGGCCTCCGCTTCGCGCCCCACGCCGGCCGCACATGCGCCCGATGCGCAGCTGAGCCCGGCCGAACAGCGCCACAGCGCCGGCTTGATGCGCGTCAACCATGTGGGCGAAGTGTGCGCGCAAGCCCTGTACAACTCGCAGGCGCGCTATGCGCATAGCCCGGCCATCCGCGCCCAGTTCGACGAAGCGGGACGCGAAGAGGAAGATCATTTGGCCTGGACGGCGCAGCGCCTGACGGAGCTGGGCTCGCGTCTGAGCCTGCTCAATCCCCTGTGGTATGCGGGTTCGTTTGCGCTGGGCACCATCGCCGCGCGCATGGGCGACGGCCGCAGCCTGGGTTTCGTGGTGGAAACGGAACGCCAGGTGGAAGCGCACCTGGCCAGCCACTTGCAGGAATTGCCGCCGCAGGACGCCAAGTCGCGCGCCATCGTGAGACAGATGGCCATCGATGAAGTGGAGCACGGCGCTGCGGCCCAGCGGCTGGGCGCCATCGATACGCCGGCGCCCGTCAAGGCGCTGATGGGCATCATGGGTAAAGTGATGACGAAAACCGCGTATTACATATAAATAAGCGATAAAAAAGGCGCTCCGTGGAGCGCCCTGCATTATTCCTCGATGATTTCAAAGGAATGTGTAATCTCCGCCGTTTTGGCCAGCATGATCGACGCCGAGCAATATTTGTCATGCGACAAGGCCACGGCCCGTTCCACGGCCGTCGGTTTCAGGGCCTTGCCCCGCACGGTGAAGTGGAAGTGGATCTTGGTAAACACTTTCGGATCGGTGTCGGCGCGGTCGGCCTTCAGGGTCACTTCGCAGCCACTGACGGCTTCGCGTCCGCGTTTCAGGATCAGCACCACGTCATAGGCAGTGCAGCCGCCCGTGCCCAGCAAGACCATTTCCATGGGGCGTGGCGCCAGGTTGTGGCCGCCGCCATCGGGCGCGCCATCCATGGTCACCAGGTGGCCGGAACCCGTTTCTGCCCGAAAACTCATGCCCGACGGGCCATTCCAGCTGACTTTGCATTCCATCGTACTCTCCGAAAATTGTAAGCGTTTTGTATTGTAATAGAGGAATGCCCATCCATGTGCCGCCCGCCGGCCCGCAGCCGGCCTCGATTGCGGCTTGACGCGGCAAGCCAAAGCCGCTTATACTTGTCGGCTTTCCGTTCGCTCAGGAAAAGTAAATAAGGCAGAGTCCGCATAGCAGCATCGGCGGAACCACCATTTGAGCGTGTAATCTATTAGGAAGTCAACATGAAAACATTTTCCGCTAAAGGACATGAAGTCCAGCGCGATTGGTTCGTGGTTGACGCGACGGACAAAGTCCTCGGACGTGTTGCCAGCGAAGTGGCACTCCGACTGCGCGGCAAACACAAACCAGAATTTACTCCTCACGTCGATACCGGCGACTTTATCGTCGTCATCAACGCAGGCAAACTGCGTGTGACCGGTACCAAAGCTACTGAGAAAATTTACTACCGTCACTCTGGCTATCCAGGCGGCATCTACGAAACCAACTTCCAGAAAATGCAACAGCGTTTTCCAGGTCGCGCGCTTGAGAAAGCGGTCAAAGGCATGCTGCCTAAAGGCCCACTCGGCTACGCAATGATCAAGAAGCTGAAAGTGTACGCGGAAGGTTCCCATCCGCACGCTGCTCAGCAACCTAAAGCACTTGTTCTCTAAGGAACTGACATGATCGGTAATTACAATTATGGAACCGGCCGTCGCAAAAGTGCAGTGGCTCGGGTTTTTATCAAAGTTGGCACAGGCTTGATCGTTGTTAACGGCAAACCAGCAAACGAATACTTTTCGCGCGAAACGGGTCTGATGGTCATCCGTCAACCACTGGAACTGACCGGCAATGTCGAGCGTTTCGACATCAAAGTCAACGTCCATGGCGGCGGTGAGTCGGGCCAGGCTGGTGCAGTTCGTCACGGCATCACCCGCGCTCTGATCGACTACGATGCAGCGTTGAAACCGGAACTGGCGAAAGCCGGCTTCGTGACCCGCGATGCACGTGAAGTCGAGCGTAAAAAAGTTGGTCTGCGCAAAGCACGTCGCGCAAAGCAATTCTCGAAGCGTTAATTTCTACGCTACAGCACCTTCCGGGGTGCTGGTCGAAAAGCCGCTGGACTTCGGTCTCGCGGCTTTTTTGCATTTCAGCGGGATACGCCGTTGCGCTGTAAAATACGCGGAAAACCCGCAGGGGGAGCATTTCCCCTCATCTTTATGCACTCTATACACAAGGAAAGAACATGATCAAAGTTGGCATCGTCGGCGGCACTGGATACACGGGCGTGGAATTGCTGCGCTTGCTCGCTACCCATCCAGATGTCGAGTTGACGGCGATTACCTCGCGCAAGGAAGATGGCTTGCCCGTTGCTGACATGTATCCTTCCCTGCGTGGCCACGTGAAACTGGCGTTTTCCTCGCCCGATAAAGCCAATCTGGAGCAGTGCGACGTGGTCTTCTTTGCCACCCCGCATGGTGTTGCGATGGCGCAAGCACCAGCCCTGCTGGCCGCCGGCGTGAAAGTCATCGACCTGGCCGCCGACTTCCGTCTGAAAGACCAGGCCAAGTTCGAGCAGTGGTACAAGATTCCCCATACGGCGCCAGAGTTGATCGAGCAAGCCGTGTACGGTTTGCCGGAGCTGAACCGTGAAGACATCAAGCAAGCGAAGCTGATCGCCAACCCCGGTTGCTACCCGACCACCATGCAGCTGGGTTTTTACCCGCTGCTCAAGGCGGGCCTGGTCAACGCGGGCGGCTTGATCGCTGACTGCAAGTCGGGCGTGTCGGGCGCCGGCCGCAAGGCGGAAATCGGTATCCTGTTCTCGGAAAGCAGCGACAGCTTCAAGGCCTATGGCGTGGCCGGCCACCGCCACCTGCCGGAAACGACGGCGCAATTGCAGCGTTTCACGGATGAGAAAGTGGCGCTGACCTTCACGCCGCACCTGGTGCCGATGATCCGCGGCATGCATTCGACCCTGTACGCGCAGCTGAACAAGGATGTCAGCAATGAAGAGCTGCAAGCATTGTTCGAAGAGCAATACAAGGACGAGCCTTTCGTCGACGTGATGCCTTTCGGCTCTCATCCGGAAACCCGCTCCACGCGCGGTTCGAACATGTTGCGCCTGGCCTTGCACCGTCCTGAAGGCGGCAATACCGTCATCGTGCTGGTGGTGCAGGACAATCTGGTCAAGGGCGCGTCCGGCCAGGCCGTGCAATGCATGAACTTGATGTTTGGCTTGAAAGAAACGGCCGGTTTGCAACACATCGCCCTGCTGCCGTAACGATACGCGACTGTGCTTGCGCAGGTCCGGCGCCTTTTTGCCGGACCTGTGATAAATTGGACTGCCACGTACCCCGACAGGATGACGTTCATGTTCGAGCGCAACGCGAAAAACCCCATCGATACCCTGATCGGCGCTGCCACGCGGATCGAGGGCGACTTGCTGTTTTGCGGCGGCCTGCGCATCGACGGCCATGTGCGCGGCAATGTCACGGGCGAGCCGGGCGAGCCCACGTATGTGGTGCTGGGCGAGGCGGGCCGCATCGATGGCGAGGTGCGCTGCTCGAGCCTGGTCGTCAGCGGCGAGATCAATGGCCCCGTGTATGTGTCCGAAATGCTTGAAATCCAGCCAAAAGCCCGCATTGTAGGAGAGGTCTATTACAAGGTGCTGGAAATGCACAGCGGCGCCCTGGTGCAGGGCAAGCTCAGCCGGCACGACAGCGCCGACCCCGTGCTGCACCTGGCCGTATCGGAAATGTGAGCAGGAACAACACCGTCCAGCCGCATCAGCGGCGGCCGCAGCGCGAGTTGCGCCAACAGTCTATAATGACTTAATGTTTTCTAGTAGGAGTGCCTGATATGAATGCCGTCGCTGAAATGCAAGATGTGATCCCTTCCCCTATTATCTTTACCGATAGCGCCGCTGAAAAAGTCGCGCAGCTGATCGAAGAAGAAGGCAATCCCGACCTGAAATTGCGCGTCTTCGTGCAGGGTGGCGGCTGCTCCGGTTTCCAGTACGGTTTCACCTTCGACGAAATCGTCAACGAAGATGACACCACCATGGTCAAGAACGGCGTCCAGCTGTTGATCGATTCCATGAGCTACCAGTACCTGGTGGGCGCGGAAATCGACTACAAGGATGACCTGGAAGGCGCGCAGTTCGTGATTAAAAACCCAACAGCAACGTCGACCTGCGGTTGCGGTTCGTCTTTCTCCGTTTAAGTACTAAACTGGGCAAGCAAGAAAATAGCGGATCGATGATCCGCTATTTGTGTTTCTGGAATAGTTATTCCATGTCAACGTGGGTACAGCGCTCCCAGTACCCGCAGCCCCTGCGCACCCGTCACCGTGGGTAAATTGCCCGGCTTGCGTTGCGTAAAACGCCAGGCCAGCCAGGCGAACGCCAGCGCCTCGACCTGGCTCGGCGCCACGCCCAGCGCTTCTGTGGATTCCGCCGCCATGCCCGGCAATTGCCGGGCCAGCGCCGCCATCAGGCTGGCGTTCTGCGCGCCGCCGCCACATACATAGACCGTTTCCGCCTGTGCCCCGTCGCGCAAGATGGCGTGCGCCAGGCTGGCGGCCGTCAGCTGCGTCAGGGTCGCCTGCACGTCGGCAGGCTTGGCCAGCGGATAGTTGCTCAGCTTGCTATTCAGCCAGTCGGCATGGAACAGGTCGCGTCCCGTGCTTTTTGGCGCCGGCAAGTCAAAATACGGGTCGTTGAGCAATTCCGCCAGCAGGGCAGGGATGACCTGGCCTGTCGCTGCCCAGGCGCCGTTGGCATCGTAGGGCTGGCCCAGGTGCTGCAGGACCCAGCCATCCATCAGCGCATTGCCGGGACCCGTGTCGTAGCCCGTCACCGTGCCGTCCGCGTGCAGCACGCTGATATTGCTGATGCCGCCGATATTGGCAAGCACGCGCGTGTGGCCGGGCAAATTGAAAATGGCCTGGTGAAAAGCAGGCACCAGCGGCGCGCCCTGGCCGCCGGCCGCCACGTCGCGGCTGCGCAAGTCGGCGATGACGTCGATGCCCGTCAGTTCAGCCAGCAGGGCCGGGTTGTTCAGCTGGCGCGTAAAGCCCAGCTCGGGGCGGTGGCGGATGGTCTGGCCATGCGCGCCGATGGCGACGATGGCGTCCGCGACTATGCCCGCGTTGCCTAAAAGCATGGCGACGCAATCGGCGTAATGGCGCACGAGTTGGTTTGCCGCCAGCGCTTCACGTTCGATTTCATTCTGGCCGGCACTTTGCAACGCCATCAGGTCGGCGCGCAGGCTGGCGGGGAAGGGAATGTACGCATCGCCCAGGCCGCGCGTGCCCTCGTCGGAAAAGTCGACCAGCGCGCCGTCGACGCCGTCCAGGCTGGTGCCCGACATTAAACCGATATACAGCATGGTGTTTCCTCGCGTGCGTAAGTGATAGATGCATTGTGCCGCATTTTCCTGCGCACATAAAACAAAGGCACCGGCCATCTGCATGGGCGGTGCCTTTATATATTGCCCGAAGGCAGTGTTGCTTAACGCGACGCCAGCGCCGTGTCGTTCGGACGCAGCAGGGTGAAGCGGTGCATCATGTCATTGGACACCATGCGGAAGCGGCTCAGCTCGGCAGCCGTCAATGGCGCCTGGGCTTGTACGTTCAGCTTGCTTGGGTCTTGTGCCACGCCGCCGACGCGGAATTCATAGTGCAAATGGGCGCCCGTGGACCAGCCGGTGGTGCCGACGTAGCCGATCACATCGCCCTGGCTGACTTTTTGACCTTTTTTCAGGCCCGAAGCGAAGCGGCTCATGTGCGCATAGGCGGTGGTGTAGTTGGCCCAGTGTTTCAGGACAACAACATTGCCGTAACCGTTTTGGCTGCCAACGGAATCGACCACGCCGTCGCCCGAAGCGCGGATAGGGGTGCCCGTTGCTGCAGCGAAATCGATGCCCTTGTGCGCTTTCCAGTTGCCGGAAATCGGGTGCACGCGCATGGAGAAGCCGGACGAGATGCGGGAGAATTCGAGAGGGGATTTCAGGAAGGCTTTTTTGAGGGACTTGCCGTCGAAACTGTAGTAACCGCCGCCTTGCTTGCTGGCTGGGTCTTCGAACCAAACGGACTGGTAAGTCGTGCCGCGGTTGGTGAATTCACCGGCCAGGATACGGCCCGCTCGGACAAATTCGCCATCTTGCCAGAACGTTTCGTAGACAACATTGAACGAGTCGCCGCGTTTCAGGTCGGAGCGGAAGTCGATATTGGTGGAGAACATTTCCACGATTTGCGCGGAAATCGAGTCTGGCAGGCGGGTGCCGTCCAGGCTGGAGTCGGTGGCGGCGAACAGGGTGGAAGTAATCTTGCGCGCGTGCATTTCAACGCGGCGTTCCAGTTGGGCTGCCACTTCCGTGGCCACGAACTTGTCGCCCTTGCGGGTGATCAGGATGTTCTTGACCGATTTGTCCGTGCCGTCGACGAGGGTGGCGCGCATCCAGTTGAGGTCGCCGTTTTCGGACGTTTGCGCTTGCACGCGCTTGCCCGATTTCAGCAACATCACGCCGCGCGCGATCTTGTCGGTTTTGATGAAATTGGCGGCCACAGGATCATCCACGCCGAGACGTGTCAGCAGGGTGGCGAGGGTATCGCCAGCGCGGACTTTTTCTTCGTGGGTGAAATTCTGGTCTACCTGTTCCATCGCGGAAATTTGCGAGGCGAGATCAGGCATTTCCAGGTTCTGGGCGATGGACGTGACTGGCAAGTCAGACGCATCGGGCGCCATGGGCGACACAGCGACCGCGCCGAAAGCGGCCACGGCGAGCAGCACTGCGGACGCGCCGATAATGCGTGCCTTGCGTGTCGTCGTCAACTGTGTGTACAAGCGTGAGCCTGTGATTTTATGTATAGGGTTCATGCAATCAGTTAAAATTTGCCCTTGAACGATTCGTGAACTAGTGCTCTTTGTTATTGTTATTTTGGTTCGTTTTCATACGGCAAGATTGATGGGATCGAGCATTATAGCAAACTCCGCAAACCTACTACCATTTTGAGATCTACAGTCAAATTTTATGGAAATCAACACCACCGCATCGCCTACAAAGGCTAACGCCGCTCAGACCGCGCTTCCGCTGTCGGACAGAGTACAAGAAGCCCTCGCGATTACCAAGCGTGGCGTCGACGAACTCTTGATCGAAAGCGAATTTGCGCAAAAATTAGCACGCTCCGAGAAAACCGGTGTTCCACTGCGCATCAAACTGGGCCTGGACCCGACCGCACCCGACTTGCATCTGGGCCACACTGTCGTGCTGAACAAGATGCGCCAGCTGCAAAACCTCGGTCATCAAGTCATTTTCCTCATCGGCGACTTCACGTCCATGATCGGCGACCCTTCGGGCCGCAATGTCACGCGCCCGCCGTTGACCAAGGAACAGATCGAGATTAACGCGATGACGTATTTCGCGCAAGCATCTTTAGTGCTGGACGCCAGCAAGACCGAAATCCGCTATAACTCCGAGTGGTGCGATCCGCTGGGCGCGCGCGGCATCATCCAACTCGCTTCCCACTACACGGTGGCGCGCATGATCGAGCGCGACGACTTTACCAAGCGCTTCCAGGGCGGCATTCCTATTTCCGTCCATGAATTCCTGTACCCGCTGATGCAGGGTTACGACTCGGTGGCCCTGAAATCGGACCTGGAACTGGGCGGCACGGACCAGAAGTTCAACCTGCTGGTGGGCCGCGAACTGCAAAAGCAGTACGGACAGGAGCAGCAGTGTATTTTGACCATGCCGCTGCTGGAAGGTTTGGACGGCGTGGAAAAAATGTCCAAGTCGAAGAATAACTACATCGGCATCACGGAACCTGGCAACACCATGTTCGCCAAGCTGATGAGCATTTCCGACGTCATGATGTGGCGCTACTACGAGCTGCTGTCGTGGCGCTCGATCGCCGAACTGGCGCAGCTGAAGCGTGAAGTCGAGGAAGGCCGCAATCCGCGCGACGCCAAGGTTGCGCTGGCGCAAGAGATCGTCGCCCGCTTCCACTCGCAGCAGGCGGCGGAAGATGCGCTGGCCGACTTCGTCAACCGCTCGAAGGGCGGCATCCCCGACGATATCCCGCAAGTGACCTTGGCCGGCGCACCGCTGGGCATCCCGCAGTTGCTGAAACAGGCTGGCCTGTGTCCGTCGACGTCGGAAGCCATGCGCAAGATCGACCAGGGCGGCGTGCGCATCGATGGCGCCGTCATCAGCGACAAGGGCTTGCAAGTGGACGCCGGCCAGTTCGTGTTGCAAGTTGGCAAGCGCAGTTTCGCGCGCGTCACCTTGACGGCATGATCGCGCTGTTGCAGCGCGTTACGCAGGCGAAGGTCGATGTTGCCGGCGCCACCATCGGCGCCATCGACGCTGGCCTGATGGTGCTCGTGTGCGCGGAGCGGGGTGATACCGAGAAGGAGGCAGACGCCCTGCTGGCCAAGCTGCTCGGCTACCGCGTGTTTACCGACGAGGCGGGCAAGATGAACCGCAGCGTGACGGACGTGGCCGGCGGCCTGCTGCTGGTGCCGCAGTTCACCTTGGCGGCCGACACCAAGTCCGGCACGCGCCCGTCGTTCACGCCGGCGGCCGCGCCGCAGGACGGCTTGCGCCTGTTCACGCATTTCGTGGACCAGGCGCGCAGCCGCCATGCGACCGTGCAAACGGGGCAGTTTGGTGCCGACATGCAAGTGTCGCTGACGAACGACGGCCCGGTGACCTTCTGGCTGCAAGTGAATGCCAAGCAATAAATAAAAACTATAAAGAGGAGCAAGCGATGAAATTGTGGAGCGAGACGTTTCGTGATGGCGGCCTGATGCCGGCCGAATATACTTTTGCCGAGATCGATCCGGCCAGCCGCGTGCGCCTCGCAGGCAACCGCAATCCCCATCTGGCCTGGGATGAGGTGCCCAACGGTACCGAGTCGCTCGCCCTGTTCTGCATCGACCCCGATGCGCCGCAAGACGCCAGCCTGGCCAACCGCGATGACCAGGCGTTGCCGCTGACGGCGCTGCGCGGCGACTTTTATCACTGGAGCTTGCTCGACTTGCCGCCTGCCATGCGGGTTATTGCCGCCGGAGAATTTTCCAGCGGCATCACCCCGCGCGGCAAGGCTGCCGGCACTGGTACAGGGCTGCGTCAGGGCCTCAACGACTACACGGCCTGGTTTGCCGGCGATGCGGCCATGGCCGGCGATTATTACGGTTATGATGGCCCGTGCCCGCCGTGGAACGACGAGCGCATCCATCACTATATCTTCCGTCTGTACGCGCTCGACGTGCCACAGTTGGCCTTGCCCGAGCGTTTTACGGGGCAGCAAGCGCATGCCGCCCTGTACGGCCACATCCTCGACGAAGCCCAGCTCGTCGTCGCCTATTCTCTCAATCCCGATTTGGCACTTACCCTGAAGAAATAAAGCATGAGCACCACGATCTTACTGATACGCCATGGCGAAACGGCCTGGAATGCGGGCCGCCGCCTGCAGGGCCATATCGACATCGCCTTGAACGAGGCGGGCCTGGCGCAAGCGGCCGCGCTGGGGCAGGCGCTGGCGGACGAACCGCTGGCCGCCATCCTCGCCAGCGATTTGCAGCGCGCGCAGCAGACGGCGCAAGCCGTGGCCGACGTGAAAGATTTACCCGTGCAAACGGATCCCTTGCTGCGCGAGCGCTGTTATGGCGCCTTCGAAGGCTTGCTGTATGCGGATATTGCCGCGCGCTATCCGCACGAGTATGCGCAGTGGCAATCGCGCCAGATCGATGCCGTGATGCCGTCGGGCGAGCGCCAGGCCGAAAGTTTCCGCCAGTTTTATGCGCGCGCGAATGGCGCCATCGCCCGCTGGGCCCGGCAGTACGACGGCCAGACGATCGCCATCGTGGCCCACGGCGGCGTGCTCGAGTGCGCTTACCGCGAGGCGGTCGGCATGACGCTCGACAGTCCGCGCGACTTCCAGGTCAAAAATGCCAGCGTCAACCGTTTTTCTTACGCCGACGGCAAACTGCATTTAGTGCACTGGGGAAATATCGAACACCTGAGCGCGCCCGCGATGGACGAGCTGGGCTAAGAGCGCTCCAAGCGGCCTCATCGTCACTCTGACGCACTGAGCTAAAAAAATAGTGCTTATTAATTAGGCAGGGAATCGGTTAAAATAGCAGGTTCCTCCGTCCATTCCAGGTTCTTCAGTGCAAATCGGCCCTCACATTCTGCGCAACAACGTTTTCGTCGCTCCCATGGCGGGCGTGACGGATCGGCCTTTCCGCCAGTTGTGCAAGCAGTTGGGTGCCGGTTACGCCGTGTCGGAGATGGCGGCGTCGAATCCGCGCCTGTGGGCGACGGAAAAAAGCTCGCGCCGCACGGACCATGAAGGCGAAATGGAACCGAAAGCCGTGCAGATCGCCGGCGCCGATCCGCAAGACCTGGCCGACTGCGCCAAGTTCAATGTGGACCGGGGCGCGCAGATCATCGACATCAACATGGGTTGCCCAGTCAAAAAGGTGTGCAACAGCTGGTGCGGTTCGGCCCTGCTGCAAAACGAAAGCCTGGTCGAAAAGATCTTGCACGCCGTCGTCAACGCCGTTGACGTGCCCGTCACCCTGAAATTTCGCACGGGCTGGAACCGCGAAAACAAGAACGCCCTGAAAATCGCCCGCATTGCCGAGCAAGCCGGCATCCAGATGCTGACCCTGCACGGCCGCACGCGCGCCGATGGCTACAAGGGCGATGCCGAATATGAAACCATTGCCGCCGTGAAAGCATCGGTGGGCATTCCCGTGGTGGCCAATGGCGACATTACCAGCCCGGAAAAGGCCCGTTTTGTGCTGGATCAAACGGGCGCCGATGCCGTCATGATCGGCCGCGCGGCGCAGGGCAGGCCGTGGATTTGCCGCGAAATCGACCATTTTTTGCGCACCGGCACCTTGCTGCCGGCGCCGTACGTGGATGAAGTGCGTAGCCTGATGGATGAGCATTTGCGCGCCCATTACGCGTTTTATGGGGAATTTCTCGGCGTGCGCACGGCGCGCAAGCACATCGGCTGGTATGTCAAGGATCTGGAAGGCGGCGAAGCGTTCCGGCAGCAAATGAACTTGCTGGAGTCGACGGACGCGCAGTTGCTGGCCGTCGATCAATTTTTTGAGTCGCAATGGAAATTTGGCGAACGGTTACAATACCGCCTCTCCGAATCCAGTGAAAGTGGCCTGATCGATGTGATCAAACCGATGGCCACGGCAGCATGAGCAGATAGCAACAAGCAGGGTAAATCAGTTACCAGCAGTACAAGGGCGAGCGCCTATACAGAGCGTCATGCAATATTAATTACAACACCGAGGCAAGAGGGCAGCACGCGGACCGCATGAGCGACGCGGCACCGGATAGCCAGGTGTTCAGCCGGTTGAAGCATAAAAATGAGCAAAGAAAGCATTCAGGAAGTCGTACAGAAAAGTCTAGAAGATTACTTCAATGACCTGGGCGAACAGCAAGCATCGAATATCTATGACATGGTCGTGCTGACCGTGGAAAAGCCCATCCTGGAAGTCGTGATGACACGCGCCGATGGCAACCAGTCGCACGCCGCGCAGATGCTGGGCATCAACCGCAATACCCTGCGCAAGAAATTGCAGGAGCACGGTTTGCTGTAATGCCGGCATGCAAGTGACGCCAAGATTTGAATCCGCCGCCGCCTCAGCCAGACGACTGAGCGGCGCCATTCGCCAAGAACACTTAACCACCTAGCCACAGCCATGATCAAACAAGCTCTCCTCTCCGTTTCCGACAAGACCGGCGTTCTCGAATTCGCCCGCGCCCTGTCCGCCCTCGGCGTCAACCTCCTGTCCACCGGTGGCACCGCCAAATTGCTGGCCGACAACGGTGTTCCCGTCACGGAAGTTGCCGATTACACGGGTTTCCCGGAGATGCTCGATGGCCGTGTGAAAACCCTGCACCCGAAAGTGCACGGCGGCATCCTGGCGCGCCGCGATTTCCCTGAGCACATGTCGAAACTGGTCGAGCACGACATGCCGACCATCGACATGGTGGTGGTGAATCTTTACCCGTTCCAGGGCACGGTCGCCAAGGCCGATTGCACCCTGGAAGACGCGATCGAAAACATCGATATCGGCGGCCCGACCATGCTGCGTTCGGCAGCAAAGAACCACAAGGACGTGGTCGTCATCTGCGACCCGAGCGACTATGACGCGGTGCTGGCGGAAATGCGCTCGGCTGACGGCAAGGCGGGCGACGTCAGCTACGATACCAAATTCATGCTGGCGAAAAAAGTCTTTGCGCACACGGCGCAATACGATGGCGCCATCACCAACTACCTGACCAGCCTGGGCCCGACGAAAGTGCACGCCGAGCGCGGCGCCTATCCGCAAATCCTCAACGTGGCCTTTGAAAAAGTACAAGACATGCGCTACGGTGAAAACCCGCATCAGAGCGCCGCCTTCTACCGCGATCTCGTCACCACCGATGGCGCGCTGGCCAACTACCGCCAGCTGCAAGGCAAGGAATTGTCGTACAACAACATCGCCGACGCCGATGCGGCGTGGGAATGCGTGAAGAGCATGGGCGGCTTCGAGCAAAGCGCCGCTTGCGTCATCGTCAAGCACGCGAACCCGTGCGGCGTGGCCCTGGGCAAGAATGCGGCGGAAGCGTATGCGCGCGCCCTGCAGACGGACCCGACCTCGGCATTCGGCGGCATCATCGCCTTCAACACGGAACTCGACGGCGCCACCGCCGGCGAAATCGCCAAGCTGTTCGTGGAAGTGCTGATCGCCCCGTCGTTCTCCGCCGAAGCGAAACAGATTCTGTCGAGCAAGCAAAACGTGCGCATGCTGGAAATCCCGCTGGGCAGCGGCGTGCACGCCATGGACTTCAAGCGCGTCGGTGGCGGCTTGCTGGTGCAATCGCCGGACGCGAAAAACGTCGGTATCGGCGACTTGCGCGTGGTCAGCAAGCTGCAGCCAACGCCGCAGCAACTGGCCGACCTGATGTTCGCCTGGAAAGTGGCGAAATTCGTCAAGTCGAACGCCATCGTCTTCTGCGGCAATAACATGACCCTGGGCGTGGGCGCAGGCCAGATGAGCCGTATCGACTCGGCCCGCATCGCTTCCATCAAGGCGCAAAACGCCGGCCTGAGCCTGACCGGTTCCGTGGTGGCGTCGGACGCCTTCTTCCCGTTCCGCGACGGCCTCGACGTCGTTGTCGACGCGGGCGCAACCTGCGTGATCCACCCGGGCGGCTCCATGCGCGACCAGGAAGTGATCGATGCGGCGGACGAGCGCGGCGTCGTAATGCTTTATACCGGAACGCGTCACTTCCGTCATTGATCTGGAACAGGCCGGGATTCCATACTCGGCCAGCAGTAACTCAGCGGCAGGCACCGGTTATTCACCGGTGCCTGCCGTATTCATTATAGAATCTGGCGATGATTATTCTTGGCATCGATCCTGGCCTGCGCACGACCGGCTTTGGGGTCATTGAAAAACACGGCAACAAGCTGCGCTATATCGCTTCGGGTACCGTCAAGACGGGTTCCGAAGGGGAATTGCCGCCGCGCCTGAAGATCATCCTGCAGGGCGTGAGCGAAATCGTCGGCACCTACCAGCCCGATTGCGCGGCCATCGAAAAAGTGTTTGTCAACGTCAATCCCCAATCGACCTTGCTGCTGGGCCAAGCGCGTGGCGCGGCCATTTGCGCGCTGGTCAACGCCGACCTGTCGGTGGCCGAATACACGGCGCTGCAAGTGAAACAGGCCGTCACGGGCCATGGCAAGGCAGCCAAGGAGCAGGTGCAGGACATGGTGTCCCGGCTGCTGTCCTTGCCTGGCTTGCCTGGCACGGATGCGGCCGATGCCCTGGGCGTGGCTATTTGCCACGCCAACAGCCTCGACGCGCTGGCCATGCTCGGCGCGCTGGCGCCGCAACTGCAGGGCTTGCGCATGAAGCGCGGCCGCCTCGTTGGATAAGGCATCACTCTGAAATTTAACATTAGGAACACGCGATGATAGGCCGTCTCTCCGGTATTTTGCTTGAAAAGAATCCGCCACAATTGCTGGTCGATTGCCAGGGCGTCGGCTATGAAGTCGACGTGCCGATGAGCACCTTTTACAACTTGCCCCACGTGGGTGAAAAAGTCGTGCTGTTCACGCACCAGGCCATCCGCGAAGATGCGCATTTGCTGTTTGGCTTTGGCAATACGGCCGAGCGGGCCGTATTCCGCCAGTTGATCAAGATCACGGGCGTGGGCGCGCGCATGGCCTTGTCGATTCTCTCCGGCATGACGATCGCCGACCTGGCCCAAGCCATTACCCTGCAGGATTCTGGCCGCCTCGTGAAAGTGCCCGGCATCGGCAAGAAGACGGCCGAACGCCTGCTGCTGGAATTGAAAGGCAAGCTGGGGGCCGATATCGGCGCCGGCGGCGCGCATGCGGCGCCGGATGCGCAATCGGACATTTTGAATGCCCTGGTCGCGCTCGGCTATTCGGACAAGGAAGCGCTGGCCGCGGTGAAAAACGTGCCGGCCGGCACCGGCGTGTCGGACGGCATCAAACTGGCGCTGAAAGCGCTGTCGAAAGGCTGATAGGGCATGAGCATCCAGACCGACAGCTTCACGGAACAGCGCATCATCGACGCGGCGCCCATCTCGCACAACGAAGAGGCCATCGAACGGGCCTTGCGTCCGAAGCAGCTCGACGAGTATGTGGGGCAGGAAAAGATCCGCGACCAGCTGGAAATCTTCATCACGGCTGCGCGCCAGCGCAAGGAAGCGCTCGACCACACCTTGCTGTTCGGCCCGCCGGGCCTGGGCAAGACGACCCTGGCGCACATCATCGCGCGCGAAATGGGCGTCAATTTGCGCCAGACCTCCGGCCCCGTGCTGGAGCGCCCGGGCGACCTGGCGGCGATCCTGACGAACCTGGAAGCGAACGACGTCCTGTTCATCGATGAAATCCACCGCCTGTCGCCGGTTGTCGAGGAAATTTTATATCCGGCGCTTGAGGATTATCAGATCGATATCATGATCGGCGAAGGCCCGGCCGCCCGTTCCGTGAAACTCGATCTGCAACCGTTTACATTGGTGGGCGCCACCACGCGCGCCGGCATGCTGACCAATCCGTTGCGCGACCGCTTCGGCATCGTCGCGCGCCTGGAGTTTTACAACACGGGCGAACTGACGAAGATCGTCACGCGCAGCGCCGCCTTGCTGAAAGCGCCGATCGACCCGGAAGGCGCGCACGAAATCGCCCAGCGCGCGCGCGGCACGCCCCGCATCGCCAACCGCCTGCTGCGCCGCGTGCGCGATTTCGCGGAAGTCAAAAGCAATGGCGAGATCACCAAGGTGGTGGCCGACCGCGCGCTGGCCATGCTCGACGTCGATTCCGCTGGCTTTGACGTGATGGACCGCAAGCTGCTCGAAGCCGTGCTGTTCAAGTTCGGCGGCGGCCCCGTCGGCATTGGCAACCTGGCGGCTGCCATCGGCGAGGCGGCCGATACCATCGAAGACGTGCTGGAACCGTATCTGATCCAGCAAGGCTTTTTGCAGCGCACGCCGCGTGGCCGTGTCGCCACGCCAGCCGCCTACCTGCACTTCGGCGTCAGCGCGCCGCGCATGGGTCCTGGCGGCGAAGCGTGGGAACTGTGATGGCGGACGGCAGCCAGCAGGCCACGCCGGGGATGCAGATCTGGATCGACGCCGATGCCTGTCCCGTTGTCATCAAGGAAATTTTGTATAGAGTCGCCGACCGCCTGGAATTGCCGCTCACCCTGGTAGCCAACCAGGGCTTGCGCGTGCCGCCCTCGCGTTTTATCCGCACCGTGCAAGTGCCGTCCGGCGCAGATGTGGCCGACCAGGAAATCGTGCGTCTGTTGAATCCTGGCGACCTCGTCATCACGGGCGACATCCCGCTGGCCGCCGACGTGCTGACCAAGGGCGGTTTTGCGCTGAACCCGCGTGGCGAGTTTTACACGAAGGATAATATCGCCCAGCAACTGACGATGCGCGCCTTCATGGAAGAATTGCGCAGCGGCGGCGTCGACACGGGCGGCCCTGCCGCCTTCAGCCAGTCCGACAGGCAGCAGTTCGCCAACAGCCTGGACCGGCATTTGAGCAAGCATCACCGCAAGCCGGCGGCGGTCTTGCGCCAGACGTAAAAAAACCGGCGCAAGCCGGTTTTTTTACGCGTTAGTTTGATCTAGCGCAGCACTTTTCTTGTACCCACCACTTCCACCGTCACGCGGCGGTTCTTGGCGCGGCCGGCGGCACTCGTGTTGTCGGCCATGGGCTGCGTTTCTCCCTTGCCTTCCGTGTAGACGCGGTTCGTTTCCACGCCTTGCGCCACCAGATAGGCCTTGACGGCTTCGGCGCGGCGCTGCGACAGTTTCTGATTGTAGGCGTCCGGGCCGACGGCATCCGTATGGCCGACCGTGACGATGACTTCCAGATCCATGCCCTTCAACTGGCCCAGCAACTGGTCCAGCGCCGCCTTGCCTTGCGGCTTGAGCGTCGATTGATCGAAATCAAACAATGCCTCCGAAGCAAACGACACTTTTTCCGCCACGGGCACCGGTGCGGGCTTGGCTTCGATCAGCGGCGCCGGCATCGCGACGACCGGGGCGACTTCGGGCGCCGGCTGGTAGGCGGGCGCGGCGCTGGTCGGGCGGCCCAGCTTATACACGAGGCTGACGGAATACAGGTCCGCATCGCCGCGGTTGCCGACGGCGTCGTTCAGGCGATAACGCTCGACTTCGCCGCGCAAGGCCAGCGCTTCGCTGAACTTGTATTCCAGGCCCAGGCCCAGCTTGGCGTTGAGCTTGCGCTCGCTGGCATGCATATTGGTCGAACCCAGCAGGCGATTGCCGCTGAACTCCGTGTTGGTCTTGGTGTAGTGCATGCCGACACGGCCCAGCAGGGACAAACGCTGCGACAGCGGCAGCTGGCCCAGCAAGTCCAGGTTCACGCCGCGAAAGGCCGCTTGACCGTTCAGCACGCCGTTGCCGCTGGTGGTCGACTGGAAATCGAACTTGCCCAGGTCAAAGTAGCCCGCTTCCACGGCGACATACTGGTTCAGTTGCCGTCCGACAAACAGTTTATAGCCGGTATCGCGCTGGTCCTTGCTGAAACCGGTGACGGTTTCGCCGTTGGCGGCCAGGCTGGCGCGCAGGCGCGGCTCGTCGATGGTGGCGCGCGACTGGCCCACGCCCGCGCCGATATACCAGGCGCTGTTGGCCCAGTCCGGGTTGATGAACGTGTTGTCCTGCGCTTGCGCCGATTGGGCTGCCAGCAAGGCGCCGGTGATGACGCTCAGGGCGCCCAGTGTGTGTGCGATAGTCATGGTCATGTCCCGGTTACTTGGTGATCTGGTTGTTGCGCAGGGTAACGGCGGCAGCCGTCAGCACGCGGCCATTGAGCAGGGTCGTGTTGTCGCCCACCGTGATGGCGGCCGACTGGCCCAGGATATTGCCCTTGAAGACGCTGTTCGCGGCCAGGGTGGTGGGGCCGACGGGCAGCCAGCTGACGTTGTCGGCCGTGGCGCCATTGTTCAGGGCAACTACCGAATTGACGGTCGAATCGAGCGTCAATGCCGTGCGGAAGATGTACACGCCAGGACCGTTCAGTGTCAGGGTACCCGTGATGCTGATGGCGCCCGCGTAGCAATACACGCCGGGGCCGAAGGTCTGGCCACCGAGGTCGATGCCGCCGGCAAAGCTGACGTCGCAGGTACGGCTGTTGCCGTCCGTGATCGCCGCTTGCAGATCCGTCATGGCACCGGCCAGGATGGCACCTGACTTGTAGTTGCTAAAGCCGGCCGCCTGGGTCGGATCGGTGGTCTGCGACGGCGCACCGACGTCGCCCGTGATCAGGGTGGTGCCGCCCGAATTATTCGTGATCGAAGTGCCGGCCAGCACGCCGAACGGTGCCGCGCGGCCCAGGATGATCGGGTTCAGGACGGGCGGGATGGCGACGGCCGTGACGGTCAGCAGCGCGCTGCCCGACTGGCCGCCGGCTGTGGCCGTGATGCTGCTGGTGCCGACGGCGATGCCGGTAGCGACGCCCGTGTTCAGTACCGTGGCATTGGCAACGGTGCCTGACGTCCAGATGGCGCCGTTGGTGATGATGGCGTTCGAGCTGTCCGAATACGTTGCGGTGGCAATGAACTGTTGCGTGGCGCCGACAGCGATGCTGGCGGTGGCTGGCGTGACGGCGATGCTGACGATGGTGGCAGCAGGCACGGTGGCGGTGGTGCTGGCCGTCTTGCCGTTGAAGCTGGCGTTCATGACGCTGCTGCCGGTGGCAAGGCCGATGACCAGGCCGCCGCTGGCGACCGTGGCGACAGCAGGCGTAGCAGAAACGAAGCTGCTGCCGGCCGTGACGTCAGCGGTGCTGTTATCCGAATACGTGGCAAGGACGGCCAGCTGGCGCGTCGCGGCGACGGGGATGATCGGGTTCTGCGGCACGACGGCGATCGACAGCAAGGTGGCTGGCGAGACGGTCAACTGGGCTGCCGCGCTCTTGCCGCCAAACGTGGCGCTGATGCCGCTGCTGCCGGCAGCGATGCCGGTGCTCAAGCCTGTGGCGGCATTGACGGTCGCGCTGGCCGGCGTGGCCGACGTCCAGGCCGACTTGGCGCTGACGTCTTGCGAGGAGCCGTCGCTATACGTGGCGATGGCCGTGAATTGCTGGCCCGCGCCGATGGCGACCGTGGCCGTGGCTGGCGTGACGACGAGGCTGGACAGGGTAGCGCCCGGCAAGCCGAGGATGGGATCGCGCCCCTGGTCACCGCCGCCGCAGCCGGCGAGGGCGGCCATGGCCAGCAGACCTGCCGAGACGAGCAGCGGGTTCAGATATCGCTTGAAGAGATTCATAGTGTTCCTTTGTGCATGGCAGTCATTGCCGGGCATCCGCGGATGAGGTCATCCGGCAGAGCCATGCCGCCCGTCGCTACAGGCGATGGCGTCACAGGCATGCACTATTTCATTTAGGAAACTTCAAGTATGTTCGGTGGCGCGCATAGCTTGTCTTAGACTGGAAATGGGTTCCAAAGGGTGCGATTCGGCCTGAAAAACAACGGCCGTGTGCGGAGCACAGGCGCAAAAAAGCCGGCGCAGGGCCGGCTACATCAGGGATCAGGGCAGGGCGTGCGTTGCTTACTCTTCGCGCACCCACGTCTGCGAGCGGCCAAACATCGGCACGCCGACATAGCCGCGCACTTGCAGCTTGGTGCCGCCTTCCTGCAGTTCGGCCTTGCTCTTGTAGACCTTGCCGCTGGCCGGGTCCGTGATTTCACCGCCCGTCCATGCATCGCCGTCTTTTTTCAAACCCGTCAGGATGACCAAGCCGATGATGGGCTGGTCCTTGTTGGCGCCCGTGCACTTGTCGCACTTGGGGTTCTGATCTTCATTCGGGCCACGGAACAGCTTTTCGATCTTGCCTTGCAAGACGCCATTGTTTTCCGTGATGACAACGAGGGATTTCGGCTTGCCGCTGGCGTCGTCGATAGTTTTCCACGTACCCACGGGGGTGTGGTTATCGTCGCGCGCGGTGGCGCTGCCGGCGATGGCCAGGGCGGCCACCAGTACGCCTGCTTTAACACTTGCTGTGAATACTTTATGCATCGCTAGTCTCCATTGGTTTTTTTGATCGGATCACGAACAGTGTATATACCAAGGCAAGACCAGCGGTATTGCGCGGCGTCACGGGGGACGGCCGCGCAATCCTTCCAAACTTGCCTTATGCGCTGGCTAGTTTAGCAAACTGTTCGCGCAATTTTTCAATTGTGGCCGAAAAACTGAGCAAACGCTCGTTTTCTTGCGCAACGATGGCGGCAGGGGCGCGCGCGACAAAGCTTTCATTGCCTAATTTGCTATTTACTTTGGCAATTTCTGCTTCGATGCGGGCGATTTCCTTGCCCAGGCGCTCGCGTTCGGCCGCCACGTCGATTTCCACTTTCAGCATCAGCTTGGTGGTGCCGACGATGGCGACGGCCGCTGGCGAGTCCGGCAACGCATCGACGATCTGCACGTCGGCCAGCTTGCCCAGCGACTGGATGTACGGTGCGTACGACGCCAGTGCTTCTTTTTCGCTGGCATTGCCCGCTTCGACGATCAGCGGCACGCGCACGGAAGGCGAGATTTGCATTTCGCCGCGCAGGTTGCGCGTCGCATCCGTCAAGGCTTTCAGCTGCTGCATCCACGCTTCGGCCGACTCATCGATCTTGTCGGTGTTGGCGATCGGATACGGTTGCATCATGATCGAATCGCCTTCCGCCTTCAGGGTCTTGCCGGCCAAAGGCGCCACGGTTTGCCACAGGGCTTCCGTGACGAAGGGGATGATCGGATGGGCCAGGCGCAGCACGACTTCCAGCACGCGCAGCAGGGTGTGGCGGGTGGCGCGCTGCTGGCCTTCCGTGCCTTGCTGTACTTGCACCTTGGTCACTTCCAGGTACCAGTCGCAATACTCGTCCCAGACGAATTTGTAGATCGATGCGGCGATATTGTCGAAACGGAAGTCTTCAAAGCCCTTGGCCACGTCCAGTTCCGCCTTTTGCAGCAGGGAAATGATCCACTTGTCCGCTTGCGACAGGTCGGCGTCGTTCGGCGTGCAATCCTTGCCTTCCGTATTCATCATGACGAAACGGGTGGCGTTCCACATCTTGTTGCAGAAGTTGCGGTAGCCTTCGCAGCGGCCCAGGTCGAAATTGATGTTGCGACCCAGGGAAGCATAGCTGGCCATGGTGAAGCGCACGGCATCCGTGCCGTAGGCCGAAATGCCTTCCGGGAATTCCTTGCGCGTCGCCTTGGTGATCTTTTCCGCGTCGCGCGGGTTCATCAGGCCCGTGGTGCGCTTGACGATCAAGCCTTCCAGGTCGATGCCGTCGATCAGGTCGATCGGGTCCAGGGTGTTGCCCTTCGACTTGGACATTTTCTGTCCCGTCGAATCGCGCACCAGGCCGTGCACGTAGACGGTTTCAAACGGTACCTTGCCCGTGAAATGCGCCGTCATCATGACCATGCGCGCAACCCAGAAGAAGATGATGTCGAAACCCGTCACCAGCACGGACGATGGCAGGAACGCCTTCATGTCCGGCGTTTCTTCCGGCCAACCCATGGTCGAGAACGGCACCAGGGCGGACGAGAACCACGTGTCGAGCACGTCGTCGTCGCGCTTCAACGGGCCCGTGCTGCCGGCCGCCTGCGCCTTGGCTTGTGCCTCGGCTTCCGTCTTGGCAACGAAGATATTGCCGGCGTCGTCGTACCATGCGGGGATTTGATGGCCCCACCACAGCTGGCGCGAGATGCACCAGTCCT
Source organism: Janthinobacterium sp. GMG1 (assembly GCF_034427795.1). Taxonomy (NCBI): domain Bacteria; kingdom Pseudomonadati; phylum Pseudomonadota; class Betaproteobacteria; order Burkholderiales; family Oxalobacteraceae; genus Janthinobacterium; species Janthinobacterium sp. GMG1. Next base: position 103,630 of record NZ_JAXQNT010000016.1, read on the forward strand.
GGATGTTGTTGAGCCACTGGTTGTAAGTGGTGCTCCAGTTTTCCGGCACGAACTTGATTTCGCCGTTGGCGACCTTGTCCAGCGCCGTTTCGGCGATCGACTTGCCTGGGAAGAAGGTGCCTTCCGGGGCCGGCTTGCTCATGGCGACAAACCACTGGTCCGTCAGCATCGGCTCGATGACGACGCCCGTGCGGTCGCCGCGCGGCACCATCAGCTTGTGCGGTTTGACCTGTTCCAGCAAGCCTTGCGCGTCGAGGTCGGCGACGATCTGCTTGCGCGCGGCGAAGCGGTCCATGCCGCGGTAGGCTTCGGGCGCGTCGTCGGTGATCTTCGCGTCCAGGGTCAGGATGACGATCTGTGCCAGTTTATGGCGCTGGCCGACAGCGTAATCGTTCATGTCGTGCGCAGGAGTAATCTTGACGCAGCCGGTGCCGAATTCCTTGTCGACGTATTCGTCGGCGATGATGGGGATTTCGCGGTCGCTCAAAGGCAGTTTGAGCATCTTGCCCACCAGCGGCAGATAGCGCTCGTCCGTCGGATCGACGGCCACGGCCACATCGCCCAGCATGGTTTCAGGACGGGTGGTGGCCACCGTCAGGAAACCGCTGCCGTCGGCCAGCGGGTACTTGATGTACCACATGGAACCGTCCTCTTCCTCGGACACCACTTCCAGGTCGGATACAGCCGTGCCCAGCACGGGGTCCCAGTTGACCAGGCGCTTGCCGCGGTAGATCAGGCCTTGCTCGAACAGGCGCACGAAGACGTCGGTGACGACTTTCGAGCGCGGCTCGTCCATCGTGAAGTATTCGCGCTGCCAGTCGGCCGAGGCGCCCAGGCGGCGCATCTGGCCGGTGATGATGGAACCGGATTTTTCTTTCCATTCCCACACTTTTTCCACGAATTTCTCGCGGCCCAGGTCATGACGCGAAATCTTTTGCGCGTCCAGCTGGCGTTGCACGACGATTTGCGTGGCGATGCCCGCGTGGTCGGTGCCGGGAATCCAGGCCGTGTTGTGGCCCAGCATGCGGTGGTAGCGGGTCAGGCCATCCATGATGGTCTGGTTGAACGCATGGCCCATGTGCAGGGTGCCGGTGACGTTCGGCGGCGGCAACTGGATGCTGAAGGAAGGTTTTCCGGCATCGAGGGTGGCGGTGAAGTAACCGCGCTGTTCCCACTCGGTGCGCCAGAATTGTTCAATGTCGGCGGGCTCGAAAGACTTGGCTAATTCCATGATTTGGCGTGTGATTGGCAAAAGGAACCATTATAAGGGGTGCATAAAGCATGCGCAGCAAATAGCGGGCCTGGATGACCCGAAAAGCCGCGCACGATTGCGCAATATTGCTGCATTGTATTTTTTCTAAGCTATCATCTTTGCAACATTATTTGAAAGCTTAGACAATCATGAAAAAATTGTGGCAATTGGCTGTGCTCGGCGCAGGATGGGCTGCCGGTGGCGCGTGCGCCGGCGTTCCGGAGGCGATGGCGGCTCTGCAGGATGGGCGCTGCAGCAAGGCCGTGGCGCAATTGCGCGGACCGGCGCAAGGTGGCAATGTCGAGGCGCAAAAGGTCCTCGCCGATATCTACATGGGCGAGAAAGGATGCCGGGACGCGGAGCGCAGCGAGGTCGAAGCGGAGCGCTGGTATCTGCTGGCGGCCAAGGGCGGCGATCGCGCCGCGCAGGAGGCGCTGGTTTTCATGTATGCATACGCGCCGGGCCGCATGCTCAATCCATCGCGCGCGCGGCCCTGGTTGGGCGTCATGGCCGCGCAGGGTGACGGCAAGCCGCTGCAGGACCTGGCACAAATGTATGAGCGGGGCGAAGGCGGGCCGGTCGACCGAGTGCTGTCGTATGCACTCAACCTGCTGGCGCTGCAAGACAAGGAGTGGAGCGGTGCGGCCGCGATGGAGAAGTCCCTGCCGGCGCGTCGTGGCAGGATGTCGCCGGACCAGGTCGACGAGGCCGTGCGCTTGGCCGGCCTTTGGCAGCGCGGCGCGCCTCTGCCGACGACGTCGCTGACGGGACAGCGTTCGCCGCAGGATTGGTACCGCCGCGCCGCCGAGGGGGGCGACATGGAAGCCGCCTACCAGCTGGGTTTGCTGTGCTGGAAAGGCACGGGCGGCCTGGATGAAAAGCAGGCCGCCCGCTGGCTGCGCAAGGCCGCTGAAAGCGGCATTGGCAAGGCCCAGCTGCAGCTGGCCGTGCTGTATGGCGAGGAGGCGGGCGTGCCGCAGGACTATGTGCTCGCCTCCATGCTGAGCCAGTTGGCGGCGGCGGGCGGCGCGGCGGGCGCCGGCGACGCCGTGGCCCGCTGGACAAAGAAACTGAATGTGGCGCAACAGGCCGAGGCGCAGCAGCTGGCGCGGGCATGGAAAGTGGGCATGCCGTTGCCGCAGGTCTCGGTGCATGGCATGGAACGCTTGATCAATTATGTGCGCGAGGCACGCAACAAGCTGCCGCCGACGCCAGAGGTGACGGCGTTGTTCAGGGCTGCCAAAGAGGGCGATGAAGCTGCCTTTGGCAAGCTGCTGGCCGGCGTCGCCGAGCCGGGCGCCTATGCGCTCGACAGGAGTCCCTTGCTGAACTATTTGATTTTGCCTCCATCGAGCATGTATGAAGCCGAAGTGGCATGGCTGAAGGCGCAAACCCGGCAGGACGACGATCAGCAGCGACTGGCGCAGGCGCCGCTGCAGGCGCGCCGCCAGGCGCTGCGTGAGTGGTACGCCGCGCTGTTGCCCGCCAAGCTGCTCATGATGACGCTGCTGTTGCAACGCGGCGTGCCGCTCGGCGAAGGCGATACGCTTTACCACGCCGCACCGCTGCATCTGGCTGCCCTGTACGGCAATGCCGCAATGGTGCGCCTGTTGCTGGCGCATGGCGCCGATGTGCGGCAATACGGCGGCGAAAACCACACGCAGGCGCCGCTGGAATACGCCTTGCAGCAGGAGAATGCGGGCATCTTGCCGGAATTGATCGACGCGAATGAACGTACGGCCAGCATGATCGCCATGCTCGACGCAGGCGCGGGCCGGCCATATTTGCTGGTAGACCAGTACCTGGCAGAGAAAAAGGCCAAGAAAGGCGGGGCTGCGCAGCCAGCGGAACGGCCGCTGGCCGATTCTTTGCTATGGGGGCGCTTGCTGCGCCTGACGCGCGGTACCGAAGTGCTCGATAAAATGCTGGCCACCGGCACCACGCCGAATACTGATGAGCAGGACAAGTCGTTGTATGCCTATGCCGCCGAAGCGGGCAACGCCGGCGCGCTGGACTGGCTCAAGCAGCGCGTGCCCCGGCATGACGCGAAGGGAAAGGACCGCTGGCTCGACGCTGCGATGCGCGCCATGTACAACTACCAGCCGGCGTCCGAGGACGTGCTGCGCCAACTGGTGGTGTCCGGCATGCCATGGCAGCAAGTCGGACCCGCCGCCGAAGAGTCTTACCAGGGACAGCAGGCGGCGCTCGATTCGCGGCGTCTGGAAAAGGAGACACTGCTGTGGCATGCGGTGCGCAGCCAGCGGCACGACTGGGTCGCCCGCCTGGCCGCGATGGGCGCGCCCATCGTCACCGACGGTTATCTGCCGCCCTTGCTGGCGGCTGTCGAAAATAGCGACGCGGCGATGGTCAAGCTGTTGCTGAGCCTGGGCGCCGATCCGCTGGGCGGGGAATTCCCCGTATTGAAGATGGCGCAGCAACGGGCGTCGACGCCGGAAAGTAAAGCGGTGCTGAGCTTGCTGAAGGCGGCCGCCGCGGCGCGCAAGCCTGCGGCAGCCGCGCCGTTGCTGCAATAACGTTTGCCTGGTCGGCATGCGTCATCTTGCCCGGCGACAACGCTGTGTTTTGGCGGCCTGGCGAGTCGTTTTCCCGCAACAGAACGGGGATAGGGGCGGCGCCGATGCTATAATGCCGGCCTCGGCGCTTCCTGCCTCATCCTTGCGGACGGCGCCAGCAGACGCGGTTGTATTCACGTTGCATATCCAGCACTCGTCCGCGTCTCAAGGCCAGCGCATCCGCGATGCCAGCCACCTTCAGAGCGTCCCCTTCGGGCCGGGCGCCTGAGCCACGCGCACCGCCAGCGGTGCACCATTCACGGCGGAATCAAAGCGGCGTCATTGCACGCCGCTGCCGCCACAGCTTCGCCAGGAATCACGTTGCCTGGCCAGTCGTCTTTCGATACGGCACTCCCCAGCGCGCCTTTGGCGCCTGTGGCTGCGCCATGGCCGCGCGCTTTCCCGGTTTTGCCTTGACAAGGAAACCAGCATGAAAAAAATCTCGATCACCGTCGGCCTTGTTTCGACCATCGCCACTATGGGCGCCTTGCCTGCCGCCCACGCCCAGTCGTCCGTCGACCCGTCTTCAGTCACCCCGTCGTCAGTCACCTTGTATGGCTTGATGGATGCGGGCCTGGTGCAGGAAGGCGGCGTCAGCAAGCTCACCAGCGGCGTCTCGGCCGGCTCGCGCCTGGGCTTGCGCGGCACGGAATCGCTGGGCAATGGCTTGCAAGCCGTGTTCACCCTGGAAGCGGGTGTCCTGAGCGACACGGGCCGCTCGGACCAGGCGGGCCAATTGTTCGGCCGCCAGGCGTTTGTCGGCCTCAACAGTCCGCTGGGCATGCTGACCGTGGGCCGCCAGTACAACCTGCAAAGCCAGGCGCTGACCGACGTGGCCGATCCATTCGAGGGCGGTCTGGCCGGCGCGGCGACCAACCTGGCCGGCTATTCGGCCACGCGCATCGACAATACCGTGCGCTATACCTCGCCGGAATGGCGCGGCGTGACGGCCACCGTCATGTATGGTGCCGGCGAACACACGGCGATTGCGGCGGACCAGCGTTCGCTGGGCCTGGCCCTCGGCTACGTCAACGGTCCATTGACCTTGCGCCTGGCGCGCCAGAGCCGTGCTGGCGAACCCGGCAAGGCCGACGTGAACAACACCATTCTGGCCGGCAATTACAACTTCGGCGTGGCCACGGCGTTTGCCGGTTATGGCCGCAACACGGGCGATGGCAGCAGCATGTTCTTTGCCGAGAATCCGTACGGCGCGGCGCAGGCGCCGGCCCAGTCCAGCGACAGCCGCGACGCCATCGTCGGCGTGTCCGTGCCGCTCGGCGCGACGACCTTGCTCGCCTCGTACGTCCACAAGGATGACCGCGATGCGGCCAACCGCGACGCGCAACAGCTGGCCATCGGCGCCACGTATGCTCTGTCCAAGCGCAGCAAGGTGTATGTTGCCTACGCGCATATCCGCAACCGCAACGACGCCGCCTACATGGTGGGTAATGCAACCGAAGTGGGCAGCGGCAACCGCGCCTTCAACGTCGGCCTGCGCCACGCGTTTTAAGCGGGCAGCATGCTGCCTTCGAGCAGCAATGTTTCGAATGCGTCGGCGGCCAGCGGTCGGCTGAACAAATAGCCCTGCATCTGGTCGCAGCCGTGCTGGCGCAGGAAGGCCAGTTGCTGCGCCGTTTCCACGCCTTCGGCGATGACTTTCAGGCGCAAGCTGTGTGCCAGCGAAATGATAGCGCGCACGATGGCCGCGTCATCGTCGCTGTGCGTGATGTCGCTGACGAAAGTTTTGTCGATTTTCAATACGTCGATGGGGAAGTGGCGCAGATAGGCCAGGCTGGAATAGCCGGTGCCGAAGTCATCGATGGACAGTTGCACGCCCAGCGCCTTCAGGTTGGCCATGATGGCCGTGGCTTGCTCCACGTCATGCATGACCATGCTTTCCGTCAATTCCAGTTCCAGGTGGGCCGCGGCGAGTCCCGTTTCCGCCAGTGCCTGCGCCACCGCGTGCAGCAGATTCTTTTGCTTGAATTGCCGCGCCGACAGGTTGACGGCCAGGCGCAGCGGGCCATGGCCGGCCAGTTGCCAGGCCCGTGCCTGCGCGCATGCCGTGCGCAGCACCCAGTCGCCGATGGGCGTGATCAAGCCCATTTCCTCGGCCAGGCCGATGAAACTGGCAGGCGGAATGCGTCCCAGCTGCGGATGTTGCCAGCGCAGCAGCGCTTCCATGCCCACCACTTCGCCGCTGGCCAGGTCCAGCTGGGGCTGGTATTCGAGGTGGAATTGCCCCCGCTCCAGGGCGTGGCGTAACTCGCTCTCCAGTCCCAGCCGTTCCAGAGTGCCCGCATTCATGCTCGAGGCATAGAATTGCCAGTGGCCCCGTCCCTGTTCCTTGGCGCGGTACATGGCGATGTCGGCGTGCTTGATCAGGGTGTCGGCATCGTCGCCATCGTCGGGATACACGGCCACGCCCATGCAGCAGCTGAGAAAAAATTCATATTCACCCAGTTGCAGCGGCTGCGCCACGGCGTCCAGGATGCGCTGCAGGATGGCCGCGCCCGGTTCGCCATTGCCATGCTGGGGCAGCAGCAGCACGAATTCATCGCCGCCCAGGCGCGCTACCGTGTCGACTTCGCGCGTCGCGTCGCGCAGGCGCTCGGCCACGCTTTTCAGCACCAGGTCGCCCGCATCGTGGCCCAGGGTATCGTTGACGAATTTAAAGCGGTCGAGGTCGATGAACACCACCCACAGGGGCAGCCCGCTGCGCCGCGTCACGGCCATCGCCTGCTCCAGCCGTTCGCGCAGCAGGGCCCGGTTGGCGAGGCCCGTCAGGATATCGTGCCGGGCCTGGAATTCCAGTTCCTGTTCGAAACGCATGACGGTGCTGATATCGTATTGCGCCACGACAAAGTGGCTGAGCGCGCCATCGCCATCGTCGCGCACGGGGGCGACGAACAGCTCGCTCCAGTAGCAGCTGCCATCCTTGCGGAAATTGCGCACGATAGCCTTGCCTTCGCGCTGTTCGCGCAGGGCCGCCGTAATGGCGTGCATGTCTTGCCGCCCCTGCTCGGGACCCTGCAAGTCTTCCAGGCGCTGGCCGATGACTTCGCTTGCCGCATAGCCGGTGATGCGTTCGAAGGCGGGATTGACGTATTCGATCAGGTAGCCGGGCGCGTCGGCACTGCACAGGATGATGGCATTGGCCGACACTTCGATGATGCGTTCGCGCAAACGCAGCGACTTTTCATTGTGCATGCGCGCGGCGATGTCTTCGGACAGGCGCAAATTGGCAAACTGCAGCGCCGCCGTGCGCTCGCCCGTGATGCGGGCAATCACGGAATTGCGGGACACCAGCTGATACACATACGCGGCCGCCAGCAGGCTCGACAGCATTCCACCCAGCAGCACATACAGCGAGCCGCGATGGCTGGCGTCCAGGCCCATGCCTTTGGCCGGCAGCAGGGCGGCGCCCAAGGTGTGCCCGCTGGCGTGGTACTGCAGCAGTAGCCGGGCGCTTTCCGCTTCGATCTGGCGCGCAGAGGCGTAGCACAGGGCCGTCAGGCACAGTCCGCACGCCAGGGTGAGCAGGGCCGAAGTGGAAACGGAAATGGAGATGCGCTTGAAGAATGATTGCATGGTGAGTCCCGTGGCAGCGCCGGTGCCGATCCATGATCAGGCAGGCCGGGCAGTGACTGACTGTAGGGCGCATGGCGAAATGTCTCCGTTCGCTACCGAACGGACGGCCATGCCAGCAAGAAATATAGTCGGGGCACCGTGCCAGCGCTGTGTTACGCTGCACCACATGGCGGCCCTCGTTCGGACGCCTTTCATCGATCCCCTAGCTGACGACTGGAAACCAGGAAACCTGCCCATGTCGAGTCCGCATGCCCAGCTGCACAACCCGAATCAAAACCATTTGCTCGCCGCCATGCTCGACGCCGATTTCGCGCGCCTGGCCCCCCACCTGGAGCAAGTGTCGATGCTGCTCGGTGACGTGATCTACGATTCGGGCGACAAGCTGCAGCATGTGTATTTCCCCACCACGGCCATCGTTTCCATTCACTACCTGCTGGAAAACGGCGGCTCGTCGGAAATTGCCGGCGTCGGCAATGAAGGCGTCGTGGGCGTGTCGCTGTTCATGGGGGGCAATTCGACGCCGAGCCGCGCCGTCGTGCAGACGGGTGGCGTCGGCTACCGCCTGAAGGCGCATCTGCTGATGGAAGAATTCGACCGCGCCGGTCCCGTCATGCGCTTGCTGCTGCGCTATACGCAAGCCCTGATCACGCAAATGTCGCAGACGGCCGTGTGCAACCGCCACCATACGGTGGAGCAACAATTGTGCCGCTGGCTGCTGTTGACCATGGACCGCCTGCCGAACCGCGAGCTGACCATGACGCAGGAACTGATTGCCAACATGCTGGGCGTGCGCCGCGAAGGCGTGACGGAAGCGGCCGGGCGCCTGCAGACGCGCGGCTTCATCAGTTACCGGCGCGGCCATATTTCCGTGCTGGACCGCAGCGGCCTCGAAGGCCATGTGTGCGAATGCTATGGCGTGGTCAAAAAGGAATTCGCGCGCCTGCTGTCGGATGTACGCCAGCGCCAGGCTTCTTGAGCACGGCACTCCCTCTTATTCTTATCGTTGTCACAGCCCGGGCTACCCCATGCAATCTGTCGAAAAAATTCCCCCGCGCGCACCGTCGCGCTGGCCCATGGCGCTGGCGTTTTCCTTCAGCGCCATCGTGCTGCTGGCCATCGGCCTGCTGGCCTGGCGCGCGCCGTTCGAGACGGCCTGCGCCATCGACGCGCTGGTCTTTTTGCTGCTGATGCTGCTCGTGGCGCTATACCGGCGCACCCTGGCGGCCAGCCTGCCGCGCCAACTGCTCAAGGCGGGCGCCTTGCAGGATGCGATTTTCAACAGCGCCAATTTCTCCTGCATCGCCACCGATGCGCAGGGCGTGATCCAGATTTTCAATGTGGGCGCCGAACGCATGCTCGGCTATGAAGCGAGCGACGTGGTCGACAAGCTGACACCGGCCGGCATTTCCGATGCGCAAGAAATCGTCGCGCGCGCGGCGGCCCTCAGTGCCGAACTCGACAGGGTCATCACGCCCGGCGTGGAAGCGCTCGTCTTCAAGGCCACGCGCGGCATCGAAGACATTTATGAACTCACCTACATCCGCAAGGATGGCAGCCGCTTCCCCGCCATCGTTTCCGTGACGGCCTTGCGCGACGTGCAGAACAAGGTCATCGGTTACTTGCTGATCGGCACTGACAATACGGCACGCAAGCAGGTCGAGGCGGAACAGGCGCTGCTGGACCAGCGCCTGCGCGAACAGCAGGCGTACACGCGCTCGCTGGTCGAGACCAACAATGCCGAACTGAAGAAGGCGCGCCTGGTGGCGGAAAAGGCCAACCGTGCCAAGTCCGAATTCCTGTCGAGCATGAGCCACGAATTGCGCACGCCCCTGAATGCCGTGCTGGGCTTTGCGCAGCTGATGGCGTCCGACGTGCCGCCGCCCACCGTGCCGCAACAACGCTCGATCGAACAGATCCTCAAGGGCGGCTGGTATCTCTTGCGTTTGATCAATGAAATCCTCGACCTGGCCATGATCGAATCGGGCAAGGTTACCTTGTCGCAGGAAGCGATGTCCCTGCTTGACGTGCTGCAGGATTGCCAGGCGATGATCGCGCCGCAGGCGGAAAAGCGCGGCATCAGCCTGCATTTCCCCCGCTGCGGCGAAGCCTATTTCGTGCATGCGGACCGCACGCGCGTGAAACAGGTGATGATCAACCTGTTGTCGAACGCCATCAAATACAACCAGGGTGGCGGTTCCGTCACTGTCGACTGCAGCCAGCGCGGCGCAAAGGTACGGGTCAGCGTGCGCGACAGCGGCGCCGGCCTCGATGCGGGACAGGTTGCCCAGCTGTTCCAGCCCTTCAACCGCCTGGGACAGGAAAACAGCACGGAAGAGGGCACGGGCATCGGCCTGGTCGTCACCAAGCAGCTGATCGAATTGATGGGCGGCACCATCGGCGTCGACAGCACGGTCGGCGTGGGCACCACCTTCTGGTTCGAGCTGGCCGCCACCAGCGCGCCGGCACTGGTACTGGGGCGCGGCGACGCGCTGCCGCAGGTGCCGGAAGCGCAGGAAAGCCAGCGTACCTTGCTGTACGTGGAAGACAATCCCGCCAATCTGGCGCTGGTGGAGCAATTGATCGCCCGCCGCAGCGATTTGAAGTTGCTCACGGCCATCGATGCGCACCTGGGTATCGACCTGGCGCGCACGTATCAGCCGGACGTGATCTTGATGGACATCAACCTGCCCGGTATCAGCGGCTTCGGCGCCTTGCATATCCTGCACAACGACCCGCTCACCAGCCACATTCCCGTGATGGCGCTGTCGGCCAACGCCGTGCCGCGCGACATCGAGAAAGGCCTGGAAGCGGGTTTCTTCCGCTACCTGACCAAGCCGATCAAGGTGGTCGAATTCATGGATGCGCTCGATGTGGCCCTGCACCACGCGGCCGCGCTCGGCCTGGCCGATGACTCTCACGTAATACGCTAATTCAGCACTTATTTTTAGGAATACCGCCATGCTTCAAGCCACCGAGATCCTGAACGCCAGCATCCTCATCGTTGATGACCAGGAGGCGAACGTCATGCTGCTGGAACAGGTGCTGCGCAATGCCGGCTATACGCGCATCACGTCCACCATGGATCCGCAAGCCGTGCGCGCGTTGCACCAGCAGCACCGCTATGACCTGATCCTGCTCGACTTGCAGATGCCGGAAATGGATGGTTTTGAAGTCATGGAAGGCTTGCGCGACATCGAGGCGGGCAGCTATCTGCCCGTGCTGGTGATCACGGCACAGCCGGGCCACAAGCTGCGCGCGCTGCAGGCCGGCGCCAAGGATTTCGTCAGCAAGCCCTTCGACCTGGTGGAAGTCAAGACCCGCATCCACAACATGCTGGAAGTGCGCCTGCTGTACCAGAAGCTGGCCGAATACAACAAGTCGCTGGAGCAGATGGTGGAAGAGCGCACGGCGGAGTTGCGCGAAAGCGAAGCGCGTTTCCAGCGCTTCACGGAACTGTCGTCCGACTGGTACTGGGAGCAAGATGCGCAGGGTAACCTGACGCGCTTTTCCGGCCCCGTGGCTGAAATGCTGGGCATCGGCAGCGAGGAAGAGCCGCAGCGCTGGAACGCCACCGAGCGCGCCTTGCTCGATGCAAAAATCGCCGCGCGCGAACCGTTTCTCGATTTTATCTACAGCCGCGCCAACCTCGACGGCAGCACGCAGTACTTGCAGGTGAGCGGTGAACCGATGTTCGACACGGGCAGCCGCTTCATCGGCTACCGCGGCATCGGCCTCGATGTCACGGAGCGCCATCGCAGCGCCTGATTTATACTTGCTGCTATCCATATCCACAAGGAAAGCATCATGGCTGACAAATCGCCCCCGGCAACGCCGCAGCAATACTGGTTCCCCGCCAAGACCTATGGCTGGGGCTGGGGCTTGCCCATCACTTGGCAAGGCTGGCTGGTGTTCCTGGCCGCACTGGCGCTGTTCGCCTGCGGCGCCTTCCTGTTCCCGCCGCAAGACTCGCTGGCGCTGTACATCATCTATGAAGCGGCCATCGTTGCCGTGCTCATTTTCATCTGCCAGATGAAGGGCGAACCGACCAGCTGGCGCTGGGGCAAGAAGAAGTAGCGCGATGTACAAAGACGACACCTGCAAGAAATCATCTGGCCGCGCGGCGTGAACCGCGTATAATTGGCTCGCTGCCGCAAGGTGGCAAACGCTAGGGGTCCTGCCTTTCGCTGTGGAAACACAGTGCAAGCGCGGGTGAGAAATACCCTCCGAACCTGATCTGGATAATGCCAGCGAAGGGAAGCTTTAGGATGAACGCACCCCGCCTTTCCGCGTGCGCAATTCCGAACCTCCTTAGCTGGCTCCAGGCTTAAAAATAGTCTAGCCAAGGAGCCAAAATGAACGCCAACCCGAAATTCCTCTCCGCCACCGCCACGGTCGACGAAGCCGCCATCGCGCCGCTGCCCAATTCGCGCAAGATCTATGTGCAAGGCAGCCGTCCCGACATCCGCGTGCCCATGCGCGAGATCAGCCAGTCCGACACGGAAGCGTCGTTCGGCGGCGAAAAGAATCCGCCGATCTACGTGTATGACACGTCCGGTCCCTACACGGATCCGGACGTGCAGATCGACATCCGCTCCGGCCTCGATACGCCGCGTTTGCCGTGGATCATGGAGCGGGCCGACACGGAAGAATTGCCCGGCCCGACCTCCGACTATGGCATCGCCCGCCTGGCAGACCCGAAACTGGCCGAGCTGCGCTTCAATTTGCACCGCAAGCCGCGCCGCGCCATGGCCGGCAAGAACGTGACGCAAATGCATTACGCGAGGCGCGGCATCATCACGCCGGAAATGGAGTTCGTCGCCATCCGCGAAAACATGCGTCGCCAGGAGTATCTGCAAGAGCTGAAAGCCTCCGGCCCCATGGGCGAGCGCCTGGCCGAGCTGATGGGCCGCCAGCATCCGGGCCAGTCGTTTGGCGCCAGCATCCCGGCCGAGATCACGCCGGAATTCGTGCGCGAGGAAATCGCCCGCGGCCGCGCCATCATTCCCGCCAACATCAATCACCCGGAAGTCGAGCCGATGATCATCGGCCGCAATTTCCTGGTGAAAATTAACGCGAATATTGGCAATTCGGCCGTCACCTCGTCGATCGGCGAGGAAGTGGAAAAGATGACCTGGGCCATCCGCTGGGGCGGCGATAACGTGATGGACTTGTCCACGGGCAAGCATATCCACGAGACGCGTGAATGGATCGTGCGCAACAGTCCCGTGCCGATCGGCACCGTGCCCATCTACCAGGCGCTGGAAAAGGTGAATGGCAAGGCCGAAGATTTGACGTGGGAAATCTTCCGCGACACCCTGATCGAGCAGGCCGAGCAGGGCGTCGACTATTTCACCATCCATGCAGGCGTGCTGCTGCGCTATGTGCCGATGACGGCCAAGCGCCTGACGGGCATCGTTTCGCGCGGCGGCTCCATCATGGCGAAATGGTGCCTGGCGCACCACCAGGAATCGTTCCTGTACACGCATTTCGAAGAAATCTGCGAAATCATGAAGGCGTATGACGTGTCGTTCTCGCTGGGCGACGGCTTGCGTCCCGGCTCCATCTATGACGCCAACGACGAAGCGCAGCTGGGCGAACTGAAAACCCTGGGCGAGCTGACGCAAGTTGCCTGGAAACACGACGTGCAAGTGATGATCGAAGGCCCGGGCCACGTGCCGATGCAGTTGATCAAGGAAAACATGGACTTGCAGCTGGAACAGTGCGGCGAAGCGCCGTTCTACACCCTGGGACCGCTGACCACCGATATCGCGCCCGGCTACGACCACATCACCTCGGGCATCGGCGCGGCCATGATCGGCTGGTACGGCACGGCCATGCTGTGCTACGTGACGCCGAAGGAACACCTGGGCCTGCCCAACAAGGCGGACGTCAAGGATGGCATCATCACCTACAAGATTGCGGCGCATGCGGCCGACCTGGCCAAGGGGCATCCGGGCGCGCAAATCCGCGACAACGCGCTGTCGAAAGCACGCTTCGAATTCCGCTGGGATGACCAGTTCAACATCGGCCTGGACCCGGACAAGGCGCGCGAATTCCACGATGAAACCCTGCCCAAGGATTCGGCCAAGGTGGCGCATTTCTGCTCCATGTGTGGCCCCCACTTCTGCTCGATGAAAATCACGCAGGAAGTGCGCGAATATGCGGCCGGCATGGGCATCGCGGAAGACAAGGCGCTCAAGCAAGGCATGGAAATCAAGGCTATCGAATTCATCAAGAACGGCGCCGAGCTGTACCGCAAGGTCTGAAGGAGAGCGTGATGCCTGCATTGATATCCATCACGCTCAACGGCGCGCCGCACCAGGTGCCGCCGGGGCAAACCCTGGACCAGCTGATCGCCGCGCTGTCGCTGGAAAACCAGGCGCTGGCGCTGGCCGTCAACCGCAATGTCGTGCCGCGCAAGGCGTGGCCGGGACAGGTCTTGCAAGTACAAGACCAGGTTGAGATCGTACGCGCGATTGGCGGCGGCTAAGTTCAGAATAGACAAGGAAGAACACATGAATACCGCAACACATAACGACCTGCTGACCATCGCAGGCAAACAGTATCAATCGCGCTTGTTGGTGGGCAGCGGCAAGTACAAGGATTTGCCGCAGACGCGCGAAGCGACGGATGCGGCCGAGGCGCAGATCATCACGGTGGCGATCCGCAGGGTGAATATTGGCCAGGACCCGAACGCGCCCAGTCTGCTCGATTTCGTGCCGCCCGACCAGTACACGATTCTCCCGAACACGGCCGGCTGCTACAACGCCAAAGACGCCGTCTACACCCTGCAGCTGGCGCGTGAACTGCTGGGCGGGCGCAATCTGGTGAAACTGGAAGTGCTGGGCGATGAAAAGACCCTGTTTCCGCACATGCCGGAAACCCTGGTCGCGGCCGAAGCGCTCGTCAAGGATGGCTTTGACGTGATGGTCTATTGCAGCGACGATCCCATCCAGGCGAAGATCCTGGAAGACATTGGCTGCGTGGCGGTCATGCCGCTCGCTTCCCTGATCGGCTCGGGCATGGGCATTTTGAATCCGTGGAACTTGTCGCTGATCATCGACCAGGCGAAGGTGCCCGTGCTGGTGGACGCGGGCGTGGGCACGGCGTCGGATGCGGCCATTGCCATGGAGCTCGGTTGCGACGGCGTGCTGATGAATACGGCCATTGCCGGCGCGCGCGACCCCGTGCGCATGGCGCATGCGATGAAGCTGGCCGTGCGGGCCGGGCGCGAAGCGTTTTTGGCCGGCCGCATGCCGCGTAAATTCGCCGCGTCGCCGTCGTCGCCGATGGCGGGTCGCCTGGCGTGATGGTGCCGATGCGCCGCACTGTGCTCGTGTTTGCCGGCGCCGACCCGTCGGGTGGCGCCGGCATCGCCGCCGATATCGTGGCGATTGCCGCGCAGGGCGCGCATGCCTTGCCCGTCATCACGGCATTGACGGTGCAGGACAACGACAGGGTTTTTGGCGTGGAAGCGGTGGCGCCGGAATTGCTGCGCCGCCAGGCGCTGGCGCTGATCGACAAGATCGCCATCGATGCGGTGAAGATCGGCATTCCCGGCAGCGCCGCGAATGCGGCCGTCATTGCGCAACTGATCGCGCAATTGCGGCTGGCCCGCCCAAGCTTGCCTGTCGTGCTCGACCCCGTGCTGGCCAGCGGCCATGGCGACGTGCTCAGCCGGGACGACGCCGTGCTGGCGCTGGCGCCCTTGCTGCCGGTGACGACCGTCATCGTACCGAACGGGCCGGAAGCGCTGGCCCTGGGTGGCGCAGAAAACTTGCGCGCGCAAGGTTGCTCCAATGTGCTGGTGACGGGCGGCCATGGCGACGGCGAGGTGATCGTCAACCGCTGGTTTGACGGCGCTGGCGGCGAGCGCGAGTGGCGCTGGCCGCGCCTGCCCGGTGAATTCCACGGCAGCGGCTGCACTTTGGCGTCCGCCATCGCTGCGCGCCTGGCACTGGGACAGACATTGCCTGAAGCGCTTGATCTGGCGCAACGCTATTGCCATGCGGCCCTGGCCGGTGCGTATGCGATTGCGCCAGGTCAACTCATGCCGCAACGATTCATTCAATAAGGAAAACATCATGCGTGGACTGTATCTGGTCACCCCGAACTGGGACGACACCGACCGCCTGCTCGACGTGAGCGAGCAAGCTTTGCAGGAAGGCGTGGCCCTGCTGCAATACCGCCACAAGAGCGCCGAGGCGGAGCAGCGGCGCGAACAGGCGGGCGCCTTGCTGGCGCTGGCCCGCAAATATGGCGTGCCTTTCATCATCAATGATTTTATCGAGCTGTGCGAAGAGCTCGACGCGGACGGCGTGCATGTGGGCGGCACGGATGCGTCCGTGGCGCAGGTGCGCGCGCGCCTGGGCAAGGACAAGATCGTCGGAGCTTCCTGCTATGGCGACCTGGCCCTGGCACTGACGGCCGAGGCGGGCGGCGCCAGCTACGTGGCCTTCGGCGGCTTTTATCCGTCACTGGTAAAAAAGTATCCGGTCACGACGCCCCTGGATATCGTGCTGCAAGCCAAGCGCGAGATTGCCTTGCCCTGCGTGGTGATCGGCGGCATGACGCCGGAGAACGCGGCGCCGCTGGTTGCGCGTGGCGCCGACATGGTGGCGGCCATCACTAGCGTCTATCAAGCGGACGATGTGGATATTGCGATGCAGCAATTCAATCTGCTATTTGCGCATGCAGGGGAGGCGTGAGGGGACGGATTTGGCGAATAATCGGCATATAATATGAGCATCATTCATTACCGAGGTCCCTTTGCCCATGAGTCAGCCAGCCGCCGCGAAACGCCTTATCCTGATCGTTGACGATGACCAGCTCCTGTTGGAATTCCTCGGCGAAGTCCTGCGCCATGCCGGCTACGAGACAGCCCTGGCCCATTCGGCCGAAGTAGCGCTGCAGCTGATCGCCCAGCGCGAGCCGGACCTGGCCTTGCTCGATATCCACATGCCGGGCATGTCCGGGCTGGAACTGGCCAAGCGCCTGCATGGCGAAACGGCCGTGCCATTCATGTTCCTGTCCGGCAGCGGCGACAGCGAATCGGGCAAGCAGGCGGCCGCCTACGGCGCTGTCGGCTATGTCGTCAAACCCGTCGATGAAGGCCGCTTGATGCCCGCGTTCGAAGCGGGCCTGGCCCGTGCCGACGAAATCCGCCAGCTGCGCCGCACCGAGCTGAACCTGAACGCGGCCCTGGCCGCGGGCCGCGAAACGAGTCTGGCCGTCGGTTTGCTGATGGGCAAGTTCCAAACGGATCGCAACACGGCTTTCGAAGTGTTGCGCGACCACGCCCGGTCCAGCCGCCGCAAGATCAATGAAATCGCCAGCCAGCTGCTGCTGGCCGAGGAAACCTTGAATGGCCTGCACGGCGCCTTCCTCAACCGCGCGAAAGCCAAGTAAGCGTTTCAACCATACACAGGACACACATGAAAACCAAAGCAGCGATTGCATGGAAGGCGGGCGCGCCTTTGACCATCGAAGAAGTCGACCTGGCCGGCCCGCGCGAGGGCGAGGTATTGGTCGAAATCAAGGCCACCGGCATTTGCCACACCGATTACTACACCCTGTCGGGCGCCGATCCGGAAGGCATCTTCCCGTCCATCCTCGGCCATGAAGGGGCCGGCATCGTCGTCGACGTGGGGCCGGGCGTGAAAAGCCTGAAAAAGGATGATCACGTCATCCCCCTGTACACGCCGGAATGCCGCCAGTGCAAATTCTGCCTGTCGCAAAAGACCAACCTGTGCCAGTCGATCCGCTCGACCCAGGGCCGCGGCCTGATGCCGGACGCCACCTCGCGCTTTTCCATCGACGGCAAGCCCATCTTCCACTACATGGGCACCTCCACCTTTTCCAATTACATCGTCGTGCCGGAAATCGCCCTGGCGAAGATCCGCGAAGATGCGCCCTTCGACAAGGTCTGCTACATCGGCTGCGGCGTCACCACGGGCGTGGGCGCCGTGCTGTTTACGGCCAAGGTCGAGGCGGGCGCCAACGTGGTCGTATTCGGTCTGGGCGGCATCGGCTTGAACGTGATCCAGGCGGCCAGGATGGTCGGCGCGGACAAGATCATCGGCGTCGACATCAACCCGGCCCGCCAGGACATCGCGCGCAAGTTTGGCATGACGCATTTCGTCAACGCCAACGAGGTGGAAAACGTGGTCGACACCATCGTGCAACTGACGGATGGCGGCGCCGACTATTCGTTTGAATGCATCGGCAACACCACCACCATGCGCCAGTCGCTCGAGTGCTGCCACAAGGGCTGGGGCCAGTCCATCATCATCGGCGTGGCGGCCGCCGGCCAGGAAATTTCCACGCGTCCATTCCAGCTGGTGACGGGACGCGTGTGGAAAGGTTCCGCCTTTGGCGGCGCGCGCGGCCGCACGGACGTGCCGAAGATCGTCGACTGGTATATGGAAGGCAAGCTCAATATCGATGATTTGATCACGCACCGTTTGAAGCTCGACGATATCAACCAGGGTTTCGACCTGATGAAGAGCGGTGAATCGATCCGCTCCGTCGTACTGTATTAATTACGCCGTACCCCGGCGTTTTTGCGGAGGCTGCGGCCTCCGTTTTTTTTGGCTCTGTCATCGACAAATAGGGGAACTGCCGGAATCTTCCCTTGGCATTGCTGTCTGACTCTGCATACTTACCACATAGGGAGCAGATCATGCAGCCAGCCGAATGGATG
>NZ_JAXQNT010000017.1:0-112887 GCF_034427795.1 Janthinobacterium sp. GMG1
GTGGTTTGTCTTGTCAGACAGACAGGCGAAAAAAAGCAGCGCTGTGCGCTGCCTTTCTACCTTTACTTCCTTTTTATTGGCCAGCCACCACCGGCGTGACGCCGCTCCTGGCCACCCACTCGATCAGCGCATCGACGGCCGCGCGGCCGTTGCCATTACCCACCAGGTCGCTATTGATCATGGCGACCACCACACATAGCTGGTTGTTGGCGTCGGGAACGTAGCCGGCGATGGCGACCACATTCTTTAACGTTCCCGTCTTGATGCGGGCGCGCGCGGCGGCCGGACTGTTCAACAGGCGCTTGCGCATGGTGCCATCGAGCGCCACGATGGGCAGGCTGGACTGGAACTCGGGCGCCCACGGACTTTGCTGCATCGCCTGCAAGACGCCAGCCATTTGCGCTGGCGCAATGCGCCCTGTGCGCGACAAGCCGGAACCGTTGTCGACCAGCATGCCCTGGGTGTCGATATGGTGTCGCTGGAACCATTCCTGGATGACTAGCCGCGCGCGCGTGGCCGTGTCTTCCGGCGCCGCCATGGCCACGGGGCGACTGCCCAGCCAGCCATCGCTTTGCAAGCTGCCCAGGCTCAGGAACAGGGTGCGGGCCAGGGTGTTATCCGATGTCTTGTTGATATCGCGCAAGACTTCAGGCAAGGCGCGCGCCACATGGTCGGCCAGCATGCGCGTACCGACCGGTTCGGCCGTCGGCGGCAAGCCAGTTGCCGGCGCTTCGCGCACCGTGCCCGTGATAGTGCCGCCCAGGCGTTTCCAGGTGGCGCGGAACAAGCGGTCCGCATAATCGTTGCGATCAAGCACATTGATGCTGGTGGCCTTGCTGCAATTTTGCGGGAAGGTGCCGTGCAAGATCACCTGCAGCTTGCCGCTCGCATCGCGCCGGTATTCGGGCGGGCGCCAGCCATCTTCCCATCTGGCGCAACTGCCCTTGACCAGTTTCATGTCGCTCGTGATGCTGACGTTCTCGAGCGGCGGCTGCATCTGGAAGTTCAATTGCCGTTCCGTCGCACTGATGTTGATATCGATCAGATTGGTGTTCAGTAATAAGGCATCGGGAATGACGTTGTAGCGGAATTCGGCCGATTCATCGAACGGCGCTGCGCCGATATCGGGCCGGGCCGGCTGGAACAACTGGCGGTCGAGGATCAGGTCGCCCTTGATTTTCACGATGCCCTGGTTGCGCAGGGTTTGCAGCATGTGCGCCAGCACGTCCGCATTGAAATCCGTGTCGGCGCCGCCGCGCAGGATCAAGTCGCCCTTCAGCACGCCATTGATGACGTCGGCGCTGGTGCGCAACTCCGTGCGGCCGCGGAAGATGGGGCCCAGTTGCTCCAGGCCCACGGCCGTCGTCACCAGCTTCATGGTGGAGGCCGGTTGCATGCTGCGCTCGGCGCCATGCGACAGCACGGTGGTGTTGCCGCGCAAGACGATGGCGCCCATGGCGTCTTCGGGGATATTCGCGCTGCGCAGCAGCAGGCTGACGGATTCGGGCAATTGCGCGTGGGCAGTCGACAGGCCAAGACCCGCCAACAGCGCAGCCATCAGAACAGGACGTAACATGGTGCTCCTTAGTGGAAAAAGACGTAGGCGACAAAGACGGCCGTGATCACGCCGGCCAGATCGGCGATCAGGCCTGCCGTGATCGCATAGCGCGTCTTGCGGATGCCGACAGAACCGAAGTACAGGGCCACGATATAGAAGGTGGTGTCGGCCGAGCCCTGGAAGACGCAGGCCAGGCGGCCGACGAAGGAGTCGACGCCGTAGGTATTCATGGCGTCGATCATCATGGCTTTCGAGCCGGAGCCGCTGAGCGGCTTCATCATGGCCGTCGGCAGGGCCGGCACGAAGTCCGTATTGATGCCCAGGTTGGCGAAGAACCAGTTCATGCCGCTCATCAGGAAATTGAACACGCCCGCGTTGCGGATCACGCTGATGGCCACCAGCATGCCGACCAGGTAGGGAATCACGGTAATTGACGTCTGGATGCCGCCTTTCGCCCCCTCGATGAAGGCGTCATACACGTTCACCTTCTTGCGCAGGGCGCCGATGATGAAAATGGCGATGACGCTGATCAACACCAGGTTGCTGACCACCTTGGAGACCAGCTCGATTTCCTGCTTCGTCAGGTATTGCGTGAAGTACCAGATCATGGCGACGATGGCGCTCGTCATGCCGCCCATCCAGCCCAGCACGACCCGGTTGAGCAAGTTGATGCGTTGCTTGATGGACACCGTAATGATGCCGACCACGGTGGCCACATAGGTGGCGATCATGCAGGGGATAAAGATGTCGGACGGGTCGGCCGCGCCGAGGATGGAGCGCTGCGCCATGATGGCCAGTGGAATCAGGGTCAGGCCCGAGGTGTGCAGCACCAGAAACATGATTTGCGCATTCGTCGCCTCTTCCTTGTTCGGATTCAAGGTTTGCAGGCTTTCCATGGCTTTGAGACCGAACGGCGTGGCCGCATTGTCCAGGCCCAGCAGGTTGGCCGAGAAATTCATCACCATGTGGCCCGTCGCGGGATGGTCTTTCGGAATTTCCGGGAAGATACGCGAAAAGAACGGTGCGATGACTTTCGCCAGCCAGCCGACGATGCCCGCCTTTTCACCGATGTTCATGATGCCGAGCCACAAGGTCATCACGCCGGCCAGCGGCAGGGCGATATCCATCACGCCCATGCGCGCCGTCTCGAAGGTGCCGTCGATGATGCGTTTGAAGATATCGGTATCGCCGAGAAACAGCCACTGCAGCACTGCGGCCAGGAAGCCAACGAGGAAAAAGCCGGACCAGATGTAATTAAGTGCCATATGCGATCAGTTCTGTGTGTCGGGAGTGAAAAATGTCTGCAAACAAAGTATAGGGGCAGCCCGATACGAGTTGATGAAAGAATGCAGCAATCGCATGCCAAAAAGTTATAAGCTGGCAGCCTGTTTTCATTGGCGCCCCGTCGCTTGCCCGCGTAGTGTGGGGCATGCCTGTTGCTTACCGCTGTTCCTTACCTTTGTCTGCACTGGATCACTGATGATGTTTTTACGCAAAACCGCCTGCGCCGCCGGACTGGCCTTGTTGACGCTGTTCACTGTAGCGGCCCACGCCGCCACCGATGCCCGCGCGAATAAAACCTTGCACTTGTTTCTCAGCACTAGCGAGACGGGCCTGGACCCGGCCGTGGCGTCCGACCTGGCCAGCCTGAACTTGATGGAAAACATCTTCGATCCGCTGCTGCGCTATGACTACCTGGCGCGCCCGGTGCAGTTGCAGGGCAATACGGCGCGCGGCTTGCCCACCGTGGAAGATGGCGGGCGCACGTATATTTTTCACTTGCAGCCAGGTATCTTTTTTACGCCCGATCCCGCCTTCAAGGGCCAGCCGCGCGAAGTGACGGCGCAGGATTATGTCTACAGCCTGACACGGCTGTATGACCCCAGCCTGAAGTCGCCGTGGCTGTTCTTGCTGGAAGACAAGCTGGTGGGCGATGCGGCCCTGAAAACAAAATTCAGCTACGACACGCCGATCGCCGGCTTGCAGGCGCTGGACAAATACACCCTGCGCATCCGCCTGAACGGCGTCGACCCGAACTTCCTGTTTTACCTGGCCATGCCGGCGACAGCGGTGGTGGCGCGCGAAGTGGCTGAAGCGTACCCGGCGGCAGGACAGATCGGTAATCACCCCGTGGGCACGGGGCCGTTCCTCGTGAAGGAGTGGAAGCGCAGCGACAAGATCGTGCTGCAGGCCAATCCGACTTTCCGTCCCACTGTGTTCCATACGGAAACCAAGGCGCTGGCCGCCTTGCCGCCGGACGCGCGCGCCATCGCCACCGCACTGGAAGGCCAGCGTCTGCCCCTGATCGGGTGCATCGAGGTGCGCATCGTTGAAGAATATCAATCGCGCATGCTGGGATTCTTGAAAGGCGAATTTGATTACTTGGAGCAAGTACCCGAATCGATGACGGACATGGTGCTGGAAAATGGCGCGCTGAAGCCGGCGCTGGCCGCCAAGGGCTTGCAACTGACGCGCTTTCCCGTGCTGCAGACGTATTACATGTGGATGAATATGGACGACCCCGTGCTGGGCGGCACGAGCAAGGACAAGCTGGCCCTGCGGCGCGCCATCGCCCTCAGCTACAACAGCCGCGAAGACATCGCATTATTAAAAAAGGGACTGGCCTTGCCGGCGCAATCGCCGCTGCCGCCGAATGTGCTCGGTTACGACAAGAGCTACCGCAGCCCCGTCGGCTACGATCCCGTGCTGGCGCGCGCCTTGCTGGAGCGCTTCGGCTACAAGGCAGGGCCCGATGGCTTCCGCACCCAGCCGGACGGCACGCCCTTGATCCTTACCATGCATACGGAGCCGAGCACGGTGGGACGCTTACGTGACGAATTGTGGCGGCGCAACCTGAATGCCATCGGCGTGCGCGTGGAATTTAAAAGCGACAAGAAGACGGAAATCATCAAGGCCTCGCGCCTGGGCAAGGTGCAGATGTTCGAGACCAACTGGATCGCCGACTTCCCCGATGGCGATAACTTTATGCAATTGTTGTACGGCGGCAACGTTGGCCGCGCCAACTATGCCCGCTTCAACTTGCCCGATTACAATAAACGCTATGAGGAGGCGCGCCTGCTATCCGATACGCCGCGCCGACGCAGTCTGTACTTCGACCTGTTTCAGCTGATCCACGCTTACACGCCGTGGGTGTTGCTGACGCATCCCATCTCTGCCGACCTGCAGCAACCGTGGCTAAAAAACTACAGGCGCCACCCCGTGGAATTCACGTCCTGGCGCTATCTGGACGTCGATATGCACAAGGGTAGCCCCGCAGGCAAGTGACCATGTCGCTGAAAAGGGCATTCATTCCAAAAAGTTATGGTTAGGAAAGCATTTTTCATTGGCTGGGCCCGGATGCATCGCGCTACTCTGAAAATGAAAACAAATAAAGTCATGCGCAAATGTCATAAAAAAATGTACTGCGAGACAGACAGTTGCGACGTGAAAAAAACAGCCTGACTTGAGAACTCAAGTTTCGATTGCCCAAATAAAGGAGAGACCCGTGAAATTGAAGAAGCTAGCGCAATTGGTGGCATTGATGGGGGTGGTGGGGCCAGTGATGGCACAGGAAGCGGCGGCGCCAGCAATGCAACGGGTCGAAGTCACGGGCAGCAGCATCAAACGCGTCGCCAAGGAAGGCGCGCTGCCGGTGCAAGTCATTTCGTTTGAACAGATCGAAAAGCAGGGCATCACGACGACCGAGCAACTGGTGCGCACCCTGTCGGCAAACGGCACGGGCGCCGATAACATGACTTCGGGCAATAACGTCTTTGGCGCCGATGCCGACCGTGTCAGCGGCGGCGCTTCGTTCGCCTCGCTGCGCGGCCTGGGACCGTCGAGCACCCTGGTGCTGTTGAACGGCCGCCGCATCGCCACGCACGGCGCCAGCGGCAAGTCGGTCGACCTGAACTCCATTCCGCTGGGTGCGATTTCGCGCGTGGAAATCCTCAAGGATGGCGCCTCGGCCATCTACGGCACGGATGCCATCGGCGGCGTGATCAATTTCATTCTGAAAACCAATTACAGCGGCGTGGAAGCGTCCGTTTCCACCAACGATACGCAGGCAGGCGGCGGCGCCACGCGCCGCGCTTCGCTGCTGGCCGGCACGGGCTCGCTGGAAAGCGATCGCTATAACATCATGGCCAGCCTGACTGTCGACAAGGCGCAGCGCCTGAACGGCAGCGACCGCTCCTTCGTCAACGGCTACCAGCCGGGCCGTGGCTTGTCGCCCGATACCACGGGCACGCCGTTCGCCAACCAGATGGCGGGTGCCGGCACGGCGCTGGGCGCCTCGTTCCAGCTGCCTGGCGACGCGAATAAATACCTGCAAGCCAATCCGCTGAGCTTCCAGGGCAAGTGCGACAGCATCGCTGGCATGTCGCAGTACCAGACGGAGCTGTGGAAAGACGTGACCTCGCCGCTGCGCACCAAGTATTCCTGCGCCTATGACTATGGCGCCGACTATGTGCTGCAATTCCCCGTTGAACGGGCCAATCTGTTGTCGCGAGGCACTTTCCAGCTGGCGCCCGACCACCGCATGTTTGTCGAAGTGCTCGGTTCGCGTACCAAGGCCACGGCGATTTTGACGCCGATGCAGGTGCAGGCGACCGTTGCCAACAAGAATTTGTATCCGGTCGGCGGCGCGTATTACCAGGATCTGTCGGCCTACATCCCCTCATTCGACAAGACCAAGCCGATTTCCTACAAATGGCGCGCCAATGACGTGGGCAACCGCACGCAGGAAAACACGACCGACAATGCCCGCGTGCTGGTGGGCTTTGAAGGCAACTTCGGCAAGTGGGATTACAAGGCTGGCATTTCTCGCGCCGAAAGCACGACCAAGACCAAGCTGACGGATGGCTATTCCTACACGGACAAGTTGTACGCGGCACTGGCCAGCGGCATCATCAATCCATGGGTGGGCGCCGGCCAGAGCCAGACGGAAGCGGCCAAGCAATTGATCGAATCGACCAAGTTCCGGGGCGACTTCCAGCATGGCAAGACGACCCTGACGCAGATCGACGGTTCCGTTTCGGGCGAGCTGTTCCAGCTGCCGGCCGGTGCGCTGGCCATGGCGGCCGGTTTTGATTTGCGCCGCGAAGGTTACAGCTTCGGGCAAGACGTCGACGCCATCCAGATCCTGTTGGCGCCAGGCAATGCCGCATTGAAAGATGCCAGCCGTACCGTCAAGGCCGTGTATGCCGAATTGCTGGTGCCGGTCACGAAGGACCTGGAAATGCAGCTGGCCATCCGCCGTGACGATTACAGTCTGGTGGGCGCGACGACGAATCCGAAAGTGGCCTTCCGCTACCAGCCGACCGATTTCCTGCTGTTCCGTGGTTCGGCCAGCAAGGGTTTCCTCGCGCCAAGCTTCCAGCAACTGTATTCCGGCTCGCTGAGCCAGGAATTGCCGAACGGCGTGATCGATCAGGAAGGCTGCGCCAAGCATCCGGGCGTGCCCGAGTACTGCGCCATTGACCGCCTCGACTACAAGACGGGCGGCAATGTCAACCTGAAGCCGGAAACGTCGAAGCAGGGCAGCGTCGGTTTTGTCATCGAACCATTCAAGGGCTATTCGGCCTCGTTCGACTACTGGGCCATCAATACCAAGGATCGCATCCTGAACCGCACGCCGCAAATCGTGCTGACCAACTACCAGGCGCTGAACCAGTACATCCACCGCAATCCGGACGGTACCATCGAGTACGTGCAGGCGGGCTGGATCAATGCGGCAGGCAGCCGCGTGCGTGGCCTGGACGTGGG
Source organism: Janthinobacterium sp. GMG1 (assembly GCF_034427795.1). Classification (NCBI taxonomy): domain Bacteria; kingdom Pseudomonadati; phylum Pseudomonadota; class Betaproteobacteria; order Burkholderiales; family Oxalobacteraceae; genus Janthinobacterium; species Janthinobacterium sp. GMG1. The sequence continues at coordinate 7,325 of NZ_JAXQNT010000017.1, forward strand.
CTTGCGTGGCGAAGGCAAGGTCCGGGACGCGAAATGGACGGCGACCCTGGACGGCACGTATATGGACAGCTTCAAGTTTGCGGAATATCAAGGCCAGGAATACCAGGAACTGGTCGGCAAATTCTATACGCGCGATCTGTACCTGCGCTGGAAACACAACGCCAGCTTCGGCGTGTCGCGCGGCGACTGGAGCGGCTTGCTGATCCAGAGTTTTGCTTCCGGCTACAAGGATCAGGTGCCGAATGGCGGCAAGGGCGCGCCGCCGCCGGGCTTCAAGCCGGATGTGTCCAGCTACACCACGTATAACTTGTCGGGCACGTACACGGGCTTCAAAAATACGACGATTACCGTGGGCATCCAGAACCTGTTCGACCGCGATCCGCCGTTCACCGCGCACAACGTGGATGAAGTGGTGGGCGCTGGCTGGGACCCGCGCGTGGCCGATCCACGCGGCCGTTCGCTGTCGTTCCAGCTGAAGTACAAGTTCATGTAAGGCGGCCATGCCGGCGGTGATCCCGCTGGCATGCTAACCTCGTGCGGCGGCGCCTGGCGTCGCCGTTTTTTATTTCAGGAAAGGGCCGCATGTCCAGTCAGACCAATCTCAGCCGGCGCCGCTTCGGCGGCTTGCTGGCCGCCAGCTTCGGGGCGGCAGGCACACCGGCGTGGGCGGCGGCCACGCAAGGGAAGGGCAAACGCATGCAACAGCCACACGCATTGATCAAACCGGCGCGCCTGCGCGACGGCGACCTGGTCGCCATCATCGCACCGGGCGGCTTTACGGATGAGGAGTCCATTGCCAAGGCCCAGCGCAATATCGAATCGCTGGGACTGCGTTCCAGCCTGGGCGCGAATATTCGCGCCGTGCACGGCAACTATGCGGGCACGGTGCAGCAGCGTCTGGACGACCTGCACGCCGCGTTCCGCGACCCGGAAGTCAAGGCCATCTGGGCCATCCGCGGTGGCTCCGGCTGCATTTCACTGCTGGCGCTGCTCGATTACGCCTTGATCCAGCGTAACCCGAAAGTGCTGATCGGCTATTCCGACATCACGGCCCTGCACCTGGCCATCGGCCGCCAGACGGGCCTGGTGACGTTCCACGGTCCCGTGGCCTCGTCCACGTTTTCCGACTACACGGTGACGCAGCTGCGCAACGTGCTGATGACACCGCAAGACAGCTACACGATCCCGATGGCGCTGGACAACCACCGCCGCGCGCAGACGCAGCCGAACTTCGCCATCCGCACCGTGCATGGCGGCCAGGCGACGGGACGCTTGACGGGCGGCAACCTGTGCCTGGTCAGCGCGCTGGCCGGCACGCCGTATGCGGCCGATTTCCGCGAGCACATCCTTTTCCTCGAAGAAATCAATGAAGTGCCTTACCGCATCGACCGCATGCTGTGTCAGCTCGACCTGTCCGTGGGGTTTTCCAAGGCGGCGGCGCTGATGCTGGGCATTTTCGAGCATTGCGAGGCGGCCGAGGGCGACACGGCGCTGACCCTGAATGACACCCTGGACCAGCATCTGCAGCCATTGACGGTGCCGGCCGTCAGCGGCTATTCGTTTGGCCACATCCGCCACCAGTTCACGATACCGATGGGCATCCTTGCCACTCTGGATGCGGACCGGCAAACCTTGACCTTGTTGGAGCCGGCCGTCTGCTAGCGCACGGTGCAGCAGGGTGATTGTCAGTATGCTAGTGTGATAAGGCGTGGCACGAGGCCGCGCCGCCTTCTTCACCGCACCCGATATGATCAACCGCCACGCCAGTACCTACATCCTCAGCCACCCGCTGGCCTTCGTGCTGCAGGTGCTGAAGGCTTTTCGCGCCAACCAGGGCTTGCTGCTGGCGGGCGCCGTCGCGTATTACTCGCTGCTGTCCATCGTGCCCCTGCTGATGCTGGTGGTGGTGGCCCTGTCGCACGTGATCGCGCAGGATGAATTGCTGCAAACCATAGGTCATTACCTGGAATGGCTGGTGCCGGGGCAATCGAAGGCCATCGTGGCCGAGGTCGCGCATTTCCTCAACAACCGGGGCGTGATCGGCTGGCTGTTGCTGTTGACCATGCTGTTTTTCAGCTCGTTGGCGTTTACCGTGCTGGAAAACGCCATGAGCGTGATCTTTATTCACCGCGTGGCCATCCGCCGCCGCCATTTCCTCATTTCCGCCGTGCTGCCGTATTGCTACATCCTGTGCCTGGGCGTGGGGATCTTGCTGATCACCCTGGTGGCGGGCAGCCTGCAAGTGATGGGCGAGGAAAGCGTGCGCTTCCTGCGCCACGACTGGGGCCTGGAAGGCGTGTCCGGCGTGCTGCTGTATCTGCTGGGACTGGCGGGCGAAATCCTGGTGCTCAGCTCGATTTACCTGGTCATGCCGGTGGGACGATTATCGATTACGCATGCGCTGATCGGCGGCGTGACGGCGGCCTTGCTGTGGGAAATCGCCCGTCACGTGCTGGTCTGGTATTTCTCCACCTTGTCACAGGTCAATGTCGTGTATGGTTCGATGACGACAGCCATCGTCGTCATGTTCAGCCTGGAAATCGGCGCCACCTTGCTGCTGCTGGGCGCGCAAGTGATTTCCGAGTACGAAAGGGTGGCGCGTGGCGGGCAAGAGGACAAGCCGCTGGCGCTAAGGACTTGATTTTAAATATTTATTGCACCGCACAAAAAATCTGTGATATACTCCGTTCAGTGATTGAGATTTGGCAGCAAATCATCTCACCATCCAGTTTCAGCGCGGCGACCGACAGGTGTAATGTCGATGGCGTGACAGTGCGAAGAAATGGATTTTGTAATTCCGGATACGATGGTCGATTTACACTTGGAGTCACCATGCAGATAGCATGGGAGTCCGAAAATCAGGAGGCACTTTGCAGATAGCACTGGCGTCCATGACACGATTAAAGCATTGGTAATACATTGGAACGAAGCCCGCGCTAGCGGGCTTTTTTTTCGTCTGGTGGGCGCGTTTATAAACCTACTGCGCAGCCCGCTATCGAATTGGCGTTACTCGCCGTACCGAAGTACGGCTGCGTTACTCAATCCGATAGCGGGCTTGCTCGCTACGGTTTCTAAAAGCGCTGAGACCGCTACTTCTAGATATTTTTACAAGGCTCTGGCGATAAGAATTTTCTGAATATCGCTGGTTCCCTCATAAATCTGGCACACGCGTACGTCGCGGTAGATGCGCTCGACGGGGAAATCGGACACATAACCGTAGCCGCCGTGCACCTGGATGGCGTCCGAGCACACTTTTTCCGCCATTTCCGACGCAAACAGCTTGGCCATGGCCGCTTCCTTCAAGCACGGCAAGCCCGCATCCTTCATCGATGCTGCGTGGCGGATCAGCTGGCGCGCTGCTTCGATCTGCGTGGCCATGTCGGCCAGGCGGAATTGCACGGCCTGGTGTTCATAGATGGGTTTGCCGAAGCTTTCGCGCTCGCGCGCATAACTCAGGGCCGCTTCATACGCGGCGCGCGCCATGCCCACGGCTTGCGACGCGATGCCGATGCGTCCGCCTTCCAGGCCGGACAGGGCGATCTTGTAGCCTTGCCCTTCTTCGCCAATCAGATTTGCCGCCGGGATGCGGCAGTTGTCGAACAGGATTTGCGCCGTGTCCGACGAATGCTGACCCATCTTCTGTTCCAGTCCCGCCACAATGTAGCCTGGCGTGTTCGTCGGCACCCAGAAGGCGCTGATGCCGCGCTTGCCGGCCGCCTTGTCGGTGACGGCCATGACGATGGCCACGTCCGCATACTTGCCGCTGGTAATGAACTGCTTGGTGCCATTGAGTACGTATTCATTGCCGTCGAGCGTGGCCGTCGTGCGCAGGGCCGAGGCGTCGCTGCCCGTGTGCGGTTCCGTCAGGCAAAACGCGCCAAGCATCGTGCCTTGCGCCAGCGGGCGCAGCCATTGTTCCTTTTGCGCGTCGTTGGCATACATCATGGCGATGCTGCACACGGGGCAATTATTCACGGAAATGATGGTCGACGTGCCGCCGTCACCGGCGGCAATTTCTTCCAGCACCAGGGCCAGCGACACGTAATCGAGGCCGGCGCCACCGAGCGCTTCCGGCACGGCCACGCCAAAGGCGCCCAGCGCGGCCAGTTCCTGCAATTCTTCTTTCGGGAAATGATGTTCCTTGTCCCAGCGGGCCGCGTTGGGCGCCAGGCGCTCGCGCGAAAAACTGCGCAGCGCTTCCTGGATCATTGATTGTTCTTCATTGAGTATCATGGGACGTCGTCTCGTATTTTTTATAGTGGAGGCAGGAATTACCAGGCGATGGGCTTGCCATCATAGTTGCGGAACACGGCCTTGTCCGTGGCCGGCAGGCTGGCCAGGGTGGCGCGGATGCCGGCAGCGCTTTGCTCGGGTGAAATATCGGCGCCGGCGCCGCCCATGTCCGTGCGCACCCAGCCCGGGTGGAAGGCGACGCAGCTGACGCCTTGCGGGCCGTACACGAGGGACGTGTCGATCAGCACGGAATTCAAGGCCGCCTTGCTGGCGCGGTACAGCGAACCGCTGGGGTTGCCCCGCTCGCTCAGGGAGCCCATGTGCGAGGACAGCACGGCCAGTTTGCCTTTGGCATTGGCCACCAGCGGCGCCAGAAGCGGCAGCAGCCGCATGGCCGCCAGCACGTTCGTGTGCATGACGGCATCGAAATCTTCTTGCGTGGGGGTACCGTCGTGACGGGGGCCGTACACGCCCGCGTTGAGAATGGCCACGTCGAGTTTTTCATCGTCGAGCTTCCAGCCCAGGCCGGCACAGCCCTCCACATCCGTCACGTCGAGCTGGTGCGCTTCCGCGCCCAGTTGCGCGAGGGCGTCGCAAGCGTCTTGCGTGCGCGCCGTGGCGATCACCCGCCAGCCATCGTGGCGGTATTGACGGACGATTTCGTGGCCGATGCCGCGCGAGGCGCCGATGATCAATGCGGTAGGCATGTCTTTTCTCCCTGGGTGAAATCAATGAAAAGGCGCGCAGCGAACGTGACCACGCCGCGCGCGCCTGTCGTCAACAGCGCAGCTTATACCAGTTCGATCGCCATCGCCGTCGCTTCGCCGCCGCCGATGCACAGGGCCGCCACGCCGCGCTTGCCGCCGGTTTTCTTCAAGGCACCCAGCAGGGTGACGATGATGCGCGCGCCCGAGGCGCCGATCGGGTGGCCCAGCGCGCACGCGCCGCCGTGGATGTTGATCTTGCTGTGCGGAATGTCGAGGTCGTGCATGGCGGCCATCGGCACGGCGGCGAACGCTTCATTGATCTCGAACAAGTCGACATTGCTGCTGCTCCAGCCCGTCTTGGCGTACAGCTTTTTCACCGCGCCGATGGGGGCCGTGGTGAATTCGTTTGGCGCCTGCGCGTGCGTGGCATGGCCGTGGATTTTCGCGATGACGGTGCAACCGAGTTTTTTCGCCGTCGATTCGCGCATCAGCACGAGGGCGGCCGCGCCATCGTTGATCGACGACGACGAGGCGGCCGTGATGGTGCCATCCTTCTTGAACGCCGCTTTCAAGGTCGGGATTTTTTCCAGGCGGGCTTTTTGCGGGCCTTCATCGATGCTGACGATGGTGTCGCCGCCGCGGCCGGAAACGGTCACGGGCACGATTTCCCATTCGAAACTGCCATCCTTGGTGGCCGCTTGCGCGCGTTTCACGGATTCGATGGCAAACGCATCCTGCGCTTCGCGCGTGAATTGGTACTGGCTGGCGCACTCTTCGGCAAACGTGCCCATCGAGCGGGCATTGCCCTTTTCATCGCGGCTGTAGGCGTCTTCCAGACCATCCATCATCATGTGGTCATAGATCATGCCGTGGCCGATGCGGTAGCCGCCGCGCGCCTTCGGCACCAGATAGGGGGCGTTGGTCATCGATTCCATGCCGCCCGCCACCACCACGTCGGCGCTGCCGGCGAGCAAGGTGTCATGCGCGAACATGGTCGTCTGCATGGCCGAGCCGCACATTTTCGACAGGGTCACGGCGCCCGTGGAATCGGGCAAGCCCGCCTTGCGCAAGGCCTGGCGCGCGGGCGCCTGGCCCTGGCCAGCCATCAGGCAATTGCCGAAAAACACGTGTTCCACGGCATCCGGCGCCACGCCGGCCCGTTCGACGGCGGCGCGGATGGCCACGGCGCCCAGGTCGCTGGCGGTGACGTTGGCAAAGTCGCCCTGGAAGGCGCCCATGGGGGTGCGTGCGGCACCGACGATTACGACTGGATCATTCATGTTGGATCTCCGGTTAAAGGTGGGGATGGTGACTGCATACAAAAACGCAGGTGCTGCGGATAAGGGAAGACGTCCTCGATATGGCCGTCTTCGATGCGCTGCTTGCGCGCCTGCCAATATTGCGCCGTCAGCAGGTCGGCATGGTGCTGCATGAAATAGCGGCGGATGCGGGGATTGCCCAGTAGGAAGGTGCCGAATTGTTCGGGAAACACATCGTGCTTGCCGATGGGATACCACGGTTCGGCCGACATTTCTTCTTCCTCCGTGCGGGCTTGCGGGATGACGCGGAACCGGCAATCGGTGATGTACTCGATTTCATCGTAATCGTAAAAAACGACACGCTGATGACGGGTCACGCCAAAGTTTTTATACAGCATGTCGCCGGGAAAAATATTCGCCGCCACCAATTCCTTGATGGCGTTGCCGTACTCGACGATGGCGTGTTCGACCAGGTCATCGCGGCCTTCCTTCTCGGCATTGCTCAGCCACATGTTCAGCGGCACCATGCGCCGCTCGATGTACAGGTGGCGGATGATGATCTGCTCGTGGTCTTCTTCGATCAGCGAAGGGGCGAACTGTTTCAACTCGGCCAGCAGTTCTTCGGCAAAACGGGCGCGGGGAAAGGCCACGTTGGAATACTCGAGCGTGTCGGCCATGCGCCCCACCCGGTCGTGGTGTTTCACCAGCAAATACTTTTGCTGGACTTGCGCGCGCGTGGTTTCCTTGGGGGGCGGAAAGAAATCCTTGATGACCTTGAAGACATACGGAAACGAGGGCAGGGCAAACACCAGCATCACCAGGCCACGGATGCCAGGCGCGCTTTCAAAGTGGTCCGACGAATGTTTCAGGTGCTGCAGGTAGTCGCGGTAAAACAAGGTCTTGCCCTGTTTCTGCAAGCCCAATATCGTATAGATTTCGCTGCGCGGTTTGCGCGGCAGCAAACTGCGCAGGAATTGCACATAGGCCGACGGCACTTCCATATCGACCAGGAAATACGCGCGCGTAAATGAAAACAGCACGGCGATCTGCTGCTGCTCGAACAGCACCGTGTCGAGCACAAGCTTGCCGTGACGGTTGTGCAGGATCGGCACGACAAACGGGTATTCGCGGTTGCCGTTGATGCCCTTGCCGACCAGATAGGCGCCCTTGTTGCGGTAAAACAAGCTGGTCAGGACCTGGATCTGGTGGTTCGGTTCGAGCCGGTCGCCGCCGAACAGCTGTTGCAGACGCGCTTCCACTTGTGCCACGTCACGCTCGAGGTTGGCAAAGGCGCAGTTCAGCTGGAAGTTGCTCACCATGCGCGTCAAGGTGTGGCGCAAGCCATCCTTGCCCGGGTAATACACGCGGTAGGTGGGGGCCGGATCTTGCGTTTCGATGTATTCCGTGGAAACGACGGGACGCACGAAAATATAGTCGTTATTGAAATATGTGCGGTGCAGGATGTTGCAGCAGACGGAATTGAAGAAGGTTTCCGCCAGTTCCGGCTGCTTGTGTTCCGTCAGCATGCCGATGTAGTGCAGCTTCAGTTCGCGCCACACTTCATCGCTCAACTCCGACTCTTCGTACTCATCTTCGAGCATCTGCACGCATTCCTGCACGCGCTTGTCATAAAAGTCGATGCGTTCGCGGGCTGCCGTCTGTGCCGCGCTCCAGACGCCTTGCTCGAAATACTGCTTGGCTTGCCGGCTGGTTTCGCGGAACAAACGGTAATGCTTGTCGAAGCCGTCGCGGATGGTGCGCGCGATATCGAATGCAATCTGGGAAGAGAGCAATTTGGGGAAGGCAATGTGCGTCATAGTTGTGCTCGCATGAATGGCTCATCACCCAGTCGATCGTCGCGCGCCCGTGCTTACTTGGTTTCCGCAAACAGTTCGCGGCCTATCAGCATGCGGCGGATTTCGCTGGTCCCGGCGCCGATTTCATACAGCTTGGCATCGCGCCACAGACGGCCGGCCGGATACTCGTTGATGTAGCCGTTGCCGCCCAGGGCCTGGATCGCTTCGCCCGCCATCCAGGTCGCTTTCTCTGCACTATACAGAATGGCGCCGGCCGCATCCTTGCGCAACTGGCGCACGGCTTCCGGCGTGGTGGCGCGGTCGCAGGCCTGGCCCACGGCGTAGACATAGGCCTTGCACGCCATCATGGTCGAATACATATCGGCCAGCTTACCTTGCATCAATTGGAATTCGCCAATGGGCTGGCCGAATTGCTTGCGGTCATGCACGTAAGGCACGACCAGGTCCATGCAGGCCTGCATGATGCCCAGCGGGCCGCCGGACAGCACGGTGCGCTCGAAATCGAGGCCCGACATCAGCACGTTGACGCCCTTGCCCAGGCCGCCCAGCACGTTTTCGGCCGGCACTTCGCAATCCTGGAACACCAGTTCGCCCGTGTGCGAACCGCGCATGCCCAGCTTGTCGAGCTTTTGCGCGATGGAGAAGCCCTTGAAATTCTTTTCGATCAGGAACGCCGTCATGCCGCGCGGACCCGCTTCCAGGTCGTTTTTCGCGTACACCACCAGCACGTCCGCGTCGGGGCCGTTGGTGATCCACATCTTGGTGCCGTTCAAGACCCAGCGGTCGCCCTTGAAGTCGGCGCGCAGCTTCATGCTGACGACGTCCGAGCCCGCGTTCGGCTCCGACATGGCCAGGGCGCCGATGTGCTCGCCTGTGATCAGTTTCGGCAGGTACTTGGCTTTTTGCTCGGCCGTGCCGTTGCGCTTGATCTGGTTCACGCACAGGTTCGAGTGGGCGCCGTAGGACAGGCCGACGGAAGCCGAGGCGCGCGAGATCTCTTCCATGGCGATGATGTGCGCCAGGTAACCCATGCCGGCGCCGCCGTACTCTTCGCTGACGGTGATGCCGAGCAAGCCCATGTCGCCCATTTTGCGCCACAGGTCCATGGGGAACTGGTCCGTGCGGTCGATGTCGGCCGCGCGCGGCGCGATTTCGGCGGCGGCGAATTGTTGGATCGCTTCACGCAGGGAGGCGATGTCGTCGCCGTGGTCAAAGGTCAAGCCTGGGAGATGGAGCATGTCGTCCTCGTCGTCGTTATAAGTGTGGCGGTCATGGATGCCGGGTCAGTGAAGCTATGATACTCAGTTGTGACGTTTACGTAAACGTCAACCGATGCGCGGCAGCGGTCTGCTGCTTGCGCCTTTAGTTTGTTTGCGCCTTATCAAGGTTCGAGTCCGCCAGCATGCGCGCGCAAGCGTCTTCATGTGCGCTGATTTCCGCCAGCGCCATTTCGATATCGATGCGCTGCTGTTCCAAGGTCTGCCGGTGCTGCGCCAGCACGCCCAGGAAGCGGTCCATCTGCGCGCGCGTGTCCTTCGGCGATTCGTACATGTCGACCAGGCTCTTGATTTCCGACAGCGCCAGGCCCAGGCGCTTGCCGCGCAGGGTCAGCTTCAGGCGGGTGCGGTCGCGCGGCGTGTAGACGCGGCTGCGCCCGCCGGCGCCTTCGCGTTTCGGACTGAGCAAGCCCTGGTCTTCATAGAAGCGGATGGCGCGCGCCGTGATGTCGAATTCCCGCGCCAGTTCGGTAATGGTATAGGTCGTCATGGGTGCGGGCGGTATCGGTTGCATGGGTGGTCGGTCACTGGATGGGTGCTGCGAGGCAATGGATGGCAAAGTGCCGTTTACGTCAACGTCAATACTATTGTAGCGTGCCCTGCCCGTGCTGCAACAAAGAAAAAAGAGGGGCTGGACAGGGGAATTTGGCGAATAAGGCAACAGTTACTGAAAATAAATTGATTCTTCTTGCGCAAACGCGCTTAAGATCGAGAGTTGGTGGCCAAGATGACACCAAAAAGAGCTTTCCTGGCATAACAGCGACATTCTTTTCGCTGCGATGGCAGTAAAATTTTCAGGCGCAGATTCTTTCCAGCCGGCACGATCAAAAAACAACGTTTCACTATGAGCACGCTGTTTGTATCGTTTCCATGTTGGAAACAAAATGGCCCTTCTGAAAACTTTGTCTATAAGAAATTGTATGACATGGGCATTGCGCGCATCGGTAGAGGAGGGCATTATCCGATACCGTACGTTGTAATGCCAAACCGAGGCTTTGAATCGTGCTGCAGTGCGAAAATCAAGGCTAGCCGCGAATTTGACCCGAAGCCACGCAGAATCGCAAGAGAAAATTCGGCCCACTTTTTGACTTGAAAAGCTCGGCCGGAGTGTTAATTGTTAATTGATACTCTTTTCAAATGTAACAATCTGTATGGTCATTCAAGAAACTGACTTTCATGTTACAACATGAAATAGTACACCTATGAATTCTTCTAACGAACGCGAAAGCTTCAGCCAGCGACTTCAGTTGGCTCTCAAAAACGCCCATTATTCTCCAGACAGCCCGACCAGACTGGCCCGGGAATTCAATATCCGTTTCGACGGGCGCCCGATTACCGTGCATGCAGCTAGGAAATGGTTAGTAGGTGAAGCAATTCCGACGCAAGAGAAATTGCGCATGATTGCCCAATGGTTGGGCGTTCCGGCGGAATGGTTGCGTTTTGGCGGCCCGGAAAGCGCCACGCCGAATGGTGAAGCGGGCAGCGCTTTGTCGCGTTTTGAGTCCGCCGATGTGAAATTAATTGCCGATTTGCAAAGATTGGATGAACATCATCGTCAAATCGCGCGAGAATTTATTCGCATGCTGGTAAGAGTCAACTACCAAAAGTAAGCATTCAGGCCCTCCCCGGCCGGCGCCGTCCGCTTTTCGCTGACGGTGCTCCCCCTGTCCTTTTATTTGCGCAAGGTCATACTGGAGACATGATTTTGCCGCACAATAAGACCTCGCATGTTGCGCTGCAGCGGAATTATTTGACAATAATCCCGCACGCAGCGGCGCAGCGGCCAATACCAGCGCATAATCACATCAGAAGCAGCCAGTTCATCCACTACGGAGCCGAGCATTTGAGCCGTCTTATGAAAAGTAACTACAGCAATACCGCGCAGCTGAAGGACTTGATGACCGTGCCCCCCATGACTGCCGCGCAACATGCGGAAGTGATGCGCAAACGGATCGCCCACCGCAGGATGGTTGAAGAAGCCAGGGATTTGAAGCAGGCAAGTGCTCACCAATTCGACAAGAGATGAGGGATGCCTGACCAAAGCTACTGCGCGTCGCGCTTTGCGGCCGGCGATGCTCACCGTGCTAGAGCACGGTTGCGCTTCTTGGCCACAAATCACTGCCGCTCGCTACGCTTTTGTCAGGCATCGTGACTTGGTAGGGGTTTCCCCGCTTATAAGTTGATTGCGTTGGTGATGTCAGGTTTCTGACGCTTTAAGACCATTCCACCGCGGCGCCAGGCTGTGCTCGATGCCGAGCAGGTCGATGACGCGCGCCACCGTATGGTCGACCATTTCCGCGATGCTTTGCGGGTGGTGGTAGAAGCTCGGTAAGGGCGGGAAGATGATGCCGCCCATTTCGGTCACGGCTGTCATATTGCGCAGGTGCGCCAGGTTGAACGGCGTTTCGCGCACCATCAAAATCAGGCGGCGGCGCTCTTTGAGCACCACGTCGGCTGCCCGCGTGATCAAATTATCCGACAGGCCATGCGCCACGGCCGCCAGGGTCTTCATCGAGCACGGTGCGACGACCATGCCATCCGATTGAAACGAGCCGCTGGCGATAGAGGCGCCGATGTCGCGCAGCTTGTGCACCACGTGCGCCTGCGCTTCGATGTCCTTGCGCCCCACGCCCGTTTCCTGGTGCAGGGTCAGTACGGCCGCATCCGACAAGACCAGATGCGTCTCGACGCCGGGGATGGCGCCGAGTAATTGCAGCAGCCGCAAGCCATAGACGGCGCCCGTGGCGCCCGTGATGGCCACGACGATACGGCGCGGCCGCTGCGTTTGGCTATCAGGCATCCAGCAGGGACTTCAGTTCGCCCGATTCAAACATTTCATTCATGATATCGGAACCACCGATGAACTCGCCTTTGACATACAGCTGCGGAATGGTAGGCCAGTTCGAGTAATCCTTGATGCCCTGGCGCACTTCCGGGTCATCCAGCACGTTGACGGTGGCGATGTTTTCCACGCCGCAGGCCTTCAGGATCTGAATGGCGCGGCCGGAAAAGCCGCACTGCGGGAACTGGGCCGTGCCCTTCATGAACAGCACGACTGGCGTGCTCGTCACGGTTTCTTTGATCCAGGTTTGTACGTCGCTCATAGCTGCCTCTGATGGGTAAATAAATAGATGCCGTCATTTTATAAGAAAACGACGGCACGGGTATGCGCTCAAGTCATAAATTAGGCAAGTCAGCCACGTTGGGGCTTATAAGGTCTTGCCCAGGCAGGTCGATTGTGCCGCGCTCACGTATTTGCCCCAAGCAATGACTGGTGCATAGCCGTGTTTGGCATAAAACGCCACGGCGCGGGTATTCGCCACGCGGGTGGACAGGTGCAGAGCCTGGTAGCCGTGCCGGCGCGCCTGCGCCTCTACATGGGCCAGCAGGGCCGAGCCCACGCCCAAGCCACCCTGGCCGGGGCGCGCATACATGCGCTTGAGTTCGCCTATGGCGCTGTCCGGCTCGCCCAGCGGCCGCAGGGCGGCGCAGCCCAGCAGTTCTCCAGCCGCATCGCGGGCCAGATAAAAACCGCCGCGCGGCGTTGCCGCCTCGACATCGAAGGAAGAACGGCCGCTGTCGCCATTGATGCGCAGCAATGCTGCCGACAATTCGTCGAGCAGCAGCTGCGCCTCCACGCTGGCGGCATCCACCGCCAGGATGACGAGGTCATGCCTGGCGGCCATGGACTTAGCCGCGCAGCTTGGCGAACGCGGCGGCCATGCTGCCGGCCGGCTCGGGCGCGTTGCGCGATTGCGACTGGTGTTGCGCCATGCTGCGGCGGTCGTTGCGGTCGCCTTTTTGCTCCGGCTTGCTGCCCGGCTGCGGCGCACTGTCCGTCAAACGCATGGTCAGCGCGATGCGCTTGCGCTTTTCATCGACTTCCAGCACCTTGACGCGCACGACCTGGCCAGCTTTCACCACCGTGTGCGGATCTTTGACAAAGGTGTTCGACAGGGCCGAGATATGCACAAGGCCATCCTGGTGCACGCCGATATCGACGAAGGCGCCAAAGGCGGCCACGTTGGTGACCACGCCCTCGAGTATCATGTCCGGGCGCAAGTCGCGGATCTCTTCCACGCCTTCCTTGAAGGTGGCGGTGGTGAACTCCGGACGCGGATCGCGGCCCGGCTTTTCCAGTTCCTTCAAGATGTCGGAAATGGTCGGCACGCCGAACGTTTCATCCGCATATTTTGCCGGGCTGAGGGTTTTCAGCAGCGCCGTTTCGCCGATGACGGCCTTGATATCCTTCTTGATATCGGCCAGGATCTTTTCCACCAGCGGGTACGATTCCGGGTGGACAGCCGAGGCGTCCAGCGGATTGTCGCCGCCCATCACGCGCAAAAAGCCGGCTGCCTGTTCGTACGTCTTGTCGCCCAGGCGCGGCACGGCTTTCAAGGCCGCGCGCGAGGTGAACGCGCCCTTCATGTCGCGGTAGGTGACGATGCTTTGCGCCACGCTGGCCGACAGGCCGGACACGCGCGCCAGCAGGGGAGCGGACGCCGTATTGACGTCCACGCCGACGGCGTTCACGCAATCTTCCACCACGGCATCGAGCGAGCGGGCCAGCTGGCTTTGACTCACGTCATGCTGGTACTGGCCCACGCCGATCGATTTCGGGTCAATTTTCACCAGTTCGGCCAGCGGGTCTTGCAGACGGCGCGCGATGGAGACGGCGCCGCGCAGGGACACGTCCATGTCCGGCAATTCTTTCGACGCGAATTCGGACGCCGAATACACCGACGCGCCCGCTTCCGAGACAACGATCTTCGTCATCTTCGCTTCCGGGTGCTGCTTGATCAGGTCCTGCGCCAGTTTGTCCGTTTCGCGCGACGCGGTGCCGTTGCCGATGGAAATGAGCGACACATTGTGCTTGGCGGCCAGGCGGCCCAGCGTATGCAGCGAACCATCCCAGTCGTTCTTCGGCTGGTGCGGGTAGATCACGGCCGTGTCGACCACTTTACCGGTGGCGTCAACCACGGCCACTTTCACGCCCGTGCGCAAGCCAGGATCGAGGCCCATGGTGGCGCGCTGGCCGGCCGGCGCGGCCAGCAGCAGCGCTTTCAGATTGGTGGCAAACACGTTGATGGCGTCGAGTTCCGAGCGTTCGCGCAACGCGCCCATCAGTTCCGTTTCCAGGTGCATGAAGCTTTTCACGCGCCAGGTCCAGCGCGCCGTGTCCGCCAGCCATTTGTCGGCCGGGCGGCCTTGTTGCTTGATGCCGAAGCGGGCGGCGATGCGGCCTTCGCACGGGTTATGCGGCGCATCCCATTTCGGTTTTTCCGCTTCCGTGTCCAGGCGCAGAGTGACGTCGAGGATACCCTCGCGGCGGCCGCGCAGCAGCGCCAGCGCGCGGTGCGAGGGGACTGTGGAAATGGTTTCCGAGTATGCGAAATAATCGGCGAATTTTTCGCCTTCGTCCTGCTTGCCTTCCACCACTTTCGATTCGACGATGCCGTGTTCCTGCACGTATTCGCGCAAGGTTTGCAGCAGGGTCGCGTCTTCGGCGAAGCGCTCCATCAAAATCTGACGCGCGCCGTCGAGGGCCGCCTTGGTGTCCGCCACGCCAGGATTATTCCCGTCGGCACTGGTAAACGCGTCGCGCAGGAACTTGCCCGCTTCCATTTCCGGCGTCAGTTCCGGATTGTCCAGCAAGCCGTCGGCCAGCGGCATCAGGCCCGCTTCGATGGCGATCTGCGCCTTCGTGCGGCGCTTCTGTTTGTACGGCAAGTACAAATCTTCGAGGCGCGTCTTGTCTTCCGCGTACATGACGGCGTCGAGCAATTCGGGCGTCATCTTGTTCTGTTCCGTGATCGAGGCCACGATGGCGGCGCGCCGCTCTTCCAGTTCGCGCAGGTAGCGCAGGCGCTCTTCCAGCAGGCGCAGCTGGATATCGTCGAGGCCGCCGGTCGCTTCCTTGCGGTAACGGGCGATGAAGGGCACGGTGGCGCCTTCGTCGAGCAGTTCGATGGCGGCGGCAACCTGCACCGGTTTGGCGGCAAGTTCAAGGGCAAGACGTTGTTCGATAGTGGGCAGCATGGTTGTTTCCAGAGCGATCAAGCCTGGAATGATACGCAATCGGCGCGATTGCGCAATCTTGACAGCGCAAATGGACTGTGCGTTGACAACAGCGTCAGCGGGCCGGCAGCAGCGGGCTGGCGGGCACGGGAGTTGGCGGCCTCTGCGGTACAACGGATTTGCCAAAGGCATTGCCCATGCGGTGTTCGAGGGCAGCGCGGTTGTACAGGCCCAGCTGGTTCGACGGGCGCTGCATGACTGCTTCCGCACCGGACAGGGCGGGCGGCGGCCGGTTCATGGTGTTGCTATTTGGCAATAATTTTTCATTCAAGCAAGACATCGATGGCGCCCGTTGGCCATTGGCTTCCACTTCCACGCAAGCCTTCTGCGGCGCGGCGGCCTTCACGACGACGGTGTGCTCGTCCGCCTGCGTAGGCAGGGCGGCGCAGGCCAGCAGCAACAGTGAGAACAGGCGTGCCATGACGGCTCCCGGAGCGGTGGATGAAGCGTTCAGCATAGCAAGGCCATGTGTCGCGGCGATGACACAGGCGGGGATGCGGGCTGGCGCCATGTCATGCAGTTGTCATTTTATGAAGCTACCATCTTGCCATTCTGCAGACAACATTGCAGTCAAGACACTTCATGAGCAGGATTTTTCGTTGCTTCCCCTGGAAAATGACACTAAGCCACCGCCGCGCCGCAAGGGGCAATGCCCTGTCCGCCTGCTTGCTGATGACATTGATGACCTTGATGACATTCGTGCGGCCGGCTGCGGGCGCGGACGGTGCTGACGCCGGCGCGCACGCACCCCTGCGCTTCGACTTGCCCGCCCAGCCGCTCGATGCGGCCCTGGTGGCGTTTGGCGAAGTGACCGGGTATTCCGTGCTCGTCAGCAGCCAGCTGGCGGCCGGCAGGGTGGCAGCGCCCGTGCGCGGTGATTACACGCCGGCCGAAGCGCTGCAGCGCCTGCTGGCAGGCACCCAGCTGGGCGCGCGCTTCAGCGGCAGCAATGCGTTTACCTTGCTGGCGCTGGCCGACGCGCCCGTGGCGCCGGCGTCTGTGCCGGCCGAAGTGACCCCCGCCAGCGCACCATTGCAAGGCTATGCGGCCATCCTGCAGCGTTCGCTCACGCGCGCCCTGTGCCGCTTGCATCCGGAGGCCTTCGGCCGCTACCGCCTGGCGTTCCAGCTGTGGCTCGACGAGCGGGGCAAGGTGCGCGCCGTGCATGTGCTGGAACCGAGCGGCGTGGAACAGCGCGACCGCGCCGTGCTGCAGCGCCTGCGCAGCCTGCTGATCGATGGCGCGCCGCCGGCGGGCTTGCCGCAGCCGCTGACGATTTTACTGACGCCGCGGCCCGATCCCGATGCCGATTGCGCGCCTTACCTCGTGGCCGGGGCGCCCTGAGCATGCCGGAACTGCTCAAAACCACCTTGCGCAAGCTGTTCCTGGAACGCTACGGACAGTTTCGCCGCCATCTGCAGCGCCGCCTCGGTTCGGAAGACCTGGCCAATGACGCGCTGCATGAAACGTATTTGCGGGTGGAACGGATGAACGCGCCCGAAGCGATCAGCTACCCGTCCGCCTACCTGATGCGCATTGCCATCAACATTGCGGAAGATCAACGCCGCGACAATGCGCGCCTGCTCAGCTTGCCCGATATCGACGATCTGTACGAGATGGTCGACGAGCTGGCCGACCCGGCCCGCACCTTCAGCGCGCGCGCCGAACTGGAAGAGCTCGAGCGGGCCTTGCAGGAGTTGCCGAAACGCCGGCGCGCTATCGTCATCGCCGCCCGCGTCGACCAGTTGCCGCACCGCGACATCGCCGAGCGCTTCGGCATTTCCGCCCGCACGGTGGAGAAGGAATTGCGCGCCGGTCTCGAACATTGCTGCGAGCGCATGGGACGCGATTTCATCCAGCGCTTCGGTCCCGGCGCGGGAAAAACGTCTAAACATCATGACTGAACAAGCGGAAGACGACATGGGTGTCATCCAGAAGGAAGCGCAGGCGTGGGTCGTGCGCCTGGCCTCGGGCCAGGTCAGCGAGCGCGACGCGCAAGTGTTTCGCCACTGGTGCGCGCGCAGCCGCAAGCATGCCAACGCGTTTGCCGAGGCGCGCGCCGTGTGGGGCGCCATGGCGCCGGCCGCGCGCGCCGTCAAGCGGGCGCAGGCGCCCGTGAATATGGCGCGGCGCGCCTGGCTCGGTGGCGCCGTGGCTGCCTCGCTGGGCTTGCTGGTGCTGCGCCCGCCGACGGACCTGTGGCCGGCCGTGGCGGGCCTCGGTGCCGACTATGCCACCGGCACGGGCGAGCAGCGCGAAGTGGCGTTTGAAGGCGGCGTGCTGGTGCAGATGAATACGCAGACGCGCCTCGATGCGGCGCCGCTGCAGGATGGCGCCGCGGCGCTGGTGCTGCTGGCGGGCGAAGCGGAATTCCAGGCCGGCTTGCGCGGCGCGGCGCGGGTGCGCGTGCAGGCGGGCGACGGCACCGTGTCGGCCGGCAGCGCGCGCTTCAATATCCGGTTATTCGGCCAGGAAGTATGCGTAACGTGCCTGGCGGGCCGCTTGCGCGTGGCGCAGGCCGGCAACGACGCGGAACTGGCGGCCGGCCAGCAACTGCGTTACCGGCCCGAGCATTTCGGCATCGCCCGCGCCGTGGCCAGGGCCGACGTCAGCGCGTGGCGCCACCGGCTGCTGGTTTTTAAACAAAGCACCCTGGCCGAGGTGGTGGACGAGGTGAACCGCTACCGTCCCGGCAAGCTGATCCTCAATGGCGACGCCTTGAAACTGACGCGCGTGCAAGCGAGCTTTTCGCTCGACCGCCTCGATGACGTGATCGCCCTGATCCAGGACGCGTATGGCGCGCGCGTGACGCGGCTGCCGGGCGGCATCGTGCTGTTCGGCTGAGCCCCGCCTTGGCGCGCCGAGGTGCTCAGCCAATTATGACATTTTCATGACCTTTTGCAGTCCCGGACCTTGTTCCCTGTCAATGCTGCTGGAAGCCGCGAATCAGTGCCTGCCGCCCGCCCCGTGCGTGCCGCGCGCCGCCTCGCGATATCGGTCAGCAACGGAACATGAAAAGGGAATGTCGCCATGCAGCGAAGCAAGTCGGTCACGAAACACGCATCCTCCTCCGCCATGGCGGGCAACCGGAACGGGCGCCCGGTGCGATTGAAACCGCTGGCGCTGGCCATCGCCATGCTGCTGCAGGCGGGCGGCGCGCAAGCGCAGCAGCCGTTCAGCGGCGCGTGGTTTGCCGGCAAGGGTGCGCAGCAGGGCACGGCCGCAGCCACGGGACGCTTGCCGAATGGCCAGCCGGCCACATCGCTGAACAATCCTTTGCTGCAGCAGCAAAAGGCCGAAGGCAAGCTGCAGCAATCGCTGAACAACCTGTTGCTGGCCGCGCGCGGCATCGCCGCCGAACAGGCGGTGCAGGCAGCTGCGCGCCAGGCGGCGCTGGCGGCGGGCGGTGCGCCCGATGGCCTGGTCAAGGGCGGCTTGCAGGTCGACAGCAACAGCCTGACGGCGGGCTGGCTCAATGCCCAGGGACCCGTGCAGACCCAGGCCGACGGCAAGACCGTCGTGAAGGTCGCGCAGACGGATGACAAGGCGATACTGAACTGGGAAAGTTTTAACGTCGGCAAAAACACCACCTTGCAGTTCGACCAGAAATCGAACTGGTCCGTATTGAACCGGATCAACGATCCGCTGGCGCGCCCCAGCCAGATCCAGGGCCAGATCAAGGCCGACGGCACGGTGATGATCGTCAACCGCAATGGCATCGTATTTACGGGAAGCAGCCAGGTCGATACGCGCAACCTGGCGGCGGCCGCCATGGGCATGAGCGACAGCCAGTTCAAGAGCGGCCTGTACGGCAAGGCGCAGGGCGCGGGCACCGTGCCGACCTTCGCGAATGATTTATTGCTGGGCCAGAATACCTTTACGCATGGCAAGGCCGAGGCCGACGTCGTCGTCGCCGCCGGCGCGCGCATCGACACGCGCAAGCCGCAAACGGTGACGGAAGGCGGCGGCTATGTGCTGCTGGCCGGCCGCAACGTCGACAATGCGGGCGCCATCACCACGCCGAATGGCCAGACCACCCTGGCCGCCGGCGACGCCATCGTCGTGCGCCCGGGCCAGGGCACGGACAAGAACCAGTATTCGAGCACGCGCGGCAATGAAGTCGAGATGCTGCGCACGGCCGGCAGCGGCGCCGGCGCCGTCGTCAACCGCGGCTTGATCCAGTCGGCCGGCGGCGACATCACGCTGAGCGGCAACACGCTGCGCCAGGACGGCATGCTGCTGTCGAGTACCTCCGTCAACGGACGCGGCGCCATCCACCTGTCGGCGGCGGGCGAGGACGCCAAGGTCACCATGGGACGCGGCAGCGTCAGCGCCATTTTTATCGACGACAACGGCGCCACGGCGCTCGATGTGCAGCGCGATACCTTGCTGAAAGACACGGGCAAGGGCACGGACACGCCGCTGGACCGGCGCGACCAGTCGCTGGTGCGCATCGTTTCGGCCGGCAACGTGGAATTCGAAGGCGATTCGCTGACCCTGGCCACGGGCGGCCAGGTGCTGGTCGACGCGGCCCGCCGCAGCCACGTGGCGCGCGACGCCGCCATCGACGTATCCGGCGCCGTCGGCGTGAAGGTCGACATGAGCAGCAACAATGTGCTGATCAATGTGCAGGGCAACGAACAGCGCGACGCACCGGGCAGCCGCGACGCGAAATACCTGAACAACAGCGACGTGTGGGTCGACCGCCGCGACCTGGTGCTGGTGCCGGCCGGCACCAATGGCTACGCCACGGATCGCTGGTACACGGCCGGCGGCCTGCTGGAAGTGAGCGGCTACCTCAATACCAGTGGCCACGGCATCGGCGAGTGGGCGGCCCAGGGCGGCACCGTCGGCTTTGGCGGCGGCGAAGTGGTGACGCAGGCCGGTTCGCGCATCAACATCGCCGGCGGCTCGCTGGACGTGCAGACGGGCATGGTCAAGCAGACGTGGCTGAAGGGCGCCGATGGCGCGATGTACAAGCTCAGCACTGCCCCCGGCGACAACCTGTACACGGGTTTGTACCGCGGCTATGAAAGCACGCATGCGCGCTGGGGCGCGAACACGACGGAGACGTACGCGAATGCCTTGATCGGCCCGCGCGAACGCCTGGAAAACGGCTACACGGTGGGCCGCGACGCGGGCCGCCTGATCGTTTCCACGGGCGCGGCCGTGCTGGAAGGCGATATCGACACGTCCGTGTTCCAGGGCGAGCGCCAGCAGCGCAAGCGCGATGACGGCATGGATAGCTACAAGCAGGCGCAGACGTCGGCCGCGCGCGCCGGTCAATTGATCGTCGGCAAAATGACGCCCGTCTTCGATACGAAGGCGGGCCAGCTGCGCGACAGCCCGCAAGCCGTGCTGGAAAACGTCGAGATCGGCAAGGTGGCGCCCGTCGCCGATGGCCAGCTGCTCAGTGAAGCCTTGCCGGCCGCGCGCAGCAAGACCCTGCAGCTCGATGCGGACTGGCTCAATGGCCTGGAACTGGGCGCCCTGAATATCTACGCCTACGACAAGCTCGACGTCAACGCGGACGTGCGCGTGGCCGATGGCGGCGACGTCGCCCTGCACGCCACCGACGTTGCCATCAAGGCGAACGTGAGCGCGCGCGGCGGCAGCATCGCCGCCGGCGACATCGTTTCGCGCTATCTGGCGAATGCGGGCGCCGTATGGGCCGAAGGCAAGCTGGTGCCGGACAACCGTCCCACGGGAACGGCCGGCGTGCGCGTGGCGCCCGGCGTGCGCCTCGATGCGCGCGGCCTGTGGAGCAACCTGGAACTCGATCCGGGCGCGGTCGCCGGCTTGCCGTATGTGAATGGCGGCAAGGTCACCTTGAAAAGCTCGGGCGGCGTCGAACTGGCGGGCGGCAGCGTCATCGACGTCTCGTCCGGCGCGGCCTTGATGAGCAATGGCAGCCTGCAGGGCGGACGCGGCGGCGACATCACCCTGGCGGTCGATCTGCCGACGGAGAAAGCGCCGACGGGCGCCATGCTCAAGCTCGACGGTGAGTTGCGCGGCCATGGCGTGAAAGGCGGCGGACGCCTGGTGATCGACAGCGGCGCGGCCGTCAGCATCGGCGGCAAGCTGCAGGGTGGCGACGTGTTGCCAGGTGGCAGCAGCGCCCCCATCGGCCTGCGCCTGGCCGATGAATTCCTGATCGCGAAGGGCGAGAAGATCCCCTTCGATTTTGCGCTGAGTACCAGCCTGATCAAGCCGGGCCAGGTCTTGAGCAAACCCGTGACGGTGGATGTGTCGGTGCAGAAACCGCTGGTCCTGGGTGCCGACCTGCTGTTGCCGCCAGGCGCGCACGTCGTCATCGACAACAAGACGTATGTCTGGGCTGGCTCCACCGTTCCAGCCGGCAGCGTGCTGACGGTCATCAATGGCTTGAATCCCGGCTTCGTGGTCTCGGCGGCGGTCTTTCCGAACGGCTTGCCGATCCAGCCGGTGACGACCCAGTATGCGGCCGGCAGCATTGCCGCCGACGACGTGCGCGCGCCGCGCGGCATGCTGTTGCCGGCTGGCATGGTGCTGGGACGCGATGTTGCCGTCCAGCCCATGCTGGCGCTGGGCGCCAGCCTGTTCCAGAGCGGTTTTGCCGACTACGCCATCACGGGCCGCGATGGCGTCGTGGTCGTCAAGGATGCGCATGTCGATGTGAAGATGCCCGTGCTGCGCTTCAATCCCGCCACGGGCCACACGGTGGCGAGTGGCACGGATCCGGCTGCCGCGCTGGAACTGTGGACGCCGGAGCTGTACCAGGAAGATGCGCGCAAGGCCCGTCTGACGCAGCGCGCCGGCGCCGACCTGTCGCTGACGGCCGGCAGCCCGCACGTGAAAGGGGATCTGGCGGTGGCGCAAGGCGCCGTCGTCACGGTCGATCCGGGCCGCCAGATCAGCCTGACGGGCAATGCGCAGATCACCATCGATGGCCGGCTCGAAGCCTGGGGTGGCAAGATCGCCGTCCTGCCCGGCACGTTTGGCACGGGCAATGATGTGGATGTACCGAACGGCAAGGGACAAGCCACGTCGATCTGGATCGGCGACAGGGCCGTGCTCGATGTCGCCGGCCGCGCCACGGTCGCCACCGACATGCGCGGCGACCGCTATGGCCGTGCCGACAAGGGCGGCAGCATTGAAATCGGCGCCCGCTACAAGGCTGATGCGGCCAGCGTCGACGCGGCCGATGCCTTTGTCGTCGTGCGTCCGGGCGCGCTGCTCGACGCCAGCGGCGCGCAAGCCACGCTGGACTTGCCGAACCAGGGCGCCGTCAACGTGGCCGGCAACGGCGGTTTGATTTCGCTCAGTTCGTATAACGGCATCTTTGCCGACGGCACTCTGCGCGCCGTGGCCGGTGGCGCCGGCGCTGCCGGCGGCACCCTGGCGCTGGCGCTGGACACGCCCAATTATGGCAAGGTCAACCGCTACAACTTGCAGGGCGACAACGTGGACAACGCGGTGCGCGTGCCGCGCGAAATGCAGCTGGCGCAGGTGCAGGGCGACAGCGCCTTGCCCGAGGACTTGCGCGCCGGCCAGCAGGATGCGGCGCTGCGCTACGGCAGCGCGCGCCTGGGCGCCGACCGCGTGCAGGCGGGCGGTTTCGACAACCTGGCCCTGCATGTGAACGGCATGCTCAGTTTTGACGGCGACGTCAAGCTGTCGCTGGGCCAGAGCCTGCGCCTGAGCGCCACCTCGCTGGGGCTGGCCCAGCAGCAGCCGCAGCCGGATGCCGATGGCCAGGACAAGGCGGGCAGCCTTGCCAGCCAGGTGCACCTGGCGGCGCCGTATGTGCGCCTGGGTACGGCCGTGCGTGCGCAGAAGGACGATTACATCGTGCCCAATGCCGTGAAAGGTTCGAAGAACCTGGGCAAGGGACGCGGCATCCTGGGCGTGCCGCTGGTGGCCGAGGATTCCCTGCTGCAGATCGATGCGGGCATGCTCGATATCGCGGGCGAAGTCAACATGGGTACGCGCGGCACCATTGCGCAGAGCAGCGGCGCCGACCTGGTGGTCGAGCGCGACGCCTTCGAGCAGCTGACCCTGAACAGCCGCGGCGACATGCGCCTGTCGAACAGCGCCGCCCTGTACCAGCCCGGCAACGCCACCCTGGTGGCCGCGCAAATCTACCCGGCCACGGGCGACAGCGGCATGGTCACGGTGGGCCAGCAGAGCGGCATCGACGAATACGGCAACCTCCGCGTCACGCTCGATCCGCTGCGCACGCTCAATATCGGGCGCAGCGGCGACGGCGCCACGCCGAACCAGCCGTTCTCCGTGTTCGGAACCCTGAGCCTGGTTGCGCCCACCATCAACCAGCACGGCGTGCTGCGCGCGCCGCTGGGCCAGATCAACCTGGGCGCCGAAGGCTTTGAAGCCAATACGGGCCGCGTCAATCTGTTGCCTGGCAGCCTGACTTCGGTCAGTGCGAAAGGCTTGACGATGCCGTACGGCGGCACGCTCGATGGCTTGAGCTACCTGTATGACGGCAACGATGTCGTGTTCAAGGGCGTGGGCAACGGCCCCGAGATCGCCTTGACGGGCGCCGCCATCGACGTGCAACAAGGCGCCGTGCTCGACATGTCGGGCGGCGGCACCTTGACGGGCGCGGCCTTCCTGGCCGGACGCGGCGGATCCACCGACGCGCGCCTCAATCCGCTGGTGCAGATGAAGCCGAACGGCGGTTTCACCTTGCCCGGCCTGAACACCAACCCCGTGTACGCCATCGTTCCCGGGGTACAGCCGGACGTGGCGCCGTTGACGGCGGAGCAAGGCGCGGGCAAGCCCGCCGTGGGGCGCCAGATCACCATCGCCGCGGGCGTGCCCGGCCTGGCGGCCGGCACCTACACCCTGCTGCCGTCGAATTTCGCCCTGCTGCCCGGCGCTTTCCGCGTGGAACTGAATGGCCTGGCCGGCGCCGTCGAGACGGGCGGCACGATCGCCATGCGCAATGGCTCGTTTGCCACGGCGGCGCAGACGGGCGTGGCGGGCACGGCGATCCGCGACGTGGTGGCGCAACAAGCCATCCTGACGCCGGCCGCCGTGCTGCGCAGCTATTCCCAATACAACGAGACCGGGTATGCCGCCTTCGCCGTGGCGCAGGCCACGCGCGACGGCGTGCCGCGCGCTGCGCTCGAGCGCGATGCCAAGGGCGTGCGGGTGCAGCTGATCGCCCCGTCCGTGCACAGCGTCAAGGACAACCACACGCCGTTGATGATGGATGGCAGCGCCCTGTACGCGCCGGCCGAGGGCGGCTTCGGCGGCTCCCTGCTGCTGGGCTCGGGCAACCATGCGACTACCCGCTACGAAGTGCTGGCCGACGGCACGGCGCCGCTGGCCGATTTCGATGGCGTGTCCGTGCATGCGTCGCAGATCAACGCCTTCGGCGCCCAGCGCGTGGGCATCGGCGGCTTGCCGCGCGTGAACTACAGCGAATTTGGCACGGGCAGCAACCAGCGCGCCAATATCGCCGCCATCAACGAATCGGCGGGCGGCATCGTGCTGCGCGACGGCGCCGTGCTGAAGGCGGCCGAAGTGTTTCTGGTGACGGCGAGAAAAGACGGCGGCATCATCCTGGAGCAGGGCTCCGGCATCAATACGCTGGGCCGCGGCAAGGCCGCCTGGGATTCGCGCGACGGCTATGTGTACGAGCCCATGGGCAGCGTGCTGGCCGTCTCGAACGGCTGGCTGGACATGCTGCCGGCCGCGGCGCCGTCGTCCGAATCGTATGGCCCCGGCATCATCGATATCGGCGCCTGCGCCAAGGCGGGCGGCGCCTGCAGCGGCAGCACCTCGCTGTATTCCGAGGGCACCATCGCCGCCGTGACGGAGCGCGCGTTTACCCTGCGCGACAACGTGCGCTACGGCACGCGCAACCTGGTGCTGGGCATGGGCTCCATCAATGTCGGCAGCGAGGCGTCCCTGGCGGACGCCAGCACCCGCGGCGCCTTGCCCGACGGCCTGGCGCTGAACCAGGGCGTGCTCGACCGCCTGCTGCGCGGCGACACCAGCACGGGCGCACCGGCGCTGGAAAGCCTGGGTTTGACGGCGCGCAATTCCTTCAACTTCTATGACTCGTCGCAGCTGTCGACCATCGATGCGGCCACGGGCAAGTCGTCGCTGTCGCGCCTGGTGCTCAATACGCCGGCCATCTACGGCTATGGCGGCACGGACGCGCTGGCGCGCATCCACACGGACACCCTCGTGTGGCAGGGCGCGACGAATGCACCCGGTGCCGTCGTCGCCAATGGCCCCGGCACGGGCAGCGGCCGTTTGCAGGTCGACGCCAGGCGTATCGAGTTCGGCTTCACGCCGGACAGCCGTCCCGACACCATCCATAACCTCGACCGTCTGATGCTGGGCTTCGGCCAGGTGGCGCTCAATGCCAGCGAACAGCTGACGGCCAACAACAAAGGCGGCCTGTCCGTCTACCAGTCGCAAAGCGCGTGGGATACGGCCACCAATGGCTACCGTTACAGCGGCGGCGATTTGCTGATCAACACGCCGCTGTTGACGGGAGCGGCCGGTTCCGTCAACCGCATCACGGCGGGCGGCGACCTCAAGGTGAGCGCGCCGGCCGGCGCTACCCCCGCCGCGCCGACGAATGCGGCGCTGGCCGGCGCCCTGGGCGCGGAAGTGGCGCTCAGCGGCAACAGCGTCAGCGTCGATACCTCGGTGGTTCTGCCAAGCGGAAAGCTGACCCTGTCGGCCGAGCGCGATGTATTGCTGGGCGACAAGGCCAAGCTGGACCTGGCAGGCCGCAAGATCGATTTCTACGACACGAGCAAGTACAGCTGGGGCGGCGACGTGATCCTCGACAGCCGCGCAGGCGATGTGCGCCAGGCGGCCGCTTCCGTGATCGACGTGTCGGCCGTGAATAACCGCGCCGGCAAGCTGAGCGTCGTTGCCACGGGCGACGCGGCGGGCACGGCCGACTTGCGCGGCAGCCTGCTGGGCGGCGCTAGCGGCCATTATGACGCGGGCGGCACCCAGGTAGCCTACGCGGCGGGCGGCGTGGAGGTGCGCGCCCAACAGATCGGCGACTTCGCCGGCCTGAACCAGCGCCTGAACACGGGCAAGGTGTTCGGCAGCCGCAGCTTCCAGCTCAAGCAGGGCAATCTGACCATCGGCGACGAGGTCAAGGCGCGCGAAGTGAGCGTCTCCGTCGACGGCGGCAGCTTGACGGTGAGCGGCCGCATCGACGCCAGCGGCGAGCAGGTGGGCAGCATCCGTCTGGCCGGCCGCGACGGCGTCACCATCCAGTCCGGCGCCGTGCTCGATGCGCACGGCACGGTGCTGCGCACGGACAGCTATGGCCAGGTGATCGAGGCGCCGAACCGCGCCGTGATCGAACTGGCCGCGCCAGGCGGCCGCCTGACCCTGGAAAACGGCGCGCGTTTCGACCTGCGCAGCGGAGACAAGGGTGGCAACTACGGCAGCATCGACCTGAACGCGCGCCGCCTGGGCGGCGCCACGGGCGACGACATCGACATCGACGCGGCCGGCGCGCTGAACATCGCCGGCGCGCGCACGGTCAACGTCAATGCCTTCTGGCAATACAAGGATGCCCCGGCTGGCACGGGCAAGGATGCGGACGGCCGCAGCTACCAGAGCATCAACCAGGCCTATCTGGACGAGAAACACGCGGACAGCCAGGCCTTCATGGCCCACGCGCTGGCCAACGGCAACTTGATGAACAACAAGCTGCGCGGCTTGCGTGGCGACGCCAACGCTTTTCACCTGCGCCCCGGCGTCGAGATCGTCAGCGCCACGCCGGGCGGCGACCTGCATATCGATGGCGACATCGACCTGTCCGGCCACCGCTACGACGGCGTCAATCCGCTGGCGCGCCTGAGCGGCGTGTACGGCTCGGGCGAGGCCGGTGCGCTGGTGCTGCGCGCCGGTGGCAAGCTCAGCGTCTTTGGCAGCATCACCGATGGTTTCGATACCAGCGCCCTGCCAGTCACGGTCGATGACAAGGGCTGGCAGCTGGTGAAAGGTCGGCTGCCGTGGGGCGGCGAAGTCGTCGTGCCGCAAGCGGGCCTGGTGACCCTGGCCGAAGACACGTATTTCAAATCGGGCACGAGCGTCAATTTCGCCGTGCCGATGAAAGCCATGGAGTTGCGCAGCGGTACCTTGCTGGCGGCGCGCGCCACCTTGACGGCGGAGTTGAATCTGCCTGCAGGCAGCGTGCTGGGCGGCGCCGTGCGCAATGCCGACGGCAGCGTGCTGTACGCGGCCGGCACGGTCTTGCCAAAGGCGCTGACCTTGTCGAGCGGGATACAGCTCGATGCCGGCCTGCGCCTGCCTGGCGCGGCCAGGGTGGCGGCCATGCTGTGGCCGGCGAACGTGGCCCTGCCTTTCCCCGAAGGCAGGCCGTGGGATGTGGCCGATGCCACGAATGCCGTCAATGGCGTGGTGCTGGCCTCGGCGCTGGCGCTGGACAAGGGCAGCGTGCTGCCCGCCGGCACCGTGGTCAGGCTGCCGGGCGACGTCACCATGGTGTCGCTGCGCAGCGCGGATGGCAGCGGCAGCCAGGGCCGCAACCTGGCGCTGGCGCCCATGCTGGCCCAGGGTTCGCAAGCGTGGTCGCTGCGCCTGGTGGGCGGCGCCGATACGGCGGCGGCCGACACGCGCGCGCTGAAACCGCATGCGAAGGACGCCCATCTGATGCTGGCCGATGCGCATTACGGCATGGCCACTGTCCGCGAGCTGGTTCCAGGCACCGGCTTGCCCGCACAGTATGTATGGGGCGACGATGCCGGCCTGTTTGGCGAGATACCGGGCATGCCGATCGACCTGGCCAACTTTGCCAGTGAAGAAGTGCTGCTTGGCTTCAATGAATATGGCGCAATCGTGGTCAAGATTGCCGATGGCACGGAGCCTCAATACGTGCACGTGACTGCGCCGGCGCGCCAGCCTCTGTTCAGCGTGCTGCGCACGGGCACGGGCGACCTCGATTTGCTGGCTGCGGGCGACTTCGACATGCGTTCCCTGTATGGCGTCTACACGGCCGGCACGCAGTCGGTCTCGCCGCTGGTCAATGGCAAGGATCTGTTCAACCTGCCGCGCGGCCTGAACGCCAAGGGCCAGCTGCTCGGTGCGCTGGGCACGGACTTTACGCCGTTTGTCAATGGCGGCAGCCAGAGCCTGTACCGCGCCTGGTATCCCGAGCATGGCGGCAATCTGCTGCTGCGCGCCCAGGGCGACGTCAAGGGCGACACGCTGGCCGCCTCCGTCAGCCGGCGCGAAGACGCGATCGGCTGGCTGCGTCCACAGCAGGACACCAGCGACATCGGCACCTGGCTGTGGCGCCAGGGCAGCGGCAGCACGGCGGGCGGCGTGCCGACGGCATGGTGGATCAATTTCGGCACCTATGTCGCGCGTCCCGAAGGCGTCGACCTGTTCTCGGGCTTGCCGGGGCTGTCGGGCTTTACGGGCATCGGCACCCTGGGCGGCGGCAATCTGCTGCTGCAGGCGGGCGGCGACGCCGGCATGCTGGCCTCGCGCGCCGATCCGGGCGGAGAGTTCGCGCCGCGCAGCCAGGGCCTGAACGTGGCCGTGGGCAGCACGGGCAGGGTGACGCCGGACGGCAAGCTGCTGCTGACGGGCGGCGGCGACCTCGATATCCGCATCGGCGGCGGGCTGAACCCCGTGGCCGAGGTGCGCAGCTTCGACAGCAATAGCGACCGGCCGAACCCGAACACGCGTTTCGAACGCCAGGTGCCTGGCCTGAACAGCACGCTCACCAACCTGCGCGGCGCACTGCGCCTGGAAGCGGGCGCCGTGGGCGGCATCGAATTGCGCTTCGACCGCGCCGATCCGACGGAATCGCGGCCGTACGAAACCTACACGGCGGGCACGGCGATCGCCAGCGGCGGGCCTATCCTGGTGCCGGGCGACAGCGGCGTGCGCATCGATGCGCGCGGCGACGTGGTGCTGGGCGGCGTGGCCGATGCGGGCCGCGTGAAGCAACTGGGCTATGGTTCGCCGTTCAGCTACCAGGGCGTGGAGCGCACCGGCGAAGGCTGGAGCTGGTTCTCGCTGTGGACGCCGGCCACGGCCATCGACCTGTTCAGCGCGGGCGGCAACCTGACTCCCACCTCGTCCTGGATCAATGCGATGGCCGGCGACAACCATGCGCCGACGGACGGGCGCTTCGTCATGCCGTCCGTGCTGCGCGCCGTGGCCGCCAGCGGCAGCTTGTACTACGGCAATGCCAGCCTGGGCAGGCTGGGTGATGGCGGCAAGGTGGACATGCCGCAAAACGGCGTGATCCTGGCGCCGTCGCCGGTGGCGCCGCAATTTGTCAGGACGGGCACGGGCCAGCTGGAAATGCTGGCCGCCGACTCCATCCATGCGGCCGGTTATCCGATCACGCCATCGGGCGCCGACCCGCGCCTGCTGCCGAATCCGTTCAATCCGGGCTTCGTCGGCGCGCTGGGCAATGTCTGGTTCGGCCTGCTGCCGCTGCATAACGTCAGCGCCGATGCGTTGGCGCCGGGGGCATTGAAATGGTTTGGTACGTCGTCGAATGGCGCCAGCGATGCCAATCAACAAGTGTATCCGCTGTTCAGCATGACCCCGCCGACGGTCTCCGACTATGTGCCGGCAGGCCAGTTGCCCGCGCACTTCTATGCCAATAGCGGCGACATCGTCGGCCTGCGCACGGGCGGTATCGTGTACCGGGGCAACCTGAAGGGCGTCAGCGGCGCCCTTGGCCTGTGGTACGAGGGCGGCGGCGCCGTGGCCGTGCGTGCCGGACGCGACATCGTCAACTCCGGCACGCCGCTCGGCAACGTCGAGAGCGTACCGGAAGGCGCAGCGGGATGGACCGGCCAGCCCTTTGCCAACAGTCCCGAGCTGCCGGAAAAGCCGGTCGTCTTCGGCAGCTCGTCGGCGCGCGGCAACCTGTTCGTGCACCGCCATGCCGACGACGTTTCCGTCGTCAGCGCCGGCCGCGACATCCGCTACAGCACCTTCTATGTGGCGGGGCCGGGCCAGCTCAATGTGAGCGCCGGGCGCGATTTGTACATGGCCGACAAGGCGGAATTGCGCAGCCTCGGCTCCATCGTCCATGTCGGCCAGGACAAGCGCGGCGATGGCGCCGGCATCAGCGTGGCCGCCGGCGTGGGCCGCAACGGTCCCGACTATGCGGCCTTCGCGGCGCGCTACCTGGACCCGGCCAGGCTGGCCGACCCGGGCAAGCCGCTGGCCGACCAGGCCGGCAGCGCCGTGTACGTCTACGGCGGCAAGCTGACCCTGGCCGACTGGCTGCGCGGCCAGTTCGCCTACGGCGGCGACGAGGCGGGCGCTGCCGTCTTCCTCGGCACGAAGCAGGCCGAGCTGGAGAAAGCTGGCCAGCAAACGGGCGGCGTGCGGCGCGACCTGGCGCGCGAATACGCGCAGGTCAGCCAGCTGCACCTGGTGAACTGGCTGACGACGCGTTTTGGCGGCGACAGCGGCCTGGGCATCCGCTACGACCCGGCCACCGATGCGCGCAGCTTCTTTGCCGCCTTGCCGAAGGAACAGCAGCAGGTCTACCTGAGCAATGTCTACTTCGCCGAGCTGAAGGCGGCCGGGCGCGAGTACAACGATCCGGACGGCGTGCGCCGCGGCAGCTATCTGCGCGGCCGCGAAGCCATCGCCACCCTCTTCCCGACGCAGGACAAGGCGGGCAAGAAGATCGAGTACCAGGGCGACCTGACGATGTTCAGCAGCGCGCTGTACACGGTCAACGGATACGGCGGCGTGTACACCAAGCGTCCCGTCGCTGGCGTGCGCTACCTGAGTCCGCAGGAATGGGCCGAGGCGGGCCGTCCCGACTACAACGTGCCTTACGTGACCGTCAACGACACCGGCATCCACACGGATTTCGGCGGCGACATCGGCATCACGGTGCCGGGCGGGCGGGCGCTGATCGGCGTGGACGGCGGCTATGCGCCGGGCGAAGGCTCGGGCGTGCTGACACAGGGACAGGGCGAGATCCAGATGTATGCGAAAGACAGCATCCTGCTGGGCCAGAGCCGCATCTTCACCACCTTCGGCGGCAACATCCTGGCCTGGTCGGCCACGGGCGACATCAATGCGGGCCGCGGCACCAAGTCCACCGTTGTCTACACGCCGCAGCGCCGTACCTACGACAGCATCGGCCTGGTCAGCCTGTCGCCGAGCACGCCGACGACGGGCGCCGGCATCGCCACCCTGAACCCGATCCCGGAGGTGCCGCCCGGCGACATCGACCTGATCGCCCCGCTGGGCAGCATCGACGCGGGCGAGGCGGGCATCCGCGTCTCGGGCAACGTCAACCTGGCGGCCTTGCAGGTGATCAATGCGGAAAACGTCCAGGTGCAGGGCAAGTCGGCGGGCCTGCCCGTGGTCGCCACCGTGAACGTGGGCGCGCTCAGCAATGCCAGCGCGGCCGCCACGCAAGCCGTGACGGCGGCGCAGGACGTGCTGCAGCGCGAACGGGCCGCCACGCGCCAGGCGCAACCGTCGCTGTTCACGGTGAAGGTGCTGGGCTTTGGCAACGAGCAGGCGGACGAGGGCGGTGTTGGCAAGCACCAGGGCGGCGAACCGCAGGCGTCCAGCTATCAGCCGGCCGGCGTGGTGCAGGTGCTGGGCGCGGGGCCGTTGACGGCGCCGCAGCTGCAGGCGCTCACGCCGAACGAGCGGCGCGGCCTGCAACCGTGAGTTTTATGAACATTTGATGACATTCGGCAGTCGCCGCGCGCGGCGGCTGTCTAGGCATCAGTAGATCAGCATTAGCAACAAAAAAACGCCGGCCCAGCGCCGCAACACAGGGCAACCGTTTGATTTTAAGGTGAATGGAAGATGCGTGAGATGAAAAAACAGGGCAAGGGGGCAGCACCCGCGGCACCCGCGACCGCCTTGACGATGCTGTGCCTGGCCATGCTGGCGCTGCCCGGCATGGCGCGCGCGCAGGACGCGGTGCCGGCAGCCGCTCCCGTGGCCGCGCCGGAACGGCAGGTGACGATCGAGGAATACCTGGTGCGTGGCAATACCGTGCTCGATGCGCGTGCCATCGAAGAGGCGGTCACGCCCTTCCTGGGACCGGGCCGCACCCTGAAGGACGTGGAAGGGGCGCGCGACGCCCTCGTTGCGGCATATCAAGCCCGCGGCTACCAGTCCGTCTACGTGGACTTGCCGGAGCAGCAGGTGGAGCAGGGCGTGGTGGTGCTGCAGGTGAGCGAAACGAAGGTGGGACGCTTGCGCGTGGTCGGTGCGCAATACAACTCGCCGCTCGACGTGCGCCAGCAAGTGCCGGCACTGACGGAGGGCAAGGTGCCCGACTTTACCCAGGCGCAGGTGGAACTGACGGCCCTGAACCGCGGTCCCAAGCGCCAGGTGATGCCCTTGGTCAAGCAGGGCAGCCTGCCCGGCACCATGGACGTGGACTTGAAAGTCGAGGACAGCAGCCCCTGGCGCGCCAGCGTGGGCTTGAATAACGATTACAGCGCCGATACGAAAAAGTTGCGCACAAGCATGTCGGTCGGCCACGACAACCTGTGGCAGATGGGGCATAGCGCCACCATCAGCTTTTTCGGCACGCCGGGCGACCTGAACCAGACCAAGGTGTGGTCCGCCTCGTACGTGGCGCCGATCGGCACGCAGGGCTGGAGCCTGGAAGCGACGGGCTACCAGTCGAACAGCAATGTGGCCAGCACGGGCGGCACCAGCGTGCTGGGCAAGGGCCACGCGCTGGGCATGAAAGTCAACTACACGGTGCCCAACAGCGGCGTCTGGTGGCACAGCTTTAGCGCCGGCATCGATTTCAAGGATAACCAGGAAGCGCTGCAACTGAATGGCGCCGGCTCGAGCATTCCCCTCAAGTACGTGCCGCTCAGCGTGGCCTACAACGGCTTTGCGCAGACGGATGCGGCTACCTACGGCCTGGGCCTGTCGCTGGTGGCCGGTACGCGCGCCGCGTTCGGCTACGGCAGCAACAGCGCCGCCTACGACAACAAGCGCTACAAGGCTACACCCAGCTTCCTCGTGCTGAAGGGCGACGCCAACGCCACGTATACCTTGGGCAGCGGCGCGCAGCTGCATGGGCGCATGTCGGGCCAGCTGGCCGATGCGGCGCTCGTGTCGGGCGAGCAGATGGCCGCCGGCGGCGCCAATTCCGTGCGCGGCTACCTGTCGGCCGAAGCGACGGGCGACTACGGCGTGTCGGGCACGGTCGAATGGCGCACGCCCCAGCTGACGTATTTCAGCCGCCTGGAAAACTGGCGTTTGTTTGCCTTTGCCGATGGCGCGCGCCTGCGCCTGCGCGATCCGATGATCGAGCAGAAAGACCTGTTCGGCCTGGCCTCCGTGGGCGTGGGCAGCAGCTTCCAGTTCCTGCGCTACCTGAATGGCCGCATCGATTTTGCTTACCCGTTGCGCGATGGCCCGCGCACGCACAAACACGTGCGCCGCATCAATTTCAACCTGTCCGCCAGCTACTGACGGGCCAGCTCACCAGCACTGCACTTTTTTAGACTTTTCTTCGGAGAATCACTGTCATGCAACGTTTTCTTTTTCTGCTCACGATCCTGGGCACGCTCGTTCCCGGCCTGGCGCATGCCTGGTGGCAGCCCGACTGGGCTTACCGCAAACCCGTCACCGTCGACGCGGGCCCGAAGGCGGGCGCCGTGGGCGGCGATCCCGGCCGCATTCCCGTGCTGCTGCGCTTGCATTCGGGTAACTTCAACTTCGAAGGCGTCAGCGACAACGGCGCCGACCTGCGCTTCGTGGCGGGCGACGATAAAACGGTGCTGAACCACCAGATCGAACAGTTCAACCCGCTCTTGGGCATCGCCCTGATCTGGGTCGATGTGCCGGCCCTGACGGCCGGTACGCCGCAGCAGCTGTGGATGTACTACGGTAATCCGAAGGCGCCCGCTTCCGGCAATGGCCAGCGCACGTTCGACCCCGATTACAGCCTCGTGTACCACTTCACCGAGCCTGGCGTGCCTTCGCGCGACAGCACTGCCTACGGCAACCATGCCCAGACGGCCGTGCCGGCGCTCGATGGTTCCGTCATCGGCGCGGGCGCCCGCCTGGGCACGGCACCTCTGATGCTGCCTGCCTCGCCTTCGCTGGCGCTGGCCGCCGGCGCGCCGTTCACCTTTTCCGCCTGGGTACGTCCCGATAACCTGGGCCCGCAGCAAGTGCTGTATGCACGCCGCGATGGCGCCAATGAATTGCTGATCGGCGTGGACCAGGGTGTGCCTTTCGTGCAGGTGAATGGCCAGCGCAGCAAGCCCGGCCAGCCGATCCAGGCCGCGCAATGGTCGCACCTGGCCGTCAAGGCCGACAAGAACAACGTGGCCCTGTACGTGGGCGGCCGTCCGGCCGTGTCGCTGGCCACCGCGCTGCCAGCGTTCACCACCGCCGCCTCGGTGGGCGCCGATGCGCCGCCGGTCGCTGCCGGTACTTCCACCCTGAACAATTTCACGGGCGCCATCGACGAGCTGCGCCTGTCGCGCACGGCCCGCGCCGACGCCCTGCTGCTGGCTGACGCCGTTTCGCAAGGTTCCGAATCGCGCCTGGCCGTGTTTGGCGCCGATGAACAGCAAGCGGGCAAGAGCCATTTCGGCTTCATCATCGCCGCCATGCCGCTCGACGCGTGGATCGTCGTCGGCGTGCTGGGCCTGATGATGGTCTTGTCGTGGATCATCATGATCGGCAAGGGCCGCAGCTATGGCGCCATTTCGCGCGCCAATGCGCAATTCATGCTGTCGTTCCACGAAGCGGCCGGCGCGCCGCTGG
Source organism: Janthinobacterium sp. GMG1 (assembly GCF_034427795.1). Lineage (NCBI taxonomy): Bacteria > Pseudomonadati > Pseudomonadota > Betaproteobacteria > Burkholderiales > Oxalobacteraceae > Janthinobacterium > Janthinobacterium sp. GMG1. The sequence goes on from NZ_JAXQNT010000017.1 coordinate 42,466, forward strand.
ACCACCTGGCGCGCAACGGCAAGCTGAGCGCTTCCGTGAAGACGGATTCCTCGCTGTGGCGTTTGTATGACGTGGCCATCGACGAGATGCGCCGCCGCCATGACCGCGGCTACGACTTGAACGCCGTGTCGAACGCGACCATCGGCGCCATCCGCGCCGCCATGGATGGCGTGATGGTGCGCGAAAGCGAACGCATGTCGAAACGCATGATCTGGTTGTCGACCACCATCGAAGGCGCGCCGTACGTCGGCCTGTTCGGCACCGTGATCGGCATCATGCTGGTGTTCGTCGTGGCGGCCATGGCCGGTGCCGTGGATATCAACTCGGTGGCGCCGGGCATGGCGGCAGCGCTGCTGTGTACGGCTGCCGGCCTGGGTGTGGCGATTCCCGCGCTGTTCGGCTACAACTGGCTGTCGTCGCGTTCGGACGCCATCGTCGCCGATATGGCCGTCTTCGTCGATGAATTCGCCACGCGCCTGGCTGAAGAGCAGGGCGACGGACGCCAGATGCGTCCCGTGCTGCAACAGGCGTGAGGGGCGCATAACCATGGCCACCTCCGCCAAGTTTACCCCCCGCAAGCGTAGCGGCGGCATCAACATCACGCCCTTCGTCGACGTGCTGCTGGTGGTGCTGGTGATCTTCATCTTGACCAGCAACGCCAGCATTCCCGGCATCAAGGTCGACCTGCCCAAGGCCAGTTCGGCCATGGCGCTGGAAAAACCGAAGACCAAGGCCATCACCATCGACAACGCGGGCCAGGTCTTCCTCGACGCCTATCCCGTCACCTTGCCCGAGCTGGAAGAGCGCTTGCGCACGGAGAAGGCCCTGACGCCCGACTTCCCCGTGATCGTGCGTGGCGATGCTGCCGTGCAATACGCGAAAGTGGTCGAAGTGCTGGACTTGCTGCGCCGCATAGACCTGAACCAGGTGGGCCTGGTGACCGGCAAGCCGGCATGAGGAGCGCAAGGTGAAGCGTGACGACATGATGAAGATGGCCGCCTCGGAACCGTCGGGCGCGGCGCAGTGGTGGCGCCGCTGGGGCGGCGTGGCCGGCGGCGCGCTGCTGGCCGGCGCGCTGGCCGCGCTGGTCTGGTATTTGCTGTCGGACACGGCGGCCACCAAGCGCGAAGTGGCAGCCCCGCCCATGCTGATGCTGCCCCCACCGCCGCCACCGCCGCCGGAACCGGAAAAACTGCCGGAACCGACGCCGGACAAGGTGGTGCCGGAAGTGTCGGAGCCGGAACCGACGCCGGCCGACAAGCCCATGGATGACGCGCCGGAAAGCCCGTCGCCGGACAAGGGCGACCCCGTCACCATCGACGGCGCGGCGCAGGCCGGCAGCGACGCCTTCGGCATCCAGGCCGGGCGCGGCGGCGGCATGACGGGTGGCGGCGGTGGCGGCGGCCTCGGCGCGGGATCGTATGGCCGCTATGTAGCCAACGCGCTGCAGCTGGCCTTTGCCCGCGACCCGCGCACGCGCCAGCTGGCGTTTGCCGACATCCGCGTCGACCTGTGGCTCGATACGGAAGGCAAGACGACGAAGGTGCAGCTGGTGCAAGGCACAGGCAATGCGCAGACGGATGAGCAAGTGCTGGCCATGGTGCGCGATTTCCGCGCCGACGAGCGGCCACCGGCGTCCCTGCGTTTTCCGGCCCGCGTTTCCATTAAAGGTCGGCGCCCGTAAGCGCATGAACTAATTCCTCATTTACCGAAAGAAGCGATGAATTCCTTATTTTCTCCCTCACAGCACCTGCGCCGCCTTCCGCTGGCGCTGGCTACCCTGGCCCTGAGCGTGGCGGCAGGCGCGGTACAAGCGCAGACGGCACCGGCCGACAGCACCATGGTCAAACTGATCCGCGGCCTGATCCAGAGCGGCGCCCTGAACAAGGATGCCGGCGAGGCGCTGCTGGCGCAGGCGCAGAGCGAAGCACTGGCGCAAGCGCAAGCCCGTCCGGCTGCCGCGCCGGCGGCCCTGGCGCAGGTACAGCCGGGCGACGTGCGCGTGCCGTATATTTCGCAAACCGTGCGCGAGCAGATCCGCGACGAGATCAAGGGCCAGGTCATGGCTGAAGCGAAGGCGGGCGGCTGGGCGGCGCCGAATGAAACGCCGGCCTGGACCAAGCGCATCCGCCTGGAAGGGGATGTGCGCGCGCGTTACGAATCGCGCTACTACGACATGGCCAACAGCAATATCGAGATCGACTGGCGCTCGCTCAACAGCGGCAGCGGCTACGACGTCAATTCGAACACCAACCTGGCCCTGCCGGCGCTGCTCAACACGCGCGAAGACCGCAAGCACTTGCTGCGCGCGCGCGCCCGCCTGGGCATCCTGGCCGACATTTCCGACACCACGCAAGCAGGCATCCGCCTGGCCAGCGGCAATGACGACAGCCCCGTGTCCACCACGCAAACCCTCGGCGGCGGCCTGGGCAAGAAAAACATCTGGCTGGACCAGGCCTGGCTGTCGTACCAGCCCGCTTCCTGGCTGAAACTGACGGCGGGCCGCTTCGATAACCCGTTCGTGTCTGGCGACGAACTGTTCTCCAGCGAACTCAATTTCGACGGCATCGCCGCCAAGGTGCAGCAACCCCTCGGCGACAGCAAGGACGTTACCGTCTTCGGTACCCTGGGCCTGATTCCGCTCGAGTATTCGTCCGACAATGCGCCTAGCCGCAGCCAGGCAAAAATGTCCAGCGAAAACAAGTGGCTGCTCGGTGCGCAAGTGGGCGCGTCGTGGAAGATCAATAGCGACCATCAATTGCGCGGCGCCTTGGCCTACTACAACTTCCGCAACATCAGCGGCGAGTATTCGCAGCCGTGTGCGCTGTACGCGGGCGCCGATGGCTGCAGCACGGACTGGTCGCGTCCGTCGAGCATGCAAAAGGGCAATAGCTTGATGCTGTTGCGCAATATCGCCCTGAACCCGCTGGACCCGGCCAATACCCCGCAGCCGCAATTCGTGGGCCTGGCCTCGAAATTCCGCCTGGCCAACCTGAATGCGCGCTGGGATAGCAAGGTGGCGGGCGGCACGGACTTGCGCATCGAAGGCGATTATGTGCGCAACATGGCTTACGACAAGAATGAAATGTGGGCGCGCGCCAAGGGCGGCATCATGAACAACTTCGGCGGCACGGGCGGCGTGTCGCAAGCCGATTTCAGGAGCGGCGGCAATGCCTACATGCTGCAGGCGACCCTGGGCAAGGCCAGCCCGGCCGCGCGCGGCGACTGGAATGTTTTACTTGGCTACAAGCGCATCGAACCGGATGCCTTGCCTGACGCCTACAACGATTCCACTTTCCACCTGGGCGGCACGAACGCGCGCGGCTACTACCTGGGCGGCGCGTACGCGCTCGACAAGAATACCTGGCTGAATGGCCGCTGGACGTCGAGCCGCGAAGTGTTCGGTTCGGCGCTGTCGATCGACACCCTGCAAATCGAATTGAACGCGCGTTTTTAAGGAGCCACGATGTTGATATCCAACAAAATGCGCTTGCCTTTGCTGCTGCTGAGCTTGCTGGCCGCCGGCACGGCCCAGGCGCAGGGACAGAAGGGGCAGAGCATGGAAGAGCGCCTGCGCGCCGAGTTGCGCAATGTCACGGCGCAACTGCAGCAGACGCGCGGCGAGCTGGAATTGCTCAAAGCCAAGGGCGCACCGGCCGCCAAGGCGGCGCCCGCTGCCGCCGCGCCTGCCAGCGATGGCTTGAAAAAGGAGCTGGCGCGCAGCCAGTCGCAACTGGCGCAGGAGCGCGCGCAGCGGGAAAAACTGGGCGAGCAGCAACAGCGCAGCGCTGTCGCCGCGCAAGAGGCAACGGCCAACCTGGCGCAGTACCGCCAGGCCAGCGAGCAGCTGGCCGCCACGGGCAAGCAGCTGGAAGCGGAGCGTGCGCGTCTCGACGGCGAAGTGACGTCCCGGCGTGGCGCCCTGGCGCGCTGCGAAAGCAAGAATGCCCAGCTGTATGCGGCCGGGCAGGACATCCTGCAAGCGTATGAGGGTCTCAATGTGCTGGACGTCATGCAGGCGCGCCAGCCGTTCGCCGCGCAAAGCCGGGTAAAACTCGAGCAAATCGCCCAGCAGTATGGCGACCAGCTGTACCAGGGCCGCTTTGATGCGCGTCAAACAGAAACACCGGCCGCGCCCGCGCCGGCCCCCCAATAATTTTATTTTGAAATGAATGGAATGACGATGGAACACACCAACAACTTGCTGACCACCCTGAACGCGGAACAAACGGCCGAGGCCATCAAGGCGGCCGGCTGCGCCGTGACCAGCATCGAACACGACGGCGTCGTGCGCCTGCACAGCGCCAGCCATGGCATCGGCTTTCAGGTGCTGTGGGGCAATGAAGCAGCGCCTGGCCAGTATGCGGATCTGACCCTGAGCTGCCCGCTGCGCGTGCAGGGCGGCGACTTGCCGTCCGGCTTGCTGGCCGAATGGCACCGCAGCAAGCGTTTTGCCCGCGTGGCCCAGCATGGCGATTTCGTCGTGCTGGAAATGGATGTGCTGGTCGCCGGTGGCGTCAGCCGCGAGTACCTGAATATCAATCTGCAACTGTGGACGCAGATGATGGGCCAGTTCTTCTTGTTTTTGCGCAACTTTACGCCGGCCGATACGAGCACCGCACCGGTAGTCGAGGCCGTCAGCGTGGCAGAAGAAGAAACTGTGCCGGCCTGATAAGCGGAACAATGGCGGTGAAAAAAGGCCCGTGACGGGCCTTTTTTGCCGCCTGCGGGTCCCAAGTGTCGTATTAAATACTTATTTTTTAGGCATCGCGCATTAAAACTGCTCAAAGAGCGTGTGTGAATCAAGCCAGCAACGGCTGTATGGCGGATAATATTGCCTGTTGCCGATTTGGATACGACCTTTACACAAAAATGCGCCCCATGGATTTTACCCGCGACGAAACCAGTGAAACCCCAGTTGCCCCGGCCAGTGCGCCGGGAGCGCCTTTGCCGTATGCCGTCGCCACCTGGCTGCAGCGGGTGGAGGCTGCCGCCCATCCGAAAGCCGTGCTGACGATTGCCGAGCCGGACCCCAAACTCAACGCGCATCGCTTGATCTACGTGCTGGCGCCCACCAGCGGTGGCCGCCACGTGGCCCTGTGCCTGTACAAGGCGCGGCTGCGGCCGAATGGCGACGTGGCGGCGGCCAGTCCCATCAGCGAGATCTTCTCGCTGCTGTCGGCGCCGCCCACATTCCTGACGCCGGCCGATGAAGACCTCGTGCGTTTCTTCGTGGCCATGCGCAGCGGGCAAAATTCGCAGACGGGCAGCGCCACGGAGCCGAAGGGCAAGGTGGGCGCGGCCCTGCTGAAAATGCTGGCCGAGCAAGATAAACTGTTGTGGGCCAATTCCTGGGCTGACGTCGGCAATGGTCTCGTGTACCCGTTGAAGGAAGGTCCCGTGCGTCCCGCGCGCCTGTTCTGGCGCGACGAAGGCAAGACCATGCGCCTGGGCTGGCAAGTGGACCCGCCGGAAGGCGCGAAGCACCATGGCGCTGACCAGATCGACTACATGCTGCCCACGGATCCGCCGTGGTACATCGACAACCTGTCGTGCGGCGTGCTGGAACTGAACCAGGGCGGCTCCGATATTTCCCTGGCCGACTTGCAGGCGCTGGTGGCACAGGCGCCGCCGTTGAACGCGAACGACAAGGTGCGCGTGTCGCAACTGCTGCTGGCGCAGGGCTTGCAGCATCTGATGCCGCTGCCGCAGCCGCTGCCGCAGCGCTTGCGCAAGGATGTGCCGGCGCAACCGGTCTTGCTGCTCGACAGCGCCATGCTGGCCGATGGCAGCGCGCAGCGCTGGAGCGACTTCGCCGTGCTGTCCTACGACTACGATGGGGAACGCGTTTCGTTCGACCCGTCGCAGCGCGTGGTGCGGCAAGTGGGCGAGGTGACGGAAATTATCCAGAGAAATACGGTCGACGAAGCGCGCGCGCTGGCCACCCTGGCCGAGCTGCAATTCAAGAAGCCTGGCTCCGCGCCCTTGAGCGGTTTGAAGGGGGCCCTGCAACTGCCTTCCCAGGCGGAATGGCTGCGTTTTGCGGAGTCCGGCATCGACGCCTTGCGGAAGCAGGGCTGGATCGTGGAAAAGACGGCCAAGTACCGCTACGACGTGAGCGACGTGGGCGACTGGTATGCGGAAATCGACGACCAGGACCCGGACAGTGGCAACGCCTGGTTCGAGCTGGAACTGGGCATCGTCGTCAATCACGAAAGAGTGCCGCTGCTGCCCGTGCTGGTGCAGCTGATCCGCAACGCGCCCAACGATTTCAACCCGAAAGTCATCGAAGCGCATGCCGACGATGACCAGATGCTGGCGACCTTGCCGGATGGCACGCGCGTGGCCCTGCCGTGGGGCCGTGTGCGCCCCATCCTGAACACGCTGGGGGAACTGTATTTCAGCGACAAGATCAAACATGCCGTGCGCATGTCGACCCTCGATGCGGCACGCCTGGAAGAGCTGGCGCGCGGCCTGGAGATGCAGTGGACGGGCGGCGAGCAGTTGCGCGCCATGGGCCGCAAGCTGAGTCAGTTCGGTTCCGTGCAAAAAGTGGCGGCCCCAGCCGGCTTGCAGGCGACCTTGCGCGACTACCAGGCCGATGGCCTGGCGTGGATGCAATTCCTGCGCGACCACGACCTGGCCGGTATCCTGGCCGATGACATGGGACTCGGTAAAACCGTGCAGACCCTGGCGCATATCCTGGTGGAAAAGGAAGCGGGCCGTTTGACGCATCCGGCGCTGGTGATCGCACCGACGAGTTTGATGGGCAACTGGCAGGACGAGGCGGCAAAATTTGCACCCAGCCTGAAGGTGCTGCTGCTGCAGGGCAAGGACCGCGCCCAGCAATTCGACCAGATCGACCAATGCGACCTGGTGCTGACCACCTACGCCCTGTTGCCGCGCGATGAGGAAACCTTGCGCGAGCACGATTTCCACCTGGTCATCCTCGACGAATCGCATTACATCAAGAATACGCGCAGCAAGGCGGCGCAAAGCGCGGGCCTGCTGCGCGCGCGCCACCGCCTGTGTTTATCCGGCACGCCGCTGGAAAATCACCTGGGTGAACTGTGGTCGCAATTCCACTTCCTGCTGCCGGGCTTGCTGGGCGACGAGAAGACGTTCAACACCCAGTTCCGCCATCCGATCGAGCGCCAGGACGATCCGCTGCGCCGCATGCTGTTGAACCGCCGCATCAAGCCTTTCCTGCTGCGCCGCACGAAGGACAATGTGGCCAAAGAGCTCCCGCCGAAGACGGAAATGGTGCGCAAGGTGGAATTGACGGGGCCGCAGCGCGACCTGTATGAAACCGTGCGTCTTGCGATGGATCAAAAAGTACGCGAAGAAATCGACAAGAAGGGCGTGGCGCGCAGCCAGATCGTCATCCTCGAAGCGCTGCTGAAACTGCGCCAGGTGTGCTGCGATCCCCGTCTGGTGAAATCCTTGCCGGCGAAGAAGCAGTCGGCCGGTTCGGCCAAGCTGCTTGACCTGATGCAGATGGTGGAAGACTTGCTCGACGAAGGGCGCAAAATTCTTGTGTTCTCACAATTTACCAGCATGCTGGAATTGATCGAGGAAGAACTCGAGTCGCGCGACATTCCCTACGCCTTGCTGACGGGCGAGACCAAGGACCGGGGCGCGCAAGTGGCGGCCTTCCAGCAGGGCGCCGTGCCGATCTTCCTGATCAGCCTGAAAGCGGGCGGCGTGGGTCTGAACCTGACGGCGGCCGACACGGTCATCCACTACGACCCGTGGTGGAATCCGGCGGCGGAAAACCAGGCCACGGACCGTGCCTGGCGCATCGGCCAGGACAAGCCCGTGTTCGTCTACAAATTGATCGCGAAGGGCACCTTGGAAGAAAAAATCCAGCTGCTGCAGCAAAAGAAATCGGAACTGGCGCAATCGATCCTGGCCGAGGGCGAATCGCAGAAGATGGCCCTCACGCAGGAAGACTTGCAGCAGATTTTCGCCCCGCTGGAAGATTAACGGCGCCGCGCGCTTATACTTGGCGATTCTTTCTCGCCAGGTATACCGCATGCTGCCCTTTCTCCTTTTGCTGCTTGCCGGCGTCATCCTCATGGCGCTGCGTTTCGTCCAGTTGCGCCGCGCCCTGCTGCGCGCGCGGGCGGGCGAGACGCAGTTCCGCCTGCTGGCCGAGCACGGCCGCGACGCGGCTTTCCTGCTCGACGCCACCACCCTCGAATTGCTCTACATCAGCCCCGCCGCACAGCGCCTGACGGGCCATGACCTGGCCGCCTTGCAGAGCCACGCGGCGCGCCTGGCGCAAGACGTGCCGGCCCGGCTGCAGCGCTGGCGCGATGGCGATACCAGCCGCTTGACCCTGTTGCGTGAAGTGGAATTGCCGCATGCCGACGGCCACCAGCTGGCGCTGGAAATCAGCTCGAGCATCGTGCCCGCGGCGGCCGGGCGGGGCGTGACCTTGGCGGGCACGGTGCGCGACGTCAGCGCCGTCCAGGCGCAGGAAGCGGAGCGGGAAAAGGAGCAGAAGCGCTTCGCCTCGATGCTGTCGCATGAATTCCGCACGCCGCTGGCCACCATCGACGGCGCCATCCAGCGGCTCGTCTCGACTTCCACGCAAGCGGACGAGGCCACGCGCAAGCGCTACGTGAAAATCCAGATGGCCGTCGACCGTTTGTTGTCCATGATCGACGACTACCTGTCACCCGAACGCATGGCGGCCATCGGCCGCGAGCGGGCCGCCGACGGCATCGCGCCGCTGGCCTTGCTGCAGCAGGCGGCCGCCACCGTGCCGGCCAGCCACCGCGTGCAGTTGGAACTCGACGAAGACTTGCCGGCCCGGCTGCGCTGCGACGTGCCCGGCATGGCCCTGTGCCTGAAAATCCTGTTGGACAACGCCGTCAAGTTCAGCCCGCCGGGCAGCGCCATCGCCTTGTCGGCCAGGCTGGTGCCCGAGGGCGGCGTGGCGCTGTGCGTGCGCGATGCGGGGCCTGGCTTGCGGGAAGAAGAACTGGTGCGGCTGTTCGAGAAAGGTTTCCGTGGAACCTATGCCACGCATCCCGGTGCGGGCCTGGGACTGTACATGGCGCGCGCCGTGGTGGACGTGCATGGCGGGAGTTTGCAGGGGCATAATCTGCCCGAAGGCGGGGCACTTTTCCGGATTTGGCTGCCGCTTCCTGTCTAGACAAGGAAAAGCCTTGCTTCCGCTGAAGGCAACCGTGATAATTCCTTGACGTAAACCTATTGTGCCGTCCATCATGGTGTAGAAGTGCATGGCATGGTTTGCCCTCGGTGTGCTCACTAACGGAAGAATGGCGTAGCAATGACGAAAATACTGATCGTCGAAGACAATCTCGACTACGCCGAAGACATGGCGGAGTTCCTCGTTGAGCTCGAACACGAAGTCCATATCACCAGCTCCGCTGGCGGTATGTGGACTGCGCTCAGCCATGGCAATGTCGGCGTGGTCGTGCTGGACCTGGGCTTGCCCGATGAGGATGGCTTCAACGTCATCCCCCGCATGCGCCAGCTGTATCCGCAAATCGGCGTGCTGGTGCTGACGGGGCGTGTCGCTTTCGACAGCCGCATCCTGGGCTTGCGCCTGGGCGCCGACCACTATCTCACCAAGCCGATCAAATTCCCCGAACTGGCTGCCCACATCGAAGCGCTCGACCGTCGCGTCGGTCCGCAAGATCCCGTGCCCGAGCCAGGCAAGTGGACCTTGAAAGTAAGCGCCCGCCAACTTGAATTAATGGGTTCAGTCATTGCCCTGACGGAAAAGGAATTCAACTTCCTGCACCTGCTGACCATCAACACCCGCCCCGTGCCGCGCGACGTCATCGTGGCCGGCATGGGCGGCGAAGATCCCGATGCGGGCCGCCGCGTCGACATGCTCGTGTACCGCCTGCGCAAGAAAGCCAAGACGGGCCTCGGCCAGGACTTGCCGCTGCGCAGCGCGTATGGCGAGGGCTACAGCCTGTCGGCCAGTTTCAACCTGTCCTGATGATCTTGTTGCGCCGCCCGCAAGTGGTCGGCGCAATAAAAGGGACAGAGTAAACCGGTTTTCCTAGTATTTCAAATAAAACAGGGTCAGAGTCGCGCCTTGTGCAGTAAGTGTGTAAAATCAAGGCCTTAGCCTATCTTTACCGATTCTGCCATGGCCCGTTTGCCCCGCCTCATCATTCCAGCACTGCCCCATTACGTGATCCAGCGCGGCAGCAACCGCCAGCCCGTGTTCCAGGACGCGGCGGACTACGCGCAATTCCAGTCCTGGCTGAAAACGGGGGCGAAAATGTTCAAGGTGGCCATCCACGCCTATGTTTTATTGCCTGATCAGCTACATTTGCTGGCCACGCCAGCCGATGCGACGGGCCTGGGGCAGCTGATGCAATGGTTGGGACGCTATTACGTCCCGTATTTCAACCAGAAATACGGCCGCGAAGGCGCCTTGTGGCAGGGACGCTACAAAACTTCCGTCATCGATCCCGACAATTTCTTCCTCATGTGCTGCCGCTACCTGGAGTGCGTACCCGTGCAAACGGGCCTGGCGGGCCAGGCGCTCGATTACAACTGGTCCAGCTATGCCCACCATGCGGGCGTGCGTCCCGATCCCGTCATCACCGACCATGCGCTGTACTGGGCGCTGGGAAACACGCCGTTCGACCGCGAAGCGGCCTATCTGCACCTGTGCGAGCAAGGCCTGGGCAGCAGCCAGGTGAAAGTGGTGGAACAGGCTGTATTAAAGGGTTGGCCGCTCGGTTCCGACGCGTTCAAGCAGGCGCTGGAGCAGAAAATGCAGCGGCAAGTGCTGCCGGCCAAGCGGGGCCGTCCCCGCAAAATCGTGGCCGAGGCGGACATTAATTGAAACCCATTCGCATTTAAAACAGAAAATGGTTCCTTTCTTATCTTTTATTGAAATTGCCGCGACTATGTCCCTATTAAATTTTTAGAGCGACGGAATCGAATTTAATTCGACTCCGACCCTAATTATTCTGGTTGAGTTTTTTGTTGCGTTGCACTACTCTAGTTTTTCGATAGTCATATGCAGCGGAGAAGCCCATGAAAGCGCAAGGCCTGTACGACCCAGCCAATGAACACGATGCCTGCGGCGTCGGTTTCGTCGCCCATATCAAGGGCAACAAGACCCATTCGATCGTCGAACAGGGTTTGCTGATACTGAAAAACCTCGATCACCGGGGCGCCGTGGGCGCCGATGCGCTGATGGGCGATGGCGCCGGCATCCTGATCCAGATTCCTGACCAGTACTACCGCGAAGAAATGGCCAAGCAGGGCGTGGAATTGCCGCCGCCTGGCGAATATGGCGTGGGCATGGTCTTCTTGCCGAAGGAACATGCGTCGCGCATCGCTTGCGAACAGGAAATCGAACGCGCCGTGCGCATCGAGGGACAGGTCGTGCTGGGCTGGCGCAACGTGCCCATCGATACGGACATGCCGATGTCGCCCACCGTGCGCGCCAAGGAACCCGTCATTCGCCAAATCTTCATCGGCCGCGGTCCGGACATCATGGTCACCGACGCGCTCGAGCGCAAACTGTATGTGATCCGCAAATCCTCGGGCCACGCCATCCAAGCCTTGAAGCTGCTGCACGGCAAGGAATTCTTCGTGCCGTCGATGTCGGCCCGTACTATTGTGTACAAGGGCTTGCTGCTGGCCGACCAGGTGGGCGTGTACTACAAGGACTTGCAGGATGCGCGCTGCATCTCGGCCCTGGCCCTGGTGCACCAGCGTTTCTCGACGAATACTTTCCCGGAATGGCCGCTGGCCCACCCCTACCGTTTGATCGCCCATAACGGCGAAATCAACACGGTGAAAGGCAACTTCAACTGGATGCGCGCGCGCGAAGGCGTGATGAAGTCGGCCGTGCTGGGCGACGACCTGCAAAAGCTGTTCCCCCTGATCTATGAGGGCCAGTCCGACACGGCGTGCTTTGACAATGCGCTGGAACTGCTGTTGATGGCCGGCTACCCGATCGCCCAGGCGATGATGATGATGATTCCGGAAGCGTGGGAAAACCACACGACGATGGATGACAACCGCCGCGCCTTCTATGAATACCACGCGGCCATGATGGAACCGTGGGATGGCCCCGCCGCGATGGCGTTTACGGATGGCCGCCACATCGGCGGCACCCTGGACCGCAACGGCTTGCGTCCGGCACGTTACATCGTCACGGACGACGACCTGGTGGTGATGGCGTCGGAATCGGGCGTGCTGCCGATCCCGGAATCGAAAATCATCCAGAAATGGCGCTTGCAGCCTGGCAAGATGTTCCTGATCGACCTGGAAGCGGGCCGCATCATCGACGACCAGGAACTGAAAAACACCTACGCCAACGCCAAGCCATACAAGGCATGGATCAACTCGGTGCGCATCAAGCTCGACGAGATCAAGATGGCCGAAGGCCAAGCCAAGCTGGACCGCGCGCAAGGCGAAAAAGAGCAGCCATCGTTGCTCGATCGCCAGCAAGCGTTCGGCTACACGCAGGAAGACTTGAAATTCCTCATGGCGCCAATGGCCGTGGCCGGCGAAGAGGCGACGGGCTCGATGGGCAATGACTCGCCGCTGGCCGTCATGTCGAACAAATTGAAGCCTTTGTATAACTACTTCAAGCAGTTGTTCGCGCAAGTGACGAATCCGCCGATCGATCCGATCCGCGAAGCGATGGTGATGTCGCTCGTGTCCTTCATCGGTCCGAAACCGAACTTGCTCGATACCAACAACGTCAACCCGCCGATGCGCCTGGAAGTGGCGCAGCCCGTGCTGGGCTTTGACGACATGGCCCGTCTGCGCAACATCAGCGCCCACACGGGCGGCAAGTTCAAGTCCTACGAACTGGACATCTGCTACCCGCTGGCCTGGGGCAAGGAAGGCGTGGAAGCCTGCCTGGCTTCGCTGTGCGCGGAAGCTGTCGACGCCGTCAAGTCGGGCCACAACATCCTGATCGTCTCGGACCGCGCCATTTGCGCGGACCAGGTGGCGATCCCGGCGCTGCTGGCCACCTCGACCGTGCACCAGCACCTGGTGAGCAAGGGCTTGCGCGCCTCCACCGGCCTGGTCGTGGAAACGGGCTCGGCCCGCGAAACGCACCACTTCGCTCTGCTGGCCGGCTACGGCGCGGAAGCCGTCCACCCGTATCTGGCCATGGAAACCCTGGTCGAGATGGCACACGGCTTGCCGGGCGACCTGTCGGGCGACAAAGCCATCTACAACTACACCAAGGCGGTCGGCAAAGGCTTGATGAAGGTCATGTCGAAGATGGGCATTTCGACGTATATGTCGTACTGCGGCGCGCAAATCTTCGAAGCCATCGGCTTGAACAAGTCGCTGGTGGACAAATACTTCAAGGGCACGGCCTCGAACGTGGAAGGCATCGGCGTGTTTGAAGTGGCGGAAGAAGCGCTGCGCCTGCACGCGCTGGCCTTCGGCAACGATCCCGTGCTGGCGGACAAGCTCGACGCGGGCGGCGAATACGCGTTCCGCGTGCGCGGCGAAGACCACATGTGGACGCCGGATGCAATTGCCAAGCTGCAGCATTCCACGCGTAGCAACAATTTCTCCAGCTACAAGGAATATGCGCAAATCATCAACGACCAGAGCCGTCGCCACCTGACCCTGCGCGGCCTGTTCGAGTTCAAGCTCGACCCGACCAAGGCCATCCCGCTCGACGAAGTGGAACCGGCCAAGGAAATCGTCAAGCGTTTTGCCACGGGCGCCATGTCGCTCGGTTCCATCAGCACGGAAGCGCACGCCACCCTGGCCGTGGCCATGAACCGCATCGGCGGCAAGTCGAACACGGGTGAGGGCGGCGAAGATCCGAACCGCTACATGCAGGAATTGAAGGGTATTCCGATCCGCCAGGGCGACACCATGGCCTCCGTCGTGGGCGCCGAGCAGATCGTCGTCGACATTCCGCTGCAGGAAGGCGATTCCATGCGCTCGCGCATCAAGCAGGTGGCGTCGGGACGTTTCGGCGTCACGGCCGCCTACCTGAACTCGGCCGACCAGATCCAGATCAAGATGGCGCAGGGTGCGAAACCGGGCGAAGGCGGTCAGTTACCTGGCCATAAAGTGTCCGAATACATCGCCAGCCTGCGCTTTTCCGTGCCGGGCGTGGGCCTGATTTCGCCGCCGCCGCACCATGACATCTATTCGATCGAAGATCTGGCGCAGCTGATCCATGACTTGAAGAACGCCAATCCGCGCGCCTCGATCTCCGTGAAGCTGGTGTCGGAAGTGGGTATCGGCACGGTGGCTGCCGGTGTCACCAAGGCGAAAGCCGACCACGTGGTCGTTGCCGGCCATGACGGCGGCACGGGCGCCTCGCCACTGTCGTCCGTGAAACATGCGGGCACGCCGTGGGAGTTGGGTCTGGCCGAAACGCAACAAACGCTGGTCTTGAACGGCTTGCGCAGCCGTATCCGCGTGCAGGCCGACGGCCAGATGAAGACGGGCCGCGACGTGGTCATCGCCGCTCTGTTGGGCGCCGACGAGATCGGTTTCGCCACGGCGCCGCTGGTGGTCGAAGGCTGCATCATGATGCGCAAATGCCACTTGAATACGTGCCCGGTGGGCGTGGCCACGCAAGATCCGGTGCTGCGCGCCAAGTTCTCGGGCAAGCCTGAGTATGTCGTCAATTATTTCTTCTTCGTGGCCGAAGAAGCCCGTCAGTTGATGGCGCAGCTGGGCATCCGCACGTACGATGAACTGATCGGCCGCGTCGACTTGCTGGACAAATCGAAGGCAATTTCGCACTGGAAGGCGCAGGGGCTGGACTTCTCGGCCATCTTCTACAAGCCGGAAACCCCGGACGGCCAAGCCTGCCGCCACGTGGAGTTCCAGGATCATGCGCTGGAAAAGGCGCTCGATCACAAGCTGATCGCGCAAGCGCGCGCGGCGCTGGAAAAGGGCGAGCGCGTCTCCTTCATCTCGCCCGTGCGCAACCTGAACCGCACGGTGGGCACCATGCTGTCCGGCGAAGTGGCGAAGAAATACGGTCACGCCGGCTTGCCGGACGACACCATCCACATTCAATTGCAAGGCACGGCGGGCCAGTCGGCCTGCGCCTTCCTGGCGCACGGCATTACGATCGACCTGGTGGGTGAAGGTAACGACTACGTGGGTAAAGGCTTGTCGGGCGGACGCATCATCGTGCGGCCGAATACGGAATTCCGTGGCTGGGCCGTGGACAACATCATCATCGGCAACACGGTGCTGTACGGCGCCATCGCCGGCGAAGCCTTCTTCAATGGCGTGGCCGGCGAACGCTTTGCCGTGCGCAACTCGGGCGCCACCACGGTGGTCGAGGGCCTGGGCGACCATGGCTGCGAATATATGACGGGCGGCACGGTCGTGGTCCTGGGCAATACGGGACGCAACTTCGCGGCCGGCATGTCGGGCGGCATTGCCTATGTGTATGACCCGGCGGGCGACTTTGCCAGCAAGTGCAACACGGCCATGGTCAGCCTGGACAAGGTGGTTTCTGCCGGTGAACAGCACCTGGACCGCGATGCCTGGCATACGCAGCACCGCGATGGCGTGCCGGAAGCCGACGAGGTCATCCTCAAGCGCCTGATCGAGCGTCACTTCAAGCACACGGGCAGCACGCGCGCCCGCGTCTTGCTGGACGACTGGGCAGCGGCGCGTGGCAAGTTCGTGAAAGTCTTCCCGAACGAATACAAGCGCGCACTGATTGAAATGGCAGCTGACGCCGCCATGGAAGTGCAAGCCGTCGCCGCCTGAGCCAGCTAAGCTCATTGCCAAATGAATGACCAGGGAGCGGCCCAGCCGCTCCCCGCCAGCCAAATACAAAGGAAACATCGTGGGTAAAATTACCGGCTTCATGGAATTCAAGCGCCAGGACGAACACTATCTGGAGCCTGCCGCGCGCCTGAAGAACTACAAGGAATTCGTCTTGCACCTGTCGGACGCGCAAGCGACCGTGCAAGGCGCGCGCTGCATGGATTGCGGCATTCCCTTCTGCACCACGGGTTGTCCCGTGAATAACATCATTCCCGACTGGAATGACCTGGTGTACCGCGGCGCCTACCGCGAAGCGCTCGACATCCTGCATTCGACAAATAACTTCCCGGAATTTACGGGCCGCATCTGCCCGGCGCCGTGCGAATCGGCCTGCACCCTGGGCATCCATGAAGATCCGGTCGGCATCAAGTCGATCGAACACAAGATCATCGACATGGGCTGGGAACACGGCTGGGTCACGCCGCAGCCGGCCCCTTTCAGTACCGGCAAGAAAGTGGCCATCGTCGGTTCCGGTCCTGCCGGCCTGGCGGCGGCGCAGCAGCTGGCGCGCGCCGGCCATGCCGTCACCGTGTTTGAAAAGAGCGACCGGGTCGGTGGTTTGTTGCGTTATGGCATCCCCGACTTCAAGATGGAAAAGTCGCACATCGACCTGCGCGTGAAACAGATGGAAGCCGAAGGCGTCGTGTTCCGCACCAGCGTGCTGGTGGGCAAGGATTTCCCGGCCCACGTCAACAACTGGGCCAAGGAAACCATTTTCCCGGAAGACCTGGAAAAGGAATTTGACGCCGTTATCATGGCCGGCGGCGCCGAGCAGCCGCGCGACTTGCCCGTGCCGGGCCGCGAACTGAAAGGCGTGCATTTCGCCATGGATTTCCTGCCGCTGCAAAACAAGGTCAACGCGGGCGACAAGCTCAAGGACCAGATCAAGGCCACGGGCAAGCACGTGGTGGTGATCGGCGGCGGTGACACGGGTTCCGACTGCGTCGGCACCTCGAACCGCCATGGCGCCGCTTCGGTGGCCCAGTTCGAACTGATGCCGCAGCCGCCGGAACAGGAAAACAAGCCGCTCGTCTGGCCATACTGGCCGACCAAGCTGCGCACCTCGTCCTCGCACGAGGAAGGCTGCGAGCGCGACTGGGCCGTGGCCACCAAGCGTTTCGAAGGCAAGGGCGGCAAGGTGGAAAAGCTGATCGCCTGCCGCGTTGAATGGAAAGACGGCAAGATGAGCGAAGTGCCGAACTCGGAATTCGAGATGAAAGCGGATCTGGTCTTCCTGGCCATGGGTTTTGTTTCCCCTGTGCAACAGGTGCTGGAAGCGTTCGGCGTCGATACGGATGCGCGCGGCAATGTCAAGGCAACAACAGACGGCGTTGGCTGCTACCAGACGTCGGTGGCCAAGGTGTTTGCGGCCGGCGACATGCGCCGTGGCCAGTCGCTGGTGGTCTGGGCCATCCGCGAAGGACGCCAGTGCGCGCGCGCCGTCGATGAGTTCCTGATGGGGGCATCCCTGCTGCCGCGCTAATTAACGAGCAATTGTTCGTTTTTTGCCAGGGCCACGGCGCGGATCGCGACGTGGCCTTTGTTATTTTTACTTGTCAAGTCAACAGCGGCGAAGGCGATCGGGCAGGGACGCGATGTGCGGGCCAAATTTCCACTACAATATCTGACTTTCGATTCATTAGTGTTGTATTCTTCCCCTTTACGGGGCTGTCCCTAGGGGTGTCTCAGCAGAGGTTGGCGTTTCTGCACTACAATACGCCATTAAAATAGTGAGCTTCGTCGTGCCAAATCTTGTTGAGATCCGTGATTTACACTTTGCCTATGGAGAACGTTCGATTTTATCGGGCCTTCAAATGGATTTCCCACGTGGAAAAGTTGTGGCCGTCATGGGTGGCTCCGGCAGTGGCAAGACGACCGTACTGCGCCTGATCGGCGGGCAGTTGCGCCCCAGTTCCGGCTCCGTGAATGTGGACGGCCAGATCGTGCATACCTTGGGAACCGACGAGCTATATCAGCTGCGCCGCAAGATGGGCATGCTGTTCCAGCACGGCGCCCTGTTTACGGATTTGACGGCGTTCGAAAACGTGGCGTTCCCCCTGCGCGAACACACGGACTTGAATGAAGAGCTGATCCGCACCCTGGTGCTGATGAAGCTGCACGCCGTGGGACTGCGCAATGCGGCGCAATTGAAGCCGGCCGAGATCTCGGGCGGCATGGGCCGCCGCGTCGCGCTGGCGCGCGCCATCGCGCTCGACCCCGAACTGATCATGTATGACGAGCCGTTCGCCGGCCTGGATCCGATTTCCATGGGCGTGACGGCGAATTTGATCCGCAATCTGAACGATGCGCTGGGCTCCACGTCTATCCTGGTATCGCATGATGTGAAGGAGTGTTTCGCCATCGCTGATTATGTCTATTTTCTGTCATCGGGCAAGATCGTGGCGCACGGCACGCCGGCCGAGATGGCCGTGTCGACGCATCCGTACGTCAAGCAGTTCGTCAATGCCGAGGCCGATGGTCCCGTGCCGTTCCATTACCCGGGCAAGTCGCTGGCCGACGACCTGGGCCTGCAGACGGGGGGCGGCCGATGATCGCGCGTTTCCTGGCGGCGATCGGCGCATGGTTGCGCAATTCGGTACAAGACCTCGGCTTCGCCGTGCGGTCGTTTTTCATCATCATCGCCTCGTCGGGCGGCCTGTGGCGCCGTCCGCGCCTGGTGATTGAGCAACTGTTTTTTATCGGTAACCGCTCGCTGGTGATTACCGCCGTCTCCGGCCTGTTTGTCGGCATGGTGCTGGGTTTGCAAGGCTATTACACCTTGACCACGTACGGCGCCGAGCAGTCGCTGGGCTTGCTGGTGGCGCTGTCCCTGACGCGCGAACTGGGTCCGGTCGTCACGGCGCTGCTGTTCGCCGGCCGCGCGGGCACCTCGCTGACGGCGGAAATCGGCCTGATGAAGGCGGGCGAGCAATTGTCGGCCATGGAAATGATGGCCGTCAACCCGATCCAGCGCGTGCTGGCGCCCCGTTTCTGGGCCGGCGTGATCGCCATGCCGATCCTGGGTGCCATCTTCACGGCCGTCGGCATCATCGGCAGCTACCTGGTCGGCGTGGTGCTGATCGGCGTCGATGAAGGCTCGTTCTGGTCGCAGATGCAGGGCGGCGTGGATGTCTGGAAAGAAGTGGGTAATGGCACCATCAAGAGCCTGGTGTTCGGTATTGCGGTGACCTTCATCGCGCTGTTCCAGGGATACCAGGCACAGCCGACGCCGGAAGACGTCTCCGGCGCCACCACGCGCACGGTGGTCATCTCGTCGTTGATGGTGTGGTGGCTCGATTTCATGATGACGGCGTTGATGTTTAGCAAGTAATTGCCGATCAGCGACAAACAGCGGGCCTGGGCAAGATGTTGCGCAGGCGGCAGCAAGTAAAAATTATTTAGGATTGTTTATGCAACGTAAATCTTTGGATGTCTGGGTCGGCTTGTTCGTCTTGCTGGGTGTGGCGGCATTGATGTTTTTGGCGCTCAAGGCCGGCAATATGAGCTCGCTGTCTTTCAGCAAGACGTATACCATTACGGCCAAGTTCGACAATATTGGCGGCCTCAAGCCGCAGGCGCCGGTCAAGGGTGCTGGCGTGGTGGTGGGGCGCGTGGCGGAGATCCGCTTTGACGACAAGACCTACCAGGCGCTGGTGAAACTCGACATCGAAGATGGCTACAAATTTCCGAAAGACAGCTCGGCCAAGATTTTGACGGCCGGTTTGCTGGGTGAACAATATATCGGCCTGGAAGCAGGCGGTGATTTGGCCAACCTGGCAGAGGGCGACAAGATTGCCCGTACTCAATCGGCCACAGTGCTGGAAGACCTGATCAATCAGTTCATCTACAGCAAGGCAGCGGAAGGAAAGGACAGCAAATGAGCGAGTCGACCAAGCAATCCCAAGGCAGCCTGGCGCGTATCGGCCTGGCCCTGGCCATCGCCGCCAGCGTAAGCGCTTGCGCCACCGGCACCAATCCGCGCGACCCGCTCGAGGGTTACAACCGCGCCATGTTCAAGTTCAACGACACCGTCGACCAGGTGGCCCTGAAACCGGTCGCCACGGCCTACAAGACGGTCACGCCATCGTTCGTGCAAACGGGCGTGGGCAACTTCTTCGGCAACTTGTCCGATGTGTGGAGCGCCGTGAACAACTTGCTGCAAGGCAAGGGCGAGGCGGGCTTGCAAGACGTCGTGCGCGTCAGCATGAACTCGACTTTCGGTATCCTCGGCTTGATCGACATCGCGTCGCAGGCGGGCATTCCCAAGCATAACGAAGATTTTGGCCAGACCCTGGGCTGGTATGGCGTCCAGCCTGGTCCGTACGTGATGCTGCCGCTGCTGGGCCCATCGACCGTGCGCGACACGGTGGCCCTGCCGCTCGATATCACGGGCGACCCATGGCGCTACAAGGATCCGGTCAATGTGCGCAATATCGGCACGGTGACGCGCGTGGTCGACAAGCGCGCCGCGCTGCTCGACGCGACCAACCTGATGGAAGCGGCCGCGCTGGACCGTTATGAATTCATCCGCGACGGCTTCCTGCAGGCGCGCGAAAGCAAGGTTTTCGATGGCGATACGGATCGCCGCGACCGCAAAGTGCCAAAAAACGACACCAGCGATTATGAGCCGGAGTACGAGGCAAAACCGCAACCGGCCAGCGACGTCCCTGCGGCCACGGCCGCCGCGGTTGTGACACCCGCGGACCTCGTAACATCTGGTAGCAATACCGTTGCCGCCGAGACCAAGCCGCAGGAGTAAACTCCGCTACAGGAACACCACGGCTGCGATCAACGCCAGCCGGTGCATAGCAACACCATGAAAGGTAGAACCATGAAATTGATGAAACAACTGCTGGCGATGGCCACCATCGCTTTTGCCACCGCCGTCCAGGCCGCCCCCGCCGTGGAAGCGCCGGACGTATTGGTCAAACGCATCAGCCAGGACGTGATCGACACGGCCAAGAACGACAAGGCCATCCAGGCTGGCGATATCAAGCGCGTCACCGAATTGGTGGAAAGCAAGATCTTGCCGTACGTGGATTTCCAGCGCATGACGGCCCTGGCCGCCGGCCGCCACTGGCGCGATGCCACGCCCGACCAGCAAAAGCAGCTGGCCGCGGAATTTCGCACCTTGCTGATCTACACGTATTCGGGCGCCCTGTCGCAGATCAAGAACGAAACCGTGGAATTCAAGCCGCTGCGCGCCGACCCTAGCGACACGGAAGTGGAAGTGCGCTCGCAAGTGAACGTGGCGCGCGGCGAACCCGTGCCCCTGAACTACCGCGTGGCGAAAACCCCGTCCGGCTGGAAGATCTATGACATCAACGTGCTGGGCGCGTGGCTGGTGGAAACCTACAAAAGCAGCTTTGCCAGCGAGATCAGCAAGGGCGGCGTCGATGGCCTGATCAAGACCTTGTCGGCGAAAAACAAGGCCCTGGCCAGCCGTCCCGCTGCCAAAGCCAAATAATCGGCTATCATATAGCTCCTGACCCAGTTCCAGACCAGCGCAGCCCGACGCCATGCCAGACTCTCTCGACACCTTGCAGTCCCTGACTTCCCTGACCGTGCACAATGCCACTTCGGCATTGGAGCAGGGTCTGGACGCCATTCGCTCGGGGCAGACGAAGTTTGACTTGCGCAACGTCAAGGCCGTCGATTCGGCAGCCGTCTCCGTCATGCTGACGTGGCAACGCGCCGCGCAGGATGCCGGCGGCGTGCTGGAGCTGAAAAACCTGCCGAACAACCTGAAAAACCTCACCAAGCTGTATGGCGTGTGCTCGCTCGTTTCGAGCACCCTGAGCGCCGACGACTGCGCCAGCGCCGGCGGCCACGCCGAACGCAGCCCGTCCGACCTGCATCATCATTGATCCTGTCCCACTCCCCGCATCAGCAGTAGCTTTCAAGCCGGCAGGCCAGCAGCGCCGCCGGATTGATCTCCAAGTGTTCCACGAATTTTCCAACTATAATTGACTGTTGCGCCGTCCTCGCCTGAAGGCGGCGCCCTGCACCGGCCTGCCGGCCTGGATGTCTCCGGCAACTGGCGCATCACACCAGACGCATTACACTTGAAACAAGCACATGACCGCAATTCAAATAACGAATGTAGAAAAGAGCTATAAATCGCTCAAGGCGCTGGGCGGCGTGTCGCTGGCCATCGAGGAAGGCGAATTTTTCGGCCTGCTCGGCCCGAATGGCGCCGGCAAGACGACCCTCATCTCCATCATCGCCGGCCTGATACGCCCCGACGCGGGCACCGTCAAGATCCACGGCCACGATGTCGTCACGGACTTCCGCAATGCGCGCCGCAACCTGGGCGTGGTGCCGCAGGAACTGGTGTTCGACCCGTTTTTCACCGTGCGCGAAACCCTCCGCCTGCAGTCCGGCTATTTCGGCCTGCCGAACAACGACAAGTGGATCGACGAGGTCATGGAAAACCTCGACCTCACCGGCAAGGCCGACACGAATATGCGCGCGCTGTCCGGCGGCATGAAGCGCCGCGTGCTCGTGGCCCAGGCGCTGGTGCACAAGCCGCCCGTCATCGTGCTCGATGAGCCGACGGCCGGCGTCGACGTGGAACTGCGCCAGACCCTGTGGAAGTTCATTTCGCGCCTGAACCGAGAAGGCGGCCACACGGTCGTCCTGACCACCCACTACCTGGAAGAGGCGCAGGCCATGTGCCAGCGCGTCGCCATGCTGAAAACCGGCAAGGTGGTGGCGCTCGACACCATGTCGGCCCTGATCCGTCGCATCGCCGGCTCGCAGCTGCAGGTGCACCTGAAACACGGCGCCCTGCCGGCCGACCTGCAGCACCTGGTGCTGCACCCGGAAGAACAGCAGGCGCCGAACAAGTTCAGCCTGCGCGTCAACGAATACAGCGAAGTCGAGAAAATCCTCGCCCGCCTGCGCGAAGCGGGCGCCGAGATCGATGAAATGCAATTGCAACAAGCCGACCTGGAAGATATCTTCTTGCAGATCATGGATAAAGGTACCGTATGATTTCGACAGGATTTCGCACCCTCGTCTACAAAGAGACGCTGCGCTTCTGGAAAGTGGCGACGCAAACCGTGGCCGCGCCCGTGCTCACGTCGATGCTGTACCTGCTGGTGTTCGGCCATGTGCTCGACGGCCGCGTGGAGCCGAGTCCCGGCGTCAGCTACACGGCCTTTCTGATTCCCGGCCTGGTGATGATGAGCGTGCTGCAAAACGCGTTCGCCAATTCCTCGTCCTCGCTGATCCAGTCCAAGATCACGGGCAACCTGGTGTTCGTGCTGCTCACGCCCCTGTCGCACTGGGAAATCTTCTCGGCGTATGTACTCGCTTCCGTCGCGCGCGGCCTGGCCGTGGGCTTTGGCGTCTTCGCCATCACTTGCTGGTTCGCCGACCTGTCGTTTGTCGCGCCGCTGTGGATCGTCGTCTTCGCCTTCCTGGGCGCCGCCATGCTGGGCACCATGGGCTTGATCGCCGGCATCTGGGCTGAAAAATTCGACCAGCTGGCCGCCTTCCAGAACTTCCTGATCATGCCGGCCACCTTTTTGTCGGGCGTGTTCTATTCGATCCATTCGCTGCCGCCGTTCTGGCAGACGGTGTCGCATTTGAATCCCTTCTTCTACATGATCGACGGCTTCCGCTACGGCTTCTTCGGCGTGTCCGACGTCAGCCCGTGGCTCAGTCTTTCCATCGTCGCCGGCTTCCTCGTGATCCTGGCGCTGGCATCGATTCGCCTGCTGAAGAGCGGCTATCGTTTGCGCCACTAATTGCGGCATATCACATCACTACATTATTCAATATCAAGGACTTATCGTGACCACCACTCCAGAACTGATCCACGGCTACCTGTCGGCCGGCCTCGAATGCACGCACCTCGAAGTGGAGGGCGATGGCCAACACTTCCAGGCCGTGATCGTTTCGCCCGCGTTTGCCGGCAAGCGTCTGATCCAGCGCCACCAGATCGTCTACGCGGCGCTGGGCGACCGCATGCGCGAAGAAATCCACGCGCTGTCGATGAAAACCCTGACACCTGAAGAATTCCAAGGATAAGCACATGGACAAGCTCCTCATCAACGGCGGCAACCGCCTGAACGGCGACATCGCCATCTCCGGCGCGAAGAACGCCGCCCTGCCCATCCTGTGCGCGGGTCTGCTGACCGCGGGCGACCTGGACCTGACGAACGTGCCGCATCTGCACGACGTGGCCACCATGTTGAAACTGCTGGGCCAGACGGGCCTGAAAGTGCAGCAGGACGGCGACCGCGTGCTCCTCAACGGCAGCGCCATCGATACCCTGGAAGCGCCGTACGAACTGGTGAAAACCATGCGCGCCTCGATCCTCGTGCTCGGCCCCCTGCTGGCGCGCTTCGGCGAAGCCAAGGTGTCCTTGCCGGGCGGCTGCGCCATCGGTTCGCGTCCCGTCGACCAGCATATCAAGGGCCTGGAGGCGCTGGGCGCCGAGATCCGCATCGAAGCGGGTTACATCTACGCCAAGTGCGCCAAGCTGAAAGGCGCGCGCATCGTCACCGACATGATCACCGTCACCGGCACCGAGAATCTGCTGATGGCCGCGACCCTGGCCGAAGGCGAGACCATCCTGGAAAACGCCGCCTGCGAACCGGAAGTAACCGACCTGGCGCACCTGCTGGTGGCCATGGGCGCGAAGATCGACGGCATCGGCACCAGTCGCCTGGTGATCCAGGGCGTGGACGCCCTGCACGGCGCCTCGCACGCGGTGATCGCCGACCGTATCGAAACGGGCACCTTCCTGTGCGCCGTGGCGGCCACGGGCGGCGATATCACCCTGCGCAACGTGCGCACCGATATCCTCGACGCGGCGCTCGACAAGCTGCGCGCCATGGGCCTGACGATGACCTTCGGCGCCGACTGGATCCGCGCCGAGATGTCGGCCCGTCCGAACCCTGTCAGCTTCCGCACCACGGAATACCCGGGCTTCCCGACCGACATGCAGGCGCAGTTCATGGCCGTGAACACCATCGCGAATGGTGCCAGCCGCGTCACCGAGACGATTTTCGAGAACCGCTTCATGCACGTGCAGGAAATGAACCGCCTGGGCGCCGACGTCACCATCGAAGGCAACACGGCCATCATCGCCGGCGTCAAGCAGCTGCGCGGCGCGCCCGTGATGGCGACCGACCTGCGCGCTTCGGCGTCGCTGGTGATCGCGGCCCTGGCCGCCGATGGCGAAACGCTGATCGACCGCATCTATCACCTCGACCGCGGCTACGACCGCATGGAAGTGAAATTGTCGGCCGTCGGCGCGAACATCGTGCGCATCAAGTAAAAACAAGAAAAGGAACGAGCATGAACGGATCGAACAACGGTGACAGCTCCCAGCTGATCCTGGCGCTCTCGAAGGGCCGCATTTTTGAGGACACCATGCCGCTGCTGGAAGCGGCCGGCATCAAGGTGCTGGAAAACCCGGAGACTTCGCGCAAGCTGATTTTGGCCACCAACGATCCGAACGTGCGCGTCATCATCGTGCGCGCCAGCGACGTGCCGACCTACGTGCAGTACGGCGCGGCCGATTTCGGCGTGGCGGGCAAGGATGTCTTGCTCGAACACGGCGGCGAAGGCCTGTACCAGCCGATCGACCTGAATATCGCCGCCTGCCGCATGTCGGTGGCGGTGCAGGCCGGTTTTGACTATGAAAAGGCCGTGCACCAGGGCGCGCGCTTGCGCGTGGCCACCAAGTTCGTGCACACGGCGCGCGAGCATTTCGCCGCCAAGGGCGTGCACGTCGACCTGATCAAGCTGTATGGCTCGATGGAGCTGGCGCCGCTGGTCGGCCTGTCCGACGCCATCGTCGACCTGGTCAGCACGGGCAGCACTTTGCGCGCGAACAACCTCGTCGAGGTCGAGCACATCATGGAAATTTCGTCGCGCCTGGTGGTCAACCAGGCTGCGCTCAAGCTCAAGCGCGAGCGCTTGCAGCCGATCATCGAGGCGTTTGAACGCGCTTCGCAAACTAATTCGCAAGCCTAGACTTATTCAGTAGCAGAAAGCCGATTATGCCGATACAGATACGCAAGCTCGATTCAAGCCAGGATGGTTTCCAACAATCGCTCGACACCTTGCTGGCGTTCGAGGCGGGCACCGATGCAGCGATTGAAACGTCGGTCGCAAAAATCCTGGCCGATGTGAAAACGCGCGGCGATGCCGCCGTACTGGAATACACCAACCTTTTCGACCGCATCCCGCATGGCGGCGCGGCGGAAATGGCGGCGTTTGATATTTCGCAAGCCGAATTGCAGGCAGCCCTGAACGGCTTGCCGTCGGCCCAGCGCGAGGCGCTGCAGATCGCCGCGCAGCGCATCCGCGCCTTCCACGAACGCCAGCGCGAGGAATTGCGCGGCTTTAGCTACACCGAGCCCGATGGCACTGTGCTGGGACAGAAGATCACGCCGCTGGACCGGGTCGGCATCTACGTCCCGGGCGGCAAGGCAGCGTATCCATCGTCCGTGCTGATGAACGCTATTCCCGCGCACGTGGCGGGCGTGGGCGAGATCATCATGGTGGTGCCGACGCCCGATGGCGTGAAAAACCAGATGGTGCTGGCCGCCGCCGCAATCGCCGGCGTGACGCGCGTGATCACCATCGGCGGCGCGCAAGCTGTCGGCGCGCTGGCGTATGGCACGCAGACGATCGCCGCCGTGGATAAGATCGTCGGCCCCGGCAACGCCTATGTGGCTGCCGCCAAGCGCCGCGTGTTCGGTATCGTCGGCATCGACATGATCGCCGGGCCGTCGGAAATTCTCGTGCTGTGCGACGGCACGACGGACCCCGACTGGGTGGCGATGGACCTGTTTTCGCAGGCCGAGCACGACGAACTGGCGCAGGCGATTCTGCTGTGCCCGGACGCCGATTACATCGCGCAAGTCGAAGAGAGCATCGCCAAGCTGCTGCCGACGATGCCGCGCCAGGCCACCATCAGCACCTCGCTGCAGGACAGGGGCGCGCTGATCAAGGTGCGCAGCATGGAAGAAGCGTGCGAGATCGCCAACAGCATCGCCGCGGAACACCTGGAAATCTCGGCGGACAACCCGCAGCAGTGGGCCGAGCAGATCCGCCACGCGGGCGCCATGTTCCTGGGCCGCTTTTCGTCCGAGTCGCTGGGCGACTATTGCTGCGGTCCCAATCACGTGCTGCCAACGTCGCGCACGGCGCGCTTTTCGTCGCCGCTGGGCGTGTACGACTTCCAGAAGCGCTCCTCCATCATTTACGTCAGTGAAGCGGGCGCGCAAACCCTGGGCCGTGTCGCCGCAACGCTGGCGTATGGCGAAGGCTTGCAGGCGCACGCGCGCAGCGCCGAACTGCGCCTGAAGCCGCAGCCATGACGAAGTTGGCGGAGCAGCCGGACTGGGTCAACCGGGTCTATTGCGAAGATGCGCTGGCGGGGCTGGCGCGCATTCCCGATGGCTCGGTGGACCTGATCCTGACGGATCCGCCGTACAACCTGGGCAAGGATTACGGCAATGCCTCGGACCAGCAGTCGGTGGCCGACTACCTGCGCTGGACGGAACAGTGGATCGATGCGGCGCTGCCCAAGCTGAAGGCCAACGGCAGCCTGTACATCTTTCTGACCTGGCGCTATTCGCCGGAGATCTTCGTCATGCTGAAGCAGCGCATGGCGATGATGAATGAAATCATCTGGGACCGCCGCGTGCCGTCCATGGGCGGCAGCGTGCGCAGCTTTTCATCGGTGCACGACACCATCGGCTTCTTCGTCAAGCGCAAGGATTACTACTTCGACCTTGACGCGGTGCGCATCGCCTACGACGCGGCTACCAAGAAAGCCCGTTCGCGCTCGATCTTCATCGGCGCGAAATGGCTGGAAGTGGGCTACAACCCGAAAGACTTGTGGAGCGTGTCGCGCCTGCACAAGGAACATCCGGAGCGGGCCGACCACCCGACGCAAAAGCCGCTCGAAATCATCGAGCGCATGCTCAAGGCTTCGTGCCCGCCCGGCGGCGTGGTGCTCGACCTGTTCATGGGCAGCGGCACCACGGCCCTGGCGGCCAAGCGCTGCGGGCGCGATTTCGTCGGCTTTGAATTGAATCCCGATTACTGCGCCATCATCGAACAACGGCTGGCGGCGCTGACGCAGGAGCTGGCCGCACCGGCCACATTGGCCGTGCACAAGCCCGCCAGGGCGGCAGCAAAGAAACCGGCGGCTGCCAAGAAGCCGGCTGCCGTGAAAAAGCCGCCCGCCGTGAAAAAAGTACCGGCCCGCAAGGCGCGCAGCGCCGCAGTGCCGGAAGACGTCGTCATTTAATTTCATCAGGAGTGTTTGCAGCATGTCTTTCCTCGATCAGTTAATCAGCAATACCGTGCGCTCCGATGTGCGAGCCGTCAAAAGCTACCAGGTAGCCGATGCCAGCGGTTACATCAAACTCGATGCGATGGAAAATCCGTATCCGCTGCCGCCGCAGCTGCGCGAGGAGCTGGGCGCGCGCCTGGCCGGCGTGGCGCTGAACCGCTATCCGCCGTCCTACGCCAGCCTGCAGGCGGCCATTTGCGCCAGACTCGGCGTGCCCGCCGGTTACGACGTCATGCTGGGCAATGGCTCCGATGAACTGATTTCCATCCTGGCCATGGCGTGTGCCCACCAGGAGCCGGGCCAGCGCGCCGTGCTGCTGGCGCCCGTGCCGGCCTTCGTCATGTATGCGCGCTCGGCGCAGTTTGCCGGCATGGATTTTGTCGGCGTGCCTTTGCAGGCGGACTTCAGCCTGGACATGCCGGCCATGCTGGCGGCGATCGAACAGCATCGCCCGGCGCTGGTCTTCCTCGCCTATCCGAACAACCCGACGGGCAACCTGTTTGCCACTGCCGACATCGAGCGCATCCTGGCGGCCCTCGGCGACACGGGCATCGCCGTCGTCGACGAAGCGTATGAACCGTTCGCGCAGCACAGCTTCATGGGCCGCCTGCCCGAGTTCGAAAACCTGGTAGTGATGCGCACCGTGTCGAAACTGGGCCTGGCCGGCATCCGCCTCGGCTACATGTCGGCCGCGCCGGCCCTGCTGGCGCAATTTGAAAAAGTGCGCCCGCCGTACAATGTGAACGTGCTGACCCAGGCGGCGGCCGAATTCGCGCTCGAACACCTCGATGTGTTGAATGCCCAGGCGGATTTGCTCAACAGAGCGCGCGACGATCTGGCGCTGCGTCTGGCGGAATTGCCGGGCGTAACGGTCTTCCCCTCGAAGGCAAATTTTCTTCTGATTCGTGTGGCTGATTCCGACGATGTTTGCGCAAAACTGCTTGCCCGCAGGGTTTTAATTAAAAATATGAGTAAAATGCATGCTGCGCTGGCCAATTGCCTGCGCATCAGCGTCAGCACCCCGGAAGAAAATTCCCTTTTTTACGATGCCTTCAAGGCATCCCTCGTTTAGCCTATCGCCAGAGCCTCCCATGAACCGCACCGCAGAAATCACGCGCAACACCAATGAGACGCAAGTTCGCGTCGCCCTCAACCTGGATGGCACGGGCCAGCAAAAGCTGAACACCGGTGTGCCCTTCCTCGACCATATGCTGGACCAGATCGCCCGCCACGGCTTGATCGACCTGGATATCGAAGCGACGGGCGACGTGCATATCGACAATCACCATACGGTGGAAGACGTGGGCATCACCTTGGGCATGGCCGTGGCCAAGGCTATCGGCGACAAGAAGGGCATCCGCCGCTACGGTCACGCGTATGTGCCGCTGGACGAGGCGCTGTCGCGCGTGGTGCTCGATTTCTCGGGCCGCCCGGGCATCGAATACCACATCCCGTTTACGCGCGCCATGATCGCCGGCTTCGACGTCGACCTGACCCTGGAATTTTTCCGCGGCTTCGTCAACCATGCGGGCGTGACATTGCATATCGACAACTTGCGAGGCACGAATGCCCACCATCAGTGCGAAACCGTGTTCAAGGCCTTTGGCCGCGCGCTGCGCATGGCTGCCGAGCTCGACGAGCGCGCGGCCGGCATCATTCCATCGACCAAGGGCAGCCTGTAAGCGCCCGCGAACCACTGTAGATTCCGAGATCAAACATGAATAAAATTGTGGTGGTGGATTACGGCATGGGTAATTTGCGCTCGGTGGCGCAGGCCTTGCGTGCCGTAGCGCCGGAAGCCGACGTGCGCATTTCCGGACTGGCGCAAGACATCGACAGCGCCGACCGCATCGTCTTGCCGGGCCAGGGCGCCATGCCCGACTGCATGCGCAGCCTGCGCGAATCAGGCGTACTGGAGGCGCTGCTGCGCGCCGCCGACAGCAAGCCCGTGCTGGGCGTGTGCATCGGCGAGCAAATGCTGTTCGACGGCAGCGAAGAGGGCAATGCGGCCGGTCTGGGCTTGCTGCCAGGCAAAGTCGTGCGCTTCCAGCTCGACGGCCAGTTGCAGGAAGACGGCTCGCGCTTCAAGGTGCCGCAAATGGGCTGGAACCAGGTGCGGCAAACGGCGTCCCATGTCATGTGGGATGGCATCGCCGACAACGCGTATTTTTACTTTGTGCACAGTTATTTTGCTCAACCTCAAGAGGCGGCGCACACGGTGGGCGAGACTGTCTATGGCGCGCCGTTCGCCTGCGCCGTCGCCCGTGATAATATTTTCGCGACACAGTTTCACCCTGAAAAAAGCGCTGCCGCTGGCTTGCAGCTGTACAAGAACTTCGTTCACTGGCAACCTTAACGTTAGCTCTCCGGCTTTTTTTCCGCCTCTCACTCACTCTAGACCACACTGACCATGCTGCTTATTCCCGCCATCGACCTGAAAGACGGTCACTGCGTACGCCTGAAACAAGGCGATATGGAACTTGCCACCGTATTTTCCGAAGACCCGGCCGAGATGGCCCGCCATTGGCTGATGCAAGGCGCGCGCCGGCTGCATTTGGTCGACCTGAATGGCGCTTTTGCCGGCAAGCCGAAGAACGAAGGCGCCGTCAAGGCCATCCTGAAGGCGGTGCAAGATTTCGCCGTGGAAAATGACATCGAGGAAATCCCCGTGCAGCTGGGCGGCGGCATCCGTGACCTCGACACCATCGAGCGCTACCTCGACGCCGGCATCACCTACATCATCATCGGCACGGCGGCCGTGAAAAGCCCCGGCTTCCTGCACGACGCCTGCGGCGCCTTCCCGGGCCACATCATCGTCGGCCTCGATGCCAAAGATGGCAAAGTGGCAACGGATGGCTGGAGCAAGATGTCGGGCCACGAAGTGATCGATCTGGCGAAAAAATTCGAAGCCTACGGCGTCGAATCGATCATCTACACGGACATCGGCCGCGACGGCATGATGGGCGGCATCAATATCGACGCCACCGTCAAGCTGGCGCAAGCCGTCAAGATCCCCGTCATCGCCTCGGGCGGCCTGCACAATATCGGCGACGTGGAAGCGCTGTGCGCGGTCCAGGCCGAAGGTATCGAAGGCGTGATCTGCGGCCGTTCCATCTATGAAGGCACGATCGACCTGGCGCAGGCGCAGGAACGCGCCGACGAACTGACCGACGCCGCCGTTTAAGCCTGCCCGGCCGGGTGTGCGCGTGCATGCCCGGCCTGGCGACAATCTGGATACCATCATGCTTGCAAAACGTATCATCCCCTGCCTCGACGTGACCAATGGCCGCGTCGTCAAAGGCGTCAATTTCACGGAATTGCGCGACGCCGGCGATCCGGTGGAAATTGCCCGCCGCTATGATGAGCAGGGCGCCGACGAAATCACTTTCCTCGACATTACCGCGTCCAGCGACAACCGTGGCCTGATCTTCGACATCATCGAAGCCGTCGCGTCGCAAGTGTTCATTCCGCTGACCGTGGGCGGTGGCGTGCGCGTGGTGGAAGACGTGCGCAGGCTGCTCAACGCGGGCGCCGACAAGGTCAGCATCAACACCTCGGCCGTGACGAATCCGCAACTCGTGTACGAGGCGTCGCAAAAGCACGGCTCGCAATGCATCGTCGTCGCCATCGACGCCAAGCAAGTGTCGCCCGGCAAGTGGGAAGTGTTTACCCATGGCGGGCGCACGGCCACCGGCCTGGACGCCTTCGAATGGGCGCGTAAAATGGAAAGCCTGGGCGCCGGAGAGATATTGCTCACCAGCATGGACCGCGACGGCACCAAGGTCGGCTTCGACTTGGGCCTGACGCGCGGCGTGTCCGACGCCGTCAGCATTCCCGTGATCGCCTCGGGCGGCGTGGGCGGCTTGCAGGACCTGGTCGATGGCATCAAGGTGGGCCGCGCGGACGCCGTGCTGGCCGCCAGCATCTTCCATTATGGCCAGCACACGGTGCAGGAAGCCAAGCGGTTCATGGCGCAGCAGGGCATTCCCATGCGTCTGGCGTAAATATCAGCAGTAAATATAGGCAGGATAGAAGAACATGCAAAACGGAACCATCGTAGCAAGCAATGCCAAGTGGCTGAAAAAGGTCAAATGGGACGAGCACGGCCTGGTGCCCGTGATTGCGCAGGAAGCGGGCAGCAATGACGTGCTGATGTTCGCCTGGATGAACCGCGACGCGCTGGCGCGCACGGTGGAGCTGGGCGAAGCCGTATACTGGAGCCGTTCGCGCAAGAAACTGTGGCACAAGGGCGAAGAGTCCGGCCACACGCAAAAGGTGCTGGAAATCCGCCTCGATTGCGACGAAGACGTGGTCTTGCTGAAAATCGAGCAAGCGGGCGGCATCGCCTGCCATACGGGCCGCCATTCGTGCTTCTTCCAGAAATTCGAAGGCGACGAGAAAACGGGTGAATGGCAAGTCACCGACCCCGTCCTGAAAGACCCTGAGACGATTTACGCGGAAAGCAAGAGCAAATGAGTGAAACCCTGAAGCGCCTGGCCGCCGTGATCGAATCGCGCAAGCTGGCCAACGGCGGCGACCCCGCCACCTCGTATGTCGCGCGCCTGTTTGCCAAGGGCGACGATGCGATTTTGAAAAAAATCGGCGAAGAGGCCACGGAAACGGTGATGGCCGCCAAGGATGCGCGCCGCGACAACGACCCGTCGAAGGTCCTGTACGAATGCGCCGACCTGTGGTTTCACAGCTTGGTGATGCTGGCGCAGTTCGACCTGACGCCGCAGCAGGTGCTCGACGAGCTGGCGCGCCGCGAAGGCCTGTCCGGCCTGGAAGAAAAGGCGGCACGCAAGGATGAGTTGCGCGACGCCGGCGAAACAGACAAACAATGACCTACTGGAGCGTGCGTGGATAACTGTATTTTTTGCAAGATTGCTGCAAAACAAATTCCTTCGTCCATCGTGTATGAGGACGAGGACTTGCTGGCCTTCAAGGACATCAACCCGGCCGCCCCCGTGCACCTGCTGTTGATCCCGAAGCGCCACGTGGCCAGCCTGTCCGATTGCGACGACAGCCATACGGACATGCTGGGCAAGCTGCTGCGCCTGGCGCCGAAGCTCGCTGCCGAGTTCGGCTGCGCCGTCACGTATGACGCCGATGGCACGCCTGCCGGCGGCTTCAAGACCATGATCAACAGCGGCCCGAACGGCGGGCAAGAGGTGTATCACCTGCACATGCATGTGTACGGCGGTCCCCGCCCCTGGCGCGGTCAACACTGATTTCGCTGCGCGCCGGGTTCACGTGTATACTACCGGCATTGGTCGACGCTATTCGGGCACCGTCCCGCAAGGAGAATGTGATGGGTTCATTGAGTATTTGGCACTGGGTGATCGTTCTGGTCATTGTGATGCTGGTCTTCGGCACCAAGAAACTGGGCAATATCGGCGGTGATATCGGCAAGGCCGTCAAAGGCTTCAAGGATGGCGTCAAGGGCGAAGATGACGCTCCGGCAGCCAATACCCCTCCTGCTGCGCCATCGCAAGTGGCCGACAAAAGCACCATCGACGTCGAAACGAAAGAGAAAAGCAAGTTCTGATAGCGTGGCGGGGCGCTTGCCTCGTCCGGTAACAGCCCTTGTCCGCTTATGATCGATCTCGGTCTCTCTAAAATCGCCATCATCGGCGTGGTTGCGTTGATAGTCATCGGCCCTGAAAAGTTGCCGAGAGTGGCGCGCATGGCCGGTACCCTGTATGGCCGCGCGCAACGCTACCTGAACCAGGTGAAATCCGAAGTGTCGCGCGAAATTGAAATGGAAGAGCTGAAAAACCTGCAGAAGGAAGTGCAGGATGCGGCCCATTCCGTCAAGCAAAGCGTGGAGAAATCCATGCATGGCGTGGAAAACTCGATTTCCGGCAACCTGGCCGAGGTGGAAAACGCCTGGCGCGGCGATGCCAGCTCGTATGAGGGGCATCACGATGCCCATGAAGCCATGCTGCGCGCCACCAACGATGACCTGGCCCGCAAGGCGCGCGAATTCCGCCGCAAGAAGCTGGTGCGCAATTCCGCCATCCCTGGCTGGTACAAGCAGCGCCATGGCGGCAAGCTGCACGTGCAATCGGCCGCCGCCCGCGTGGCGCGCTTCCGTCCGCGCGCCAGTTCCTCCTCCTTTTACTCATGAGTAGCAAATCCCCGGTGGAAGAAACTTTTATCTCGCATCTGGTCGAGCTGCGCAACCGCCTGGTCAAGGCCTCGATCGGCATCGCCATCGTCTGCGCCGTGCTGTTCTACTGGCCCGGCCCTTCGCATATCTACGATTTTATTGCGGCGCCGATGATCGCCTCGCTGCCGGCCGGCTCGAAAATGATCGCCACCGGCGTCATCTCGCCGTTCCTGGTGCCGATGAAAGTGACCCTGGTGATCGCCTTCATCGTCGCCTTGCCCTGGGTGCTGTACCAGATGTGGGCGTTTATTGCCCCCGGCCTGTACACGCATGAAAAGCGCCTGATCGCGCCGCTGGTCATTTCGTCGTCCCTGCTGTTCATCGCCGGCGTGGCCTTCTGCTATTTCTTTGTGTTTGGCCGCGTCTTCCACTTCATCAGCGACTTTTCGCCATCGTCGATCGCGGTAACGCCCGATATCGAAAACTACCTCGATTTCGTCATGTCGATGTGCCTGGCCTTTGGCGCCACCTTCGAAGTGCCCGTGGTGGTGGTGATCCTCGTGCGCATGGGGCTGGTTTCTATCGCGAAACTCAAGGAAGTGCGTCCCTACATCATCGTCGGCGCCTTCGTGATTGCCGCCATCGTCACGCCGCCGGACGTGGTCAGTCAGTTCTCGCTGGCCATCCCGATGTGCCTGTTGTTCGAGCTGGGCCTGCTGGTGGCACCGATCTTCGTCAAGGCAACCCAGGCGCCGGAAGAAGCGTCCTAGACGGTCTACAATACTGGCAAGCAAAAGCCGCTGACCTCCTTCGGGAGCAGCGGCTTTTTTATCATCAGGGAAGTTGGTGAATGCTTACTGCAGCATCAGTTTGCTGAGGATGCCCAGGTTGAGCAGGATCAGGGTGCTCATCATCCAGTACACGTGTTTCATGTCGGCGCCATGGCGCAAGTCCAGGCGTTCCAGGCGGGCGTCGAATTTTTGCTCCAGGGCATCTATTTTGGTATCGAATTTCAGTTCCAGCGCATCCACTCTGGCATCGACATTTTGCGCCACCAGCTTGATTTCCCCCAGCAGATTGCGCTCCAGCGCCGCCAGCTCGCCATGCACGACCACGGCCGAACCCAGTACTTCACCCAGCGCCGTGGTATGGGCTTCCGCCTGCTGCGTGGGCACGCCGGCCGAGGCGAAGCGTTTGGCGTCATCGAGGGTGTCGAACTGGATGGGCATATGCATGGACGCTCCTGATATCCAGCCTAGCAGGAAAATCGGCAATTGCCAGTGAGGAGTACGATGGCGCCTGCCTTCCCATGAGCTTAGTGGACCGGCACGCCGGTGCTTTGCGGCAGCGCAAACGCATGCAAAAAGGGCGCCGCGGCGCCCCTTGCAAGGAAAGGATGCGTACGAGTTAATTCATCAGTTCCTTGATGACTTTCACGGGGGCACTGCCGTAGCTGAGGAATTGCTCGTGGAAATCTTTCAGCACGAACTTGTTGCCCAGCGCCAGCTTGCGTTGTTCGCGCAAGTCCATGATTTCGCTGTAGCCGCTGAAATAGCTGGTCAGTTGCACCGAACTCAGCTGCACGCGGCGCCATTTTTCCTTGGCTTCACGCTGGGTCTGGAAAGCCTGGCGGGTCAGCAGGTCGAGCGCCTGTGCTTCCGTCATGCCCAGCACGTGCACGCTGTAGTCGAGGATGGTGTTGGTGACGCTGCGCAAGTTCCACTTCGAATACATCAGCCACATTTCCGGCGCGTTATTGCCATAGCCCGATTCGAGCATCATGCGTTCGCCATACACGGCCCAGCCTTCGATCATGGCGCCGTTGCCGAAGATGGACTTGACCAGCGAGGGCGACTTGTTGGCGTACACGAGCTGCGTGTAGTGGCCGGGAATGGCTTCGTGGATATTCAGGATCTGCAAGATCCAGTGGTTGTATTCGCGCAAGCTGCTTTCCGCCTGTTCCGGCGTTTCGCCGTCGAGCGGCGTCACGTTGTAATAGGTGCGGTCCTGCGGACGGTACGGGCCGGGCGCTTCGATGCTGGCGCCGGCCACGCCACGCTGGTAGGCGGGCGTTTCACGCACGACCAGGGGCTTTTTCGGATCCATCGTCAGCAGGTTGTGGCTGGTCACCCATGCCTGCAGCTCGGGAATCTGGCGACGGATTTCCGGCACGAAATCGGCGGCCGCCACGTGGTTGCTGGAGAGCTTGTCGATCACCATGCCGATCTTCGCCGTGCGGTCCGCCGGCTTGGCCGTGGCGCCCATGGTTTTCGCCCACAGCTCGTCGGACAGGCTGTCCATGTGCTCAAGCAACTTTTCGCGCGCGGCCAGGGCCTTCTGGTACATCTGTTCGGCGCTCACGCTGGCCTGGATATCGTAGGCAAATTTCTGTTCGTACAGCTCCTTGCCGATGCGGAAGGAGCGCGCGTTGCCGTTCTGCGCCAGCGCGGCATCCTGTTCCGTCAGCCAGGCCGCGTAGCCTTGCACGGCCGTGCGGGCCGCGGCGATGCGCGCGTTGTACAGCTGTTTTTCCGTCGGCGTCAGGATCGAGCCCTGTGCCGTCTTGTTCAAGTCATCGAGCACGCTGAGCACGCCTGCGCTCTGGGCGATGGCCAGCTGCGTGTGTTCGCGCGTGGGATTGACGATGCTGGCGCGCGCGGCCGCATAGTATTGCGGCACGGTGGC
Organism: Janthinobacterium sp. GMG1; assembly: GCF_034427795.1. NCBI lineage: Bacteria > Pseudomonadati > Pseudomonadota > Betaproteobacteria > Burkholderiales > Oxalobacteraceae > Janthinobacterium > Janthinobacterium sp. GMG1. The sequence continues at coordinate 79,389 of NZ_JAXQNT010000017.1, forward strand.
GATGCGCTTGAGCAAGGTGCGCAGGCGCTGCGGCTGGGCCGCGTATTCCGTGTTCAGGATGAAGTCGATGGAACCGGCCACGTTGTACTGGGCGGGATTCCATTCGAATTCGCGGAAGGTGGTCAGGTACCAGCGGTCCGATTGCAGTTTATTCGTCAGCAAGGCCAGGTCGGTACGTTGCTTGTCCGACATTTTGCTGGCATTCAGCTTGCCGAACTTGCCCAGCCATTCTTCGATGAAAGCCAGTTGCTTCTGGCGGCTGGCCGCGTCGGGAATGCTCAGGTTGGCGGCGCCATCGTACTTGCCGACGGAAATCGCGCTTTCCGGATCCAGGCGCCACAGGGCCGTGAGGAACTGGCCGCTGAGGTTATTCATGGAACGGTCGCTGCTGTTCTCGCTGGCGACGGCCGCGACCGTGGCTGCCGTGGCGGCGCTGACGACGGCCGCCTTCTTGGCGACGGTTTTTTTCTTGCTGCTGCTGGTGCTGGCCTTGCCGTTTTTCTGCGGCTTCTTGGCGGCGCTGGCCGGTGTCAGGGTAAATGCCATCATCAATGCGGCGAGCGCAACTTTATTTTTTATCAGCATAGTTTATCTCTTGAATATTTTGCCGTTTGTCCTCATCAGAGAATAATAAACTGATAATACAAGTAACAAACAACTATTGAAAGGTTGGCCTTGCTTACCTGGGTGGCCCAAAGATTAGCATTAATTGCCGTCGCTGCGCAGTTTTTTGCGCCGGAGCGCGCGACGCTAGACGACGATGGCGCTGTCGCGCAGCAGTTCCTGATGGTGCGCATTGATGGCCGCCACGGCATCCTTGCCGCGCGCCATGCCGGTGGCGTGGATTTCGATATCTTGCGTGTAGCGCTGGCTGACGCGCACCGTATAGGACTGGAACAGCCAGCTCCAGAAGTTCGTTTCATAGACGGCTTCATCCATGTCGCGCCATTTCACGCCCGTGAGTTTCTTTTTCCACGGCAAGATACCTGAGGCCAGCCACACGCCCGCCTCGTCGTAGTACAGTTGGTAGCTGCGTATCGTCAGCAGGCGGTAGCCGACGATCAGGGCCGAGCCGATCAGCACGACGAAGGCGGCGCGCGCGTTGTACTTGAAGGCCAGCGGCAGGGCGGCAAAAAACAGCAGCACGGCAATCATGAAAGTGCTGACGTAGGCGGTCCAGGATTTGCCGCACAAAAAGGTGGCGCGCTGGCCGGCGCTGGTGGCGATATAGTCGGTCATGGCGTGGGAGAGCAACAGGGAAAATGGATCATCGCATGGAACGCGGCTTCGCCGTTCATTTTTTCAACCCCTCTTGGAGCATGCCCAGCATGTCATTGGCCGACATGCGCGCGGCCGCGTCGCTGCCTTCTAATAAACTGTCGGCCAGGTCGCGCTTGTGCTGGTGCAATTCGACGATGCCTTCCTCGATCGTGTGTTTCGCCACCAGCCGGTAAATGGTGACGGGACGCAATTGCCCCATGCGGTGGGCGCGGTCCGATGCCTGGTCTTCCACGGCCGGATTCCACCACGGGTCCATGTGGATCACGTAATCGGCCGCCGTCAGGTTGATGCCCATGCCGCCCGCCTTCAGGCTGATCAGGAAGACATCGCCTTCGCCTGCCTGGAAAGCATCCACGCGGCGCTTGCGCTCCTGCATCGGCGTGCTGCCGTCGAGATACTGGTAACTGACGCCATGCTGCTCCAGGTGCTGGCGAATGAGGGTCAGATGGTCGACGAACTGGCTGAAGACGAGCACCTTGTGGCGGTTTTCCAGCAAGCCCGACAGCAACTGGGCGAACGCGGCCAGCTTGCTGCTGGCCAGGCCCAGCTCGGGCGCCACCAGTTGCGGATTGCAGCAGGCGCGGCGCAGCTTCATGATTTCCGCCAGGATCTGGATGGCTTTTTTTGACGCCGGCCCTTCCACCATGGCCAGCTTTTCCAGCGCTTCGCGGCGCAAGGATTCGTACAGGGCCGTTTCCTGCGGCGACAATTCCACCTCCAGCACGATTTCCGTGCGCGACGGCAATTCCGACAGCACTTGCGTCTTCGTGCGGCGCAGGATGAAGGGCGCGATCAGGCGGCGCAGCCGCAGGCGCGCGCCGGCCGCCGCCCGTTTATCCTGATCTTTCTCAATGGGACCGGCGAAGCGCAAATTAAACTGGTCGAGGGTGCCCAGCAAACCGGGATTGATGAAGCGGAACAGATTCCACAGTTCGCCCAGGTGGTTTTCCAGCGGCGTGCCGCTGGCCACCATGCGGAAATCGCCTTGCAGGGCCATCACGGCTTGCGAGCGCTTGGTGGCGCCATTCTTGATCGCTTGCGCTTCGTCGAGCACGATCGTATGCCAGCGCACGCCGGCAAACATAGTGGCTTCCTGCTGCAGCAAGCCGTAGCTGGCCACCACCACGTCGAAGGGCTGCAGGGTGTCGAGCATGTCGGCACGGTCGCCGCTGCCGAACAGTTTGATGTTCAAGGTGGGCGCGAAGCGCTGCGCTTCACTGATCCAGTTCATGCACACGGACGTGGGGGCGACGACGAGGGTGGGGCCGTTGGGCGCGCGCGCCAGGATCAGGGCCAGCGCCTGCAAGGTTTTACCTAAGCCCATGTCGTCGGCCAGGCAGGCGCCCACGCCCCAGTGCGCCAGGCGCGCCAGCCATTCGTAGCCGGCCAGCTGGTAGTCGCGCAAGTCCGCCTGCAAGGTGCTGGGCAGCTGCGTTTGATAATCGTCGAGGGCGCGCAGGCGCAGCAAGTGTTCGCGCCACAATTTGTCGGCCTTCACGCCGCCCGCATCGTTGGCCAGCTCTTCCAGCGCGAAGGCGGCCAGTGGGTGGATGTGCACGCCATCGGCATGTGCTTCGCCATACGCGGCCAGCTCGGACAGCCGACGGTGCAATTCGTCGCTGAGCGCCAGGAACTGGTTGTCGCCCAAGGCCACGAAGCGGCTTTTATTGTTCTGCATCAAATCGAGCAGGGCGCGCAAATCCATCACCTTGTCTTCGTCGATCTGCACTTCGCCGCTGGCGGCAAACCAGTCTTTTTCGCTCTTGATGTTCAGGCGCATCTGGCCGCTGTCGATGCGTTTCGACACGCGCATGGTTTCGCCTTCCGGCCACGCCAATACCATGCCGGCGGGATCGAGCGCCTGCAGCTCCACCAGCAATTGCAAGCCCAGCGCAGGCTGGCCCAGCAGCCACTCGCCATGCTCTTCTTCCGCCTCTTCCAGCACCAGACATTTCCCGATGAGCTGACGCTGCGCTTCGCGTTCCGCATTCAGGTCGCGCCGCGCCTGCACGGCCCGGCCCGCCACGTCGGCAAACACGCTTTCGGCGCCGCTGCCGGGCGCGTAATAGGCGCCGTTGTCGAGCAGCGGGCGGACCAAGATCTGCATTTTCAGGCCTTGCTGGTAGGGCAGCAGGTGCACGTGCAGGCGGTGGTCGGCCGTGATCGCTTCCGCGTCGCCGGCGCCGCCGCCGATATCGGACTGCACCGTGACCATGGAGGAGATGGCGCCGATGGCCTGCATCACCTGTTTTTCCGCATGCAGGGGCACGGACAGGCCCAGGCCCACGATGGCGCCGATGCGCCGGTGCTCATCGAGGATATGTACCACGCGCAAGCGCGTCGGCGTCTCGCGCTGCACCACCACATTGCTGCCGTTGTCGGGCAGGGGCGGCTGCATGCCCAGCCACAGCTGCCCCTCGTGGGATTTGATCAGGAGTTCCGGCGCGCCGGCGATCAGTTCCACTCTTGTGTCGGGGTGATCGAGCCAGAAGACGAGCGGGTGGCCCACCAGCAAGATGGCAGCCTTGTCCAGCTCGACTTCATAGCGCGGTGCCGACGAATAGTATTGTTTAAAAGGCGCGATGCTGCCCGCCGCGCGCGCGTCCTGCGGCGTGAGGAAATCGATGTCGCCCGCCTCTTCGGCCAGGCGTTTCAGGCCCATGGCGCGGCCCTTGCTCCAGCCGCCGCGCGCATCGCGTTTCTGCTCGCGCACTTCCACGGCCGTGAGGCCGAAGCGCGGGTCGAACGCCACCAGCCAGACGAGGCGCGAGACGCCGCCCAGCGCTTCGGCGGGCGCGTTCTGCTGCAGGTTGATCAGCGCGCTCAACTGGCGCTGCCACGCTTCCTGGCGCTCGAACCACGGCGCCATGTCCGTCAAGCCATGTTGCGCCCGTTTTGCCGTGGCATAACGCTCCTGCTGCGGGTCGCCCATCAAGCCCAGCAAGCCGGCCGCTTGCGCGGCGATCAGGTCGTAGCCGGCCGCGTCCGCTTGCTGCACCAGCGACCGCAGCTGGTCCTTGCGTTCGCTCAATTGCGGTAGCGCCAGCCAGTAGTACAGCAAGCCCTGGAACAGTTGCGCCTGCAGTGCCGTTTCCCAGCTGCGCGTGGGGATGCTTTCCGCCAGCTGCACGCCGGCGCGCAACAGGCGCAAGGTATTGAGCTGCTGGTAGACGATGCTGTCGTGGTTCGGCTGCGCGTGCAGGGCGATATCGAGATAGGTTTCCGCGCTTTTCAGCAGCTTGGCGTCGTTGCCGCGCAGCAGTGCAAGTACATACAGGTGGCCGCCGATGCCCGTAAAGCACAGCTTGCGCTTGCCTGCTTCCTTGCGCAGTCCTTTCAAGGCTGTCTCGAAGCCCGCCACGGCGTGCGCGTGTTCGCCGCGCAACAGGGCGATGCTGCTGTCGACAAACAGCGCCTGCGGCCCTTGCTGGCCCGCCAGGTAGCGGGCGGCCGCGTCGAGTTCGCCGCATAGCAGGGCATCTTCGGCCAGGGCCAGCGGCAAGGCAGCGCCGATATGGTCGCCGGCGGCCGCCTGGCGTGCGTGGTGCGCGCGTGCGTACGTGCGGATGGCGTGCGCCGTGGCCGGCTCGCGCGGCGCATTGCCCAGCAGTATGGCCAGGATGTCATCCTGCAGTTGCGGCATGACGAAAGACAACATTTCCGGTTCGAACGGGCGGCCGAAAATCTCGATCAGCGGATGCAGCTGCTGCGCTTCATAGCACGCCATGCAGGCGGCCAGGATGGCGGCCACGTGGCGCACCTCGTCATTGCGCAAGAGGGCGATGCGCAGGCGCGCCACGCCTTGCCGGTAGCTGCGCAATTCCACATAGCCATCCCAGTTGCGGCGCACGGGGTTGATCAGCTCGATAGCCTGACACAGGTCGCGAAACACCAGGTGCTCGATGGCGGCGCGCATGGCAGGCCAGCGCAGCCTCGCTTCGCAGGCAAAGCCCCGTCCCACCACCTCGCTGGCCAGCGCCAGACGCGTCAGCCGCTGCAGCATGTTGGTCACCACCAGCAGGGAAAACGGCGTGCCGTCCGGCTCGACGACATTGGCGCGCTGCAAGTGTTCATACACGGCATGCTTGCCCACCGGTTCGCCCGTGATCGCCAGCAAGGCCAGGATCATCTGTTCATGCTGCTCCAGTGCGGCGAACTCGTCCAGCAGGTGCTGCTCTGCGTGCTGCTCGGTCATGCGGGCAAATTGGCGATATGCACGGGAGGCTCGCCGGCCGCCACGGGCAGGCCGAACACGCGCTGGTAGAAATACAGTTCCGCGTCCAGGGTGCGCACGATGTTTTCCGCCTTGCGGAAGCCGTGGCCCTCGCCTTCGAGCGGGACATACGCGACGGGTACGCCGCGCGCCTGCAAGGCGTCGACCATCAGCTGCGACTGCTGTGGCGGCACGACCTTGTCGTCGAGGCCCTGGAAGAAGATCATCGGGCGCGACAGTTTATCCGTGTGGTGGATGGGCGAGCGCTCAAGGTACAGCGCCTCGGCTTGCGGCTGCGAAGCGATCAGGTAGTCCGTGTAGCGCGATTCGAACTTGTGCGAATCGTTGTCCAGGCCCTTCAGGTCGGACACGCCATAGTAACTGGCGCCCGCCTTGAAGACGTCGTGGAAGGTCAGCGCGCACAGGGTCGTCAGGCCGCCGGCGCTGCCGCCGCGGATGATCAGGCGCTCGGGGTCGGCCAGACCGTTGGCGGCTAGATAGCGCGCGCCGGCGATGCAGTCTTCCACGTCGACGATGCCCCATTGCCCGCGCAGCGCGTCGCGGTATTCGCGGCCGAAACCGCTGCTGCCGCCATAGTTGACGTCAAGCACGCCGATGCCGCGGCTGGTCCAGTACTGCGTCGCCAGCTTTAATGTATTGCTGGCCATGCTGGTGGGGCCGCCATGGCTGATGACGATGACGGGCGGCAAGGTTCCTGCCGGCGCCTGCACGTCGCCATTGGTGGGGGCATAAAAGAAGGCGTACGCCGTGCGGCCATTGCTGCTAGGAAAACTCAAGCTGCGCGGCACGGACAGATAAGCGAGCGCGGGCAGCGCCGTGATCGACTGCGCCAGCACTTCCAGCTCATGATTAGCCAAATCGATGCGCGCCAGTTCCAGTGCAATGGTCGGGCTGCCGCCCAGCAGTGCGACGAAGCCGGGGCCCACGCGCAGTTCGCGGATTTCCTGGTAGGGGTGGGGAATCGGCTCGAGTTTGGCCGCCGCCACGTTCAGCTGCGCCAGGTAGCTGATGCCGGCCTGGATATACGTGCAGACGATCTCGTCGTCGGACAGAAAACCGTACATGCTGCCGCCGAAGGTCCAGTGCGGCGTGGCAAATTCCGCTTCCATCGGGCACAGCGCCTCGATATTGGCGCCGTGCAGGCGGTACAGATTCCACCAGCCGCTGCTGTCGGAAACGAAGTGCAGCAAGCCGTTCGGCGACCATTCCGGCTGGCAAATCGACTCGCGCGCGCCGCCGGCGATCAGGCGTGGCGAACCGAGGCTGCCATCCGCGTGCACGTCGGCCAGCCACAGTTCCGTGCCTTGCCACGGCAGGCGCGGGTGGTCCCAGCTGATCCAGGCCAGCTGGCTGCCGTCCGGCGACAGGCGCGGCGCCGCATAAAAGTCGTGGCCGCGCGCCAGCACCGTTTCGCGTCCGTCGAAGCCGACGGCGGCCAGGCAGTTTTCCGGAAGGGCATGACCTTCTTCCGGATGCTGCTCGCGCACGGCGATCAGGCGGGAGCGGGCCGCATCGACAACGAAGTCCGCATGGCGCGTGCTGCCGCCCGTGGTAAACGCTTCGGGTGCGTCGTCGCCGGCCACGCGGTACAGGCAGTTGTCGGCGAAATGCGAGAAATACACGGTATCGCCGGCAACGGCATACGCGCCTCCGCCATACTCATGCACGCGGGTGCGCACATTGAAGGGCGCCGGCGTCAATTCATCGACACGCGCGCCGCGCTGGCGCAGCAGGGTGTTGCGGCCCGCCTCGCTGGCGCGCCCGGCCAGCCAGAACACGTCGGTCCCATCCGCACCGCCCAAGGCCAGCTGCGTCAGCGGCGAGGCGCCGGCGGCCACGATGGCCGCGCTGATCGGCGATGGCCAAATGCCATAAGGGGTGCTGGATGCGGTCGAGGTCATGCGGGCTCCGTATAGTGAGGGGATCAAGGGCCGCCAGGCAGGGTCAGGGCGCGCGGCGGCGTGCATCATCATAATGGAAGGGCAGGCACAACGAAAGTCATCGCTGTGCGCGGCAATTGCTGCAAAGCGGCACCGGAATCAATGAAATGGCGGCGATTGGATGCGATAATACCGCTTCTCCAAGCTATTGATTGCCTTCCATGCCACAATTTGCTCCGCTCCAGAATGATACTTTCCTGCGCGCCCTGTTGCGCCAGCCGACCGAGCACACTCCCGTCTGGCTGATGCGCCAGGCGGGCCGCTACCTGCCCGAATACCGCGCCACGCGCGAGCGGGCCGGCTCCTTCCTGGGCCTGGCAAAGAATCCCGATTACGCGACCGAAGTGACCTTGCAGCCCCTGGAGCGTTTCCCGCTCGACGCGGCCATCCTGTTTTCCGACATCCTGACGGTGCCGGACGCCATGGGCCTGGGCCTGTATTTCGCCGATGGCGAAGGCCCGAAGTTCGAGCGCCCGCTGCGCACGGAACAGGACGTGAAGGCCTTGCAAGTACCTGACCTGGCATCGCTCGACTATGTCTTCAAGGCTGTCACGCAAATCCGTACGGAACTCAATGGCCGCGTGCCGCTGATCGGTTTTTCCGGCAGCCCGTGGACCCTGGCGTGCTATATGGTGGAAGGCGGCGGCTCGAAAGAGTTCCATACCATCAAGAAGATGCTGTACAACCGCCCGGACCTGATGCACCACATCCTGGCGATCAACGCCACCTCCGTGGCGCAGTACCTGAACGCGCAAATTGATGCCGGCGCGCAAGCCGTGATGATTTTCGACTCGTGGGGCGGTGCGCTGGCCGATGGCGCCTACCAGGAATTCTCGCTGGCCTACATGCAGCAAGTGGTGGCGCAATTGAAACGCGACAAGGATGGCGTCAAGATTCCCGCCATCGTGTTTACCAAGGGCGGCGGCCAGTGGATCGAGCAGATCGCCGACATCGGCGCCGATGCCGTGGGCCTGGACTGGACCGTCAACCTGACGCGCGCGCGCCAGCTGGTGGGCCATAAAGTGGGCTTGCAGGGCAATCTCGACCCGGCCATCCTGTTCGCCAGCCCTGAGCAGATCCGCGCCGAAGTGGCGAAAGTGCTCAACGCCTTTGGCGCGCCCTCGGCCGGCACGGGCCACGTATTCAACCTGGGCCATGGCATTTCCCAGTTCACGCCGCCGGAATCCGTGGAAGCCATGGTGGAAGCCGTGCACAGCATGAGCCGCGCCATGCGTAGCGGCCAGTAAGTATCCGTTTTCCCCTGGCGCAGGGGCGGAAAAGGCAGGCTTTCCAGCGGAAGCCTGCCTTTTTCTTTGCTGCGCCCCAGCAAGAAATACCGACTTATGCACAATTTTTTTTGCTGCGGAAATAAGAGGCAGTCGAAAAGCCATGCCCGGGGATGCTCTGCAAGTGCTTGATTATTAAGAAATAAAAAATACCTTGTCCGGCGGACTTTGTTGCTATTGATAAGGTTATTCTTTCGTTTGCCTGCCTTATTCCTTCATTGTCCACAAAGTTATCAACAGATTCTGTGGATAAAATTGAAAAGTATTTTGTTAACCGATACTTAGCGCCGATGTTCAGGTTTCACCTGAAGTGCATGTTGCACTGCATGATAATTGAACAATGTTTCGCCGCTCAGTGCGTAAAAACGAACGCTTGCCCGGCAATTGTCAACTTTGCCGCATGCCACCGGTATTTTTCCCGCTCGGGCGCCTCAAAATGGCGCTGATTTCTGTATAAATAAATTACAAATGGTTCAGTTATGCACAGCGGCGGAAATGCCCCCCGGTTTTCCAGCCTCCCGGGCATCAATTTTTAAGCCTTTGATTTTAAATGGTTAATTTTTCTTGCGTGCCGCTCTTGACGGCGATCGAAATTTTCTATCCACATTTTTCTGAAAGTTAATTTTGCTTTGTCCACAAAGTTATCCACAGAATTTTCTTCAGGCACGATGACACGCTGTCCTGCCTGCCGTTAGGCGTTTGAGGGATGAAACAAGTATCATGGCCCGCTGGCTTGATGCCGGACATCCCGCGCGCCATTTACCCTGCGGCGCGCTTTTTTATTGAGATAGGCCCACCCCCCATGTCGCAGTGCATTTTGACGTCGTGCATCCTGAAAATCGCGCTCGACACGCCCTTGAACGCCCTGTTCGACTACCGCTGGAACGCGGCGGCGGTAGACGCGGACGCCGGCGCGGACGCTGCCGCGCCGTTGCCGCAAGTGGGGCAGCTGGCGCTGGTGCCGTTCGGCCGGCGCGAAGTGATGGGGCTGATCGTCGGCGTGTCCGACAGCACGGACGTGCCCGCCGCGAAACTGAAGGATGTGCTGGCCGTGCGCAGCCAGCTGGCGCCGTTGTCGGAACAATGGCTGGCGCTGGCCGCCTTTGCCGCCGATTACTACCAGCGTCCGCTCGGTGAAGTGGCCTTGCCGGGTCTGCCGAAGAATTTGCGCGTGCTGACCACCGTGGCGCTCGACCGCGCCATCAAGAAGCTGGGCAAGCTGGCCGACGCGCATGACGGCACGCCGCTGAACATGCCAGCCCTGAATGCCGCCCAGCAAGAAGCGGCGGACGCCATCGGCGGCGCCCGGGGTTTCAAGCCGACCCTGCTGTATGGCGTGACGGGCAGCGGCAAGACGGAAGTGTATCTGCAAGCCTGCGCCCAGGTGCTGGCGCGCGAGGACGATGCGCAAATCCTGATCCTGGTGCCGGAAATCAACCTCACGCCCCAGCTGGAAGGCAATATCCGCGCGCGCTTTCCCGGCGTCATGCTGGCGACCCTGCACAGCAGCCTGTCCGAAGGCGAGCGCATGCTGCACTGGCTGGCCGCCCACCAGGGCCAGGCGCGCATCGTGCTCGGCACGCGATTGGCCATCCTGGCGTCCTTGCCGAAATTGAAATTGATCGTCATCGACGAGGAACACGACCCGTCCTACAAGCAGCAGGAAGGCTTGCGCTATTCGGCGCGCGACCTGGCCGTGTGGCGCGCCTGGCAATTGCAGATTCCCATTGTGCTCGGTTCGGCGACGCCCTCGCTGGAAAGCTGGCACCACGCACAGACGGGGCGCTACCGCAAGCTGGAATTGCGCGAGCGGGCCGTCAAGAACGCGGTATTGCCGCGCGTCAAGATTTTGGACATGGAGCGCGATAAGCCGAAAGATGGCCTGACTTCGCATCTGGTAGCCGCCTTGAAACTGCGCATGGAGCGCGGGGAGCAGTCGCTGCTGTTCCTGAACCGGCGCGGCTATTCGCCCGTCATCTGCTGCGAATCGTGCGGCTGGATCAGCAATTGCACGCGCTGCACCTCGTTCATGGTGCTGCACAAGCCGGAACACCGCTTGCGCTGCCATCATTGCAGCCTGGAACTGCGCATTCCCCGCCATTGCCCCACCTGCGGCAACGTCGACCTGCAGCCGCTGGGACGCGGCACGCAGCGGGTGGAAGAGGGCTTGCAGCAATTGTTTCCAGAGGCGCGCATTTTGCGCATCGATGCCGATTCCACGCGCAAGAAGGGGAGCGCACAGGAAGCGTTCGACACCGTGCACCGGGGCGAAGTGGATATTCTGATCGGCACGCAGATGGTGGCCAAGGGGCACGATTTCAAAAAGCTGACCCTGGTCGGCATCCTGAATCCGGACACGGCCCTGTTTTCGCAGGATTACCGGGCCAGCGAACGCCTGTTCGCCCAGTTGATGCAGGTGGCGGGCCGGGCCGGGCGGGCCGCGCAGACGGAAGGGGGCAGCGTATCCGAGGTGCTGATCCAGACGCGCTATGCGCGCCATCCGCTGTACGACGCCGTCGTCAACCACGATTACGACCATTTCGCCACGACCTTGCTGGAAGAGCGGGCCCAGGCGGCGCTGCCGCCCTACCTGTTCCAGGCCCTGCTGCGCGCCGAGGCGCCCGAGCTGGCGACGGCCATCGAGTTCCTGCAGGCGGCGAAAGAGTGCATGGCACACCCGCAGGTGACCATCAATGACCCGATTCCCATGAGCATGACGCGCGTCTACAACGTGGACCGCGCCCAGCTGCTGCTGGAATCGCCCTCGCGGCCGGCCCTGCAGGCGTTTTTAAAAGAATGGCTGGCGGAACTGCGCGCCATGAAGACGCGCGTGAAATGGTCGCTGGAAGTGGACCCGCTGGATATTTGAATTAATGCACTGAGTTAGTTCAGATAGTCGCGCGCCGACTTGACGATCTGCTCGGACAGCAGCTTGGTAAACGGCGTGTCCAGGGTCCACGCATGCCAGCTCAGCGGCACATCCAGGGTGCTGCCCGGCATCAGCTCCACGAGACGGTCTGTTGCCAGCCCCTGGGCGGCCAGGCGCTGCGGCATCAAGCCGTAGGCCAGGCCATCCTGGACGCAGCCGCGGCGCGCCGCTTCCACCGGTAAAGTATGGTGCGGAAACGGTTCGCGCAGGTTCAATTGTTCAGCGAGGAAACGCGCCAGCAAGCCGTGCTGGCCCACGACGGCCGGCGCCAGTTGCACTGCCTCGGCAATAAAACCATCGCCGAACCAGTGGCCGGCAAACACGGGTGTTGCCACGCACACATAGCGCAAGGTGCCCAGCGGCGTGACGCTGGTGGCGGCCGCCGCGTCGATCGCTGTGCCGGACTCGGCTGCCACGCAGCCAAACACGGAGCCGTCGCGCACCATTTGCAAGGCGCTGTCGCTGTCGGCCAGGCGCACGTCGAGCTGGCAGCGCGGCGGCGCCAGCAGCGCGGACAAGGTGTCGGGAAACCACGTGGCCAGGCTGTCGGCATCGATGGCGATGGCGATTTCCGGCATGCTGACGCTGTTGCCCAGGTCGATGTCGAGCGATGCTTCCATCAGCTTGACGTTGCGGTGGTGCACGATCAGGCGCTGGCCCAGGCCCGTCGGCACGGCTGGCTGGCCACGGATGATCAGCAATCGCCCGCTGGCGTCTTCCAGCGCCTTGATGCGCTGCGAGACGGCCGACTGGGTGATGCCCAGCGCCAGGGCAGCCTTGTCGAAACTGCCATGGCTGGCGACGGCGTCCAGCACGGCCAGCGCGCGATAATCGAGTGATCCCATTAGCTCAGCTTATAAATTTTGAAAATGATTAGTTATACTAATGCATATATTGCTGCAAAGTAAAACCTTATTTTCGGCAAACGGGTAGTATCGAACGCTGTGAGCAACCTCAGTGGATGGATAGCACGATGAAGACGATACGAGTGGATGTGGCCGTGATCGGCAGCGGCACGGCCGGCATGACGGCGCACAAGGCGGCGCGCATGCAGGGCAAGCGCGTGCTGATGATCGAAAGCGGACCGTACGGCACGACCTGCGCCAGGGTCGGCTGCATGCCCAGCAAACTCTTGATCGCGGCGGCGGAGGCGGCCCATGCCGTGGCTGCCGCACCCGGTTTCGGCGTGCACCCGGGCCCCGTGCGCATCGATGGCCGGCAAGTGATGGCCAGGGTGCGTAGCGAGCGCGACCGCTTTGTCGGCTTCGTGCTCGACGGCGTCAACGCCATCCCCGACGAGGAAAAACTGCGCGGCCACGCGCGTTTTATTTCTCCCGGCACCTTGCAGGTGGATGAACACACCATCGTTGAAGCTGGCAGCGTGGTGATCGCCACCGGTTCCACGCCCAGCGTACCGCCCGAGTGGCAGGCGGCCGGCGAGCGTGTCATCACCAGCGACGCCGTGTTCGAGTGGACGGACTTGCCGCAATCGGTCGCCGTGGTCGGCAGCGGCGTGATCGGTCTGGAGCTGGGCCAGGCGCTGGCGCGGCTGGGCGTGCGCGTGACCCTGTTTGCGCGCGGCAATAAAGTCGCGCAACTGACGGATCCGCTGGTGCTGCGCGAGGCGGATGCCGTGCTGGCGCGCGAACTCGATATCCGGTTCATGACCAAGGTCGCGCACGTGGAAAAAACGCCTGACGGCAGCGGCATCCTGCTGACCAGCAGCGATGGCGCCGGCGTGGAAAAAACCGAGCAGTTCGAGTATGTGCTGGCCGCCATCGGCCGCGCGCCGAACGTGGACAAGATCGGCCTGGAAACGGCGCAAATCGAGCTCGACCGCCACGGCATTCCCCTGCATGACCCGCACACCATGCAGTGCGGCAAAAGCGCCATCTTCATCGCCGGCGACGCCGACAACGAACTGCCGCTGCTGCCCGAGGCGGCCGACGAGGGCCGCATCGCCGGGGAGAACGCGGCGCGCTTTCCTGACGTCAAACCTGGCTTGCGCCGCACGCCATTGACGATTGCCTTCACGGAGCCGCAGATCGCCACTGTGGGCGCCACGTACCAGCAATTGTGCGTGAGCCATGCGGGCCGTTTCGCCGTGGGCGCCGTGTCGTTTGGCAACCAGGGCCGCAGCCGCGTGATGCTGCAAAACCAGGGCTTGCTGCGCGTGTATGCGGAGTTTGGCAGCAAGCGCTTTCTCGGCGCCGAGCTGATCGGCCCACGGGCGGAACACCTGGGCCACTTGCTGGCTTGGGCGTGCCAGGCGCAGCTGACGGTGCCGGCCATGCTCGACATGCCGTTCTACCACCCCGTCATCGAGGAAGGCGTGCGCACGGCCTTGCGCGAACTGGCGCTGCACCTGGAAAAAGACCCGGAACACGCGCCCGGCTGCGCCGATTGCTCGCCTGGCGTCTGATGAAATTTTTGTATTTAAACAATTTTGTAGACAAGCGCACATGATTGCGCGATCATCGCTGCCACATTGAAATATTGATTAAAAGCAAAAAATATTTCAATTGGTTCATGCCCACGACTTCCTGATGGTAAAAAGGGTAGCGGCTAGCGATGACGGAGACGATGTGAAAATTCGGCGCATTTATGCGGGAGAACTCGCCCTCGGCGTGGCTCTGCCCTGGGACGTGCATGGCGAAACGGGCGGCTTGCTGGCCAGGCTGGGCCATGTCATCAGCAGCGAGAACCAGATCGCATTGCTGCTGGCGCGCGGCGTCATCGCCGATGCCAGTGCGGACGTGCCGCGCACGGCCACGGAGGCGCCATCGGCCCTGCGCATGCTGAACCTCGTCACGGCAGGCTTGGGCCTCGTCTTGCCGGCCATTGCCGCCGGGCAGGCGGACAGCCCCCTGTCCCTGCCGGCGCTGGCGCAGCTGGTGGAAGAGGCCGTTGCACTGGACGCCGACGTGGCGCTGGCCTGCATCCTGCACAACCAGGGCGCGGGCGACTTTGCCGTGCGCCACAGCGTCGACACGGCCGTCATCACGGCCTTGCTGGCGCGCGCCCTGAAACTCGACGACGCCGTCGTGCGCAGCGTGGTGCTGGCCGCGCTGAGCATGAATGTGGGCATGCTGGAACGCCATGCGGATTTCCAGCACAAGGCGGGTCCGCTGGACGCCCAGGAACGGGCCTATTTGCGCGCCCATCCGCAAGCCGGTGTCGACCTGCTGCGCGCGGCGGGCGTGACGGACGCCGTCTGGCTGCAGGCCGTGCTGCAGCACCATGAAAATATCGATGGCAGCGGCTATCCGCTGGGCACGCAAGGCGAGGCGATCGGCATCGGCGCCCGCCTGATCATGCTGGCCGACCGCTATTGCGCGCGCGTCTCGAAGCGCAGCTACCGCCAGCCCTTGCTGCCGAACATGGCCCTGCGCGAAATGCTGATGGCCGACAAGGCCACCCTTGATGCGCCGCTGGCGTCGCTGCTGGTGCGCGAGCTGGGCATCTACCCAGTCGGCACCTTCGTCAAACTGTTGAATGGGGAAATCGGCGTCGTCACGCGCAAGGGCTTGAATGCCACCACGCCGCATGTGCAGTCGCTGATCGGCCCGCGTGGCGCGCGCCTCGAGGTGCCGCTGCGGCGCGACACGCGCGTGGACTTGCACGCCATCCGCGAAGTGCTCAGTGCGGAGCAGGCGGGACTGCAGTTTCGCCCTGATCAGCTGTGGGGCCGCAGCGCCAGAGTTTGATTTAGTTCAGCAGACCCGCATCCAGCCGTCCTTCGACTGCCAGTTCGCGCATGATGCGCACGGTGTCGATGTCGGATTCCTTGTAGGCGGAACGGCGGAAGTCGTCGTACAGGGCGTTGGCCGCATCGGTGGCCGCGTCGTGGCCGTCGTCGTACTGGAAGCGCACCCACAGGCTCGCTTCGTCGGGCATCTCGATGGTCATGATCAATGACGAGGCGCTGATGTCCTTTTGCGCCGGCACTTCGTAGCGCACCTGCAGTTGCGGTATCAGCACCACCCTGTCGTTGATGACCAGCTCGCCATAGCGCAGGCTGCGCGCGAAACCGGCATCGCTGCGCTCGCTGATCTGACATTCATCAAGGTGCGGCACGAACAGCTTGGGCGACTCGGCGCGCAAGACGAGGCCGCGCCAGACCTGTTCCAGGCTCAAGGTGTCGATCAGCGGGTTCAAGGGATCGTTGATTTCAATCAGGTGTTCAAATTTCATGGGACTGCCATTCGGTAAGTGGGCGCGCACGGGCGATATAGGCGGAATGGTACTCCAGGCGTGGCATCGCCGCACGCATTGCATCGGCCAAGATGGCGGCATATGGTGATATATCAATGCCATTGCCTGTTTTTCAGGCATGGCCCATCGTGCAAAAGGCGGGCGCGACGCTGTTACAATGGGCTGCTGTTCCCTGCGGAAATACCCTGATGTCCAAAGCACCACAGTTCGGTCTGAATGCGCCCCAAAGCGAAGCGGTTACCTACCTCGACGGCCCTTGCCTGGTGCTGGCGGGCGCCGGCTCGGGCAAGACGCGCGTGATCACGCAAAAGATCGCTCATCTGATCGAAGACCGGGGCTATGACCCGCGCACCATCGCCGCGCTGACCTTCACCAACAAGGCGGCGCTGGAAATGCAGGAACGCATCGCCAAGCTGTTGAAACAGCCGCGCCAGGCCAAGCAGCTGACGGTGTCGACCTTCCACTCGCTGGGCGTGAAGATCCTGCGCCAGGAAGCCAATGGCGTGGGCTTGAAAGACCGCTTTTCCATCATGGATAGCGACGATTGTTTTTCGCTGGTGCAAGACTTGGCCATTACCACGGATAAACAGGTGATCCGCGGCATCCAGAACGCCATGTCCTTGTGGAAAAACGGCTTGATCGACCCGGACATGGCCCTGGCGCAAGCCAAGGATGAAGACGAGGCGAACGCGGCGCGCATCTATCGCAGCTATGTGGCCACCCTGTCCGCCTACCAGGCCGTCGATTTCGACGATTTAATACGCCTGCCGGTGGAACTGTTCCGCAACAACGGCCCCGTGCGTGACAAGTGGCAGCGCCGCCTGCGCTATCTGCTCGTCGATGAATACCAGGATACGAATACGTGCCAGTACGAACTGGTGAAATTGATGGTGACGGGCATCGGCAAGAAGCCGATGTTTACGGCCGTGGGTGACGACGACCAGGCAATCTATGCGTGGCGCGGCGCCACCGTGGAAAACCTGAAGACCCTGGAAACGGATTTCCCCGATTTGCGCGTGATCAAACTCGAGCAAAATTACCGCTCCACCATGCGCGTGCTCAACGCGGCCAATGCCGTCATCGGCAACAACCCGAAGCTGTTTGAAAAGTCGCTGTGGTCGGAACATGGCCTGGGCGAGCCGATCAAGGTGCTGGGCATGCAGACGGACGAGCAGGAGGCGGAACAGGTCGCCATCATGATTTCGGCCGACCATTTTGAACGCAAGAACAAATTTTCCGATTACGCGATTCTGTACCGGGGTAATCACCAGGCGCGCATCATCGAGCAGTGTCTGCGCAAGGAACGCATCCCGTACACGATTTCGGGCGGCCAGAGTTTCTTCGACAAGGCCGAGATCAAGGACATCATCAGCTATCTGCGCCTGCTGGCCAACGAAGACGATGACCCGGCCTTCATCCGCGCCGTGACGACGCCGCGCCGTGGCGTGGGGCAATCGACGCTGGAAGTGCTGGGCGCGTTCTCGGGGCAGTGGCAGTGCTCGCTGTTCCAGGCTGTGTTCAAAGGCGGCATCGAGGCCAAGCTGACGGACCGCCAGCTGGGGCCGCTGCGCGACTTCTGCAATTTCATCAACGACCTCGAATCGCGCGCCAGCCGTCCCGGTGCGGCCGGCAGCGGCGACAACGCGGCCGAAGTGCTGGACGACATGATGAAGGAAATCCACTACGAATCGTATCTGTACGATGCTTTCGAGGAACGCCAAGCGCAAAGCAAGTGGCAGAACGTGCTGGAATTCGTCAACTGGCTCAAGGAACGGGGCCGGGGCGGCAAGGACCGCGATGGCGAAGAAAAGAACGTGCTGGAATTGACGCAGATGGTGGCCCTGATGACCATGCTCGAGGGCAAGGACGAAGAGCAGGATGCCGTGCGCATGTCGACCCTGCACGCGTCGAAAGGCCTGGAGTTTCCGCACGTGTTTCTGGTCGGCGTGGAAGAGGGGATTTTGCCGCACAAGGGCGACCCCGACGCGCCGGCCGAAACCATCGCCGCACGCATCCAGGAAGAGCGCCGGCTGATGTACGTGGGTATTACGCGGGCCCAGCGCACCTTGCACATCACCTGGTGCAAGAAGCGCAAGCGGGCGGGCGAGCAAGTCCATTGCGACCCGTCGCGCTTCATCAAGGAAATGGAACTCGACGTGGGCGACGCCGTGCCGACGGAGGCGGAAGTGATTTCGCCGAAAGAACGTCTGGCGCGCATGAAAGCCTTGCTGGCCGCGCCGAAGGGCTAAGCGGCGTTCACGCTTCCACGGCGCCGTCGGGCGTGGTTTTCGGCACGATGGCCAGCTGCATGCCCAGCGCATCGAGCATCTTCAAAATGGTTTCGAAGCGCGGTTTGCTGCCTTCGCGCAAGGCTTTATAGGCGCCTTCACGCGTGATGTCGGCCCGGGCCGCCACCTTGCCCATGCCGTAGGCGCGCACCACGTCGTTCATGGCGGATTGGAACAGTTCGGCGTTGCCGGTGGCAACGATTTCGCTCATGTAGGCGGCCACGGCGGCCTTGCTGGTCAGGTGTTGCGTCGGGTCGAATTTGCTCAGCCCTAATGCTTCCAGGTCGTCGAGGTCGAAGGTGTCATGGTCGATATGTTGGTGCATTTTTTTCGTGCTCCTGTGGATGCCGCCGCCGCTTTCTTCAGGGCCGCCTGCCGGGCTTTCAAGTCCTTGAGTATCGCTTGCGCGTGCTTGATGTCGTGCCGCTGGCTCGACTTGTCGCCACCCAACAGCAGCAAGATCAGGGTGCCCAGGTTGGTCTCGTGAAAATACACGCGCCAGCCGGGTCCCGTCTGTAAAAAACGCAGCTCGCACACGCCTTCGCCCACAGGCCGCCAGTCGCCCTTTTTACCGTGCTGCAAATGCTTGATGCGCGCATCGATGGCGGCCGCCGCCACGTCATGCAGCGAGTCTTCCCAGCGCCGGTATTCAGCCGTCTTGCGCGTGTCGATCAGGTCAGGCAAAGTGGATACGTCCATTGTAATCGTTTGTTCTCATTCGTCAAGCGGTTTGATTCAGGCATACGGAGAGAATAGGCACAAATCGGCACCGCTTCGGCAAGAATGCCGCTTGTTTGTCCTGGCTCACGCCGCTGCGGCGGTAAAATGCCGCTTTCAGTCAGGAGTCACCGTGAGCATCATGGACAATGCAGAACAGATGGAAGTACGTTTCGTCGATATCGAAATCAAGCTGGCGCAGCAGGAAGACCTGGTCGAGTCGCTGAACCAGATGGTGTACCAGCAGGGCAAGCGCATCGACCAGCTCGAAGCGATGCTGCACAAGCTGGGCGAACACGTACGCGACGGGGCGCAGCAGGCGAATGGCGGGCTGGTCAACGAACGTCCGCCGCATTATTGAATCGGCATCGTGACGCGGGGCGCATGAAAACCGTTCATTACTGGCTGGCGCGCTACCATCGGTAGTTGCTGGTGACGCAAGTGTGTCAGGCTGTTATTATTTCAGGCTGGCCCGCGACACAATCGCGGCTCTCTTGCGTTCCTTGAAAGTAGACATGACCCGTCCAACAATGCTCGTCATCGCCGCCAGCCTGATGCTGGCGCCAGCCGCCGCCGTTTTTGCCGCCACCGCGGCCGCAGCGCTGCCTGCTTCGAACCCGTTTGCGCAGGCCAGCAGCCTGCCCTTCCACTATCCGCCGTTCGACAAGGTGCAGGATGCAGACTATGCGCCCGCCTTTACGGCAGGCATGGCCGCCAACCTGGCGGAAATCAACGCGATTGCGAATAACAAGCAGCCAGCGACCTTCGACAATACCATCGTCGCCATGGAACGCTCGGGCCAGCTGCTGAGCCGCGTGCGCACCGTGTTTTCCGTGATGTCCGGCTCGAACACGAATGACACGATCCAGGGCCTGGAGCGCGAACTGGCGCCGAAGATGGCGGCCCACAGCGACGCGATCATGCTCAACGACAAACTCTTCAAGCGCATCGACACCCTGTACGCCAAGCGCGCCAAGCTGGGCCTCGATGCGGAATCGAAGCGTTTGCTCGAGCGTTACCACACGGACTTCGTGCGCGCCGGCGCCAAGCTGTCGGCGGCGGACAAGGAAAAGCTGCGCGCCTACAATGGCCAGCTGGCCGCCTTGTCGACCAAGTTTGCGCAGAATGTACTGAAGGAATTGAACGCTTCGGCCGTCGTTGTCGATACGCGCGAAGAACTCGACGGCCTGTCGTCGGCTGCCATCGAAGTGGCCGCCGGCCTGGCCAAGAAGCGCGGCCTCGATGGCAAATACGTGATCGCCCTCGTCAATACGACGGGCCAGGCACCGCTGTCGCTGCTGACCAACCGCGCCGTGCGCGAACGCATCATGGCCGCCTCGCAAGCGCGCGGCAGCCGTGGCGGCGAGTTCGACAATACCCAGGAAGTGCTGGAACTGGCGAAACTGCGCGCCGAACGTGCCGCGCTGATGGGCTACCCGAACTACGCGGCCTATTCGCTGGAAGACCAGACGGCGCACGACACGACCGCCGTGAACGCCCTGCTGGGCGAGCTGGCCAAGCCGGCCGTCGTCAATGCGCGCCGTGAAGCGAACGATATCCAGAAGGTCATCGATGCAGGCAAAGGCGGCTTCAAAGTGGGCGCTGCCGACTGGGCCTTCTATAGCGACAAGGTGCGCGCCGAACGCTACAACTTCGACGAGACTCAGTTGAAACCGTACTTTGAAATGAACAGCGTGCTGACCCGTGGCGTGTTCTTTGCTGCTGGCAAATTGTATGGCTTGACCTTCAAGCAGCGCACCGACTTGCCAGTCTACACGGCCGACATGCTGGTGTACGACGTTTTCAATGAAGACGGCACGCAACTGGCCATCTTTACGCTCGACCCTTACGCGCGCAGTAACAAGCGCGGCGGCGCCTGGGCGAATGCCTACGTGGGCCAGTCGAGTTTGCTGAACCGCAAGCCCGTCATCGCGAATAACCTGAACATTCCGAAGCCGGAAGCGGGCCAGCCGACCCTGATGACGTTTGACGAAGTCAACACCATGTTCCACGAATTCGGCCATGCGCTGCACGGCATGTTCTCGAACGTGAAATACCCGCGCTTTGCCGGCACCAGCGTGCCGCGCGACTTCGTCGAATACCCGTCGCAAGTCAATGAAATGTGGGCGCTGTGGCCGGAAGTGCTGCAAAACTACGCCAAGCACTACCAGACGGGCGCGGCCATTCCGGCCGAGTTGCTGGCGAAAGTGACGGCGGCCGACAATTTCAACCAGGGCTATAAAACCACGGAATACCTGGCATCGGCCCTGCTGGACCAGCGCTGGCACCAGCTGACCCCGGCGCAGATCCCGACCGACGTGCTGGCGTTTGAGAAAGCCGCCTTGACGGATGCGGGCGTCGATTTCGCGCCGGCGCCGCCGCGCTACCGCACCACGTATTTCTCGCACGCGTTCGCGGGCGGTTATTCGGCCGGCTACTACGCGTATCTGTGGTCGGAAAAGCTCGACGCAGACACGGTCGAGTGGTTCAAGGAAAACGGCGGCCTGACGCGCAAGAACGGCGACTGGTTCCGGACTAAACTGCTGTCGCGCGGTGGCAGCGCCGATGCGCTCGACATTTACCGCAACTTCCGTGGCCGCGATGCGAAGATCGAGCCGTTGCTGGAACGCCGTGGCTTGAACGGCAAGTAATTTCTTCCCAGCACTGGCCTCGCTGGTGCTGAACATCAATGGCCGCCCCGCAATGGGTGGCCATTTTTATTTGGCGATTCCGCTTGAAAACCGTGGTAAACCGCGCAGTTGGCGTCATGCACCACAGGATCGCCCATGTTGGATGACGCCTGTGTGACAGACTGCTATGATCTGCCACTGGCCCGCGACGCGATCGCGGTTCTTCCCGCGCTTCCTGAAAGATGTCATGATCCGTCCACAACTGCTCGTCATCGCCGCCAGCGTCATGCTGGCCCACGCCGCCCCATCCGCCATGGCTGCCGCCACTGCAAAATCCGCGCCTGCCGCTGCCGTCAGCGCCCAGAACCCCCTGCTCAAAGTGAGCCCGCTGCCATTCCAGATGCCGCAGTTCGGCCTGATCAAGGATGAACACTATGCGCCGGCGTTTGCCGAAGGCATGAAACGCCAGTTGGCCGAAGTCAACGCGATTGCCAGCAACCGCCAGGCGCCCACGTTTGAAAACACCATCGTGGCCCTCGAGCGCACGGGGCAGCTGCTGCACCGCGTGCAAAGCATCTTCAGCAACATGACGTCGACCAATACCAACGCCGTGCTGGAAGCGGTGGAAGTGGACGTGTCGCCGAAGCTGGCCGCGCATGCGGATGCGATCACCCTGAATCCGAAACTGTTTACCCGCATCGACACGCTGTACGCCAAGCGCGACAAGCTGGGCCTCGATGCCGAATCCCTGCGCTTGCTGGAACGCTACCACACGGATTTCGTGCGCGCCGGCGCCAAGCTGTCCGATGCGGACAAGGAAAAACTGAAAGCCTACAACGCCGAACAGGCGGGCCTGGAAACGGCCTTCGCGCAAAACGTGCTGAAGGAAACGAATGCCAAGAGCATCGTCGTCGACACGCGTGCTGAACTGGCCGGCATGACGGACAGTGATATCGATACGGCCGCCACGGCCGCCAAGGAACGGGGCTTGACGGGCAAGTTCGTCATTGCCCTGGTCAACACCAGCGGCCAGCCGCCACTGGCGGTATTGACGGATCGCAAGACGCGTCAGCGCCTGATGGATGCGTCGCTGAACCGGGGCAGCCAGGGCGGCGAGTTCGACAACCGCGCCATCGTGCTGAAGCTGGCCAAACTGCGCGCCGAACGGGCCACCCTGCTCGGTTACGCCAATTACGCCGCGTACTCGCTGGAAGACCAGACGGCCAAGACTACGACGGCCGTCAACACCCTGCTGTCGGAACTGGCGAAACCGGCCGTCGCCAACGCGCGCCGCGAAGCGGCCGACCTGCAGCAAGTGGTCGATGCCGAGAAGGGCGGTTTCCAGGTAGCGGCGGCCGACTGGGCCATCTACACGGACAAGCTGCGCAAGCAACGTTTCAATTTCGATGAAAACGAGCTGAAACCGTACCTGGAACTCAACAGCGTGCTGAACAATGGCGTTTTCTTTGCCGCCAATAAACTGTATGGCATCAGCTTCAAGCAACGTACTGATCTACCGGTGTACAACCCGGACGTGCGCGTGTATGACGTGCTCGATGCCAACGGCAAGCCGCTGGCCCTGTTCATCGCCGACTTCTATGCACGCGGCAACAAGCATGGCGGCGCGTGGATGAATGAATACGTGTCGCAGTCAATGCTGATGGGCACGCATCCGGTGGTGGCCAACCAATTGAACATTCCGAAGCCGTCCGCCGGCCAGCCGACCTTGCTGACGTTCGATGAAGTGACGACCATGTTCCACGAATTCGGCCATGCGCTGCACGGCATGTTTTCGAACGTGAAATATCCGCGTTTTGCCGGCACCAGCGTGCCGAGCGACTTCGTCGAGTATCCATCGCAAGTCAATGAAATGTGGGCCGTCTGGCCGGAAGTGCTGCAAAACTATGCCAAGCACTACCAGAGCGGCGCGGCCATGCCGCAGGAATTGCTCGACAAGGTCACGGCGGCGAAGAAATTCAACCAGGGTTTCATGACGACGGAATACCTGTCGGCGGCCTTGCTGGACCAGCGCTGGCACCAGCTGGCGCCGAGCCAGATCCCGACCGACGTGCTGGCCTTTGAAGCGGCATCGTTGAAAGACGCGGGCGTCGACTACGCGCCCGTGCCGCCACGCTACCGCACCAGTTACTTCTCGCACAGCTTCTCGGGCGGCTACTCGGCGGCGTATTACGCCTACCTGTGGTCGGAAAAGCTGGACGCGGAATCGGTCAACTGGTTCAAGGAAAACGGCGGCCTGACGCGCAAGAATGGCGACTGGTTCCGCAGCAAATTGCTGTCGCGCGGCGGCAGCGTCGATGCGCTGCAGCTGTTCCGCGACTTCCGCGGCCGCGATGCCACCGTGGAACCATTGCTGGAACGCCGCGGCTTGAACGCCAAGTAAGACGTCCTCAGCAGAAGCTTGCGTTGCGTTGACATGGCGCACGCAAGCTTTCTGTGCCGGCGGCGTAGAATTGAGTAAGATGTAAACAAGAAGGCAGTCGAAAGAGTATATGAGTCAGCAAGATTTGAATGGCATTACCCTGGAAGGTATCGTGACGCGCCTGCAGGCCCACTATGGTTGGGACGGCTTGGCCAAGCACATCGATATCAATTGCTTCATCAGCGATCCCAGCATCAAGTCGAGCCTGAAGTTTTTGCGCAAGACCCCGTGGGCCAGGAGCAAGGTGGAACAGCTGTACCTGGACACGCAATTTACTGACTGACAGGAAAAAACATGGATAGCAAACTCAAGGAATCGCTGCAACAACTGCAATCGACACTAGCAACCAGCGGCCCCGTCGATGAAGAACTGCATGGTTTGCTGCAAAAACTCGATGTCGACATCAAGTTGCTGATGGAAAAGCGCGCCGCGCAGGAACAGGAAGAAGAGTCGACCACCTATGGCCTGGCCGAGCGCAGCCAGGAATTGTCGGCCAAATTTGCTGTCAAGCATCCGAAACTGGAACCGGCGTTGCGTGAGCTCGGTGAGATTCTCGCCAACATGGGCATTTAAGCAAGGCTTGAAAAATGTCGGGCCCGTTCCTGCGGGGAAGGGCCTCATTTCCCCAAGTGATTGAAAAATAAACGTTTTTTGTACTGAAATCCAACAGTAAAAAGCAGGCCGTCAGGTTGGAAATGGCCAATTCCGGTACAATCCGTACCCTATGAGCTCCCCTACCAATTTATTTGCGACCGTTCCCAAGCGGTCTGCCCGCGCTGCCGTGGCGCCTTTCCTGCCGATGTCGCGTGCCGAGATGGACGCGCTGGGCTGGGACCAGTGCGACGTCATCCTCGTCACGGGTGACGCCTACATCGACCATCCGAGTTTCGGCATGGCCCTGGTTGGCCGCCTGCTCGAAGCGCAGGGTTACCGCGTCGGCATCATCAGCCAGCCGGACTGGCTGTCGGCCGAAGCGTTCCGCATTCTCGGCAAGCCGCGCCTGTACTACGGCATTACCGCCGGCAACATGGATTCCATGGTCAACCAGTACACGGCCGACCGCAAGATCCGCTCCGACGATGCCTACACGGCGAATGCGGAACCGAATAAACGCCCGGACCGCGCCGTCACCGTGTACGCGCAGCGCGCGCGCGAAGCGTATCCCGACGTGCCGGTGGTGATCGGCAGTATCGAAGCGTCCCTGCGCCGCATCGCCCATTACGATTACTGGTCGGACAAGGTCCGCCGTTCCGTCTTGCCCGATTCCAAGGCTGATTTGTTGATCTTCGGCAATGCCGAACGGGCGCTGGTCGACCTGACGCACCGTCTGGCTGCCGGCGAACACATCAAGGATATCCGCGACTTGCGCGGCACGGCCTTCATGGTGCCGGCCGGCTGGCTGCCAGGCGACGACTGGGGCGTGCACAATTCCACCCGCGTCGACGTGCCCGGCAAGGTCGACCCGCATTACAGCCCGTACGAGATGGTGCAGGAAGACAAGACCGCCTGCGCCACGGAAAATGCGTCGAAATCGGCCGAAGTCATCAAGCCGATCCGCATCATGAGCCGCGAAGAGCGCCTGGCCATGGCCAAGGAAAAGCACGACAAGACGGTCGTGCGCCTGCCTGCGTATGACGTCGTCAAGGATGACCCCGTCATGTATGCGCACGCGTCGCGCGTGTTCCACCTGGAATCGAATCCCGGCAATGCGCGCGCCATGGTGCAGGCGCACGGCGAACGCGACGTGTGGCTCAATCCGCCGCCGCTGCCGCTGGCCATGGACGAGATGGATGGCGTGTACGACATGAATTACGCGCGCGCGCCGCACCCGAGCTATGGCAAGGCGCACATCCCCGCCTGGGAAATGATCCGCTTCTCCGTCAACATCATGCGCGGCTGCTTCGGCGGCTGCACCTTCTGCTCGATCACGGAGCATGAAGGGCGCATCATCCAGAGCCGTTCGGAACCGTCGATCCTGCGCGAAATCGAGCATATCCGCGATAAAACCAAAGGCTTTACGGGCACCATTTCCGATATGGGCGGCCCGACGGCGAATATGTACCGCCTCGCCTGCAAGGAAAAAGAGATCGAAGTGTCGTGCCGCCGCCTGTCCTGCGTGTACCCGTCGATCTGCGTGAACCTGGGTACGGATCACAGCAAGCTCATCTCGTTGTACCGCAAGGCGCGCGCCATTCCCGGCATCAAGAAAGTGCTGATCAGCTCGGGCTTGCGCTACGACCTGGCCGTGCGTTCGCCCGAGTACGTCAAGGAACTGGTGACGCATCACGTCGGTGGTTTGCTGAAGATCGCTCCTGAGCACACGGAAGAGGGCACTTTGTCGAAGATGATGAAGCCCGGCATCGGCGCGTATGACGAGTTCAAGGAAATGTTCGACCGTTTCTCGCTGGAAGCAGGCAAGAAGCAGTATTTGATCCCCTACTTTATCGCCGCCCATCCGGGCACGACGGACGTGGACATGCTGAACCTGGCCCTGTGGTTGAAGAAAAACAATTTCAAATTGGACCAGGTGCAAACCTTCATGCCCACGCCGATGGCGATGGCGACGACCATGTATCACACGCGCAAGAATCCTTTGCGCAAGGTTACGGCAGACTCGGAAGTGGTGGAAACGGCCCGCAGCGGCAAGATCCGCCGCACCCATAAAGCGTTCCTGCGCTACCAGGACCCGGCCAACTGGCCGATCCTGCGCGAAGCGCTGGTCAACATGGGCCGTGGCGACTTGATCGGCAATGGCGACAAGCATTTGATTCCGGCCTGGACCTCGTCCGAGTCGGGCGGTCTGGCCGCAGGCGAACGCAGCCGCCAGACGCATGGCGCCGGCACGCCGGACAAGTTCAAGGTCACGCCGGGCAAGAACCGCATCGCCCTGGGCGGCACGGCCGCCGCGCCGAAGGCGACCGCCGTCGAATCGAAAGTGCGTCCATCGATCCTGTCGACCATCAAAACGAAGGCCAAGCCGGCCGCCGTGCCGATGGGCCGTGGCAGCAAGCCGCCAGCCAAGGGCGCTCATGCCGCACCGGCACGGGGCGGACGCAAGTAAGCCAGCGGCACTGTCCCCTGCATCGACTGAAAACCCGGCAACGCATACAGCGTTGCCGGGTTTTTTGCCATCTGCGCACCAGGATGGAGCGCAAAAAATGAGGGAACAGCAGGATTTTTACCAATATTTAAAAATTGAATAGAGCAAAAGGCAATTTTCCCTTGTGGCAACTTGGTGTTTGAAAATATACTCGTTGAATATTTAGCCGTACGGCAACAATGCTGCCATTCTGGCAAGCGCCAGCGTACGCGACTCCCAGCGTTTAGATGAAAAGAGATGCCAATTGAACTGCCTTTCCTGCCAGGCCGAGAATAAGCCGGGCGCAAAATTCTGCTCTTCCTGTGGCACCACGTTCGCCGCCGCCCCGCTGCCAGGCAAATCCTGTGGCCAGTGCGGCCATGATTGCAAGCCAGATGCCAAGTTCTGTCCCAAGTGCGCGTTCAGCTTTGCCGTGGCGCCCGTTGCCGCAGCGGTGCCGCCGCCGCTGCCAGAACCCATCATCGAGCCTGTGATTGAACCCGTCATTGAACCCGTCATTGAACCCCTGCCCGTGGCTGAGCCTATTGCGCCGCCGCCGCCCGTGCTGGAAAAGCGCCGTGCCGACCCAGTCCCTGCACCGGCGCCAGAACCTGCTGCCGTACCCGCCAGCGTGCCCGACACGCCGGCTGACAGCCAAACGGGTGGCAACCGCATGAAACTGATCGCCGCAGCCGTCGCGGTGGTCGTGGTCGTGGCTGCCGCAGGGGGATACTATTACCTGTCAGGCAAGCCTTCCGCGCCCGCGCCAGTCCCCGCACCGACGGTTGCTGCCGAGGACGCGACGGCTGCCGCCGAGCAGCCGCTGGCCATCGATGACGCTGCGCTCGATGGCGGCACGGCGGGCGACCTTGCCGCGACACCTGCTGCCGAGCCTGAGCCAGCAGTAGCTCCTGCTCCGGCACCCGAGCCGGCTCCAGCAGCGGCCCCAGCCCCTGTCGTGGAAAAACCGGCCAAGCCCGTCAAGGTGACCCCGCCACCGGCGCCTGTCAAACAGACGACCGGCCTGGAAAGCGTGATCACGGACAGCCTGTCGGAAGCGAGCCACTGCATGAGCCAGCGCAAATACGACTGTGCCATTGCCAACGCGAATGCCGTGTTGCGCATGGACACGGGCAACCGCCATGCGCAGGACATCAAGCGCAAGGCGAAAGAAGCGCAGGACAAGGCGCTGTCGCAGATCCAGATCGAGTAAGCGGCGCTGCTTGCCTTCCATTCATATTTCGACCCTCCTGGAGAATGACATGAAAAACTTGAAACAAATGGCCAAGCCCCTGGTGGCGATGCTGGTCGTATCCTCGATGCTGGCCGGCTGCGCCGCACCGGGCGGCCCTGGCGCTACCGGCACCCCCACCGCAGGCACGGAAGCGGCGAGCGGCGAATGCAATACGGCCATGCTGGCCGGCATCGGCGCCGTCGTGGGCGGCTTGCTGGGCGGTGGCAACAACACCGTGCGCGGCGCGGCCCTGGGCGCCAGCCTGGGCGCGCTCGCCTGCGTGGCCCTGAATTATCAAAGCCAGCAAGTCAAGACGGCGCAGCAGGTGCAGACCGACTACAAGGTGGCCAACAAGGGCAAGCTGCCCGAGCAGTCGACCCTGGTGAAATACGAAACGGGCTTCACGCCGTCCTCCGTGCGTCCGGGCCAGAAGGCACAGACCAATTCGTATATCGAAGTGGCGGCCGGCACGCGCGATCCGAACCCGCTGGTGGAAGAGGAATTGAGCCTGTACAAGCCAAACGGCGACTTGATCAAAACCGTGCGCAAGGTGGTCAGCAGCAATAACGGCAGCGGCGCCTACAAGGGCGGCTTCTCGATTCCCATGCCGGAAGGCGTACCGCAGGGCATTTACCCGGTGCGCACGGCCCTGTACCTGAATAGCAAGCGCGTCGGTGGCCAGGACGTCAAGCTGCAGATCGTCCAGCGCCAGGCGCCCGCGAGCGAGCTGCAACTGGCGCGTGCCTACTGACACTGATTGCCACGGGGCGGCCATGCCGGCCGTCCCGTTCCCCGATTTATCCCCATCCAGGCTAGACATGACCATTTCCACCGCAGCACCTCAACCTCTTCCGTTTTCCTCCGCCGTGGGCTCGCTGATCGAAGCGACCGATGCCATCAAGAACTTCCGCGCGATTGCCTTGCTGGCGCTGACCTTCATCAGCGCCGTGCTCGTCGGTGGCGTGCTGACGATGCTTGCCGGCGGCATGAGCAGTCCGCTGCTGGCCTTTTTCGGTGGCTTGATGGCCTTCCTTGTGATGTTTTACGGTTCCAACGCCGTGGGCATCATGCTGATGCGCGACGCGCAAGGCCAGCCTGGCATGAGCCTGGTTGATGCCGTGCTCGTTTCGCTGGTCACGAGCCACCGCCTGATCGCGGTCGTCTTCCTTGAATTCTTGATCGTGCTGGCGGCCATGATCGCCATCGCCATCATCTTGTTCGTCTGCAAGATCCCTGTGCTCGGCCCCGTGCTGTACACGCTCGTCTTCCCGCTGTCGGCCATCGTGCTGGGCGTGCTGGTGTTTGCGCTGTTCTACGTGATGCTGCCGCTGGCCGGCCCTGCCGCCTGGTCGGGCGCCACCGTGTTCCAGATCATTGCCCGCCTGAACCTGATCGTGCGCACCAAGCTGGTGTCCGTGATCCTGCTGGAAGTGCTGCTGTTCCTGATCACGACGTTTGTGGCGCTGCTGATCTTTGGCGTGGTCGGTACCGGCGTGTCGCTGACCAGCGGCATGTCCGCTGGCATCCTGGGCCTGGGCGGCCAGATGAACATGTATTCCCTGGCTTCGGGTCTGAGCGGCGGCTCCGGCTACATCATCGCAGCAGGCCTGGGCGGCGGCTTGCTGCTGGCGGCCGCGGCCGTCGTGCCTGGCCTGATCTTTACCAAGGGCGTGTGCATCATTTACCTGAACGCGACGCGCAATGTCGATTTCAGCGCCTCGGAAGCGAGCCTGAACGACGGCCTGGCCACGGTCAAGAAAAAAGCCGAGGAAGCGCGTGAGCGCGCGCGTGCCCTGGCCGAGCAGGCGACTGCCCCTGCCACGCCAGCCGCTGCCGCTGCGCCGGCTGACAGCCTGCAATGCCCGAGCTGCAAGGCGCCGGTCGCATCCGACGATGCGTTCTGCGGCGAATGCGCGCATAAACTCAAGTAAGGCACGCCATGGCTCACTTCTGCACCAAATGCGGCACCGCTTATGTTCCCGGCGCGCGCTTCTGCGATGAATGCGGCAAGGCCGTCAACCCTGCACCGGTGCCAGCGCCCTCTCCTGTACCGGCATCCGCACCAGCCGCGACGCCGGCGCTGTCCGGCGTGAAGCGGCGCCATGTGGTGATCGCCGGCGGCGTGCTGGCTGCAGTCATCGTGGCCGGTGGCGCGCTGGCGTGGCTGCTGGCGCCAGAGGCGGCCTCGGCCGGCAGTTTCAGCCGCGCCATCGATGCCCATCTGGCAGCAGACGAGGCGGCGCGCGACAAGTTGCTGTGCCTTACCAACTTGCCGTACCAGAAGGAAGAGATCCGCGTGGCGTCGTACGACAGTTCCACTCGGCAATGGTTGGATATCCTCGTGCGTAGCGGACTGTACAGCGCTCCCGTGGAGCAAAGCAGCGGTGGCTGGGTTGCGCAATCGCAATTTGTCTACGCGCTGGCCGCTCCGGGCAAGGCGGCCTTGCGCGGCGACAAGCTGTGCGTGGCCAAGGGCTTGAAAGTGGCCAAGGTCAGCGGCTACGACCAGGTGCGCGACCTGGGCGCACAGCACGTGGCGATGGCCAAGGCCACCCTGGCATTGACCGATGAGGCAGCGTGGTTCGCCAAGTCGGCGGACCGGGCGCTGATCCTGCAGCGCTTGCCGGATGGCGACATGGAAGTGCGGTTGCCTCTGGCGCTGGTCGACAAGCAATGGCAAGTCATCGACGAAGCGCAGATGAGCCAGGCGGCCATGACCGGTGTGATCGGCAAAGCGCCAGCCGGGCAGGGCGCGGGCATG
Organism: Janthinobacterium sp. GMG1; assembly: GCF_034427795.1. NCBI lineage: Bacteria > Pseudomonadati > Pseudomonadota > Betaproteobacteria > Burkholderiales > Oxalobacteraceae > Janthinobacterium > Janthinobacterium sp. GMG1. The sequence goes on from NZ_JAXQNT010000017.1 coordinate 110,423, forward strand.
CTGGACAAGCTGAAGAGCGCGTTCCGCTTTGGCGGCCACCCGGCGGTGGGGAAATGGCAGGCGGCGATGGGCAATGTCCTGGAATTTACAAGTGACAGCGTGATCAATAACGGGACGTCGACCAAGGCCACCTTCACCACCAAGGGCAATACCGTGACGATCGCGCCGGAAGGCGCGGGCGAAGCAGCCATGGACATTATCGTCAGCGACGATGGCAGCACGGCGCAGATCAGCATGGGCGGCATGCGGGTGACGACCCTGCGGCGCATGCGCGATTAAGCGACGATCCAGGCGGCGCAGCTTGCCGCCTGATCTGCTTCCCCGAGCCCGGCCATGCCGGGTTTTTTTACGTCCGCAGGCAGCGGTGTGCACGCCCATTTGTCTTGACATCAAGATAGTTTGCATCCACACTGGCTTTTTATCTTGATATCGAGATAGTTGCATGAGCTCTTCTTTTGCCCGCCCCGCCTGGGGCGATATTCTGCTCACGGCGCTGGCGCCCCTGATCTGGGGTTCCACGTATATCGTCACGTCCGAACTGCTGCCGCCGGACCGGCCCTTCACGGCGGCCCTGATCCGCGTGCTGCCGGCCGGCTTGCTGTTGCTGCTGGTCATGCGGCGCCTGCCCGTGCGGCGCGACTGGATTCGCGTGCTGATCCTGTCCGCGTTGAATATCGGCGTATTTCAGGCGCTGCTGTTCGTGGCCGCCTACCGCTTGCCGGGTGGCTTGGCGGCCGTGGTGGGCGCCATCCAGCCGCTGCTGGTGATGGGCCTGGCCTGGGGCGTGGAAGGGCGCCGTCCGGCCCGCCTGGCCTTGGGTGCCAGCGTGCTGGGCGTGGCCGGCATGGGCGTTTTATTGTTGTCGCCGCGCACGGTATGGGAACCGATCGGCATCGCTGCCGCGCTGGGCGGCACGGCCTGCATGGCGGCCGGCACCTACCTGACGCGGCGCTGGAAGCCAGACTTGCCCGTGCTGGCGCTGACAGGCTGGCAATTGTTGCTCGGCGGCCTGATGCTGGCGCCCGTCGCCTGGCTGGCCGATGCGCCCTTGCCGGCGCTGTCCCTGCCGCAAGTGCTGGCCTACGCCTACCTGTGCCTGGCCGGCGCCCTGCTGGCGTACGCCTTGTGGTTCCGCGGCATCGCCAGGCTGTCGCCCGTGGCCGTGTCTTCCCTGGGACTGCTCAGTCCCCTGATGGCCGTCGTGCTGGGCTGGGCCTTGCTGGGCCAGGCCATGACGGGCTGGTCAATGCTGGGCTTGCTGCTGGTACTGGCCAGCGTGCTGGCGGTGCAGTGGGCCAGCGCCCGTCCCGCAACAAACTCCTGAATCCACGTATTTCCCCTCGCCAGGCTGATCGCATCAGCCTGGATGTTTCCCTCTGGGCGCTCTCTTTTTGCTGCACCGCACATACAGTTTTGCTTGCACTGATATGGGGCATTGAGGCACTATTCGCTTCGCGCAAACGTTTGCGCGCAACGAATTTCCTAAAAAGCATGCAGTACACGTGCTTGACCAACAACTCTGGAGACGCCCATGACATCCCGTATTCGCCTGAAAATGATTGCCGCCGCTGTCCTCGTGTGTGCCTTGCCCGCCGTGCCGGCGATGGCGCAGACGCCAGCCAAACCAAAGGTGGCGCTGGTGATGAAGTCGCTCGCCAATGAATTTTTCCTGACCATGGAAAATGGCGCCAAGGCGCATCAGAAGGCCAATGCCGCCAAGTACGACCTGCTGTCGAACGGCATCAAGGATGAAACGGATACGTCGAGCCAGATCAAGCTGGTCGAGCAAATGATCGTCTCGCGCGTCAACGCGCTGGTGATCGCCCCGGCCGACTCGAAAGCGTTGGTGCCGGTGCTGAAGAAAGCCATCGACGCGGGCATCATCGTCGTCAATATCGACAACAAGCTCGACGAAGGCGCCCTGAAAGAGAAGGGCATCAGCGTACCGTTCGTTGGCCCGGACAACCGCAAGGGCGCCAAGGTGGTCGGCGACTACCTGGCCAAGCAGATCAAGAAGGGCGATCCGGTCGGCATCATCGAAGGCGTCTCCACCACCTACAACGCGCAGCAGCGCACCCTGGGTTTCCAGGACGCCATGAACGCGGCCGGTGCCAAGGTTGTCAGCGTGCAATCGGGCCAGTGGGAAATCGCCCCTGCCAACACGGTGGCGGCAGCCATGCTGAACGCCAACCCGAATATCAAGGCTTTGCTGTGCGGTAACGACAACATGGCCATCGGCGCCATTTCCGCCATCAAGGCGGCCGGCAAGACGGGCAAAGTGCTCGTCGTCGGCTACGACAACATCAACGCCATCAAGCCGATGCTGGCCGATGGCCGCGTGCTGGCTACCGCCGACCAGTTCGGTTCGCAGCAAGCCGTGTTCGGCATCGAGACCGTGCTGAAAGCCCTGGCGCAGAAGAAGAAACAGGCCGAGCTTGGTGGCGTCATCGAAACCAAGGTCGAAC
>NZ_JAXQNT010000018.1:0-65428 GCF_034427795.1 Janthinobacterium sp. GMG1
GCTCCTGCTCAGTCTGCTGTTTGGCCTGCTGGGGCTGGCGGGCGCGGCGCAGGCGGCGCCCTTGCCCCTGAGCACGCAAGGCATCCAGCACCTGGGCAAGGGCGGGCAACTATTTCTCGCCGGAAATGAGGCCGCGCCTGCCGATGCGGCCGCCCTGCCCGCCTGGCTGGCACGCCAGCGTCCAGCCGCACAAGTCGACCTGTTCGGCGGCGCCTACTGGCTGCATGCGCAGGTGCGCAACGACAGCAGCGAAACGGCCTGGGTCATTGACCCGAACGACACCCTGATCGACCTGGTCGACCTGCACGTGTACGGCCCCGGGCCGCACGCGGCGCCGCAAACCTTGCTGACGGGCTACCAGCGTCCGCACGAATATTTGTTGCACTACGGCAGGAACGTACAACTGGCGCCAGGCGCCACGTATGACATCCTGATCCGCTTTTCCAGCCCGTATTACGCGCGCGCGCCCCTGTTCGGCGTGAAGACGCAGCAAGACTACCGCAAGCTGGTAGGCAAGGAAAACTTCCTGATGGTCGCTTCCATCGGCGCCCTGCTGGCGCTGGGCCTGTTCAATTTCTTCATCTTTTCCATCACCCTGGAAAAAGCCTCGGCGTATTACGCGCTGTACGTGCTGACCTATGGCCTGGCCTGGGCCATGACTTTCCACGTCTTTGCCGACCTGTTCGACTGGCATTTGCTGCAGCTGCATTACGTGCCGTTTTTCCTGCTGCCCGTCTTCAGCACCCTGTTCTACATGCACTTCCTGCGCCTGCGCGACTATTCGCCCCGGCTGTACCGCATCAGCCAGGTCAACCTGGTGCTGCCCCTGCTGCTGCTACCCAGCTGCTTCTTCGCCCTGTCGTATGCGCATACCCTGGCCACCATCGTCATCAGCATCTGGATGCTGCTGGCGCTCGTCTGCGGCATCGTCGTCTGGCGCCGCGGCTACCAGCCGGCGCGCTTCTTCGTGCTGGCCTTCGTCGCCTTGATGCTGCCAGGCTTTCTGATCCTGCCGGCCAACCTGGGCCTGATGCCGGCCATGGTGGCCAACGCCCAGCTGGTGACACTGCTGGGCGGCACGCTCGACGGCTTGCTGCTGGCATTTGCCCTGGCCGACCAGATCCGATTGCTGCGCAACAATCTGGAACAGCGCGTGCAGGAACGCACCCTGGCGCTCACCCTCAGCAACGACGCCCTGCTGAAGGCCAAGGAACACGCGGAAGTGGTCAGCCGCCACCGCATCGATTTTCTGTCCGCCATGAGCCACGACATCCGCACGCCGCTGGCCGGCGTGATCGGCATGCTGAAATTCGCCTTGCGCGACCAGTCAGTCAAGGGCCGCACGCAGGAGTACCTGCGCATCGGCCTGCACAATGGCGTATCGCTGTTGACCATTCTCAATGACATCCTCGATTTCTCGAAGATCGACGCGGGCAAGCTGACCCTGGAAACCGTGGACTTCGACCTGCTGGCGCTGATCGGCGACGCGGCCGGCATCGTGCAGGGCCAGGCCGACGCCAAGAGCCTGCTGCTGCGCCGCGAACTGGCGCTGGACCTGCCGCGCTACGTGCGTGCCGACCCCACGCGCCTGCGGCAAATCCTCATCAACCTGCTGGGGAACGCGCTGAAATTCACGGCAAATGGCGAAGTGCTGCTGGAAGTGCGGCGCGCCCGCACACCGCCGCGCCGCGACGGCTGCAGCGAGATCGAATTCATCATCAGCGATACGGGCCCCGGCATCGACGCGGACACCTTGCCGCGCCTGTTCCAGAAATTCGAACAGGCCGACCACTCCACCACGCGCCGCTACGGCGGCACGGGCCTGGGCCTGGCCATCTGCAAGGAACTGGTCGAACTGATGCAAGGCACGATCGGCGTGGAAAGCCGGATCGGCATCGGCTCGCGCTTCCATTTCACCTTGCCGCTGACGCCTGGCAGCGCGCCGGCGGCCGACGCGCGCCGGCCGGCACGCCACGCGCGCCACGCCTGCCGCCTGCGCATCCTGTGCGCCGAAGACGTGCGCACCAACCAGATCATCATCGGCACCCTGCTCGAAAGCATGGGGCATGCCGTGACCATCGTGGAAAACGGCGAGCAGGCGCTGCGCGCGCTGGGCACGGAACCCTACGATTGCGTGCTGATGGATGGCCGCATGCCGCTGATGGATGGCGAACAGGCCGCGCGCCTGATCCGCGACGGCGGCAACGCGCAATTCCCCATTTCCGACGCGCAGATCCCCATCCTCGCGCTGACGGCCAACGCCAGCGAACATGACCGGCAACGCTACCTGGCTTGCGGCATGGACGATTTCCTCAGCAAACCCGTCGACGAAGCGCTGCTGTTCGAGAAAATCGACGCCATCATCGACCTGCTGCTGGCGCGCGGCCACGCGTTGCCGCCAGCCGTGCCCATCGAGGACGACACCCTGGCGCGCCAGTTCGGCCTGGACGACGCCGCCGACGAGCCAAGCGCACCGGCCGATCCCATGACGGCGCCCGTGCACATCCTGCCGCTGGCTGGCCTGTCGCCGCAGCATTTGCAGCGCATCGCGCAAGCGTTCCTGACGGAAGCGCCGAGGCGCCTGGACCTGGCCTGCCACGCCGTGCGCGACGGCAACGCCAGCGCGGCCGCTGCCGCCTTCCACGCCTTGAAGGGCAGTGCCGGCTACCTGAGCCGCCCCACCCTGCACGGCCTGTGCCACCAGATGGAAACCCTGGCCTCGAACGGCCAGCTCGATAACGTGGAACAGTTCCTGCCGCAGCTGCAGGCGGCGCTGGCTGTGGCGCGGCGCGACCTGGAAACTCAGCCCGCAGGCTGAGGCATCCAGCCCTGCGCCTGCAGCCACGCCAGCAGCAGTTGCGGCCAGGCGGCCGGCTCGCTGCCCGGTTTGCCCAGGCCCCAGCCATGGCCGCCGTGCCGGAACTGGTGCAGCTCGACGGGCACGCCCGCGCGGCGCAGGGCGGCGGCCATCAGCAGGCTGTTCGCAGGTGGGGAAATCGGATCGTCGAGCGCCTGCGCAATGAACATGGGCGGCGTGCGCGCATCGACGTGCAACTCCACCGACAAGGCGTCGCGCGCCGCCTGCGCGGGATGGGCGCCCAGCAGCTCTTTCTTCGCATGCGTCGTGTCGAATGGCGCTTGCATGGTTAGCACGGGGTACAGCAGCACGGCAAAGTCGGGCCGCGCGGAGACGCCATCGATCGCATCGACGGGCGCGTAGCGGGCCGCATCGGCCTGCACGGCCGTCATGCCGGCCAGGTGCGCGCCGGCGGAAAAACCCAGCATGCCGATGCGCGCCGGGTCGATACCCCACTCGGCCGCCCTCGCACGGATCACGCGCATGGCCCGCTGGCCGTCCTGGAATGGCGCAGCCACCCCGCCGCCTTCGCGTGGCAAGCGATACACGAGTTCAAACGCCGTGACGCCGTGCGCCTGCAGCCAGTTGGCGGTGGGGCCGCTCTCCTTGCCCGCCTCGATATGCGCATAACCGCCGCCGCTGACCAGGAGCATGGCGATACCGTTCGGCTGCGCCGGGCGGTGCGCGATCAGGTAAGGCTGGTCGACCTGCGTGATGGAGCCTTTGGCGCTGTCGCGCTGCGGGCCCGGCGCAGCGCCACCGGGCGGCGCGCCGGGCCACAGGACAATCGCGCCAGGCGGCGCGGCACCCGCGTGCAGGTGGACAAGGACAAGACACACCAGCATCAGGCGTTTCATGCCTTGAAATCCGTCTCGCCCTGGATCACGGCCGGATACCCGGTCATGGCGCGCGACGTCTGCATGCCGGCCATCACGGCCGCCTCCACGCAGCCCGCATTGAGGCCCGTCTTGATCCAGTCGCCCGTCAGGAACAGGTTGGAAAAGCCCGACTGGTCGGTGGCCAGCCGGTACTGCGTGCTGTTCACCACCGACATCACGTAGCGCTCGGACGGGTCGACGTTGGCGCGCCAGTACTGGCTGTCGAAGCGCGTCGCTCCCGCACGCTCCTTCGCGTCGACCAGCCATTGCCACGGAAACGCGCCCGGCGCGCCCGCCTCGGGCCACAGCGCGCCGATCTCGCGTTCCAGCTGGTGCAGCGCGCCCTGCTTCGCCCTTGCCGCGCAGCGGGCGGGGAAATCCGTGTCGGTGACGGGCGGATAGCTGTCGACGGGGAAGGCGCTGCAAAAGTAGGAGACGTTTTTCGGCTCCAGCCCCGCCGGCCAGTCTTCGTGCGCCAATAACTGGTCCATCGGCGCCCACGTGTCGTACGGCTCCGTGAAGGCCGACAGCACCGGCTGCTGGCCCTTCGGCTGCGTGGTCCAACCCATCTGCGACAGGTTTTTGTTCAACCACACCTGATAGGCCTGCGTGGCCACGGTTTTCACCTTGTCGGCCGCCATTTGCAGGGCCGGACTTTGCGCCAGCAGTTGCGGGCACAGGGCTTGCAGCGAGCCGATGGAAATGCCGAACACCACCTTGTCGAAGTCGATGCCCTTTTTCAAGACCGTGGCGGGCAGCGCGCGGCCGAACGCCTGCTGGTACTGCTGCGGCCAGCCGCTCCAGTACGATTCCAGGTTGACGTCCTGCGCCTGCAGCAGCGCGGCCTGGGCCGGTTCGATCTGCGCGTAATCGGGCGCGCTGGGCCAGCAGGCCAGGCCCTTGACGTCCACCAGCGGCGCGTAGCCGGCGGCCGGGTCCTTCAACTGCACCTGCTGCGTGATGCGGATGCTGTCGATGTCGCCCGCGCCCGGCACCAGTTCTTCCACGCGCTGGAAGAACTTGAATTCCACGCCCCTTTTCTTCAGCACTTCGTACAGCGGCGTAAAAATCGTGTCGCCCATGCCGGCCTGCATCTTGAACATGATGCCGCCCTTGTAGGCCAGGCCGATGCGCGCCATCGAGCGCAACAGCGTGCCCGCCTCGATGTTCGGCTTTCCAAAATCGCCGCCCTCGTAGGCGAAGACCAGGTCGTAAAAGCCGCGCACGGGCGCCGAGTTGACGCTGAACTGCTCGTCGCCGCCATGCTTGCGCAGCCAGTCACGGAAGTCGATGTCGTTGATGACGTCAAAGCCGTGCTTGAACACGCCATCCTGGAACATGCCTTTCATGACCGTGATGCCCAGGTCCAGGCAAATGAACAGGCGGCGCAATTCATCGTCGCCATCGATCAGGGCGCGGTAGCGCAGGCGCAGCCAGGCGCGGATGCCGTTCAGGGTACTGGCCAGCAGCTGGTGGCGCGCCTGGTCGTGGCGCGTAGAGTCCGGCGCCAGGTCGGCCACCAGCGCCACCAGCGCGCCCACGGACAGGCCCACGTCGAGGCCCAGTTCATCGGCCTGCCCCACCACTTCATCGGCCAGGCGGCGCAGCCACCCCGGCCACACGCCCTCGCCTTGCGCCGCGGTGGCGCTGGCACTGGCACGCTCTATGCGCGCATCGGCATCGGCCACCTGGCGGATCTGGCGTATCCACTGCTCGATCCAGCCCACCATGGCGATGGCCATCTGCCACAGGGTGATGTCTTCGCCGCCCTCGCCCGGTTCGCCAGGCAAGGTGGGAAAGACGATGGACCAGTTGCGCCACTTGCCCTTGACGTCTTCCGACAGGGCCACGTAATCGTGCTGTTTGAAGGCATCGCGCCAGGTGGCCAGCGGCGCGCCGGGCGGACGTTCCAGGCTCGCATACGCTTCCTTGATCATCTTGAAGGCATTCGCGTAGAAGCCGAACCAGATGTGCAAGCCGTGTTCCTCGATGCGCTGGCCCACTTGCGCATTGCGTCCGCTGGCACCCTTGCCGCCCAGGCGCCAGCCCAGCTGGTAGACGGTGATGGCGTGCTGGTTTTGCCAACCCGGCTGGTTCGTCAAATAATACGCGGTGGTCATGGCCGCCACGCCACCGCCGAGAATGGCGATCTTTTCCGGCGCTATGCGGGAATTGTCGACCAGTTCCTCGCCCGGCATGGCCGTGAAATCGAAGTTCACATTGAACGGCAGGATGGCCGTTTGCGGCCCCAGTTTCAAACCCAGGGTCTGTTCCAGCGGGAAGCTGTCGAAGGCGTGCACCGTGCATTCATACTCGTAGCCCAGCAGGCGCGCGCTGTGCAGGCGATTGATCTCGGCCGGCGCGGCCACCAGGGCCTGGTACACGGCTTTCACACCGGCGCTATCCGGGAACTGCTTGAGGAAAATCTGGTCGATGCGGGGATTGCGCAGCAGCGACAGGATGTCGGCCCAGCCGGCCTGGTCCATGTCGAAGAAATCGGGGATGGAGAGGAAAATCTGGAATGCCTGCTCGATGAGCTCCAAAAAGCTGTTGACGGGCTTGTGCTGCCCCGTCTGCACGGTGGCGTTGACTTCCAGCAACGGGTGCAAGGCCAGTTTCGTCTCCGGCGAGAAATGCTGGAAACCCTTGGCGGCCACGGAGCAGCGCAGCGGCTCGCTGCCGGCGGCGGGAATTTCGTAGTCGCACAGGTATTTCGGATAGCCGAACAGTTCGCGCCCGTTGATCAGGGCCATCGCGTCATCGACAAAAATATGGCACGGGTACCAATAGATATGCGCGAGCTTGCCTGCGGCATCCATCTGGCCGACCATGATCCAGGTGACGATGTCGACTTCCGTGATCCAGCCCTTGGCCTGGTCGACGGGATTGGCGGAGTCCGCATGGTTGACGCGGGTAAACGTCAGCATCACATACGGCGACAGGGCTTTCAGGGTCATCTTGCTGCCCGCCACCTGGTTCAGGGTGGTATTCACGGTCGCTTGCAATTTCGCCAGGTCGCCACGGACGAAATAGCCGTACATTTCCGACTGTTTCAATTGCAGCGGCGCATGCATCATCACCGAACCACCCTGATAGATATACGAAGGTCTTGCCGAAGGTGTCGCCGTCATTGCCCTGTCCCCTTTAAGTTTCATTCAAACAAGATTTCTACAGTGTATTTGAGAAAGATCAATGAATGATATGAAATAAATTAAAGGATTTGCCAAGATGCATAGGCTCAGCAGAAACGGGGGAGTACCAGCGAAAGGCACGTGGCGGCCATCCGGTGTAGGATGGATCATCCGTGCAAAGCAGGCGAACTGACCCAGAAATGATTACTACCGACTACGTATCCACTTATTCCGGCAACCGCTTTTATCCCTTGCGCCCGCATATCGACAAGGTTGCCATCGAAGACATCGCCCACGGCCTCGCTTACCAGTGCCGCTTCAATGGACAGACGCAAGTGTTTTACTCGGTCGCCCAGCACAGCCTGATCGTCGCCGAACTGGTGCCGCCCCCTTTGCGCCTGGCTGCCCTGCTGCACGATGCGGCCGAAGCCTACCTGGGTGACATGGTGAAACCCTTGAAAGTGTTGCTGCCGGAGTTTTCGGTGCTGGAAGACAAGGTCAGCGCCATCATCGCCGCCACGTATGGCCTGGATTTTTCCGACTACGCACCCATCAAGCGGGCCGACCTGATCGCGCTGGCCACGGAAAAGCGCGACCTGATGCCGCACTCGGCCGAGCGCTGGGCTTACCTTGACGGCATCGCCCCCTTGCCCGGTATAATCGAGGCCATGGGCCCGGCCGAAGCCAAGCAGCGCTTCCTGCAGGCCTTTGCCCAGCTGGGCGGGTTTGGACTGGCGGCATGAATACTTCTGCCGCAGCTTCACGAACGGGTGCTAAGCCCCGGTTTTTGCACGGCTTTTTTAGATATCCACAGCAACTGTGGATAAAGTTGTTGATAAGCCCCTCTTGACAAGCCGCAACACCAGTATTGATGCGGGTTTCAACAATTTGCTGATTTCACAGGCAATTTTTTACCCCAATGAAATCAATGACTTGCGATCACGAGTTTGCGCTAGAACAAACTTACTCTGCCACCATGAAAATATATTTTGCTGTGCATAAGCAGAGTGGCGCCAGGCCGTCTTGCTTGAACAGCATTGTTTTGACAAACCCCGCAGACTGGCATAGTGTGGAGTAGCGACTACGATCAACGGTGGATAAACGCATGAACATGGATAGCGACAGTTCCGCCAAAGGGGCGGACGAACCGGACTGGCTGGTCGACGAACCGCTGGGACGGACCGATGCGGCGGCAGAACCCGCCACCGCGGCGCCCTGGCGCGTGCTGATCGTCGATGACGATGTCGACGTGCATGTGGTGACCAAGTTCGCCCTCAGCCAGGCCAGTTTCCAGGGCCGCCGGCTGAGCTTTTTGCACGCGTATTCGGGCGCCGAGGCGCTGGTCTTACTGCGCGGCACTCCCGATATCGCCGTGGTGCTGCTCGATGTGATCATGGAAACCCAGGATGCCGGCCTGCAAGTGGCACGCCAGGTGCGCGAAGAACTGCACAACAGCGCCGTGCGCATCATCCTGCGCACGGGCCAGCCCGGCCAGGCGCTGGAACACCGCATCATCATCGACTACGACATCAACGATTTCTGGTGCAAGACCGACCTCACCACGCGCAAGTTGTTTACCACCGTGATCGCCTCGCTGCGCACCTACGCCACCTTGCGCGAAGCGCAGCAACAGGTCACCGAACTGGCCGCCGCGCTGGCCCAGTGCGGCGACACGCCAGCGACGCCGGCCAGCGGCACGCCCTGACCACCGCCCGCTACTTTCAGTCATAAAAACCAGAGCACTGGATAGGCATACAGGCTTGTGGCATGCCCCATTTTGGCCCGTCTTGTCGGCCCATCGCATGTGCCGAGCGGCTCCAATTTCCTAAGTGGCGGATTGTTAAGCGCTTTTTCAGATATCCACACGGACTGTGGATATCTTTGTGGATAAGGGCCTATTGACAGGCCTCAAAGCCACAGCCCGTGCGGCTTTCAATAAACTGCTCAATCAAACAGCAAAAATAAAACTCATTAAAATCAAACACTTAGAAACTCACACATAATCACAAGAAAATTATTTCGCCAATTTCGTTAACCCATCATTTGTGCATAACTGAGCCGTAATGATCAATCCGACAACACCGGACTCACGCTGCCGGCAACACAGTTGCCGCGTAGAAACTCAATGCACGGTCTGGCGGCGCTGCTCCGGATGCAGCAGCACGCGCTCGATCAATTCCGGGGCGACATTGTATGACTTCAGGTATTCCAGCGCACACAAGGTGCTGAAGGCGGCCTGCACGGCGATGCCCAGATTGACGATATCGCACATCTTCTGGTCGATGCGCACATGGCGCACCACCGGTATGGCAGGCATATGCAGCGTTTCTGTGGAATGAGGCATGATGGACAACTCCTGCGAAGGGGACGGAGGGGAAGACGGCGTAGCGGTGCGAACCGCGACAGCGCGGAAAGGGACAGTGCTCGTGTTGCCGCTAAAAGTATTGCCGATAAACTCTCGATGTCAATGGCAGGGAAACATGAGCCACGGTTTTTTCTTGCAGGCACAAGCGCAGCCGAAAGCGATGGACAAGCGCGAGCGGCCACGGCGATAATCAGCCATGTCCTCGCCTTCTCCCCTTCCGCCCGACCTTCCCCGCCCGCAGCCCGCCTCGCTTGCCGACCTGTTCTTCTCGTTCACCTGGCTGGCCCTGCAAGGCTTTGGCGGCGTGCTGGCCGTGATCCAGCGCGAGATGGTCGAGCGCAAGCGCTGGCTGACGCAGGAGGAATTCCTGGAAGACTGGGCCGTGGCGCAAATCATGCCCGGACCGAATGTCGTCAACCTGTCCTTGATGGTGGGCGGGCGCTATTTCGGCTTGCAAGGCGCCCTGACGGCGCTGGCCGGCATGCTGGCCGTGCCCCTCGTCATCGTGCTCGTGCTGGGCGTGCTGTACACGCATTTTGGCGACAATCCGCAGATGGCGGGCGCCCTGCGCGGCATGGCCGCCGTCTCGGCCGGCATGATCGCCGCCACGGGCGTGAAACTGGCGACCGCGCTGGCCAAGCATCCGCTGCCCCTGTGGCTGACCTTGTCCATCACCGTGCTGGGCGTGCTGATGGTGGCCGTGCTGCGCTGGCCCCTGCTGTACATCCTGCTGGGCCTGGGCGGCATCGGCTGCCTGCTCACGTACCGGAAGCTGTCCGCATGAATCCGCCCCTGCAACTGGTGTTGAGCACCGGCGACTGGCTGAACCTGTTCGGCCACTACCTGATGCTGTCGCTGATGTCGATCGGCGGCGCCATTTCCACCACGTCCGAAATGCACCGTTTCCTCGTCGAACAGCATGGCTGGCTGACGCAGGCGCAATTCAATGAATCGATCGCCATCGCACAGGCCGCGCCCGGCCCGAACGTGCTGTTCGTCGCCCTGATGGGCTGGAACGTGGGCATGAACGCGGGCAGCTATGCGGCGGCGTATCTGGGCGTGCTGGTGACGATGGTGGGCATCATGCTGCCCAGCACCACCCTCACCTACGTGGCAGCCCAGTGGGGATACCGCAACCGCGACCTGCGCCCCGTGCGCGCCTTCAAGCAAGGCATGGCGCCCATCGTCGTTGCCCTCCTGATTTCCACGGGCATGATTTTGGGCGGCGCCAACCATAACATCCGCACCGACTGGCCCCTGTGGAGCCTGTCCATCGTGGCCGGCCTGATCATCTGGCGCACGAAAATCCATTTGTTGTGGCTGCTGGCGGCTGGCGCCGTGCTAGGCTGGTTCCAGCTGGTTTAGTACGCCTATCAAAAGGCTCTGTCATCGGTAAATAGGGGAACTGCCGGAATCTTCCCTTGGCATTGCTGTCTGACTCTGCATACTTACCAGACAGGGAGCAGATCATGCAGCCAGCCGAATGGATCCGTTTTATCGCCCAGTTTGCTCACCTGAACCGACGCCAGCGGCAGACAGGCATCGCCCTGCTGCGTGGCAACGCACCGCAAGACGCGACCGTCGCGTTGCTGGAAAGCGTGGCGCAGCCGCGATTGGCCTGTCCCGCCTGCCGCTCGCCTCACCTGCACCGGCATGGCCATGCGCACGGCTTGCAGCGCTACCGCTGCGTGCCTTGCGGGCGCACTTTCAATGCCTTGACGGGCACGCCGCTGGCCCGCTTGCGTCACAAGGCGCTATGGATCGCGTATGCCGATTGCCTGCTCGACTCCGCCTCGGTGCGCCAGGCCGCTCAGCAGCTGGGATTACACCGCAACACCACGTTTCGCTGGCGCCACCGCTTTCTCAGCGTGGCGAAGACGGACCGGCCGCATGGCCTGCATGGCATCGCCGAGGCCGATGAACTCTACGTGCTGGAATCGGAAAAGGGATCGAGGCAGATGACGCGGCCGGCTCGCCGCCGGGGCGGCCATGCCTTTAAACGCGGTATCTCGAATGAGCAAGTCTGCATCCTGGTGGCGCGCGACCGCACGGGCCAGACCCTTGATTTCGTCACGGGCAAAGGCGCGTTGACGAAGGCGCAGCTGCACCGATGTTTGTTGCCCGTTATCGACAAGGATGTTCTGCTGGTAACGGATGGCCATGCGGCCTACCGGGCGTTTGCGAGGGAAGCGGGCATCAGCCACGAGGCCGTCAACTTGCGCGCCGGCATCCGTGTGCAGGGCGCCGCGCATGTGCAGAACGTCAATGCGTATCACAGCCGCTTGCGGCAATGGCTGCGTCCGTTTCACGGCGTGGCGACGCGCTACCTGCCAAATTACCTGGGCTGGCGCTGGATACTCGACGCCAGACGCATCCGTTCACCAGAAACGTTATTGAAAGCAACCCTGGGAGTATTCCCACATCTGACGGTGACATAGCCTATCAAAACCTACTGCGCGTCGTAATTTGCGGCCTGCGATGCTCACTGTACATTCGTACAGTTGCGCTTCTCAAGCCAACGGGGGCGCCGAGCCTTCCTTCCGCTCGCTACGGTTTTGTTAGGCGTTGTTAAGCCAGTTATTAAGCCTACACGGCCAAATGGCGCTTCACGTCGTCGCCATCCATCTGCGCAGCCAGTCCGCTGGCGACGACGCTGCCGCGCGACAGCACGATGAATTCATCGGCCAGCTCGCGGGCGAAATCGAAATACTGTTCGCACAGCACGATGGCCATGTCACCGCGCTGTTTCAGCAGGCTGATCACGCGGCCGATATCCTTGATGACGGACGGCTGGATGCCCTCCGTCGGCTCGTCGAAGATGATCAGCTGCGGCTCGGCCAGCAGGGCACGGGCGATGGCCAGCTGCTGCTGTTGCCCGCCTGACAAATCGCCGCCGCGCCGCTGCAGCATCTCTTTGAGCACCGGAAACAGTTCATACACGTGGGGATCGATGCGCGAGGCTTGCCTGCCCCGCTTCACCGCCATGCCCATCAACAAGTTTTCCTCGACCGTCAGGCGCGCAAAGATGTCGCGCCCCTGCGGCACGTAGGCGATGCCCAGCTTGGCCCGCGCATGCGGCGTCAGTTTCGTGATGTCGCGCCCCTGGAACACCACCGTGCCCTGCGCCACGGGCAGCACGCCCATCAGGCATTTCAACAAGGTCGTCTTGCCCACGCCATTGCGCCCCAGCAAAGCCAGACACTCGCCCTTGCGCGCCGACAGATTGATGCCGCGCAAGGTGTGCGAGGAGCCATAGTATTGATTCAATTGCTCGACTTCCAGCATATGTGTTCACCTTCCCAGATAGACTTCGATGACCCGCTCGTCGGCCTGCACTTCGTCCATGCGGCCCTGCGCCAGCACGGCCCCCTCATGCAGCACGGTGACGATGCCTTGCTGGGCAATGTCCGTGACGAAACCCATGTCGTGCTCGACCACCATGATCGAATGCTTGCCGCGCAATTCATTGAGGAGCTCCGCCGTGCGCGCCGTTTCCGCATCCGACATGCCGGCCACGGGTTCGTCCAGCAGGATCAGCTGCGGCTCCTGCATCAGGAGCATGCCGATTTCCAGCCACTGCTTTTGCCCATGCGACAGCAAACCGGCCGGCCGCGCCTCGTGGCCGTTGAGGCGGATCAGGCGCAGGATGGCTTCGATCTTGCCGGCCTGCTCGGAGGTCAAACGGGCAAACAGGGTGGGCGCCACGCGCTTGTCCATCTTCATCGCCAGTTCCAGGTTGTCGAACACCGTGTGCTGCTCGAATACGGTGGGGCGCTGGAACTTGCGGCCGATGCCCGCGTGGGCGATCTGCGCTTCCGTCATCGTCGCCAGGTTCATGGTCTGGCCAAACCAGGCCGTGCCGGACGTGGGCCGCGTCTTGCCCGTGATGACATCCATCATCGTCGTCTTGCCCGCGCCGTTAGGGCCGATGATGCAGCGCAATTCGCCCACGGAAATATCGAGGCTCAGCTTGTTGATGGCCTTGAAGCCGTCGAAGGACACGCTGATGTCCTCCAGATACAAAATCGCGCCATGCGTCGTATCGACACCCTCGCCTATGACGCGCGAATACGTGGCGCCAGCCTCGGTGCTGGCCATGCCGGGCAACATGCGGATACTCATGCGGCCTCCTCTGCCACGACGGTCGCCTTTTTACGTTTGAGCTTGCTCAATACACCGAGCATGCCCTGCTGCATGAACAGGGTGACGACGATGAACAGCAAGCCCAGCGCGAACAGCCACAGCTCCGGCAAGGCGGCCGTGAACCAGCTTTTCAAGCCGTTGACGGTGAAGGCGCCCAGGATGGGACCGATCAAGGTACCCCGTCCACCGACTGCCACCCACACGACCATTTCGATGGAGTTCGCCGGAGACATTTCGGACGGGTTGATGATGCCCACCTGCGGCACGTACAGGGCGCCGGCGATGCCGCACAGCACGGCCGACAAGGTCCACACGAACAGCTTGAACCACAGCGGGTTGTAGCCGAGGAACATCAAGCGCGCCTCGCTGTCGCGCACGCCCTGCAGCACCCTGCCCAGTTTCGAGCGGACGATGGCGCGCGCGCCGATCAAGGCCGCCAGCAGGAAGGCCAGGGTCAGCAGGAACAGCACGGCCCGGGTGGCGGGCGCCGTGATGCTATAGCCGAGGATGGTCTTGAAATCCGTGAAACCGTTGTTGCCGCCAAAGCCGGTATCGTTGCGGAAGAACAAGAGCATGAAGGCATACGTCATCGCTTGCGTGATGATGGAAAAATACACGCCCTTGATGCGCGAGCGAAACGCAAAATAACCAAACACAAAGGCGAGCACGCCCGGCACCAGCAAGACGAGCGCCATGCAGTACCAGAAGTGTTCCGTAAACGCCCAGTACCACGGGTAAGTCTTCCAGTCGAGAAAGATCATGAAATCGGGCAAGCTGCTGTGGTACTGGCCCTGGTCGCCGATGGCGCGCATCAGATACATGCCGTGCGCATACGCGCCCAGCGCAAAGAATACGCCGTGGCCCAGGGACAGGATGCCCGTGTAGCCCCAGACAAGGTCCAGCGCCAGCGCGGCCAGCGCGTAGCACATGAACTTGCCCACCAGCGCCACCGTGTAGGCGGACACGTGCAGCGCATGCCCTTCGGCAAACGCCAGGTTAAAAATGGGCAACAGCGCCGCCAGCAACGTGCATGCGGCAAGCGCCAGCCAGACGGGCCGCGTAAACAGGCCTTGCTTGGTTTGACAGGAGGTAATCATTCGACGCTGCGTCCCTTCATGGCAAACAGGCCCTGCGGCCGGCGCTGGATGAATATGATGATGAACACGAGAATGGCGATCTTCGCCAGCACGGCGCCCGCCACCGGTTCGAGGAATTTGTTGACTTCGCCCAGGCCCAGCGCGGCGATCACCGTACCAGCCAGCTGGCCCACGCCGCCCAGCACCACCACCATGAAAGAATCGACGATGTAGCTTTGGCCCAGGTCCGGCCCTACATTGCCCAGCTGCGACAGGGCCACGCCACCCAGGCCCGCGATGCCGGAACCGAGGCCGAAGGTCAGCATGTCGACCTTGCCCGTCGCCACGCCCACGCAATCGGCCATGCGGCGGTTTTGTGTTACAGCCCGCACGAACAGGCCCAGGCGCGTCTTGTTCAAAATCAACCACACGGCCACCACGACAACGACGGCAAAGCCGATGATGGCCAGCCGGTTGTACGGCAGCACGAGGCCGCCCAGCACGGTGACACCGCCCGACATCCAGGCCGGGTTGGCCACTTCCACGTTTTGCGCGCCGAAGATGGTGCGCACGGCCTGCATCAGGATCAAGCTGATGCCCCAGGTGGCCAGCAGGGTTTCCAGCGGCCGGCCATACAGCCAGCGGATCACCGTGCGCTCGAGCGCCACGCCCACCAGCCCGGCGACGAGGAAGGCAGCCGGCAGCGCAGCCAGCAGATACGCATCCTGCAGGCCAGGCAGGAAGTTGCGGAAGAACAACTGGCACAGGTAGGTCGTGTAAGCGCCTATCATCAGCAATTCGCCGTGCGCCATGTTGATAATGCCCATCAAGCCAAAGGTGATGGCAAGCCCCAGCGCGGCCAGCAGCAGCACGCTGCCCAGAGAGATGCCGTAGAACACATTGCCGGCGAATTCCATGCGCGCCACCCGTCCCTTGATCTGGCGCATGGTTTCGATGGCGGCCAGCTGCACGGCCTCGTCCGGCTCACCGCCCTTCTCCAGCATGGCTTGCAGCACGGGCAGCAGGCGCGCATCGCTGCTGCCGGCCAGCGCTTCCACAGCTTGCTTGCGTGTGGCCGCGTCGGGCGCATGCAGGTTGGCGCTGGCGATCAGCACCTGCAATATCTGTTTAATCTCAGCATCGTTTTCCTGCGCCAGCGCCTTGCGGATCAGGGGAAGCTGCGCGGGATCAACCGCCTTTTGCAAGGCCTGCGCGGCTGCCAGGCGCGTGGCCCGCTCCGGCGCCAGCAGCTGCAAGCCCGACAAGGCCCCCGCCACGGCCGAGCGCAAGCGGTTGTTGACCATCACGCCATCGATGCCGTCCGGCAACGGCACGTTCTTGCCGCTTGCCGGGTCATATGCCCGTTCACCGTCGACGATATACACCGTGCCGTCGGGTGCGGCATACAGGGCATCGCCCTGCAAGGCTTGCAGCACACGGTCGGCCTCGGGCGTGGCCAGGGCGGCGATCTGCGCGACGGCGGCGACCCTGGCATCGGGGTCGTCGCCGGCCAGCGGTTTGAGCAAGGATGGATCGATGGCGGCCTGGGCCATGGATGACAGGCACAGGCAGGCGAAGACCAGCTGCGATGTGAATAGCCTCATTGATATCCCGGAAAAGCGTTGATGGTCGGCACCACCGGACGCATTGCCCGATGGCGCTGGCGTGGCTCTTTACAGCTTTTGCTTGCCCTCATTGCCCTTGATGAACGGGCTCCACGGCTGGGCGCGTATCGGTTCCTTGGTTTTCCACACGACATTGAATTGCCCATCAGCCTTGATCTCGCCGATCATCACGGGCTTGTGCAGGTGGTGATTGGTCGCATCCATGGTCAGGGTGAAGCCCGACGGCGCCTTGACGCTCTGGCCGGCCATGGCGGCGATCACCTTGTCCGTGTCCGTCGATTTCGCCTTTTCCACGGCTTGCGCCCACATGTGGATGCCGACATAGGTCGCTTCCATCGGGTCGTTCGTCACGACCGAACCCGCGTTCGGCAGCTTTTGCGCCACGGCATAGGCCTTCCACTGCTTGATGAAGGCCGTATTCACGGGATTCTTGACGGATTCAAAGTAATTCCATGCCGCCAGGTGGCCAAGCAAGGGCTTGGTATCGATGCCGCGCAACTCTTCCTCGCCGACGGAAAACGCGACGACAGGCACGTCCGTGGCCTTCAGGCCGGCATTGCCCAGTTCCTTGTAGAACGGCACGTTGGAGTCGCCATTGATGGTGGAAATGACGGCCGTCTTGCCGCCCGTGGAAAACTTCTTGATGTTGGCGACGATGGTTTGATAATCGGCATGGCCGAACGGCGTGTAGACCTCGCTGATATCGCTATCCTTGACGCCCTTGCTTTTCAGGAAGGCGCGCAGGATCTTGTTGGTGGTGCGCGGATACACGTAATCCGTGCCCAGCAGCACGAAGCGCTTGGCGCCGCCGCCATCCTTGCTCATCAGGTATTCCACGGCCGGGATCGCCTGCTGGTTGGGCGCGGCGCCCGTGTAAAACACGTTCTTTTCCAGCTCCTCGCCCTCGTATTGCACCGGGTAAAACAGCAGGCTGTTGAGTTCCTTAAACACAGGCAACACCGACTTGCGCGACACGGACGTCCAGCAGCCGAACACGACTGCTACTTTATCCTGCGTCACCAGCTGGCGCGCTTTTTCCGCGAACAAAGGCCAGTTCGATGCCGGATCGACGACGACGGCTTCCAGCTTCTTGCCCAGCACGCCGCCCTTGGCATTGATCTCGGCGATCGTCATCAAAGCCACGTCTTTCAGCGACGTTTCGGAAATGGCCATGGTGCCCGACAGGGAGTGCAAAATGCCCACCTTGATCGTATCGGCGGCAAAGGCTGCCTGCATGTAAGTGGACGTGGCCAGGGCCAGTGCGCCGGCGGCGGTCGCTTTCAGGATGATGCGTCGTGACATGGGGACTCCTGTGATGGGTTCGTGGGGGTCGAGCTAAGCCTGCGATGTTGTTAAAGCAGAATGCATGCCAGCGCCAACAGGCGTCCAGCATGGTGCACGCCGCTGTCGCCGCACGAAAAAAAACCTGGCTGCACAAGGACTGTGCAGCCAGGTTTCAAATTGCCGTAAAACAGTGCGCCGAGGAAGTTAATCCTTGCGCGGCACGCCTCTCAAGCGGCGCCAGCCCTTGCGTCCCAGTGGGAACAGCAGCACGAAAGCGATCAGCCACGGCAGGATATAGGCCATGGCCGTGATGGCGTTGGCCACGCCTTCCGACAGGTTTTCCGTGAAATTGCCCAGCGCGCGCTTGACGGGGCGCCAGAACGATTGCTTGCCTTCGGCACTGACGACGACGTTCAGCAAGTCCGTATCGATGCGCTGCATCAACAGCGCGTTGGCCGCCGTCGCCTGCTCCAGTTCCACTTGCACGGTGGCCAGTTCCTTGGTCACCTTGATCAGGGCGTCGACGTTAGCTCCCGAGCGCTTTTCCAGGTCTTGCAATTGCGCCTGGTACTGCTTGAGCATTTCCAGGCGTTTCTTGCTGTCGAGCACGGGACGCCCCAGGTCTTCCACCTTGGTGCCCTGGCTGGTGACGTCGCCTTCGGCCGCGACCAGCGCGACGAGCTTCTTGATGCCGGCAGGCTTGGCCCGCATGCTGATGCGCGCGTGCACGTAGCGGCCGCTGTCGACGCTGGAATCGAGCAGCAGACAGCCGTTTTCCGTGTCGGCCTTGCAGGCGGCGACCACTTTTTCATACAGGGGCCGCACTTGCGCCTCATTCGTATCGACGCTGACATTATGTTCATAGGCAAGAAACTCGCTGCCCTTTTCCTTGCCATCGAGGCGCGCGGCGCTCGATTGTCCGCCGCTCTCGCCCTTGCTGCCGCAACCGGCCAGCAGCATCAGGCCCATCAAGCCAATACAGATTTTTTTCATGGTTTCTTTCTTTGGATTATTTTTGTAGAGGCAACAATTCGATATCGGGCAAGTGCGCCGCCACGTCCTGCACGGTGGCATAGGCGGTCAGGGACGCCACCACCTGCGGCAACGGCGCCGGCCAGATTTCCGGCAAGTCGCGTTCCTCGGGCGCCAGCACGGGAAAGGCCAGCTGCTCGCGCGGCGGCGTGAAGGCGGCATCGACGCCGGGCTTGTTGCCGCGCGCATCGATGCGGTACCAGCCGAAGTCTTGCAGATACACGGCATTCAAGCCGTGCAGGCAAAACGGCGGCCCCGCTTCGCCGACAGCCAGGCGCTGGTAGCACAGGCCGGCAGGAATGCCGTTGGCGCGCAGCAGCGCGGCCAGCAAATGGCTCTTCGCATAACAATAGCCGGTGCCATGCTGCAAGACGTCGGAAGCGCGGCAGGTAACGGGATTGCGCTGGTAGTCCCAGCTGTGGGCCACTTCGTCGCGCACGAAGGCAAAGCAGCGGGCCGCGATGGCGGCGTCGCCCACCGCGCCTGCCGCCAATGCGGCCGCCCTGGCGCGCACGGCTGGATGGTCGCTGTCGATGTAGGTGCTGCTGGCCAGATATAGGGAAAAGTCGGGGGAAAAGTCGGTAGACATGGCATCCAGGTCATGCAAAAAGATAATGCGCGATTCTAGTCGAAGCGGCATGAAATCGAGCGTTTCCTTGCGCAGGAACAAAGAAAAACCACGCCTATGGCCGGCAGCCTGGGGGGCGGCGACTTTGGCGCCGGCCCGGTAGCTGGTATCATGCGGGCAAACGCAGCAGGCCCTATTGGCCCCGCACATGGCACTACCTTGCGAAGCGGCCCCGCCACCGGGCGCGCCGCCGACGCCTCCCTACAGATCAGAGAAACGAGTTCCCTATGAGCACTTCATCGTCCCACCCATCGTTCTGGCGCCGTATCCCGCTGGCTTTCGGCGCCTTCTTCAGCACACTGTCGGACGCCGCCTATGCGGCCCGCGTGGAAAAACTGTCCCTGCCCGAGGCTGCACCCGTCGCTCCCGTGGCCCCGGCGCCTGCTCCCGTGCCGACGCCAGCTGCCGCGCCCGTCATCCTGAAAGAAGCGACGCCCGATGCCGCCCTGCAATTGCTGGCACTGCTGCAACGCGAAGCGCGATTGATCGACTTTACCCAGGAAAACCTGGGCAGCCATGCCGATGCCGACATCGGCGCGGCCGCCCGCGTCGTGCATGAGGGCTGCGCCAAAGTCATGCGCGAGTATTTCACCATCGACCCCGTGCGTCAGGAAGCCGAGGGCAGCCGCATCGTGCTGCAGGAAGGTTTTGACAGCGCGCAAGTACGCCTGACGGGCAACGTGGTCGGTTCGGCGCCATTTACGGGTACCCTCAGCCATCGCGGCTGGCGCGCGTCCAGCGTGCGCCTGCCGAAACTGAGCGAACAGCACGACGCCGCCATCCTGGCACCGGCCGAGGTGGAACTGTGAACGATCAAACCAACCCAAGCCCGCGCTATGCCATCGGCATCGACCTGGGCACCACCCACAGCGCCCTGTCGTATGTGAACCTGGTCGAAAGCGATGGCGAAAAGTCCAGCCACGGCGTGCTGAAGGTGCCGCAACTGTCAGCGCCAGGCACCGTCGAAGAATTGTCACTGCTGCCATCGTTCGTCTACCTGCCGCACGCCGATGAAGTAGCGGCCGGCGACCTGGCCCTGCCCTGGGTTACCGAGGAAGCCGAAGCGCCGTTCGTCGTCGGCGAAATGGCCCGCAGCCGCGGCGCCACCACGCCGATCCGTCTGGTGTCGAGCGCGAAAAGCTGGCTGTGCCACCCGGGCGTGGACCGCCGCGCGGCCATCCTGCCGAACGACGCACCGGCCGAAGTGCCACGTATCTCACCCATCACGGCCGCCACGCGCTATCTGACGCACTTGCGCCAGGCCTGGGACAACGCCCACCCGCAAGCGCCGTTCGCGCAGCAGGAAATCACCGTAACGATTCCGGCATCGTTCGACCCGGCCGCGCGTGAGCTGACGATGGAAGCGGCGCAGGCGGCCGGCTACACCTCGCTCACCCTGCTGGAAGAGCCGCAGGCGGCCCTGTACAGCTGGATCCAGACCAGCGAAGGCCGCTGGCGCAAGGAAGTCAAGCCAGGCGACATCATTTTAGTGGTCGACGTGGGTGGCGGCACCAGCGACTTTTCGCTGATCGCCGTGCTGGAACGCGACGGCGTGCTGGAACCCCACCGCGTGGCAGTCGGTGAACACATCCTGCTCGGTGGCGATAATATGGATCTGGCCCTGGCTCACCTGGTGGCCCGCAAGCTGGCCGCCAACGGCACCCAGCTCGACGCCTGGCAGATGCGGGCGCTCACGTATGGCTGCCGCAGCGCCAAGGAAAGCCTGCTGGCCGACAGCGGCCTCGATGTGGCACCGATCGTCGTGCCGAGCCGCGGCTCGAAGCTGATCGGCGGCTCCATCCGCACGGAACTGACGCGCGCGGAAGTGTCCACCTTCATCCTCGACGGCTTCTTCCCGCAGGTGGAAGCATCGAGCCGCCCTGCCGTGCGCACGCGCGCGGGCCTCACGCAACTGGGCTTGCCGTATGCGCAGGACGCGGCCATCACGCGCCACCTGGCCGCCTTCCTGGGCCGGCAAGTGGCGGCCACCAGCGAACTGGAAGGCTTCGCGGGCCGCCAGGCGGACGGCGCCAGCTTTTTGCACCCGACGGCCGTGCTGTTCAACGGCGGCGTCTTCAAGTCCGACTTGCTGGTCCAGCGCATCATGGCGACCGTCAACGACTGGCTGTACATGGAAGGCGCTGAACCGGCGCGCATGCTGGCCGGGGCCGACCTGGACCTGGCCGTCGCCCGTGGCGCGGCCTACTACAGCTACGTGCGGCGCGGCCATGGCGTGCGCATCCGCGGTGGCACGGCCAGTTCCTTCTACGTGGCCATCGAATCGGCGATGCCGGCCATCCCCGGCATGGAACCGCCGATCCAGGCCCTGTGCGTGGCGCCGTTCGGCATGGAAGAAGGCAGCGAACTGGAACTGCCGGGCCAGCAATTCGGCCTCGTCGTGGGCGAACCCGTGCATTTCCGCTTCTTCGCCTCATCCACGCGCCGCAACGACCAGATCGGCGACTTGCTCGACTTCTGGGGCCCGGACGAATTGCAGGAACTGAGCGAAATCCAGGCGACCTTGTCCGCCGAAGGCCGGTCGGCCGGCGACGTGGTGCAGGTCAAGCTGCATGCGCGCGTGACGGAGGCGGGCACCCTGGAACTGCTGGCCGTGTCCCCTGACGGCGCCGAGCGCTGGAAAGTGGAATTCGACGTGCGCGGCACGCCGCAGCCATAAGCATGCGCGGCGCGAAGGTGCGGCCGGCCTTCCTGGTCGGCATCGACCTGGGCACCACCAACACGGTGGTGGCGTATGCGGCGGCTGGCGATGCGCAGGCGGAAATAAACCTGTTCCCCATCGAGCAGCTGGTCGCCCCCGGCGAAGTGGCTGCACGCCCGCTGCTGCCGTCCTTGCGCTACCACCCTGCCGCCGGCGAACTGGCGGCGGGCGACTTGCAGCTGCCGTGGCCGCAGCAGGACCCAGCGAGCGTCGACCATGCAGTACTGGGCGCCCTGGCGCGCCAGCTCGGCGCCCAGGTGCCGGGCCGGCTCGTCTCCAGCGCAAAGAGCTGGCTGTCGCATGCGAACGTGGACCGCCAGGCGCCCATCCTGCCGTGGGGTGCGGATGCCGACGTGGCCAAGGTGTCGCCCGTGGCGGCCAGCGCCAGCTACCTCGCGTATGTAGGCGCCGCGTGGAATCACCGCTTCCCCGATTCTCCGCTCGAAGAGCAGGAACTGGTGCTGACCATTCCCGCCTCGTTCGACGAGGGTGCGCGCGCACTCACCCTGGAAGCGGCCCGCATGGCGGGCTTGCCCACCTTGCGATTGGTGGAAGAACCGCAAGCGGCCTTCTACGATTTCCTGCAACGCCGGCGCGCCACCCTGCGCGACGACCTGGCCGACACGCGCCGCATTCTGGTATGCGACGTGGGTGGCGGCACCACGGATTTCAGCCTGATCGACGTGGCCTTCGATGGCAACGGCGAACCGCAGCTCACGCGCAGCAGCGTGGGCAACCACTTGATACTGGGCGGCGACAATATGGACCTGGCGCTGGCCCACCTGGTGGAAACGCGCATGGCCGCTGGCAGCGAAGGCGGCATGAAGCTGTCGGCCGCGCGTTTGTCGCAGTTGATGGAACGCTGCCGCGCCGCCAAGGAATTGCTGCTGTCGCACGATGCGCCGGACAGCGCCACCGTCACCCTGCTGGGCGCGGGCTCGCGCCTGATTGGTGGCAGCCGGTCCGCCGACGTCACGCGCGAGGAAGTGGCGGCCATGGTGGTCGACGGCTTCTTCCCGAAAGTGGAACTCACGGAGACAGCGAAAAAAGGCCGCGCCGGCATCGTCGAATTCGGCCTGCCGTATGCGCAGGACGCGGCCATCACGCGCCACCTGGCCAGCTTTTTACAACAGCATCAAGGCGCACTGCCCGATACCTTGCTGCTGAATGGCGGCGTGTTCCGCGCCGACGCGCTGGCGCGCCGCCTGGCCGAGACCCTGGCGCACTGGCGCGGCCAGCCCCTGACCATCCTGCACAACGATAATCCCGACGTGGCCGTGGCCCGTGGCGCCGTCGCCTACGCGCTGGCCCGGCGCGGCCAGGCGCCGCGCATCGGTGGCGGCTCGCCGCGCAGCTATTTCCTCGTGCTGGGCGAGGCAGGCAAGGACAAGCGCGCCGTCTGCATCCTGCCCCGTGGCAGCGCCAGCGGCGAGGAAATCCGCCTGACGGAGCGCCTGTTCGCGCTGCGCCTGGGCCGGCCCGTGCGCTTCCACCTGGCCACGTCCCTCTTTGAGGCGGGCACGCCGCCGCAGCTGGGCGAAATCGTCGATCTGGATGCCGGAGAATACTTGCGCCTGCCGCCGCTGGCCAGCGTGCTGCAAGCGGAAAGCGGTGACAAGCGCGACATCACCGTGCAGCTGGTGACAGTCATGACGGAAGTGGGTACCCTGGAAGTGCATTGCGTGGCAGCAGCGGATGCCGGCCAGCGCTGGCTGCTGGAATTCCAGCTGCGAGGCGAAGAGGATGTAGCAAGCGAAACGTCCAGCGTATCACCACGCGTGAAAGAAGCCATCGAGAAAATCGAGCGCATCTTCGGCGGCAAGGCGCAAAAGGTCGAAACCAAGGAAGTGCGCCAGCTGCGCCAGCACCTGGAACGGGGGCTGGGCGGACGCGAAAGCTGGGACACGCCGCTCTTGCGCCAGCTGTTCGACGCCCTGCTACAACGCGCGCGTGGCCGGCGCCGCTCCGCCGAACATGAGCGGGTGTGGCTGAACCTGGCCGGCTACTGTTTGCGGCCCGGCTATGGCGACGCGCTCGACCCGTGGCGCATCGAGCAGCTGTGGGCCCTGTTCGACGCGGGCGTGCAGCACCACAAGGACAACCAGGTATGCGCCGAATGGTGGACCCTGTGGCGCCGCGTGGCAGGCGGCTTGAGCACGGAGCAGCAACTGCGCCTGCTCGACGACTTCGCCTTCAACCTGCAAGCCGACGCGGTCCAGCGCGGCAGCCGCCCCGTCACCCTCGTCAACGGCAGCGATGACGACATGCTGCGCCTGGGCGCCTCGCTCGAGCGCATCCCCGGCGCCTACAAGGTCGAAGTGGGCGCCTGGCTGATCAAGCGTCTGCAGAAGGCTGATAAAAAGGGCGAAGTGGCGGACACGAATACCCTGTGGGCGCTGGCCAGGGTCGGCGCGCGCCAGCCCTTCCACGGCAGCGCGCATGAAGTGGTCGACAGCGCCACCGTGGCCGAATGGCTGCACGTGCTTCTGGCGCTGGACTGGAAAAAGACGGAACCAGCGGCGTTTGCCGCCACCCACCTGGCGCGCATGACGGGCGACCGCTCGCGCGACATCGCCGATGAACTACGGGCCACCATCCTGGCTCGCCTGAAAGCCGTCGGCGCCCCACCCCTGTGGCAGGCGATGATCAGCGAAGTGACGCAGCTGGACGAAGCGAATACCAAGCGCATGCTGGGCGAGGCGCTGCCGCCGGGGTTGAAGCTGATCGGGTAAACACCGTCCTTGATTATCAGATTACATGAATCTACAATGTAGATACATAGGAGGTCATATGGAACTATCGATCCAAAAATGGGGCAATAGCGCGGCCGTGCGCTTGCCAACGGAACTGCTGGGCATGCTGAAGGTGTCGCTGGGCGACAAGCTGGCGGTCGATGTGCGTCCGGACGGCGTATTCCTGAAAGCCAAGCGCCCTGCCTTCACGCTCGATGATCTGGTTGCCCAATGCGATGTCACGGCGCCAGAACCGGCCGACATGGCGGCATGGAGCCAGATCAAACCGGCAGGCCGCGAAGCATGGTAAAGCGCGTCCAGTTCGGCCGTGGCGATATCGTGATGGTCAATCTGGAGCCAACGGAAGGCCGTGAACAGCGCGGCGCGTCCCGGCCAGCGCTGGTGCTGTCCACCAGCGCCTTCAACACGCTCGGTGTCGTGCTGGTCGCCCCCATCACGCAAGGCGGCGATTTTGCCCGCCACGCGGGCTTTGCCGCGTCATTGAGCGGCAGCGGCACGGCAACGCAGGGGGTGGCGCTGGTCAACCAGATCCGCATGCTCGACCTTGAAGCACGCGGCGCAAAGCGCATCGAAACCGCGCCTGAATTCGTCGTGGAAGACGCGCTGGCGCGCCTGCGCGCCATTACCGACTAAATTGACGCCAGTAGCATGTCGGATTACGCGCTTGCGCGCCTCGGCGGCCCCGCTAATCCGACCTACCCCTCGCTACGCGCCCCACGATAGCGCGGCAAGCCATCGGCCAATTTCACCCACTCCAGTTGCGTGTCCGTATAGATATGGCTGTGCGGTGGCAGTTGTTCGGGGTCGTCCAGGCTGCTGGTGGTCAGGCCAACCTCGTCCAGGTCGCGCGCATCCTCGAACGTCAGCTGCGTGCCGCAGCGGGGGCAAAAACTACGCGTGCAGTATTCGCTGGACGCGTATGGCGTGGCCTGTCCCCGCAGCCAGCGAAAGTTCGCCCGTGGCACACTGAACCAGGCGACAAACTGCGCGCCCGACGTGCGGCGGCACATCGAGCAATGGCAGGCCGTTTCATGGAAGGTGCCCGTGCCCGCTTCGTAGCGCACGTCGCCGCATAAACATCCTCCGCTCAGCATGGCATCCTCCTGCAAATGAAAAAGGCGCCCAGTTTAGCGCCGCTGCGGCGCCACGGTTTGCGCTAGATCAGGGCGATGATCAACAGCATCACCGCCAGCGGCGCCTGCACCAGCACGATGCCCGGATGCGTGCGGCGCAGCTGGGCCCACACGGACAGGCCGGGCACTTCCTCGTGCGGATGGTGGGCTTCGTCGCGCAGCGACATCGCGTGCAAGAACATGCCGGCGATCAGCGGGCCGGGATTGACCCACCAGCCCTGATCGAGCAAGCCGCGCGACAGGTAAATGGCCAGCGCGCCGATGGCAAACGGCGAGGCCCACACCAGCGCCAGCATCAGGCGGATGCCATAGAATTCCGCCAGGGTGCCCAGGCGATGCAGGCGGCCGAAATCGTGGTCTTCCATGCGCTTGTCGATGGCCAGTTCGGCGCGGCCGTACAGGGTCCACAGACCGCCGAACAGGCAGCCCAGCAGCACGCCGATGACGATGTCGGCCACGAACACCGCATATTTGTTGACGTCGGCCGTGCCGATGCCCAGCGACGTGTGGGCGGCCGCATGCAGGTGCAGGCCGGCCTGCTCGCCTTCTGCCGTCGTGTAGCGGTCGCGCACGTCATACGTGCTGCCGATATACACGACGTTCTTGTGCGGCGTCCCGGCATCCACGCCGGCCTGGCCATCGATCAGCTTGACGCGCGTGCGCGTGGGATTCAGGAATGCCGGCGCCACGGCGGCAGGGTGAAACGGCGCGGTGACGGCGTTCTGCTCGGCCGCCGCCTTGGCGTCGCCGCGGATGACGGGTTCGAACGCCCAGCGCGCCAATTCCTTTTCGCTGCCCGTGCGCCGCGCCAGCTGGCACACGCGGCCGGCCAGCGCCACCACTTCCTTTTGCTCGGACAAGGCGGCCGGCATGGGCTGCTTCTGCTCCTGCTCGTCGGCGCCATGCGCCAGCTCAAAGGCCACGGCCGCCAGCACGGGGCTTTTCAGCTCGATGCGCGTGACGGCGCCCATGCGTTCGCGGATCCGCGGGCTGGCAAAGTGGATGCCGGCCGCGCAGCGCGCGCGTATCCACGGCAGGTTCGCGTTGCGGTCCGATTGCTCGGGCAGGATCAGCACCAGTTGCCGGCCATCGGCGGCCAGCCGGTCAAGCAGGCGGTCCAGCGGCCGCTCGCCCGCCTTGTGCTGTTCATATACGGCCGGCGCCAGGTCCAGGTCGATGGCCAGCACCTTGCTGCCGCGCGCGGCGGCGCTGGCGATCAATTGCTCCAGGCGCGTGCGCTCCAGCGGTTCGCGCTCGTCGAAGACATGTTCGAACGCGGGCTGGTCGATTTCGATGATGCCGGGCCGGTAGGCGGCGCCCGGGTCCTTGCCCCGGTCCAGCAGCTGCTCCTGCGCCGCGCTGGCCCGCAGCATGGCCGCATCGAGCCATTCGAGCACGTGAAAACCCTCCAGCGCCAGCATCAGCGCGGCGATCAGGCTGGCGCCGATCACGTGGTGCAGCAGATGCGTGCCCGTCAGCTTGAAAGCCGAACCAAGCTGGGCGACCGGCCACAGCAGGCGCCGCCAGAGTGGCGGGCGCGGTTGATCCGGCTGGCTGGTTTCCACGGTGCGTACTCCTTGCGTGCGGCGCATGAATTATCACTCAAGCAACGAATGATGACGAAAGGATAGTGTATTGCAGTTGAGTCCGTTCCGCCGCACGGCTGGCAGCCTACTTCGGCTTGGCCAGCAATAGCTTGCCCAGCGCTTCGAAGGCCGGCGTGGTGGTCGGGTCGTTGGCCGCGTTGGCCGCCGTCGGCGTCGAGGCGAAACGCACGATCACCATTTCCGCCTTCGGATCGATGTAGATGCGCTGGCCGTACACGCCGCGCGCCATGTAGGCGCCATGCTCGTTATGCGTGACCCACCACATGTCGCGGTAGCTCCAGCCCTTGAGCAAATCGTAGCCGCCCTTGGCGAACAGCTGCTTGTCGCCGCCACGGCGGATATCGTCGACGGCCGCCTTGGGCAGTATCTGCTGGCCGTTGTAGCGGCCATCGTTGCGCAGCATTTCGCCGAAGCGCGCCAAGTCGCGCAAGCCCGTATTCAAGCCGCCGCCGGCAAACGGCGTGCCCGTCGAATCGACCGTCATGTAGGCATCCTGCTCGGCGCCCAGCTTTTGCCAGACATGCTCGGACAGGTATTCGTTAACGTTCTGCCCCGTGACGCGGGCGATGATCCAGCCCAGCACGTCGGAGTTGACCGTGCGGTAGCCGAACGCCTCGCCATGCCTGCCCTCGTGCCGCACCGTCTGCAGGTACTCGAAATAGCTGCGCGGTCCCGTGTAATCCTTCGGCTTGGGCAGCGGGCTGCCGGCCGCCGCGTGCTGCCACACTTCCGCTTTCGGGTCGGCGTAATCTTCGCTGAATTGCAGGCCCGTGGTCATGTCGAGCACCTGGCGCACGGTGGCGTCGCCAAACGCGGACTTCGCCAGCTCCGGCACGTACTCGGCCACTTTCTTGCCGGGATCGAGCTTGCCTTCGGCCACCAGGGCCGCGCCGATGGTGCCCATCACGGACTTCGTCACGGACATGGCGCCATGCTGGCCGCCCTCCTTCAACACGCCGAAATAGCGCTCATACACGATGCGGCCCCGGTGCAGCACGACGATGCCGTCCGTGTAATTGGCGCCCAGCGACTGCTCCCAGGTCATCGTCTCCTTCGCGCCCAGCGGGGTAAAGCGCAGGCTGTCGATATCGTTGCGCAGTGCGCGCGGCAAGGGCACGGGCGCTTTCAAGCCGCGCGCCACTGCCACCGTCGGCATCAACTGACGGAAGTGCGACACGCTCCAGCGCAGCTGGGGGAAATTGAAATAGCTGCCATCGTCGAAGCGGATGATCTTATCGGCCGGCGGCGGCGCGCCCACCATCCATTGCAATGCAGCCGGGTCGCTGGCGGCGGCCGACAGCGGCGCCGTTGTCTCTGCCGCATGGGCGCCGGCGGCCAGCGCCAGGCAGGCGGCGGCCAGGGCCAGGCGACGGATGGGTGGCAATGTCTTCATGCATATCTCCTGTCATGGCTGACGCCGGCAACGGCGCTCGCTTCATGCGATGCATGCTAACAGAGAAACTTTTTATCTTGTCCTGCGGCATCCTATTGTGCGGGCCACGCGCTGAGACTAACGTCTCACGCGCGTGCCATGCTGCAGCGCAGGATGCGCGACCCGGCGCTTCGTGCTAAAAACGGGGCGACAAGCAAAACACCATAAAAACCAGATACCGAAACACTGGAGAGCGCCATGCCCTACGTCCGCCAGACCAGCCATATCGACCGCGTGCGCGACCTGATCGCCGGCCGTATCGTCAACCCAGGGGCCGATACGGCCAGGCTGGCGTCGTCGTACCGGCGCTCGCTGGACGACTACCGGCTCGACCCGGCGTCCACCACGGGGCCGCGCATCCTGACGGGCGCCGAACTGCGCGCCATCCAGCAGTCCGAGGAAGATTTTTTGCGCTCCACGGGCCAGTGCCTGCCGCGCCTGCACGCCATGGTGCGCGAAGCGGGCTACTGCGTCATCCTCGCCAATGCGCGCGGCGTGACGATCGACTACGTGGTCGACACGGACCAGCGCAAGGATTTCAAGAAGGCGGGCCTGTACCCCGGTTCGTGCTGGTCGGAAGAAGAGGAAGGCACCTGCGGCATCGCCTCCGTGCTGCTCGACCGCGAAGCCATCACCGTGCACAAGACGGACCATTTTCGCGCCGCGTTCACGGGCCTGACCTGCAGCGCGGCGCCGATCTTTTCGCCGCACGGCGACTTGATCGGCGTGCTCGATGCGTCGGCCCTCAGTTCGCCCGATGCGCGCGACAGCCAGCGCCTCGTCAAGCAGCTGGTGCGGCAAGGCGCAACCCTGATCGAGGACGGCTTTTTTCTCAAATCCTACAGCCATTGCTGCATCCTGCTGGCGCACCGCAACCGCCACTTCGTGGAAGTGCAGCCGGAAATGCTGCTCGCCATCGACGAACATGGCGACATCGTCGCCGCCAACCGCTGCGCGCGTGACGTCATCGCGGGCCTGGATGCCCTGCCGCGTCCCGTCGGCGAAGTGCTGGAAGTGCGCGCCGAACGGCTGTTCGATGCGCGCGCAGGACACAATCTGCTGTCCCTGCGCCTGGCCGGCGGCGGCACCTGGCTGCACGCCCGCGTGCGCGCGCCGCTGCGCCTGGCCAGCGCGCGAGCACGCGTGAGGAACGCCGCCCCCGCGACCGAGGAGATGGTGGCCTACACGGTGCCGGAACTGGCCGAACGCACGCGCATCGTCCACGCCATGAACGCCGCAAAATGGCGTCCGCTGCAGGCGGCCGCCATGCTGGGCATCTCGCGCGCCACCCTGTACCGGCGCCTCAAGCAGCTGCATATCGTGGCGCCGCACCGCCAGTAGCCCATCTGAAGGCTGAGATTTCCGTCTCAAATTCAGCCATGCTGCGCTGCGGAATGCGGCGCCGGAACGCCAGTGTTACAACATCGTCAGCGGCAACACAGCCGCATCCCATCATAAAGTCAGCAGACTTGGAGGAGACACGATGCAAACCGATAGCAACCCGCACGACCTGGCCGTGGCCGGCATCCTGGAGCAGCTGGAAGGCACGCTGCGCGCCAGCGACGGCACGGGCGCCGCGCAACTGTTCGAACAGGACGGCTACTGGCGCGACCTGGTGCTGTTTACCTGGAACCTGAAAACCCTGGAAGGCCGCGAACAGATCGCCGCCATGCTGACCGCCCAGCTGAGCACCGTGCAGCCAGTCTCCATCCGCATCGCCGATGGCGAGCATGCGGTGGAAGCCGGTGGCGTGCTGCAAAGCTGGATCACGGTGGAAACGAACGCGGCGTGCGGCGTGGGCTTCATCCGCATCCGCGATGGCAAGATATGGACCCTGCTTACCACCATGAGCGAATTGAAGGGTTTTGAGGAAGCCAAGGGCGGGCGGCGGCCCATGGGCGCGGAACACGGCGCGCGCACGAACCGCAGCAGCTGGCTGGAGCACCGCGAGCAGGAAGCGGCGGAACTGGGCTACGCGCGCCAGCCCTACTGCGTCATCATCGGCGGCGGCCAGGGCGGCATCGCGCTGGGCGCGCGCCTGCGCCAGTTGAACGTTCCCACCATCATCATCGAGAAAAATTCGCGCCCCGGCGACAGCTGGCGCAAGCGCTACAAGTCCTTGTGCCTGCACGACCCCGTCTGGTACGACCACATGCCGTATATCCCGTTTCCCGACAACTGGCCCGTCTTCACCCCGAAGGACAAGGTCGGCGACTGGCTGGAAATGTACACCAAGGTGATGGAACTCAATTACTGGGGTTCGACGTCATGCGAATCGGCCAGCTTTGACGAAGCCACCGGCGAGTGGACGGTGCAGGTGCTGCGCGACGGCCAGCCCGTCACACTGAAACCGAAGCAGCTGGTGCTGGCCACGGGCATGTCGGGCAAGGCCAACATGCCGAAGTTCAATGGCATGGACGTGTTCCAGGGCGAGCAGCAGCATTCGTCGCAGCATCCGGGGCCGGATGCGTATGTGGGCAAGAAGGTGGTCGTCATCGGTGCGAACAATTCCGCGCACGACATCTGCGCCGCCCTGTGGGAAGCGGGCGTGGATGTGACCATGGTGCAGCGCTCATCGACGCACATCGTCAAGTCCGACTCCCTGATGGACCTGGCCTTGGGCGACCTGTATTCGGAACGGGCGCTGGCGGCCGGCATGACCACAAACAAGGCCGACCTGACGTTCGCCTCGATCCCCTATAAAATCCTGGCCGACTTTCAGAAGCCCGTCTTCAAGGCCATCCGCGAACGCGACGCGGATTTTTACCGGCGCCTGGAAGAACGGGGCTTCATGCTGGACTTTGGCGACGACGATTCCGGCCTGTTCATGAAATACCTGCGCCGCGGCTCCGGCTACTACATCGACGTGGGCGCCTCCGAGCTGGTCGCCGAGGGCAAGATCAAGCTGAAAAGCGGCGTCGGCGTGCAGGAACTGAAAAGCCACTCCATCGTACTGTCCGACGGCACGGAACTGCCGGCCGACCTGGTGGTGTACGCCACCGGCTACGGCTCCATGAACGGCTGGGCGGCCGACCTGATCTCGCCGGAAGTGGCGAACAAGGTGGGCAAGGTGTGGGGCCTCGGGTCAAGCACGACGAAAGACCCGGGCCCGTGGGAGGGCGAGCAGCGCAATATGTGGAAGCCCACGCAGCAGCAGGCGCTGTGGTTCCACGGCGGTAACCTGCACCAGTCGCGCCACTATTCCCAGTACCTGTCGCTGCAGCTGAAGGCGCGCATGGAAGGGTTGAACACGCCCGTGTATGGGCAGCAGGAAGTGCATCACCTGGCGTGAAATCCGGGGTCAGACCCACCCGGGGGAATGTTACCCAATGGGGAACATTCCAATCACGCAGTGACTGACCCCAGCCCTCTCTTTGGGGATAGGTATAAAAAAATGGCGGCGGACCGAAGTCCGCCGCCATTTTTACGTCATGCAGCCAACGATTACTGTTTGATGGCTTCGATTGCGAACGTCAAAGTGACGTCATCGCTGACGGCTGGCGCATATTTGCCGGCGTTGAATTCCGAGCGTTTGATCTTGGCCGTGGCGTTGGCGCCGCAAGCGTCTTTTTTCAGCATCGGGTGCGGTGCGCAGGCGAACGAGGTGACGGTTAGGGTGACTGGCTTGGTCACGCCTTTCAGGGTCAGGTTGCCGTCGACGGAGGCCAGCTTGTCGCCGTCAAAATTGAATTTGGTCGACTTGTAGGTGGCGACCGGGAACTTGGCCGTGTCGAGGAAATCTTCGCCCTGGATGTGCGAGTTGAACAGGGTCGAACCCGTATCGACGGATTTGGTGTCGATCAGCACTTCGACGGCGCCCGTCTTGGCGGCGCGGTCCAGGGTGACCTTGCCGGTGGTGTTATTGAAACGGCTTTGCTGCGTCGAGAAGCCCATGTGGGTGTACTCGAAACGGGGGAAGGTGTGGCTGCCATCGATGACATAGACTTCAGGCGCGGCAAAAGCGGACAGCGAGAAGCCGGCGGCGGCGATAAAAGCGAGCAGTTTTTTCATTGTAGGTTCCTGATAGAAAGTGGAGGATGTCAAAACCGCAAGCAGCTGCAGGCGAACGACGCATGCGGCTGATTGTCTGGCTTCAGTTACAACAGATTATGCATGGCATGAAGATCGATGTAAAACGCAAAATATACCTAGTTAGCATCGATAAAATCGATAATAACAACGATGATGTCCACGACAGCACCTTCTGCTGCCGATTATTGTCTGCATTGCCAAAAATATCCAGCGTTATCCGGCACCTCAAACAAGCACTGGATGAGAATGATTCTTGTTATTATTTGATAGGCTTGCTATCATCGCTCGCTTTGATCACGGGGACATGCGCGGTGCTTGAACGCTATTACCAGGAATTGCTGCGCCTGATTTCGCGCTCCACGGGATGCCGCGACAAGGCACAGGACGTGGTGCAGGAAGCCTACGCCCGCATCCTGGCGCGCAAGCCGCAGGGCGGCGCCCACGCCCTGCATGGCGATACCCCGCCCGACAGCGGCCAGCGCGCCCTGCTGTACGTCACGGCGAAAAACATCGCCATCGACGAACAGCGCCTGCACCAGAGGCGGCCCCATGACGCGCTCGACGAGCCGCACATGCAGCTGCGCGCGCCGCGCGCCGATGAACCCGAGCAACGGCTGCACGACCGGCAAACCATGGAATGCCTGCTGGCCATCATCGACGCCTTGCCGCCGCGCTGCCGCCAGGCTTTCGCGCTGTACAAGTTCGATGGCCTGAGCCAGATCGAGATCGCCGCCCAGATGGGTATCTCCGTCAACATGGTGGAAAAACACATCATCAACGGCATGCTCGCCTGTAAAAAAGGCTTGCCCGAGCGGGATACGCTATGAAACAGCACATGACATCACAAGACACGACGGCCGACGACATCGACTTCCTGGCGGCGCAATGGCTGCTGCGCCACGACGCGGGCCTGGCCGCGCACGAACTGGCGGCGCTGGATGCATGGCTGGCCGCCGACGCGCGCCACCAGCAAGCCTGGCAGGCGCTGGCCCGCACCGATGCGCTGCTGGCCAGCCTGCCGGCGCAGCGCGTGGCGGCCTTCAGCCAGCCTGCCCCGGCGGCGGGCGCGCCGTCATCGCTGCTGCGGCGGCTGCGCCAGGCAGCCTCCTTCCCGCCACGCGGCGCGCTGGCCGGCGGCTGTCTGCTGCTGTGCGGCCTGCTGGCCTGGCCGCTGGCCAGTCATTGGCAGCAACCGGGCTTCCAGCACGATTACAGCACGGCGCGCGGCCAGTTCGCCACGCAAGTCCTGCCCGACGGCAGCCGCATCGAACTCGATAGCGGCAGCGCCGTCGACGTGGCCCTGTACCGCGACCGGCGCAGCGTGCGCCTGCTGCGCGGCCAAGCCATGTTCCATATCCACGCCGACCCTGCGCGTCCGTTCCAGGTCATCGCGGGAGCGGCCACGGCGACGGTGCTGGGCACGCATTTTTCAGTGCGCCACGTGGGCGCCACGACACAGGTGAGCGTGGCGCAAGGCACGGTGCGCGTGGAAAGCGAAGCCGGCGCGCATGCCGAAGTGCTGCAGGCGGGCGACACGGTCACCGTCACGCCCCAGGGCGTGAAGGCGCTGGCCAGGGTCAACGCGCAAGCGGTGGGCAACTGGCGTGCCGGGCGCCTCGATTTCGAGGACGCCACCCTGGCCGAAGCGCTGGCCGAATTCGAGCGCTATGGCGATACGGGCCTCGTGCTTGGCGATCCGGCGCTGGCCGGCCTGCGCCTGAACGGCAGCTTCGACGCGAAGCTGCCGGCGCAATTTGCCGCCGCCCTGCCGCTGGCCTTGCCCGTGCGCGTGGTGCGCCGGGACGGCAAGCTGCATATCGTCGCCCGCTGATTTGTCCCCATGACGCGAAATAAAATCCATCCGCACGTCAGGGTAAATGAGACTCATTCGTTTTAACTATGAAGGATCACCACATCACCATAGGAAAAACATGCATATGACTCCACCGCGCCCTCCCCTGCACGCCCGCCTGTCTCCCCGCCTGTCCCCTCTCTTCCTGGCCATCGGCCTGGCCTTTGCCACGCCCCCCATGCATGCCGCCGCCACGCCGGTGGCGCAGGTGGAATGGCAGATTCCCGCGCAGCCGCTGAACCGCGCGCTGAACGAACTGGCGCGCCAGGCCGGCATGGTGCTGCTGGCCGACGCGCGCCTGACGCAGGGACGCCACAGCGCGCCGCTGCAAGGCCGGCACTCGCTGCCCGAGGCGCTGCGCCAGCTGCTGGCCGGCAGCGGCCTGCAGGCGCAGCTGCAAGGCGGCACGACCATCATCATCAGCGCGCCCGCGCCTGTCGCTGCCGGCGCCGTGCAGATCGGCACCCTGCGCGTGAATGGCCAGGGCGGCAGTGGCAGTTTCGAGGCGGACGACACGGATCCGGCCGACCTGCCCTACCTGACTCCGGCCGCCTCCGTGTACATCGGGCGCGAGCAGATCGAACGCTTCCGCGGCACCTCGCCAGCCGACATCTTCAAGGGCGTGGCCGGTGTGCAGGTAGGCGACAGCCGCAACAGCGGCGCCGTCGACGTCAACGTGCGCGGCATGCAGGGCCAGGGCCGCGTGCCCGTGCTGATCGACGGCAGCCTGCAATCATCGACCGTCTACCGCGGCTACGCGGGCATCGCCGACCGCAGCTACATCGACCCGGACCTGATCAGCGCCATCCGCATCGACAAGGGTCCGAACCTGTCGGCGCAAGGCGCGGGCGCCATCGGCGGCATGGTCAGCATGCAGACGCTGCGCCCTGAAGACATTTTGCGACCAGGCCAACGCACGGGCGTGCGCCTGCGCGGCGGCATCCAGGACAACAGCGTCTCGGCGCCCGCCGATTTCGGCAGCACGCCGCGCACGCAGCGCAACAAGCTGGACAACCCGCGCAGCGGTTTTGGTAGCATCGCCGTGGCCACGCGCCAGGACGACTACGACCTGGTGGCCGCCATCAGCCAGCGCAGCATCGGCAATTATTTTTCCGGCACACGGGGCTTCGAACGCTATCAGATGCTCAATGAATGGGGCGACGACAATGGCGTGACGCAGTTCTTCAAGAAGGGCGACGAAGTGCTGAACACGGCCAACCGCACCACCTCGGCCCTGCTGAAGGCCAGTCTGCGCCTGCCGCACGCGCAAAAGCTGGAGCTGGGCTACCGCTATTTCGACAGCAGCTATGGCGAAATCATGCCCTCGCAAATCTACCGCAACAGCACCGGCAGCATTCCCCAGTGGGACCCGAGCCAGGTGCGCACCAACGCGCTGACGGCGCGCTACGAGTGGAAGCCGGAAGGCCAGAACCTCATCGACCTGAAGGCCAACCTGTGGCTGACGGACATGCAGAGCAAGTCGCGCAACGGCGATATCTTCAGCAATCCGCTGGAAGGCAAGACCAATCCGGGCGACCATGAATGCAAGGAGTGCGTGGAGGTGCTGTACCTGGCGAAGAACCAGGCGCGCAGGGTCGGTGCCGACCTGACGAACACCTCGCGCTTCGCCACCGGCATGGGCGCGCTGAAGCTCGATTACGGCTTGTCGCTGCAGAACGAGGATATCGGTCCGGCCGACAGCGTGACCATCCTCGATGAAGACCTGAACGCCAATCACACCCTGCGCAACGGCAAGCGCCACGAGCAAAGCGTATTCGCCTCGCTGCAGTGGCAGGCGCGCGACTGGCTGACCATCGATGCGGGCGGACGCTTCCAGCGCTTCGATTCCCGCGACCGCAACCGCCGCGCGGAACAGCAGTACCAGCCGCAGGGCTGGCAATGGGTCACCATGTGGGACAAGGATGGCGGACAGCTCGGCTCCTCGAAGTGGTACCAGGATGCGCAGGGCCGGTTCACGCCCGCCACCAATCCCGCGCTGGTGGGCGGCATGGTGGAAAACTACGGCGCCGAGCCGGCGCCGCTGGACGTCTCGCAGGTCGCCGACTGGAGCGGCAACGACTATGTCTTCCGCGACGCCATTCCCGGCCTGTTCACCTACAGCAAGCCGATCCGCCGCAAGGACCACGGTTTTGCGCCCACGTTTGCGCTGACGGCGCGCCTGTCCGACAGCGTCAGCCTGTTCCTGCGCGACGCGCGCGGCCTGCGCATGCCCAGCCTGTACGAATCGACGATGGGCTTCTCGGCCACGTATTCGTCACCCCTGAACGCCGAGCGCAGCCACAACCGCGAGATCGGCGTGAGCGTGATCAAGGATGGCGTATGGAGCGCCGCCGACAAGCTGCGCCTGCGCGTTGCGTACTTCGACAACGTCACGCACGGCTACATCACGCGCCGCCCGATTCCCGACTTGCCGGCCTACGCGCAGAATTTCTCGATGGCGAACACGGACAAGTACAGCGTCTCGGGCGTCGAACTGCAGTCGTCATATGACCGGGGTAGCGTGTTTGCCGACTTTTCCGGCACCTGGAACCGCAAGACCCTGATCTGCGACGCGGCCACGGCGGCCTATTTGCGCAAGGCCAGCAAGTGGCAATCGGATATCTGGAACACGCCCGACTGCTCGCCCATCGGCTTTTCCAGTTCTTACGTGGGCAACCATATCCAGCCCAAGCTGAGCGCCAACCTGACCCTGGGCACGCGCTGGCTGCAGGAAAAACTCACCGTGGGCACGCGCCTGACGCACGTCGGCCATCCGCTGGCGCGCCAGGACGACAAGGCCGTGTGGCAATCGTGGACGGGCACCTCGCCGCAGGTGCTGACGCAGGCCTACACGCTGGCCGACCTGTTCGCCAGCTACAAGATCACGCCCAACGCCACTGTCGACGTGGCGGTGGACAACCTGACGGACCGCTACTACCTCGATCCGCTGACCCTGAGCCTGATGCCAGGACCGGGCCGCACGGCGCGCGTCACGCTTGGCCTTCGTTTCTGATTTGATTCATCCTTATAATAGAGAGCAGATATTCCATGCATGCAGCAAGCGACACCACTTTAAACGCCGTTCCGACCAACGCGGCCCCGACCCGCAGCCAGCGCCTGAAAGCCGACACCATGGCCACCCACGAATTGCTGGACCAGCGCATCATGGCCAGCGCGCCGTTTTCCAGCCGCGAGAACTATGCGCGCTTTTTGCAGGCGCAATACGCGTTCCTGCGCGATGTCGACGCGCTGTACGACAACGCACAGCTGGCCGCCCTGCTGCCGGACCTGGAACAGCGCCGCCGCTACGCCAGCATCGCGGCCGACCTGCGCGACCTCGAGACAGCATTGCCGGCAGATGCGGCCACGCCGCCGTTCGACGCGCAACTGGATCTGGCCACGGCGCTGGGCTGGCTGTACGTGAGCGAAGGCTCGAAGCTGGGCGCGGCCATCCTGTATAAACTGGCCGGCAAAATCGGCCTCGATGAACACCATGGAGCGCGCCACCTGGCCGGCCATCCGGACGGACGCGCGCGCCACTGGCGCGAGTTTACCTCCGTGCTCGATACGGCCGTGCTTGACGATGCCGGTGAAGCGCGCGTGATCGATGGCGCGCGCGCCGCCTTCCTGCGCATGCATGGCCACGTGGAGGCCTGCGCCTGATGGAGGAGCCAGTCATCCAGGCAGTTGCGGAAGCGCATACGGCACGCCTGCGCCGCTGGGCGTGGACGGGCGCCGGCATGCTGATGGTGGCGCTGGGCGTGATCGGCGCCATGCTGCCGGTCATGCCGACGACGATCTTCCTGATCCTGGCGCTGGCCTGCTTCAGCCGCGCCTCGCCGCGCCTGGAGCACTGGCTGCTGCACCACCCGCGCTTCGGCGCGCCGCTGCGCCAGTGGCGCGAACACCGCGCCGTGTCGCGCCGCGGCAAGGTCCTCGCTTGCCTGGGCATGGCCATCGGCTTTGTCGCCATGTGCCTCGGCCATCCGCCCTGGTGGGTCATCGTCCTCGTGGCAACGATGGAAATCGCCGTCATCATCTACCTGCTGCGCCGCCCGGAAGGGCCGGTGCCTGCGCCAGAAAAGACGCCGCCGGACTGGCACAAGCCGCTGACCATCGCCACCGTCTTCGCCATGCATGGCGCCCTGCTGGGATGGGCCGTGTACCAGCACGCGCCAGCGGCGTCCGTGCTGGCCATCGCGCCCGACTCCGCGCAGCCGGCCATGCTCTACCTGCCGGCCGCCGCCCCGCCCCGCCCTTTGGAGCAGAATCTTGCTGAACAGGTCAGCGCGGCCGCCGCACCGTCGCGCACCCTTGCAAAAAAGGCAGCGCCGGCAATCAAACAATTCGTGCTGCCGCAGCCCGATGCCGCGCCCATGGCGCCGCAAGCCGAGGCCATCGCAGCCGTCGCCGAGGTGCGCCAAGCCCCCGTCACGCCGGCAGCGGTGGCCACGGCGTCTGTCGCGGCGGCACCGCCCTCGCCTGCGCTGCCGCCCGCGCCACAGGATCTGCGCAGCGGCGTATCTAGCTGGGAAGGCAAGGTTTTGGCGCGCATGGAACGCTTCCGCCGCTATCCGACGGCGTCGCGCGCGAAGCAGGAACAGGGCGTCGTGTATCTGCGCTGCCGCATCGACCGCGATGGCCATGTGCTTGCGGCCGCCATCGAGCGCAGTTCCGGTTCCGCAGCGCTGGATCAGGCCGCGCTCGACACTTTGCAACGGGCGGCGCCACTGCCGCGCATTCCCAAGGAACGGCCGGACCCGCTGGAATTATCGATTCCCGTCGAATTTTCCATTGGCTGATCGCGTAAAAACCGCGTTTACTCTCGCCAAACACCCATATAGACATTATTTGCATATTCAAAGCAAGATTCTGTCGTAGGAGTAATAACACGATCGGAGGTATACTACGCAACCGACGTAACAGGCTGGGCGATTTGGCCCCTGCAAGCGCGCCTGTCACGGCCTAATAAAAAAGGAAACACTGCATGACCACATCACACCGTACGCCGGTGATTCGCATCGATGGCGCAAACAAGACCTTCGCGCTGCCCAAAGGCGAACAATTCCACGCGGTCAAATCGGTCACGCTGGAAGTCTATCCCGGTGATATTTTCGGCCTGATCGGCAAGAGCGGCGCCGGCAAATCGACCTTGCTGCGCCTGATTAACCTGCTCGAGCGCCCTGACAGCGGCACCATTACCGTGGCCGGACGCGAACTGACGCGCCTGGGCAAGAGCGAATTGCGCGACGCGCGCCAGAACATCGGCATGATTTTCCAGCAATTCAATCTGCTGCAAAACGCCAGCGTCTTCGACAACGTCGCCTTCCCCTTGAAAATCCATGGCACGACCAAGGGCGAGCAGATCGCCGCCAGGGTCGAGGAATGCCTGGCGCTGGTCGGCTTGTCCGACAAGCTGCACAGCTATCCGGCGCAATTGTCCGGCGGGCAGAAACAGCGCGTGGCGATCGCCCGCGCCCTGGCCAGCCACCCCGACGTGCTGCTGTGCGACGAGCCGACGTCCGCGCTGGACGCGGAAACGACGCGCGCCCTGCTCGACACCCTGCGCGACATCAATGCGCGCCTCGGCGTGACCATCGTCATCGTCAGCCATGAGCTGTCGGTGCTGGGCGCCATCTGCAACCGCGTCGCCGTCGTGGAAAACGGCGCCATCGCCGAACAATTCGATTTGAGCGACACGGCCACCCCGCGCAAGACGGCGCTGGGACGCGAGCTGGCGTATTACGGCACCGAGGCGTTTGAAGCCACCGCATGGAAGGATGCAACACATGTTTGAAGAATCGATCAATAACGTCATCAAGCTGCTGCCGGAAATCTGGGTGGCGCTGGGCCAGACCATGACCATGCTGGGCATTGGACTGACCGCCGCCATCCTGATCGGCGGCCCGCTGGGCATCCTGCTGTTTCTCGTCTCGGAAGGCCAGTCGCTGGAAAACCGTCCGCTGTCGACGATCCTCGGCTGGCTGGTGAATACCGTGCGCAGCTTCCCCTTCATCATCCTGCTGGTCGCCCTGACGCCGTTTACGCGCATCATCGCGGGCACCTCGATCGGTCCGCTGGCCGCCGCCGTGCCGCTGTCGTTCGCCGCCATCCCCTACCTGGCGCGCCTGGTGGAACAGAACCTGCGCGAAGTGCCGCGCGGCGTGATCGAGGCGGCGCACGCCATGGGCGCGTCGGAAATGCAGATCATCTTCCGCGTGCTGCTGGTGGAAGCGCGCTCCGGCCTGGTGCTGGCCCTGACCGTGCTGTCGATCAGCTTCCTGTCGTATTCGGCCGTGGCCGGCGTCGTGGGCGGCGGCGGCATCGGCGACCTGGCCATCCGCTACGGCTACTACCGCTTCGAGACGGACATCATGGTCGCCACCGTGGCCATCCTGATCGTGCTGGTGCAAACCATCCAGTTCGCCGGCACGCGCATCGCCAAGCGCCTCGACAAACGTTAATTCATCTTCAGTATTTCAGTACAAGGAAAAGCATGAACCATATTCGCCGCAACCTGCTCCTGGCCGCCGCCAGCCTGGCCTTCGCCGCCGCCGCCCACGCCAAGGACCCGAAAGAACTCGTCATCGGCACCAGCTCCGGCCCGTATTCGGACCAGCTGAAGCTGGGCATCAAGCCTATCCTGGAAAAACAGGGCTACAAGGTCAAGATCGTCGAATTCAACGACTACGTGCAGCCGAACTACGCGCTGGCCGAAGGTTCGCTGGACGCCAACGTGTTCCAGCACATCGTGTATCTGACCAAGTTCGCCACCGATAACAAGCTGCCACTGAGCTCCCTGATCACCGTGCCGACCATGCCGATCGGCCTGTACGGCGGCAAGCAGAAGTCCCTGGCGGACGTGAAGAACGGCGCCACCATCACCATGCCTAACGACCCGACCAACCAGGCGCGCGCGCTGGTGATGCTGGCCAAGATGGGCTGGATCAAGCTGAAACCGAACGTCGATCCGCTGCGCGCGTCCGAACGCGACGTGCTGGACAACCCGAAGAAGCTGAAACTGGTGCCGCTGGAAGCGGCGCAGCTGCCACGTTCGCTGGCCGACGCCGACTACGCTTTCGTCAACGGTAACTTCGCCCTGGCCGCCGGCATGAAGCTGACGTCGGCCCTTAGCGTGGAAAAGATCTCGGACAGCTACATCAACCTGGTCGCCATCCGCACGGCCGACAAGGCCAAGCCATGGGTCAAGGACCTGGAAGCGGCCTACCGCTCGCGCGCCTTCCTCGACGCGACGAACAAGTATTTGGCCGGCTACGAAAAGACGGACTACCAGCTGGCGCTGGAAAAGACGCTGAAAAAATAAGGTGGCACTTGCAATGCGAAAAGACGGCCAGGTGTAAACCTGGCCGTCCTTTTTTATTGTCCGCGCCGCAGGGGGCGCAGTCGATCAATGCTTAGAAACGGTAGCCGACGCCTACGCCGATCAGGACAGGATCAACCTTGACTTCGCTGATCTTGGCGCCAGCAGCGGTCAGTACATCGCTGCGAATCTGCACTTTCTTGATGTCGAAGTTCAAGGACCAGTTTTTGTCCAGCTTGTAGTCGACGCCAGCTTGCAGCGCGAAGCCCCAGCTGTCATGTTCCAGACGCAGGCCAGGAATTTTGACATCAGAGATATTCGTGTAATTCACGCCGGCACCCACGTATGGGCTGAACTGTTTTTCAGGCATGAAGTGGTATTGCAGCGACAGGGTCGGCGGCAAATGCTTGAAGGTACCGATCTTCGTGCCTGACAATGTAACGTCATGCTTTTGCGGGTAGGTCAGGATCAGTTCGGCAGCGATGTTCGGGGTGAAGAAATACGAAATATCAATTTCGGGAATCGTCTTGCTGCTGACGTGAATCAGGTCGGATGCGCCGACGCCACCCACAGGAGCAGATTTGTTGGCC
Source organism: Janthinobacterium sp. GMG1 (assembly GCF_034427795.1). Lineage (NCBI taxonomy): Bacteria > Pseudomonadati > Pseudomonadota > Betaproteobacteria > Burkholderiales > Oxalobacteraceae > Janthinobacterium > Janthinobacterium sp. GMG1. The sequence goes on from NZ_JAXQNT010000018.1 coordinate 42,459, forward strand.
GGGTCGATATGCACGGCGCGCGCACGGACCAGCCATGGGCTTTCCTGTGCCATTGCGTTGCCGGCGAATGCGCCGATGGCGGCCAGGACGATTGCTGCTGCAGTTGCGGACTTTTTCATTCTAGTTCCCTCTTTTTGTCGTTAAGTAACGCTGCGAAGTCTAAGAGTGCAGTGCAACAAAAACTTTGATCCACATCAAATAGTGCTAGATGGCATCACTAGAGGGATTTTTTCCTTTGCCCAGGTCAAGAAAATGCGGCAGCGCAGCGCGAGCATGCCAATCACTGCACGCCGTCAAACAGGCTGCCGACCCAGTCGGCAAACACGCGCACGCGCGGCGACAGTTGCCGATGATGGGGATACAGCACGGACACGGGCAGCGGGTCGGGCCGCCAGTCCCGCAGCACTTCCACCAGTTCGCCCGTCGCCAGCGCCAGTTCAAGGTGATACCGGGGGGCCTGGATCAAGCCCATGCCCGCGCGGCAGCAGGCGTGGTAGGCGTCCGCATTGTTGACGGACACCGTGCCAGGCAAGGCTACGCTGTGCCGCTGCCCATCCACCTTGAAGTCGAAGGGCCAGACCTTGCCCGACTGGGTGGAAAAGAAATTGACGGCGCGGTGGCCATCCAGTTGCGCCAGATTCTCCGGCGTGCCGTGCGCGGCCAGGTAGGCGGGACTGGCGCACGTCACCTGGTCGAGCAGCGCCACGCGGCGCGCCACCATCGACGAGTCGCCGAGCTCTCCCGCGCGCAGCACGCAATCGACGCCTTCGCGCACCAGATCGACGAGGCGGTCGCCCATGCCGATTTCCAGTTCGATCAGCGGATAGCGGGCACAGAACTGGTCCAGCACGGGCATCACGAAATGCATGGCCAGGGTCGCGTGCAGGTCGATGCGCAGCTTGCCGGCCGGCTGCTGCGCCGCCGAACTGAACACGGCTTCCGTTTCTTCCAGGTCCGCCAGCAGGCGCACGCAACGCTGGTAATACGCGTCCCCATCGGGCGTGGGCGTCACTTGCCGCGTGGTCCGCTGCAGCAGGCGCACGCGCAGCCGCGCTTCAAGCTGCTTGATCGCATGCGTGACGGTCGCCTTCGGGTAACCGAGGTCATGCGCCGCCTGCGTGAAACTGCGCAGTTCGACGATGCGGGTAAAAATACGCATCGCATCAAATCGGTCCATGTCCCTGCTCCATTGTTATTCCTTGCTGCACAGTGTAGCGATATCGACCTTGGTTTTGCAATTTCAATGCAAGATGCGTGCAACGCAATCGGAACTTGCGCCGATGTCACTGGTTGACAGGCCTGCTAGCCAGCATACTATTTCCACTTCGCACAATACAAATGAGAATAGTAATGATTATCATTTGCGATATAATGCACTACCTCGCTCAAGCGACTACAAAAAGGAATGGGAGACATGGATATATTGAGGGAACTGCGTGAATCGGGCTTGAAAGTCACCATCCCCCGCTTGCGGATTCTGCAGCTGTTTCAAGAAGGCACGATCAAGCACCTGAGTGCGGACGATGTCTACAAGCTGTTGCTGGCCGAAAAGATCGACGTGGGCCTGGCCACCATCTACCGCGTGCTGATGCAGTTTGCCGAAGCAGGCATTCTGTTTCGCCGGCATTTCGAATCGGGCCACGCCGTCTTCGAGCTGAACGAAGGCCAGCACCACGACCACCTGGTCTGCACGGGTTGCGGCAAGGTCGATGAATTCGTCGACGAAGGCATCGAACTGCGCCAGAACGAGATCGCCGCCGAGCGGGGCTTCGTGCTGCACGAGCACGCGCTGTCGCTGTACGGCACCTGCGCCGAGTGCACGGCAAAAAAAGTGCCGCCACGCAAACCGTCCTGAGGCAGCGCGCAAGGTAGCGCCTGGCAAGCCACCTGCGCTACACTGCGTGCGCCGCAGCTCAACAAGGAAGAAGCATGTACATCGGAGAAATCGCCCGCCTGGCGGGCACCTCGCCCAAGGCCTTGCGCCACTATGAAGCGCTGGGCTTGCTTGGCGACGTGCGCCGTTCCGGCGCCTACCGCGTCTACACGCAGCAAGACTTGGCGCAAGTGAAGCTGATACGCCAGGCGCAGGCGCTGGGCTTCCGCCTGGCCGAACTGCTGCCCATCCTGGCCGGCAACGATACCGACTGGGCCGCCCTGTCGCAGCACATCGCTGACAAGCGCGCACAGATACAGCAGGATATCGCCCGCCTGCGCCAGCTCGACGCGCAATTGGCTGACATCGACACGGAAATCCACGACTGCCTGGCGCAGCAGCGCCTGCAAGAGGCCGCTTGACTCTGCCCCCAGGGGCAAGCTTTAGCATGCAAGCTCTTCTTTAACGGATAGCCTGCATCATGACCAAGACAACACCCAAGCGCGTATTGATACTCCTCGGCCACCCGTCCAGCGACAGCTTCTGCGCCGCCCTGGCCGAGGCCTACGCCGCCACGGCCCGCAGCGCGGGCCATACCGTGCGCGAACTGCGCCTGGGCCAGCTGGACTTCGACCAGAACCTGCATGAAGGCTACCGCCAGGTGCAGCCGCTGGAGGCGGACTTGCTGGCGGCGCAGGAGGCCATCACCTGGGCCGAACACCTGGTCTTCGCCTACCCGATCTGGTGGGGCGGTGCGCCAGCCCTGCTGAAGGGCTTTGTCGACCGCATCTTCCTGCCCGGCTTTGCCTTCAAGTATCGCCCGGGCAAGGCTTTCCCGGCGCAGCTGCTGAAGGGCCGCACGGCCCAGCTGCTGGTGGCGATGGATACGCCGCCCTGGTATTTCCGCTGGGTCTACCACATGCCCGGCATCCACCAGCTGCGCAAGACGACCCTGGAATTTTGCGGCGTCAAGCCTGTCAAGGTGGCCAGCTTTGGTCCCATGATCGATTCCACCGAAGCGCAGCGCGCGCGCTGGCTGGAACAGGCACAGGCGCTGGCCCGGCGCCTGTAAGTTGCTTGCCATGCAGCCATCTTGCATACGGTTTTGACAAGCTGGTAATCAAGCCGTCACATTCCAGGGCTACCATGATGATATTGCCTGTTTGTCAGTCGCCTTGCCGTCGCGACAACAAGGGTCCGATCGTCATGTAAAGGTAGCCGCTGTGGAGTTCAACGCTTCTCGATTGCATCTTCCCCGTTATCGCACGTCCGTGGCGTTTGATCTGTGCATTCCCACGGAATCCGTGCAGGCCGACGCCAGCAATTTCGCCGTGCTGGAACTGTTCACGGAACGGCGCGACATGATGAGCCTGCCAGTCACGGAGCAACAGAAGCCCATCGGTTTGATCAGTCGCAACATCTTCATGTCGCAGATGTCCAAGCCCTTTTATCACGAGGTGTATGGCAAGAAGAGCTGCATCGCCTTCATGGACAAGGAGCCGCTGATCGTCGACGGCGCCATGAGCATCGAAGACCTCACCTTCCGCGCCGTGGAAGCGGGCGAGAAGGCGCTGGCCGACGGCTTCATCATCACCGAGGATGGCGCGCTGGCCGGCGTGGGCTTCGGCTTGCAGCTGATGAACGTGGTGGCCACCATGCAGGCGGAAAAGAACCGGCAGATCATGCACAGCATCGATTACGCCAGCGTGATCCAGCGCGCCCTGCTGCGCACATCCGATGCGGAATTGCGCGCCACCCTGCCCGACGCGCACCTGGAATGGCAGCCGCGCGACGTCGTCGGCGGCGATTTTTACTTCTTCGAGCGCCATGCGGGCGGCTGGTTCGCCGCCATCGCCGATTGCACCGGCCACGGCGTACCGGGCGCCTTCATGACACTGATCGCCTCGTCGGCCCTGAGCCAGGCCTTGCGCGAACTGGGGCCGCACGATCCGGCCGCCCTGATCGGCGCCGTCAGCCGCGCCATCAAGACCCTGCTGGGCCAGGACGGCGCCAGCAGCAGCGAGGCCAGCGGCCACGCCGGCTCGAACGACGGCATGGATTGCGCCTTCCTGTGCTACGACACGGCCAGCGCCAGCCTGCGTTTCGCGGGCGCGAAACTGGCGCTGCACGTGGTCGCGCCGGGCGAAGAGGCCGTGCGCGCCATCGATGGCGCGCGCATGGGCGTGGGCTATGTCGACACGCCGGCCGGCTACTGCTGGCACAACGAGACGCTGGCCATTCCCGCCGGCAGCCTGCTGTTCCTCACCACCGACGGCTTGCTCGACCAGATCGGCGGCGCGCGCGACATCGCCTACGGCAAGCGCCGCATGCGCGAGCTGCTGCTGGCGCGGCGCGACGCTCCCGCCGGCGACGTGGCGGCGGCGCTGCTGCAGGACAGCGCGGCATGGCAGGGAAAACAGCCGCGCCGCGACGACCTGACCTTTTTCTGTTTCCGCCTGTAGTTTTGGCGCCATCGAGTCACCTTATCAACAAGAAACCGGGTCACCGGCTAGCCAGGAGCACGGACGTGCTGTACGAAGAATTCAACGAGTTTTGGGATGTGGCCCGCAAGCGCAACATCATCTTTTTTTACGTGGGCTATTTCTCGCAGCACGTGGTGAATGCCATTTCCGAAACCATCAAGGCGCGCCTCGATACGGCCGGCGCGGCCGGGCCCACGCGGCGGCGCATCTTTTCCTCGTTCATCGAGATGTCGCAAAACATCATGCATTATTCCGCCGACAGCCTGACGCCCGATGCGCAGCTGGATCAGCAGATGCGGCGCGGTTCATTCTGTATCGGCACGCGCGGCGACAGTTTTTTTCTGCTGTGCGCCAACCCCGTCTCGACGGACAACGTGGCGCAGATCCGCGCCCGCCTGGAACCGCTGCACACGATGACGATGGAAGAAATCCGCCTGGCGTACAAGAAGGCCTTGCGCGAAGAAGCGCCGGCCGACAGCAAGGGCGCGGGCCTGGGTTTTCTCACCATGGCGCGCGACGCCAGCGAGCCGCTGGAATTCGAATTCGTCCAGGATCCCCAGGAACCGGGCCACACCATCTTCTGCATCAAAGCCATCATTTGAAAGAGCCGACTCAGGAAAGCATATGCAATTACCGTCACCACTGTTCATCGCCGCGACCCCGAGTTCGCCCGAAATCGACTTCCGTTTCGAGCAGCACACCCTGTCGATCAAGGGCGAGTCGTATCCGGAAAACGCGGCCGCCTTCTATGGCCCGCTGATCGCCGCCGTGCGCGCCTACCTGGAAGGCTGCAACGAGGCGGCCATCACCGTCAACGTCTCGCTGGCCTATTTCAACAGCTCCAGCACGAAGATGCTGTTTACCCTGTTCGACACCCTGAACCAGGCGGCCGTCGATGGCAACCAGGTGCGCCTGAACTGGTATCACGACGAGGACGACGACACCATCCTGGAATTCGGCGAGGAGCTGCAGCAGGACTTTACGGCGCTGGACTTCCACGACCATCCCGTGCAGGGCAGCTAGGGCATGCGCGCCGCCATCTCCGAAGCCGGACTGGAGCCCGACCTGTTCACCGTGGAAGCGGCGGCGCTGGCTGCCGCGCGCCGCATGCACGCCGACAGTCACGCCAGCGGCGAAGCGCAGCGCCGCGTGCTCGGTGAATTGATCACTCACTACGAACGGCTGATGCGCGAGACGCGGCGCCTGATCGGCCGCAGCGATCGCGCCGAGCGCGACATGCATCTGCTGAACCGCCAGTTGCAAACCCTGGCCGGCCAGCTCGAATACCGCGCCACGCACGACCCTCTGACGGGCGCCCTGAACCGCGGCGCCGTGATCGACCATGCCTCGCGCTGCCTGGCACAGGGCGACATGGCGCTGATCGTGCTCGATATCGACCTGTTCAAGCAGGTCAACGACGACTTCGGCCACCCGGCCGGCGACGGCGTGATCCAGGCCGTGGTGGACTGCCTGAAAGGACTATTGGGACAGGAAACGGCCATCGGCCGGGTCGGCGGTGAAGAGTTTTCCGTCGTCTGGCCCACTTCCTCGCGCGACGACGCGGCGCAAGTGGCGCAGCGCATCTGCGAGAGCGTCGGCCGCCAGCGCCATGCCGCGCCCATCACGCGCCCCATCACCGTCAGCGTGGGCTTGAGCTGGAACCGCGCCGGCACAGCCTTCGAAACGGCCTACAGCCACGCGGACCAGGCCCTGTACCAGGCCAAGCGCGAAGGGCGCAACTGCGTGCGCCAGTGGCTGGAGAGCTGAATCCGCGCATTGGCTCAGCGAATATGCTCGCGCGCCATGCTGCCGTCGCGGCGCATGGCGGCAGCGGCGCGCTGCATGGCCGCCACCTGCGCCTCGGGCAATTGCTTGTTGCAGGCGAGGTAAGTCTGCACGCGATTAAAAGTCAGCAACGGCACCACCTTGCCCTCCCACTCCTTGCCGGCAAACGGCTTGCTGCCCACCGCCATGCCGACGGCCCACAGGTCGATGCGTCCGAGCAGCAGCTTTTGTGGATTGAGCCACTCCTGCGTCACGGGCGCCACGCTCAGGCCGCGCTGGCGCAGGTAATCGTCGCGCGCGTCGCCGAGCACCGTGCCGATTACCAGGCCGCGCGCATCGGCCAGCGTGCGCAGGGCCAGGTGCCGTTCGGCCAGGCCGTAGAGTATCCATTCGGCTTCGTTGAGGGGACCGATCCAGCGAAATTGCGCTTCGCGCTCCTGTGTGCGGCTGGTGGAAAAGATGCAGGTATCAGGCTCGCGCAGCGCCTGCGCGTACGCGCGCTTCCACGGCAGCAGCTCGATGCTGTAGGAAAGACCGGCGCGCGCCATGATGTCGCGCACCTTGAGCGTTTCACGTCCCACGACCACATTGCCTTCCATCATGCTCGACGGCGGCAAATGCTCGCCGACGACGCGCACGTCCACCGCCGCGGCCGGCGCCGGCATCAGCAGCGCCACTGCCAGCAGCCACGCCATGCTTGCTTGTTTCATGCTTGCTTTCATCTGCCACAGGGGGATTCAAGCCGATGTTACCATCGGCTCACCCTGGCATCGTCGCATATTGCCAATTAAGCCATTCATTTCCCGCAACGTGGCAACAGGCCAACGCCGGGACGATCAGCATGCGGGGGAAGGATGAATAACTGGCGGAAAACAGTAGGAGTCGAACCTACGGGAGAACGTCTGACGCCCTCCACCGGGTTTGAAGCCCGGCCACATCACCGGATGAGTGTGCTTTCCGCGGTGCCTGAGCCTAAGTACTTAGCTGCTGGGCAAGGCTGCCGTATAGGACCACAGCGCTTGCGGGCGCAATAGATGCCCATTGCCAACACGGCGAGTATAACCGACGCGGTCAAAGAATTCCAAGACCTGGATCGCCCGCTTGCGGCCCAGGCCGCTGGCGTCGCGGAACGTGGCCGCGCCCACGGCGCCATTGCCGGCCGGTAATCCTGCGTCCCCTTCCGCCGTTTGCGCCAGTTCCCGCACCAGCTGCGCCAGTTCGGCCAGCGCCGCCTGGTGATAAAACAGGTCGTGCACGACCTGGCTGATCTGCCCTGCCTTGGCAAGTTTGCGCAACAGCCGGCGCGTGTCGTCTTCGGCCAGGCCAAAGCCGCGCGCCAGGTCGCGCGTCCACGGCGGATCGGAACGCCCCTGCTCCAAGGCTGCCAGCAAGGGCTCGGCCATCGCCTGCTCCTGCGGCGTCAGTTCCACGCTGTGCGTCGGCAAGTGCAAGCTGGCGCCGCGCGCCAGTATCTCGCCACGCGCCAGCAAGCCTTCGACCAGGTGGCTCCACAAGGCGTCTTCCATCTCGGCATCGACGATGCGTTTCAAACGCCACAGTTCCGGCCCCGCCTCGTCGGGCGCGCGCGCGTGGAAGGCTTCCAATGCTGCCAGCACGCGCGCTTCCAGCGCCAGCAACGCCGCCGGCGCCAGCAACAGGGCGTCGCCACCGCGCAGTGCGATGCGCCGCGTGTCGGGCGGCAGCGCCAGGGCCGCCGCCGGCAGCAGGGACAGGCGCACCAGCAGCGATTCGCGCAAACCCAGCGGACTTTGCGCCAGCAGGGCCGCATAGTCGCCCTGCGCGATGAACGTGGCCAGCGCATCGAGCCACGCCAGCCTGGCCGGGCTGCGGCGCTTGCGCGCGGGGCCGAATGGATCGAGCACCATGCCGCCGCCCACCGTCTGCGTGGCTTGCGCATTGCGCACGACGAAGCGGTCGCCCGGCACGCCATGCATGGGTGCGTCGAACACCAGCTGCACCCTGCCCGTCTGCCCCGGCGACAGGGTCTCGCCATCGAGCATGACGGCGCGCGCCAGCTGGTGCGCCGCGCCCAGGTGCACGTGCAGCGGCGACCAGGCTTGCAGTTGCACGCCCGCGTCGGGCAGCAGGGTCAGTTCCACGTCGAGGCGCTCGGAACACTGCGCCAGTTCGGGCGCGACGATCCAGTTGCCCCGCTCGATGCGCTCGCGGTCGATGCCGGCCAGGTTCAGCGCCAGACGCTGGCCCGCCATGCCCACCTCGGCCGCGCGGTTCTGCGCATGGATGCTGCGCACGCGCGCCTGTGCATCGCCGGGCGCCAGTTGCAGCATGTCGCCCACCCGCGCGCGTCCCGCCAGCGCCGTGCCGGTAACGATGGTGCCCTGCCCCGACAGGGTGAACACGCGGTCCACGCCGAGGCGGAACAAGCGCCGCTCGTCGCGTTGCGGCAAGCTGCGCGCCACGTGGGTCAGGTGCGCCAGCAAGGCGGCCACGCCGGCATCGTTGTCGCGATTCGCGGCGGTGGGGAAAATCGGGCTACCCGCCAGCGGCGTGCCAGCCAGCAGCGCTTCGATATCCGCTTCCACCTGCGCCACGCGGGCGCTGTCGGCGCGGTCGATCTTGGTCAGCGCCACGGCGCCGCGCGCCACGCCCAGCAGCTGCAAGATGGCCAGGTGCTCGTGCGTCTGCGGCATGACGCCATCGTCGGCCGCCACCACGAGCAAGGCGAAATCGATGCCCGTCACGCCGGAAGCCATGGTGCGGATGAATTTTTCGTGGCCGGGCACGTCGATCACGCCCAGCACCGTGCCATCCGCCAGCGGCAGATAGGCGTAACCAAGTTCAATCGAGATGCCGCGCGCCTGCTCTTCCTTCAGGCGGTCCGTGTGCACGCCAGTCAGTGCGCGCGTGAGGGTCGTCTTGCCATGGTCGATATGGCCCGCGGTGCCGACGATCATGCCGTCAACTCAGCGAGCTGCGCGATGAAGGCCGTCTCGTGCGCCGCTTCCAGGCAGCGCAAATCGAGCCACAGGGTGTCTTGCCCGATACGCCCGATCACGGGGCACGGCAAGGCACGCAAACGCTGTTCCAGCACGCCCAGGGGATTGCTCAGGTGCGAACCGGGCGCGCTGCGGATGGCCAGGCCAAAGCTGGGCAACTGGTCGACGGGCAAGGCGCCGCTGCCGATCTGGCTTTTCATGGATTCAGCCGTCACCACGTACTGTAAGCCCAGCGCGCTTTGCAGCAGCGGCAGCAGGGTTTCCGCCTGCGTGCGCATGGCAGCGGTGGGACGCGTCAGCAAACGCAACGTGGTCAACCGTTCGGCCAGCAAATCCGGCGCGCGGTACAGCTGCAGCACGGGGGCCAGTGCGGCCAGGGTCAGCTTGCCGACCCGCAGTGCGCGTTTCAATGGATTGCGCTTGATCTTCGCGATCAGATCGGCACGCCCGACGATGACGCCGCATTGCGGCCCGCCCAGCAGTTTGTCGCCACTGAAAGTGACCAGATCGGCACCCGCCGCTATCGTTTCGCGCACCGTCGTTTCATGCGGCAAGCCATATTGCGCCAGGTCGACCAGGGTGCCGCTGCCCAGGTCCACCGCCGTGGGAATTGCATGTTTTGCTGCCAGCGGCACGAGTTCGTCGAGTTCCACGCTTTTCGTGAAACCCGTAATGGCGTAATTGCTGCAATGGACCTTCATCAGCAGGCTGGTATGCTCGCTGATCCCGTTCGCATAGTCGGCCAGGTGGGTGCGGTTGGTGCTGCCCACTTCGCGCAGCACGGCGCCCGCGCGCGTCATCACATCGGGGATGCGGAAAGCGCCGCCGATTTCCACGAGTTCGCCGCGTGAGACGATGACCTCTTTATTCTGCGCCAGGGTATTGAGCATCAACAGCACGGCGGCCGCATTGTTGTTGACGATGGTGGCAGCTTCGGCCCCCGTCAGTTCGCGCAGCAATTCCTCGACCAGGTCGTCGCGGTCGCCGCGCTTGCCCGTTTCCAGGTCGAATTCCAGATTCATCGGCCACTGCAGCGCTTCCACCACGGCTTGCACCGCAGCGTCGGGCAGCAGCGCGCGGCCCAGGTTCGTGTGCAGCACGGTGCCCGTCAGGTTGAAGACGGCGCGCAGCTGCGAGCGCGCTTGCGCCTGCAGCCGTTCGCCCATTTGCGCGGCGATGGCGGCAATCGATGCGTCCTCCTCATCGAATTCACCAAACACTGCGCCCGCCAGCATGGCCGTGCGCAGTTCGGCCAGCACGGCGCGCGCGCAGGCCAGGGTCTGCACGCGGCCGTAGTGTGCTATCAGGGCCAGGCAAGCCGCGTCGCCCAGGATGCGGTCTACCGACGGCAGGCGCACGGTTTGCCCCGTCGTCATGACTGCTGGCCCTCGCTGTTTTCATTCTTTCCCAGCCACAGCAACGGATTGCCGCTGGCGCGCTGGTAACCCGCCTCACCCACCAGCAGGTCGAGCATCAGGCTGGCCAGGTCGTCGGCCAGGGGCTCGACGTTGTAATCATGTTCCTGGTTGAAGACTTTTCGATAGGTATGGCAATCGTCGCAGGTTTCCGCGCGCGCCACCTTCTTCGGATCGTTCGCCTTGTTGGGCAATTTGTCGTCCTTCGCCGTCACCGGGTCGAACGGCTTTGCGTCGGCCGCGTCCAGGCCCTGGTAAGCGATCTTGCCATTCTGTTCGCAGGTCGAGCACTTCACGCGCACCATATGCCATTCGCTTTCGCAAATGCCGCAGTGCAGGTAGCGGTAACCCTGCGACTGGCCGCCGATGCGGATCACGCTGGCGACGGGGTGCGAACCGCAGACGGGACACAGGGTGCCCGTTTCCAGGTCCGGCACGCGCGCGGCGCGCAATTCGCTGGCCGACACCGACCACAGGATTTGCAGGGCGGCGGCGACGAATGGCGCATGCATGGGATTGAGGTTGTCGCCGTTTTCATCGAGCACGGCGTCGGCGCAGGCGTCCAACGCTGGCGCGTCGAGGGCACGCAATTGCGCCAGTACCTGCGTCAGGCCGCCCGACAGGGCCGGCTGGTTTGCCGCCGTGGCGGCCAGTTCATCGAGCAGGCTGGCGAAAATGTCGCGCCAGACGGGCGGACGGGCGCCGCTGACGGGCAGCACCGGCATGCGGTGCTGGATGGCGCGGCGCAGCGCATCGGGGTTGGCGGCCGGCACGGCGCCGGGCGCCAGTTTTCCCACCACGGCGGCCTGCGCGTCGGCCAGCGCGGCCATCAGCACCAGGTAACCCTGCATGCCCGCGTCGACGGGGATGCCCTTGATTTTCCCCTGCGCCAGTTCGCGCAAGCGCAAGGCGCGTGCCTTGAACAGGCTGTCAGGCTGCGGCAGCAGCAGGCGCGGAATCGCGTTGTGGTCCAGGCCTTCGATTTCGCCTGGCTGAAGAATGCGTTGTACCAATGGAGTTTTCCCATCAAAAAAGGGGGCTGTAAAGTATTCTAATCGATATGGTGCAGCGCAAGCCGCAAAGGAAAACCGGGGTCAGACCCGTCGGGTCTGACCCCAGCTCTTGCACTTGGGCTAATTAAGCAAAAAACCGTCAGTCTTTGCTGTTGCGAACGACCGCCTCAAACCACTTCGGATGGTGCTTGCGCGCCCAGCCGTAAGTGACGGTGCCGCGCACCATGGCGCCGATCGAGCCCTTGACCCACAGGGCTGCATAGATGTGCACGATGATGGCGCAGATGATGCCGAACGCGCACACGGCGTGCAGCAAGGCGGCCGCGCGGATGACGGGGATCGGGAAGTAGAACGCGAAATACGCGCGCCAGATCACGATGCCCGACAGCAGCAAGCCCACCATGCAAGCCAGCAGCACGAAGAACAGGATCTTCTGGCCGGCATTGTATTTGCCGATCTTCGGAAGCTTTTCTTCGCGGTTGTTGAGCACGTCGTCCATCTGTTTCAGCCACTGCTTGTCGCCGTCCTCGAACTTGTTGTGGTGCCAGAAGCGCACCACGAGGATCGCGAACGAGACGAACATCACCAGGCCGGCGAACGGATGCAGGATGCGCGTCCATTGTCCGCCGCCAAACAGGTTCGCCAGCCACGCCATCGAGGGATGGAACATGGCCAGGCCGGACAGGGCCAGCATGACGAAGGTGACGGCGGTCACCCAGTGATTCGTGCGCTCGTTGGGAGCGTAGCGCTGAATCAGCGGGTTGCCATCCTTGTCGCGCAGCTTGCCATCGTGATGTTCACTAGGATTCATGCTGTTCCTCCTTGATGCGCTTGGCCTCTTCCAGCGCTTCGTGCTCTTCGTCCTTGCTCACTTCGTTCGGACCGACACGCGTGTAATGGAAGAAGCCTGCCAGGGCCGTGGCGGCCATGCCGGCCACCGCCAGCGGCTTGGACCAGCCCTTCCAGAAGCCCACCATCGGGCTGATGCGCGGACGTTCCGGCAAGTTCGAATACAGCTTCGGCTTGTCGGCATGATGCAGCACGTACATCACGTGCGTGCCGCCCACGCCCAGCGGATCGTACAGGCCCGCGTTCTCGAAACCGCGCGACTTCAGGTCGACGATGCGCTCTTCCGCATGCACCTTCATGTCTTCCTTGGTGCCGAACACGATGGCGCCCGTCGGGCACGTTTTCACGCAGGCAGGTTCCTGGCCCACTGCGACGCGGTCCGAGCAAAGTGTGCACTTGTAAGCGCGGTCGTCCTTTTTCGAAATGCGGGGCACGTCGAAAGGACAGCCGGCCACGCAGTAGCCGCAACCGATGCAGTTTTCCTGATGGAAGTCCACGATGCCGTTCGTGTACTGCACGATGGCGCCCGGCGCCGGACAGGCTTTCAGACAGCCCGGGTCCTCGCAGTGCATGCAGCCATCCTTGCGGATCAGCCACTCGAGGTTGCCGTCGTTGTTTTCGTGTTCGGCAAAACGCATCACCGTCCACGATTGCGGCGTCAGGTCCGTCGGATTGTCATAGGTGCCATGGTTTTCGCCGACTTCGTCACGCAAGTCGTTCCATTCCATGCACGCCGTCTGGCAAGCCTTGCAGCCGATGCATTTCGACACATCGATCAGCTTGGCCACGGTGCCCGTCACCGGGCTGCGCGCTTGCGGCGGCGTTACCGTGGTAGCCGACAGGCGCCGGATATCTAAGGATTGCAGTGCCATTATTGAGCTCCCATCATGCTTTTTCCACCTTCACGAGGAAGGACTTGAATTCCGGCGTTTGCGAATTCGCATCCCCCACGCCCGGCGTCAAGGTATTGATCAGATACCCCGGCTTGGCCACGCCCGTAAAGCCCCAGTGCAGCGGCAGGCCCACGGTATGCACCTGCTTGCCCTCGATCGTCAACGCCTTGATGCGCTTGGTGACGACGGCCTTGGCGATGATGTGGCCCCGCTTGGAACTGACGCGCACTTCACCGCCGGCAACGACACCGATGCTCTTGGCCAGCTCTTCGCCGATTTCAACGAATTGCTGCGGCTGGATGATGGCATTCAGGCGCGCATGCTTGGTCCAGTAATGGAAATGCTCGGTCAGGCGGTAGCTGGTGGCCACATGCGGATATTCCTCGTGCGTGCCGAACATTTTCCGGTCATCTGCGAACACGCGCGCGGCCGGATTGCTGGTCGCCTGCGGGTTTTTCGGATGCATGGGGTTGTAGCCCAGCGGATTTTCGAACGGCTCGTAATGCTCGGGGAACGGTCCTTCGGCCATGGCGCCGCGCGCAAAGAAGCGCGCCACGCCCTCGCCCAGCATGATGAACGGACCCATGCCGTTTTCCGGCGGTTCGTCGACCTTGAAGTCGGGAATATCAGCCCCGCTCCAGTTCGTCCCATTCCACTCGATCAGCTTGCGGGTCGGGTCGAAAGGCTTGCCCTTCAAGTCGCACGAAGCGCGGTTGTACAGCACGCGGCGGTTGGCCGGCCACGCCCACGCCCAGCCCAGGGTCTGGCCGATGCCCGTCGGGTCGCTATTGTCGCGCCGTCCCATCTGGTTGCCCGCCTGCGTCCAGCTGCCGGCGAAGATCCAGCAACCGCTGGTGGTTGTGCCGTCGTCGCGCAATTGCGCAAACGAGGCCAGCTGCTCGCCCTTCTTCACCAGCAGCTTGGTCGCATCCTTCGGATCGTACAAGTCGGCCAGCGCCTTGCCGTTGAATTCGCGGGCGATTTCTTCCGGCTGCGGGTTATGCGGCTGCGCATAATTCCACGTCAGGTTGAGAATCGGATCGGGGAACTTGCCGCCCTCTTTCTTGTACATGCTGCGCATGCGCAAGAACAGGCCCGACATGATCTCCAGGTCGCTGCGCGCCTGGCCCGGCGGTTCGGCCGCCTGCCAGTGCCATTGCAGCACGCGTGAAGAGCTCACCAGCGAACCGCGTTCTTCGGCGAAGCAGCTGGTCGGCAAGCGGAACACTTCCGTCATGATCTTGGTGGGATCGACTTCGTGGTACTGCCCGTGCGCCTTCCAGAATTCGCCCGTTTCCACGGCCAGCGGATCCATGATGACGAGGAACTTCAGCTTCGACAGCGCTTCCGTGACCTTCTGCTTGTTCGGCGCGGACGCCAGCACATTGAAGCCCTGGCAGATATAACCCGTCATCTTGCCTTGGTGCATGTTCTCGATGGCTTGCATCAAGTCATACGGCTTGTCGAGTTTCGGCAGGTAGTCGAAGGCGTAGTTGTTCTCCGCCGTGGCGAAATCACCCCACCACGTCTTCATGAAGCTGACGTGGAATTTGCGGTAATTGCTCCAGTAGCTGAGCTGGTTCGGACGCAGCGGCTTGGTGGCACGCGCGGCGATATAGGCGTCGAAATCCTGCTCGCCCTCGTTCGGCAAGGTCATGTAACCTGGCAACAGGTTCGACATCAGGCCCAGATCGGTCAAGCCCTGGATGTTCGAGTGGCCGCGCAAGGCGTTCATGCCGCCGCCCGCGATGCCCATATTGCCCAGCAACAACTGCACCATGGCGCCCGTGCGGATGGTTTGCGCGCCCGTCGAATGGTGCGTCCAGCCCAGCGCGTACAGGATGGTACCGGCGCGTCCCGGCACGGCGGTCGAAGCCAGGGCTTCCGCCACCTTGTGGAACTTGTCGGCCGACACGCCGCACGTACGTTCGACCATTTCGGTCGTGTAGCGCGAGTAGTGCTTCTTCATCATCTGGTAGACGCAGCGCGGGTGTTCCAGGGTCGGGTCGACCTTGGCGTAGCCGTCTTCGCCGATCTCGTAATCCCAGGTGGCCTTGTCGGTGTACTTGCCTTTTTCCTTGTCGAAACCCGAGAACAGGCCGTCCTCGAACGCATAGTCTTCGCGCACGATGAAGGGCATGTCCGTGTAGTTGCGCACGTACTCATGCTGGATCTTGTCGTTCGTCAGCAGATAATTGATGATCGCGCCGAGGAAGACGATGTCCGTGCCGGTACGCGTGGCGCAGTAGTAATCTGCCACGGATGCGGTACGGGTAAAACGCGGATCGACAACGATCAGCTTGGCCTTGTTATGCGCCTTCGCTTCCGTTACCCATTTGAATCCGCAAGGATGTGCTTCTGCTGCATTGCCGCCCATGACCAGGATCACGTCGGCATTCTTGATATCGACCCAATGATTCGTCATCGCGCCACGGCCAAACGTCGGGGCAAGACCTGCCACCGTCGGTCCGTGTCATACACGCGCCTGATTATCAAAGGTCAGCATCCCCATGCTGCGCACTGTCTTGTGGGTCAGATACCCGACCTCGTTGCTGCCGGCGGACGCGGCAAGCATGCCGGTGGAGAGCCAGCGGTTGACGGTCTTGCCGTCGGCATTCTTTTCGATCAGGTTGGCATCGCGGTCATCCTTCATCAGGCGCGCGATCTTGTCGAGCGCCACATCCCAGGAGATCGGTTGCCATTCCGTGCCGCCCGGTGCGCGGTACTCGGGCACTTTCAGGCGGTTCGGGCTGTGGATGAAGTCGACCAGGCTGGCGCCTTTCGGACACAGGGTGCCGCGGTTCACCGGGTGATCGGCATCGCCTTCCACGTGGATGATGCTGGAGACGGCATTTTTCGCGCCGTCGCCCAGTCCATACAGCAGGACGCCACATCCTACCGAACAGTAGGGACAGGTATTGCGTGTCTCGGTGGTGCGAGACAGCTTGTATTGCCGCACTTCCGCCATCGCCTGGCCCGGTGCGAAACCGAGCAGGGCGAGGCTGGAACCAGCAATGGTCGCGCCAGTTACCCGGAGGAACTGGCGCCTGGACATCTGAACCATATTCAGGCCTCTATGATGTGAGTAAATAAAAGTCATACGGCGTCGTGGTCGTGTCATATCACTAAGATATAAGCACCATGCCTGTGCCGTATGACAGTATTTTACCCCTCAAACTCCGACAAGGCTTAGTCCGCCGGAAAAAATTCCACATAGTCAACATTATTTTATCGGTACCGAACAGTTCCTCTAAACAATGCCAGCCTGCCAACCCCGATCCCGCGCAGCGCCCGCCCATGAAAAAACCCGCTCGCGAGCGGGTTTTGAGGAAACGATAAAAATTACAGGCTGTAGCGCAAGGTCAGCGCCACATTGCGCGGCGCGCCCGGCAAGCTCAGGTTCGGGCTGGAACCGTGGCCCGACACGATGTAGCGCGTGTCGCCAATATTGTTGACGTTGAGCTGCACTTCATAGCGGCCCGTGCGGTACGCGGCCATGGCGTCGGCCGTCACGTAGCCTGGCAGCACGACGGTGTTGCCCGGATTGGCGAAGCGGCTGCCCACGGCATTCGCGCCGCCGCCCACGGTGAAGCCGTGGCCCAGGTCCTTGGTCAGCCACAGATTGGCCGTGTTGCGCGCCGTCAAAGTGGCGCGCTTGCCCTTGATGGCGACGGAACTGGCCGTCGTCGTGCCCGGCGCATTCACGCTGCGGTCGACGGCGATGGAATCGGTAATGGTGGCGTCCAGGTAAGCGTAGCCTGCCATCATTTTCCAGCCGTCATGCAAGTCCGCGTTGAAGGTCAGTTCCAGGCCGTCCGTGCGTTGCGTGCCGACGGGCACGATGCGGTTCGTGATCGGGTCGCTGGTCTTGATATTGTCGCGTTCCAGGCGGAACAGCGACACGGTGGCATTCGCGCGGCCGCCCCACAGGTCATACTTGGCGCCCACTTCCGTGTTGCGCGTGGTTTCCGGCGCCAGGTCGGCATTGTTGGCGGCCAGGGCGAAGTTCTCGCCGCTCGGCTGGAAGGAGCGGCTCCACGACGCGTAGTACGATTGCACGGCGCTCGGTTGCCAGACGAGGCCGGCGCGGGGGCTGTAGGCCGAATCCGTGCGCGACAAATCCGCCGTCGTCACGCCCAGCGCATTGGCCAGGCGCGACTGCTGCTTGTAGCGGTCGTAGCGCAAGCCGGCCAGCGCCTTCCACTCGTCGCTGAAGCTGATGGCGTCCTGCACATAGGCGGCGGCCGTGTCGTAGGTACCGAAGGTATCACTGCGCGCGCCCAGCTTGCTGCGATCGACGACGGGCAGAACAGGATTGAAGATCGACACGGGCTTCGCAGGTGTCGTTACAGCGATGGCGGCCCAACTGTTGGCATCCTTGTTTTGCTTGCCGAATTCGGCGCCGTACAGCACTTCGTGGCGCAAGGTGCCCGTGACCAGCTTTTGTGTCAGTTCCGTCTGGTTGAACCAGCCGCTCTCGTCGCGGTTCAGCTTGGCGTGGCCCAGGCTCATCGTGCCCTTGACTTCGTTGACGTTGCCGGAAATATTCGTGTTGTTGCGGTCCAGGTGATAGTCGTAGTAGCGGAAGGCATTGCGCAGCGACAAGCTATCGCTGAACTTGTGCGTCAGGGTGGCGGCCGTGGAGACCACGCGCGACTGGCTGAAGTCCGCATCGCGTGCATTCGCGGCGCCATAATAGGTGCCCGCATCGACGGCGACGGGACGGCCGTGGTAGGACGGGATGCCGAAGTCCGTCAGGCGGCGGTCTTCTAGGTAGTCACCCTGCAGCAGCAGCTTGGTGGCGCCGGAGAGGCGGATGGCCACGGAAGGCGCCAGCGCCGTGCGGTTGATGAATTGCTGGTCGCGGTAGCTGTCTGACAACTCGCGCGCGCCCGTGAAACGCCAGTCCACCGTCTCTCCGACACGGCCCACGTCGACTTCGCCGCGACGCCCTTTCGTGTTCGTCAGGCTCAGGGCCACGTCCGTGATATCGATACCCGGTTTTTTGGTGATGCGGTTGACCAGGCCGCCCGAGGAACCGCGGCCGTACAGCACGGCGGCCGGTCCCTTGATCACTTCCAGGCGCTCCACGTTCGACAGGTCGCGGAAATACAGCGCGTCATCGCGGAAGCCGTCGACGAACTGGTCGCCGATGGCCGTGAAACCGCGGATGAATACCTGGTCGCGCTGGCCATCGCCCGTCGACAAGCCCACGCCAGGGATATTCTTCATGATGTCCTGGATCGACATGGCGTTCTGGTCGCGGATGACGGCGGCCGGCACCACATTGATCGTCTGCGGCACGTCGCGCAAGGCCATTTCCGTCTTGGTGCCGCTGGCGGAGGTGGCGGCGACATAGCCATCCTTGTCCTTCGAGGCCGTCACGGTGACGGCGGGCAAGCTTTCCTGTGCCCATGCCGCCAATGGCGTGGCGCCCAAGGTCAAGGCGCCCAGTACGGCGATGGTGATCGGTTTACATCCTGGCTTGCGCTGTTGCTGCATACAATTCCCTGGTCGATGTTTTAATACGAATGATTATCATTAGTATTTTATCAGCCAACGATGGGAAAAGTAAGGCGAAATGTAAGTGATAGTACTTATGGACTAGGTACTTGACGTAAAAACACAACAGGAAATCAATATCAAAAAACAATTAAAATTGCTTTGAAAAACTATTTCTCTGCGTCAATGCTATACTTGCGGCTTGCTAGGCAGCGGTCAGCCTGACCGATATGCCCCTTGCTTTACCTCCATCGCCACGCTCAGCGTGGCGCGCCGCACAGCCATCACGCGGCACCCGAAGACCCCGATCCCCTGCGCCTTGCGGCGCCTGTCCGCCCCTGCTGGCGGCGGCGATCATGACTATTAAACTGTTAGGAATTACATGAAAAACCTGAACATCGGCAGCCGCCTTGGCGTCGGCTTTGCTGTCGTATTGCTGTTGCTTGCCGCCTTGACCATCACCGCCCTCGTGCGCATGCAAACGGCCAGCGACCTGACTTACCGCCTCATCAATACCAGCATCAAGAACCAGCGCATGGTGGCCGAATGGTCGAAGATCATTGAACTCAACAGCGTGCGCGGCGTCGCCTCGTTTGAAATCACCGATCCTGTCGTGCGCGCCAAGATCGAGGAAGACTTGAAAGTCGATGCGGAGCGTTCCAGCAAGCTGCAGGACGACATCATCGCGTCCTTGCTCAACCCGGCCGTGATCGAGCAATTCAAGGTCGTGCGCAAGGTGCGCACCGACTACGTGACGACGCGCGCACGCGCCTTCAAGATGAAGGCCGACGGCGACGTGGCGGGCGCCAAGATCGTGTTCGACAAGGAAGTCGCGCCGATCACCGTAGCCTACCTGGCCGAAGTAAAACGCTTTGCCGGCATGCAGATCAAGGCGGCCGACGGCGTCGGCGCCAGCATCATCGAAGCCTACAGCGGCACCCGCATCTTCCTGATCACCATGGGCGTGCTGGCCGTGCTGATGGGCATCGGTTTCGCCTGGTGGATCACGCGTTCGATCACCGGCCCCATCCGCGCCGCCGTGAAAGTGGCGGAAACCGTGGCAGCGGGCGACCTGAGCAGCGTCATCACGGCGCAAGGCCGCGATGAAACGGGCCAGCTGATGCACGCCCTGAAAACCATGAACGACAGCCTCGTCGGCATCGTGGGCCAGGTACGCAGCGGCACCGACACCATCGCCACGGCCTCCGCGGAAATCGCCGCCGGCAACCAGGACCTGTCGTCGCGCACGGAACAGCAAGCCAGTTCACTGGAAGAAACGGCCTCGTCGATGGAAGAACTGACCTCGACCGTGAAACAGAATGCCGACAATGCGCGCCAGGCAAATAAACTGGCCGGCGACGCAGCCGGCATCGCCAGCCGCGGCGGCGCCGTGGTAGCCGAAGTGGTCGCCACCATGGGCGAGATCAATACTTCGTCGAAGAAAATCGTCGATATTATCTCTGTCATCGACGGCATCGCCTTCCAGACCAACATCCTGGCCCTGAACGCGGCCGTGGAAGCGGCACGCGCCGGTGAACAGGGCCGCGGCTTTGCCGTGGTCGCCACGGAAGTGCGCAACCTGGCACAGCGTTCGGCAGCGGCGGCGAAAGAGATCAAGGGTTTGATCGACGACTCCGTGCAAAAAGTCGACGTGGGCACGGACCTGGTCGACAAGGCCGGCAAGACGATGGAAGAAATCGTGCAAAGCATCGGCTTCGTGACCTCCATCATGAGCGAAATCAGCAACGCCAGCGAAGAGCAGAGCGCGGGCATCGAGCAAGTCAACCAGGCCATTTCCGAAATGGACCAGGTGACCCAGCAAAATGCAGCCCTGGTGGAAGAAGCCTCGGCGGCGGCCGAAGCGATGCAGGAACAGGCGAGCGAACTGGCGCAGGTGGTCAGCGTCTTCCGCCTCGATGCCAATGCGGCGGCCACCGACCGTTTCAGCGTGAAAACCGCCCAGCGCAGCGCGCCGGCAGCGACAGCCCCTGCCGCGCCAGCCCGCAAGGCCAACACCCCTGCCCTGCGCCTGCCCCCGACGCGCGCCAGCAGCAAGGCCACGGCGCCTGCCGAAGGCGAGTGGGAAGAGTTTTAAGGTGTGAAAATCAATGCGTGGCAGTGGCTGCCACGCATGCCAAACGGCCAGGCGTCAGCACAGCCTGGCTTGCGTAACTTCAATGAGTTTCGCCAGCTCGCGCGGCACCGCCTGGGCCAGGAAATCGAGCGCCAGCTGTTCCGGATCGATGGCCGCGTCGAGCGGCAAGCCATGTTCAAAGCCCCCCACCATGGTGCGGCAGAAATGCGGCGATTCCGCCCGCGTTTCCACATACCAGCAGCCCGCATGGCCTTGCACGAAGTATTCGCCGATAAAGTAGCCGAGCATGGTTTTTACCCACTGCCAGCTCTCGTCGCGGATGACGATGGTGCGCATGGCCGCGTCGATGTACGGCAGGTACTCGGCCGCGTTGGTCAGTACTTCGTGCGCGGGCTGGATGCCCAGGCGCTCGACAAAATTCACCAGCGAGGCGCCCAGCGCGTCATAGTAGGCGTCAAAAGCCGTTTGGCTTTGTTGCAGTAACTGCTCTTGTTGCATCAACTGCATTCCCACTCTCCCTCCAACAAATTCACTGGCCGACGCGCGCGCGGCCGACAGCCGCGAGCGCATCAGCGTCCTATATCGTGAGCCGATGAATGTCGACATTCGACATTTTTCGAACTTAGCCTCCAGCCCGTAAAGCGCCATGAGTGGCAAAGTTTACCAAAAAATAGGAGTGTTCCAAAATTTAGGGTAGATTCGGTGCCGCATGGAACGCCGATAGCGATTTATTGAGCGCGTCAAATACGTGCTTCTGGCTTTCTTCGATGAAGAAGTGGCCGCCCGGGATTTCGCACCAGCTTTGCTCTCCAGTGAATTCGTGCGACCACGCACTACGGTCCTGCCGTGTCATGGTCTCATCGTCCGATCCGGAAAGCATCACCAATTCGCCCGACAGCAAGGGGCCCGGAGCATACACATACGTTTCGCTCAGCGCAAAGTCGGCTCGCAACGGGGGCAGAAACAGATCGATCAATTCGGGTGTTTCAAAAAATTCATCTGGCGTATCGCCACTAATTCGCAGCTCCTCAATCAGCTCCGCATCGGACATGACATGCAAGCGCGCTTCCTCCAAGCGGGATGGCGCCTTCTTGGCCGATGCGAAGAAGATAGCCGGACTTTTCCCCATCCCCTGCAGCCGGCGGGCAAGCTCAAAACCGACAAGAGCGCCGTTGCTATGTCCAAAGATGCCAAACGGCCGGTCGAGCCAGGATTGCATTTCAGCACTCAACAACTCCACCAGGCGATCAACGCGATCAATAGGCGCCTCATCGAATCGAGTGCCGCGTCCTGGCGGCTCGACACACACCAGTTCCACATGCGCATCGAGATTTTTTTGCCAATTCAAGTAAGTGCTTGAACTGCCTCCCGCATAGGGTAGGCAGAATAAACGAAACGATGCCTTCGGGCGTGGGGACGGCGTAAAAATTCCATTTAGCATAGTCATATCATTTCCTTAAGTGCGACGCAAATCAGGTGGCCTGCGTCGGGTTGTTTGCAAAATTATTGTCGTGCGTCAGTCGGCATATTGACGGCATAGAGGTCGAGCTCGGAAAGTTCGATATGCGATAGCGCGGCGCGCACTGAAGCGACCACATCAGTGAAAATGGCGGACATCCAATACGCCACAATCCATCCCGGAAGCGAAGAATTGTCCTACCCTTCATCCGCCTCTTCAGGAAGTCCAGTAACAGCACGTAGACTGTTGCAGGACTAGCGCACAGCAAAGCGCACAAGAAAAGCCTCCGGCGACGGCCAAGCAATATTGATTTCAACATACAAAGATGGTCCTATTTATTCTTCCTGGATAACAGCAACACGGGAATTGATAACGCGAACGGCAAGCATTTGAATCGTTGGCGCCACAAAAATGTCACGCACCGCAATGGGCAAGCCGGCCTTACGGCATTGACTGGCAAATCGCATCGCCAACAGCGAATCTCCTCCCATGGAAAAGAAGTGGTCGTTGCGGCCCACGCGATCCACCTTCAGCAAGGCTACCCATACGTCCGAGAGAGCTTGTTCGACGTCGCCCTGCGGCGCCTCGTATGCACGCTCCTCGTCCCTCTCCAGTTGCGGCAGCA
>NZ_JAXQNT010000019.1:0-24090 GCF_034427795.1 Janthinobacterium sp. GMG1
GCGATTGGCCTGTCCCGCTTGCCATTCAGACCAATTGCACCGGCATGGCCATGCGCACGGTTTGCAGCGCTACCGCTGCATGTCCTGCGGCCGCACCTTCAATGCCTTGACTGGCACGCCGCTGGCCCGCTTGCGCCACAAGGCGCTGTGGCTCGACTACGCCGATTGCCTTCTGGCATCGGATTCCGTGCGCAAGGCGGCGTTACAGCTGGGCGTACACCGTAACACTACGTTCCGCTGGCGCCACCGGTTTTTGTCGTTGGCAAAGACGGACAGACCGCATGGTCTGCACGGCATTGCCGAAGCCGACGAGTTATATCTGCTGGAATCGGAAAAGGGATCCAGAAACATGACGCGTCCGGCGCGCCGCCGGGGCGGCCATGCCCACAAGCGCGGCATTTCCAATGAACAGGTCTGCATCCTGGTGGCACGCGACCGCACGGGGCAGACGCTCGATTTTGTCACGGGAAAAGGGGCGTTGACGAAAGCGCAGCTGCATCATTGCTTGTTACCCGTTATCGACAAGGACGTGCTGCTGGTGACCGATGGCCATGCCGCCTACCGGGCCTTTGCGAGGGAAGCGGGCATCAGCCACCAGGCCGTCAACTTGCGCGCCGGCATCCGCGTGCAGGGCGCCGCCCATGTGCAGAACGTCAATGCCTATCACAGCCGTTTGCGGCAATGGCTGGGTCCGTTTCATGGCGTGGCGACGCGCTACCTGTCGAACTACCTGGGATGGCGCTGGATACTCGACGCCAGGCGTATCCGCTCACCGGAAACGTTATTGAAAGCAACGCTGGGCGCATTCCCACATTTGACGGTGACATAGCCATAAAAAAACGCCAGCATGATGCTGGCGTTGTGGGGCAAGCGGCGAGGCGCTTATTTCTTCGGCGCGCTCAGGCATTCCTTCATGAAAGCCTTGCGGGTATCGCCCTTCATGTCCTTGGCGTCGACATTGCACGCTTTCATCTTGTTTTGCTGCGTCATGGCCGGCGCCGGTTTGGCGCTCAGGCATTCCTTCATGAAGGCCTTGCGCTCATCGCCTTTCTTGCCGGCGGCGTCCGCATTGCAGGTCGTCATTTTTGACTGTTGGGCCGTCTTGGCGACAGGCGCCGCTTCCGGCGCGGCGGCAAAGGCGGTGCTGGCAAACGCGGCGGCGATGCAGAGGGCGATTAATTGTTTCATGGCAAATCCTTGTAGACGCAGTCAGTGGAAGGGGGCGATGCAACCGGCAGAGAATGCCGATATGCAAAACGTAACTAACTATATGACATTTATCAACAAAATTTCCACTCGAGTGTGTCTTTTTGTTACTGGCAGACAGAAGGCGCTGCCCGGCTGGTCCGTGCAGCCATGTTGCGGCGGCAGCGCTCCTATTTTTTGTTATGCTAGCGTCTTTCCCCCGGCCGATGCCGCTGCCTTGGCCGGCGCACCCTCAATACGGAGTAGTTATGGTCTCGTTGCAAGAGCAGTTTTTAAAGGCCGGCCTGGTCGACAAGAAGAAGGTCAAGCTGGCCAACCAGGACAAGAGCAAGCAAAAAAAGGACGAGCGCAAGAGCGGCACGCAAAGCGTTGACGAAGTGCGCCTGGCCGCGCTCGAGACGCAGCGCAAGAACGCGGAACGGGCGCGCGAACTGAACGCCCAGCGCGACGCGGCCGCCAACCAGAAGGCCATCGTGGCGCAGATCGCGCAAATGGTGCTAAAAAACCGCCAGAGCAAGGGCAACAACGGCGACGTGCCGTATAACTTTACGTTCAACAACAAGATCGAGCGCATCTACGTGACGGCCGCCGTGCAAGCCCACCTGGTGGCGGGCCGCCTGGTCATCATCTGCCTGGGCGGCGCCGTGGAACTGGTGCCGCGCATCATCGCCGACAAGATCGCCGAACGCGACCCCGCCATCGTCGTGCGCGTGAAACAGGCCAGCACGGAAGTGGATGAGGACGATCCGTATGCGGCGTTCCAAATTCCGGATGATTTGATGTGGTAAGAGGGGAATCGTCCGGCACCCAATGTGCGGGATGATGGTAGCGCGCGGGCCGGAAACGGCCTGCGTGGAATACAAATGCTGCAGAAACAAAAACGCCACCCGAAGGTGGCGTTTTTGAACGTATAACGAATTCTTGGTGGCCCGGGGCGGAATCGAACCACCGACACAAGGATTTTCAATCCTCTGCTCTACCGACTGAGCTACCAGGCCAAGGTGGCGAATTATAGCAGACCAAAACGGGAATGCAAGAGCCGGCTGCGACTTTTCCTGTATTTCCCGGATCGGCATTGCGTTACTTGCGCGTGGGTCAAATATGATTTGATATAAACGGTATTTTTCTCAACAAAAGATGGGCGCATAGTGTGGTCATCGAAATCTATTTGAGAGGACTACCGCATGAACACCAGCACCCAACACACCGCCATCCCTGAAATCGGCCTGGGCACTTTCCGCCTGCAGGGCCAGGTCGTTATCGATTCCGTCACCACGGGCCTGGACGTCGGCTACCGCCATATCGATACGGCGCAAATCTATGGCAATGAAGCCGAAGTGGGGCAGGCGATCGCCGCCAGCGCCGTCCCGCGCGACGAGTTGTTCGTCACCACCAAGATATGGATCGAGAGCCTGCAGCGCGACAAGCTGATTCCAAGTTTGAAAGACAGCCTGCACAAGCTGCGGCTGGAACAGCTGGACCTGACCCTGATCCACTGGCCGTCGCCGCAAGACGCGATTCCCGTGGCCGACTACATGGCGGCGCTGGCGGATGCCAAGGCGCAGGGGCTGACCAGGGCCATCGGCGTGTCGAATTTTACCAACGCGCAGCTGCGGCAAGCCATCGATACGGTGGGCGCGGCAGAAATCGCCACGCAGCAGATCGAGATCCACCCGTTCCTGCAAAACCGCAAAGTCATCGACTTCGCGCGCAGCCAAGGCATCCACATCACGGCCTACATGCCGCTCGCGTATGGCAAGGTGATGGCGGATCCCGTGATCGCGGCCATCGCCGCCAGGTACGGCGTGACGCCGGCACAAGTGGCCCTGAGCTGGTCGCTGCAGCAGGGCTTTGCCGTGATCCCGTCGTCGACTCGGCGCGCCAACCTGGAAGCGAACCTGCATTTCCAGCGCATCACCCTGTCGCCGGACGAGATGGCGCAGATGGCGACGCTGGAGCGTGGCGAGCGCCTGGCCAACCCGGACGGGCTGGCGCCGCAGTGGGATTGAGGTGAAGCCCATGACTGCGATGCAAAAGCTGGGGCAGGGCGGTTTCAGTATCGGCCTGGAACTGCCGCTCGATAATGACTGGTCGTCCACGGGACGCCAGGCGAATGCGGCGTCCGGCCGGGTGCCGGGCGAACCTGACCTGAAACAGCATGCGGCGCTGGCGAAGCTGGCCGACCGCCTGGATTTTCGGGCCCTGTGGCTGCGCGACGTGCCCCTGTACGACCCGTCGTTCGGCGACGCGGCCCAGGTCTTCGAGGTGTTTACTTACCTCGGCTACCTGGCCGGCATCACGGAGAACATCTTGCTGGGCACGGCCGCCGTGGTGCTGCCGCTGCGTGAGCTGGTGCTGACGTTAAAAGCGGCGGCCAGCGTGGACCAGTTGAGCGGCGGGCGTTTGCTGCTGGGCGTGGCCAGCGGCGACCGGCCCGTCGAGTATCCCGTGTTTGGTCGCGATTTCGACCAGCGCGGCACCGCCTTTCGCGAGCAGGTCGCCATGCTGCGCGACTGGGGCGAGATGCGCCTGCCGCCCGGCATCCGTCTGCTGCCCAAACCCGCCGCGCCCTTGCCGCTGCTGGTGGCGGGGCTGGCGCAGCAGTCGCCCGCGTGGATCGGCGCGCAGATGGATGGCTGGCTCGCCTATCCGGGCACGCCGGAAGACCATATGTGGCGTTCGGCGCAATGGCGCGCCGTGGCCGGAGAGGACAAGCCGTATGTCAGCTTCATCCACCTGGACCTGGATGAGGATCCGAACCTGCCGCTGCAGCGCTTCCGCTTCGGCGGCCGTACGGGGCGCGATGGCTTGATCGCGGAGCTGCACGCCATGCGCGCGGCCGGCGTGCGGCATATCGGCTTGCAGTTGCGGCAGAACCGCCGCCCGCTGGCCGAGACGATGCAGGAGATCGCGGACCACGTGCTGCCCGTCTTTCATGGCGCCGCTTGATCTGGGGCACGCGTCCCGTACTTCGGGACTAGCTGAAAAGGGTGGGGCAAACGCTATAATGGCCGCATGAACAGTCCCACTCCCCCTACCATGCGGCGCTTCATGCATAGCCACAGCGACGTTTGCATCGTCGGCAATGGCGCCATCGCGAAAACCACGGCGCTGGCGTTTGCCCAGGCAGGACAAAGCGTCACCCTGTTATCCCCGGTGAGCCCGCCCGCCCCCGCTTCGGCTGCCAAGCCGGTCGAAGCTAGCTGGGACGTGCGCGTGTATGCGCTCAATCACACGGCGCACCAGTTGCTGTCGTCGCTGAAGGTGTGGGGCGCGCTCGCGGCCGACAGGGTGGCGCCCGTTGACGCCATGCTGGTCAACGGCGACGGCGCGCAGGCGGGCGGACTCGGTTTCGACGCCTACGGCGCCCATGTGGGCACTCTGGCGTGGATCATCGAAGACCGCAACCTGGGCCAGGCGCTGGACGCCGCCCTCAAATTCGCGCCGAACGTCAGCGTGCTGCAGGGCCGCGCCAGCCGCCTGGAATGGACGAACGATTCGGCCATCGTGCACCTCGATGGCGGCGACACCATCACCTGCGCGCTGGTGGTGGGCGCGGATGGTGCCCAGTCGTGGGTGCGGGGCCAGTGCGACATCGGCCTCGATTACCGCTCTTACGGCCAGCGCGGCGTGGTCAGCAACTTCGCCTGCGAAAAGCCGCACCATGGCGCGGCCCACCAGTGGTTCACGGGCAGCGAAGGCATCGTCGCGCTGCTGCCGCTGCCGGGTGACCGCGTCTCGCTCGTCTGGTCGGCGCCCGATGCGCTGGCCGATACCTTGATGGCTGAATCGGCCGATGCCCTGGCCGCGCGCCTGGCCGCATACTGCAACGACAAGTTGGGCAAGCTCACGCCGTTGCAGCCGGAGCTGGTGCGCGCCTTTCCATTGACCCTGATGCGTCCGCACGCCATGGTGGCGCCGCGCGTGGCTTTGGTCGGCGACGCCGCCCACGTGGTCCATCCGATGGCCGGGCATGGCATGAACCTGGGCTTTGCCGACGTGGCGCAGCTGGTCAAGACGATCAGCGAACGCGAAGCGCACCGCGGCATCGGCGACGAGCGCGTGCTGGCCCGCTATGCGCGCGCGCGCAAGGAAGACGTGCTGCTGATGCAGCTGGCCACCGACGGCCTGGCGCGATTATTTGGCGCCGATCTGGAACCGTTGCGCGTGGTTCGCAATTTGGGATTAAACTTGCTGGATAAATTGCCGGCCCTGAAGCGAAAAATGATTGCGCACGCATTGGGACATCAGTAAATATCAGCGAATCTTAAGATATCGCCGGATAATGGCAGATGTGAAAATTCAAGGTCGCCGCAGCTCGTCTGCGGCGATCGTTTTGTCAAAGAGATAATGATGCCGGGCCAGAGGCCAGTCCCGCCAGGCGTTTCAAGTGGAGAAGTGATAGTGATCAAAATGAGCAGAATCGCATTGGTAATGGCCTCGGGCCTGATGATGTCGTGCGCCGGCGCGGAAACGCCGACGGAAGCAAACATCAAGAAGCTGATCGAGCCGCGCCTGGGCGAAGGCGCCAAGGTCGATTCGGTCAAGGAAACGCCATACGGCGGCCTGTACGAAGTGCGCACGGGCGGCGACATCCTGTACACGGACAAAGCTGCGCAATACCTGTTCGTCGGCCACGTCTTTGACGCCAAGACGTCGCAAGACCTGACCAAGGTGCGCCTGGATGAAGTCAACCGCATCAAGTTCTCCGACCTGCCGCTCGACTCCGCCATGAAGACTGTCAAGGGCAATGGCAAGCGCGTGATCGCCGTGTTCGAAGATCCGAACTGCGGCTATTGCAAGCGCTTCCGCCAGAATGCGCTGAAGGAAATCGACAACGTCACCGTCTACACCTTCATGTACAACATCCTGTCCCCTGATTCCATCGTCAAGTCGCGCAATGTGTGGTGCGCACCGGACCGCAACAAGGCCTGGGATGACTGGATGTTGAACGGCAAGGCGCCGGCAACGGTGGCCGCCACGTGCGCCAACCCGCATGAAAAAATCCTGGCCCTGGGCCAGCAATTGCGTGTCTCGGGCACGCCAGCCATCTTCTTTGCCGACGGCAGCCGCATTCCGGGCGCGGTCGATGCGAAAACGCTGGAACAGAAATTCTCGACCATTAAGTAATCCGGGCTGTCGCCAGGAAGGCTGGACGGCGCGCCCTCGCAAGGCGCGCTTTTTTTTGCACTTTTTTCCGCTGTCGTATCATCAAGTGTTGTTCGTAGACGCCATAACAATCCAAAAAAGGGGAAGCAGCAGATGATTACCTTGAATATCAACGGAAGCGACACGCAGGTCGACGCCGATCCATCCACGCCCATCCTGTGGGCGCTGCGCGATAACCTGAACATGACGGGCACCAAGTTCGGTTGCGGCGCGGCCCTGTGCGGCGCCTGCACGGTGCACCTCGACGGCCAGCCCATTCGCTCGTGCATCACGCCGATTTCCTCGGTGGGCGCGCAAAAGATCACCACCATCGAAGCGATGGAAAACGACCAGGTGGGCAAGGCCGTGCAGGCGGCGTGGGTGCGCCACGACGTGCCGCAATGCGGCTACTGTCAAAGCGGCCAGGTGATGAGCGCCACGGCGCTGCTGCGCACCAACAAGGCACCCAGCGATGCAGACATCGACGGCGCCATGAGCGGCAATATCTGCCGCTGCGGCACCTATCAACGGATCCGCGCAGCCATCAAGGACGCGGCCAAGACCCTGGCCTGAGGAGAACGACATGCGTATCGAATGGTTGAATCAGGAAGCATTGCAGCATGGCGGCGTGACCCTGGGCGCGGCGCTGGCATCGGCGCCGGTGGTTGTCGCTGGCGCGGCCGATGGCGTGTCGCGGCGCGGTTTCATGAAGGCCGGCGCGGTGGCCGGCGGCGGCTTGATGCTGGGCTTTTTCCTGCCCGGCGCAGGCAAGCTGGCGCAGGCGGCCGATGCCGCTCCCGCCAAGCCCGTGTATGCGCCGAACGCCTTCTTGCACATCGCTCCCGATAATTCGGTGACGGTGCAGGTGAACCGGCTGGAATTCGGCCAGGGCGTGCAAACGAGCTTGCCCATGCTGATCGCCGAGGAACTCGACGCCGACTGGAGCCTGGTGCACGGCGCCCTGGCGCCGGCCGGCGAGCAGTACAAGGATGCGGCCTACGGCATGCAGATGACGGGTGGCTCGGGCAGCATCGCCCACTCGTTTACGCAGTACCGCGAAATCGGCGCGAAGGCGCGCGCCATGCTGGTGGGCGCCGCTGCCGCGCAGTGGAAAGTCAGTCCCGATCAGGTGCGCGCCGCCAAGGGCGTGCTGTATGGCCCCGGCGGACAAAAAGCGACGTATGGCGAACTTGCCGACGCGGCCATGCGCCAGCCCGTGCCCGCCACCGTCAAGCTGAAAGACCCGCGCGACTTTGCTATCATCGGCAAACCCGTGAAACGCCTGGACGCGGCCGCCAAATCGACGGGCAAGCAGCAGTTCGGCATCGACTTCAAGCCGCCCGGCGCGAAAGTGGCCATGGTGGCGCGCCCGCCCGTGTTTGGCGCCAAGGTGGCGAAATTCGACGCCAGCAAGGCGAAAGCCATCAAGGGCGTGCTCGAGGTGCTGGAAGTGAAGACCGACCGTGGCGGCAGCGGCGTGGCCGTCATCGCCGACGGCTACTGGCCCGCCAAGCAGGGACGCGACGCGCTGGTGATCGAGTGGGATACGGGCGCCGTGGAAAAGGTCAGCAGCGACAAGCAGCTGGCCGCCTTCAAGGCGCTGGCGAAAACGCCGGGCACGGTCGCCAAACCTGCCGACATGGGCAAGCTGGCCAAGGCGTCGAAAAAGATCGAAGCCGTGTACGAGTTCCCCTACCTGGCGCACGCGCCGATGGAGCCGCTCAATTGCGTGGTCGACCTGCAAGCGGACAAATGCACGATGTGGGTGGGCTCGCAATTCCAGACCGGCGACCAGGCGGCCATCGCGGCTACTTCCGGCCTGAAACCGGAACAAGTAACCCTGCACACGATGATGGCCGGCGGCGGCTTCGGCCGGCGCGCCGTGCCTAGTTCCGACTACGTGGTCGAAGCCGTCAACGTCGCCAAGGCATACCGGGCGGCGGGCAAGAGCGGCCCCTTAAAGCTGATGTGGAGCCGCGAGGATGACATCAAGGGCGGCTACTACCGGCCGTCGCATGTGCACCGCGCGCAGATCGGCCTCGACGCCAAGGGCAAGATCCTCGCCTGGGACCACACCATCGTGGGCCAGTCTATTATGGCCGGCACGCCGTTCGAAGCCTTCATGGTGAAAAATGGCGTCGACGGCACCATGGTCGAAGGCATGGGCGAGCCGTACACCTTGCCGATGAAATTGTCCGTGCATACGGCCAAGGCGAACGTGCCCGTGCTGTGGTGGCGCTCCGTCGGCTCGACGCATACGGCCTTTGTCATGGAAACCCTGATCGACGAGGCGGCGCACGTGGCGAAGATGGACCCCGTCGCCTACCGCAAGCAGCTGATCGACGCGAAGCACACGCGCCACATCGCCGCGCTGGACCTGGCCGTGGCCAAGTCCGGTTATGGCAAGAAGAAGCTGCCGAAAGGACAGGCCTGGGGTGTGGCCATGCACGAGTCGTTCAATTCCGTCGTCGCCTACGTGGTGACGGCGTCCGTGGTGGAAGGCGCGCCCAAGCTGCATCAGGTGTGGGCAGGCGTGCATTGCAACCTGGCCGTCAATCCCCTGACGATCGAGGCGCAAGTGCAGGGCGCCGCGCTGATGGCGCTGGGCATGACCATCCCCGGCGCGGCCATCACGCTCAAGGATGGCGTGGTGCAGCAGCAGAACTTCGGCGACTATCCGGTGCCGCGCATGCCCGACATGCCGGTGATCGAGGTACACCTGGTGCCATCGGGCGACGCGCCGACGGGGATGGGCGAGCCGGGCGTGCCGCCGCTGGCGCCCGCATTCGCCAATGCGCTGTTCGCCCTGACGGGCAAGCGCCTGCGCAAGCTGCCGTTCGACCTGGCGGCCGCATGACGGCAGCGGTTTTTTGAGTACGGTCGGCATCTTGCTGGCAGCCGGAAGGGGACGCAGGTTCGACCCTTCCGGCGTGCAGAACAAATTACTGCAGCCGTTGACGGAAGGCCCGCATGCGGGCTTGTCGGTCGTGGTGGCGGCCGCAAAAGCCATGCTGGCGGCCTTGCCGCGCGTGCTGGCCGTGGTGCGTGCCGACGACACGCAGGTGGCGCGCGCGCTCGGTGCGCTGGGCTGCGAGGTGCGCGTCTGCCATGACGCCGACACGGGCATGGCCGCCTCGCTCACCTGCGCCATCGACTACGTGCGCGGCGCGCCGGGCTGGCTGATTGCCCTGGGCGACATGCCTTACGTGGAAGCGGCTACAATCGCCGCCTTGTCGCACGCCATCGACGATGGCGCGCACATCGCCGTGCCCGTGTTCCAGGGACGGCGCGGCAATCCTGTCGCGTTCAGCGCCTTTCACTTGCCGCTGCTGCTGGCGCTCGATGGCGATCAGGGCGCGCGCAGCATTGTGCGCAGCCATGCCGTGTGCGAAGTGACAGTGGACGACAGCGGCATCTTGCGCGATATTGATACACCTGACGATTTGTCGCCGGTGCCTGGCGCGCCCGGGCGATTGTAGAACATCCATGCCAGACACGAGGAAAACATGAAGAAAGCACCGATTCAAAAAATCACCGCCAAGGCGGAAGCCAAGGCAAGCGGCAAAGCCACAAGCAAAGCCGTTGCGAAAACCAGGGCAAAAGCCGCACCGGCCGCCGGCATCATCTACAGCATCGCCGCTTCAGACTTGGCCGGCCACATGTTCAAGGTGACGTTGACGGTCAAGTCGCCGGCCGCCATCGGCCAGGTATTTGCCTTGCCGGCCTGGATTCCGGGCAGCTACATGATCCGTGAATTTTCGCGCAACATCGTCAGCATCCGTGCCGAGTCCGAAGGCAAGGCCGTGGCGCTGACCAAGTTGGACAAGCACTCGTGGCAAGCCGCCCCGTGCCAGGGCCAGTTGACGGTCGAATACGACGTGTATGCCTGGGACCTGTCCGTGCGCGCCGCCCACCTGGACCAGAACCACGGCTTCTTCAACGGCACCAGCGTGTTCCTGCGCGTGCTGGGCCAGGAATCCGACGCCCATGAAGTGCACATCGTGCAGCCGAAGGATGCGGCCTGCAAGACCTGGCGAGTGGCCACCACCCTGCCGGAACTCAAGGCGAAGCGCTATGGCTTCGGCAGCTACCAGGCGGCCAACTACGATGAGCTGATCGACCACCCGGTGGAGATGGGCGACTTCGCGCTGGCCACCTTCAATGCGCATGGCGTGCCGCACGATATCGTCGTCACGGGCAAGGTGCCGAACCTGGACCTGGACCGCTTGTGCCGCGACCTGAAAGCGATCTGCGAAACGCAGATTGCCTTCTTCGAGCCGAAGACAAAGAAAGCGCCGATGGAGCGCTACGTGTTCATGACCATGGCCGTCGGCGATGGTTATGGCGGCCTGGAACACCGCGCCTCGACGGCGCTGATCTGCGCCCGCGCCGACTTGCCGACGACGGCTTCGACCAGCACCGAGATCGGCGACGGCTACCTGAAATTCCTCGGCCTGTGCAGCCACGAGTACTTCCACACCTGGAACGTCAAGCGCATCAAGCCGGCCGCCTTCGCGCCGTACAACCTGCAGGCGGAAAGCTATTCGCCGCTGCTGTGGCTCTTCGAAGGCTTCACCAGCTATTACGATGACCTCATGCTGGTGCGCGCTGGCCTGATCGATGAAGCGGCCTATTTCAAATTGCTCGGGAAAACTGTCAACAGCGTCTTGCGCGGCAGCGGCCGCAGCAAGCAAAGCGTGGCCGATTCCAGCTTCGACGCCTGGGGCAAGTACTACCGCCAGGATGAAAACGCGCCGAACGCCATCGTCAGCTACTACACCAAGGGTTCGCTGATCGCGCTGGCCTTCGACCTGACGATCCGCAGCAAGACGAATGGAGAGAAATCGCTGGACGACGTGATGCAGGCGCTGTGGCAGCGCTATGGCCGCGATTTCTACAAGGGTAAAGCGCGCGGCGTGACGCCGGCCGAAGTCGAAGCCCTGTTCGATGAGATTGCCGGCACGCGCATGAAGCCGTTCTTCGAGCGCTATATCCGCGGCACGGACGACGTGCCGCTGGCGCGCCTGCTGGCGCCGTTCGGCGTGAAATACAGCGATGCGCGCAAGGCCGAGAAAGCCAGCCTGGACGTCAACCTGGGCCGCGACGGCAACGACGCCAAATTGGCGCAGGTACACCAGGGCGGCGCTGCTCACGTAGCTGGCCTGTCGGCGGGCGACGTGCTGGTGGCCGTCGATGGCTTGCGCGTGACGGGCACCAACCTGGACACCTTGCTGGGCCGTTACGCCGTCGGCGCCAAGGTAGCCATCCACGCCTTCCGCCGCGACGAGCTGATGACGTTTGCGGCCGTGCTGCAGGGCGACCGCGTGCCCGGTGTCAGCCTGACCCTGCTGCCGGCGCCAAAGAAGGCCACGGGACCGAAGCGTCCTAGCGCTGTATAAGCTGTTCGTCACGCGGCAAGACAGAAAACCGGCCGTCACTGGCCGGTTTTCTATTTCAGGCAGCAATTTCTCAAATGCAACTTATCCGCCGGCAGCCGCGGACAGCCAGCATATTTACTGCAAATGAACTAATTTTTCTTTAACTAAACTAAAATTGCCGAACTGCTTCTTTTCGATCGCGCCCAACGTGCAAACCCTCGATCCTCGAACGATCATGCTGATGACGACCCTGATGTGCGGGGCGATGAGCATCGTCATGTTCTCGGTGTATCGCAGTTTCCGGCGCGAGGTGCATGGCCTGGGGCATTGGGCGGCCGGCTTGCTGTTGCTGGTGTGTGCGTCCCTGCTGTTCGGCACCCGCGAGGTGCTGCCGCCGGCGTTGTCCATGATCGCGGCCAATGCGGCGCTGGTGGCCGGCATCGGCCTGTCGATGTTGGGCACGGAGAAATTCTTTGGTCTGGCGCCCAGCCGCCGCGCCTATCTGCTGATACTTGCCCTGGCCATCGCCGGCAACAGCTGGTGGCTGCTGGTGCACCCCGATTTCTCGGCGCGCGTGGCGGTCTTTTCCCTGCTGGTCTTCCTGTTTTATGCGCGCCAGGTGCAACTGGTGTGGCGCCATGGCGAACGTCATTTCTCCAGTTTTTTCTTTGGCGCGCTGATGCTGATGCAAGCCGTCGTGGTGCTGGCGCGCGGCGTGTCAGCCTTGCTGCATGGCGGCGCCAGCGTGAACCTGACGGTGGCCGGCACGCCGGCCGGCATCTATCTGGCGGTGGCCAATTTCATGGCGCTGCTGCTGACGGTGGGCTTCATGACGGTGGCGACGCGCCGCCTGCAGCAGATACTGGAGCGCCGCTCGACCCACGATCCGCTGACGCAGGTGCTGAACCGGCGCGGCTTTGGCGACGCCTATGCGCGCGAGATAGGCAATCTGCGCCGCCACCGTTTGCCGCTGACATTACTCAGCATCGACCTCGATTACTTCAAATTGATCAATGATCGCTACGGTCACGCGGTGGGTGACCAGGTGCTGGCGCATGTGGCCGCCGTTATCAAAGGCGCCTTGCGCGAATCGGATTGCGTGGCGCGTTTCGGCGGCGAGGAGTTCGTCGTGCTGATGCCGGACATGCCGGCGCATAATGCGCTGGGCGTGGCCGAACGCATCCGCGCCTTGCTGCGCGAGCCCAGTCATGCGGGGCTGCCATCGTGTACGGTCAGCATCGGCATCGCTTGCCAGGCATCGGTGGTGGAAGGGCTGGAACAGCTGTTGTCGCGCGCCGATGCGGCCCTGTACCTGGCCAAGGAACGGGGACGCGACCGCATTGAACTCGATACCGCCGCGTTTACTGTGGACCGGACAAGGTCCGCAGTTGGAACCGGTACTGGTCGTTGAAGAGGAAGGTTTCGGAGAAATCGAAGGTCCGGGCGTGGCGGCGCATCAGGTGTGCCGCTGGCGGAAAGAGGGTTGGCACGCGCCGCACGGCGGCCAGCGCCGCGGCCGATGCTTCGCTGTCGCGCGAGCGGTGGACGTGCACGCTTTTCAGTTCGCCGTCGGGGCCCACGCTCAGGTCGAGCACGACGATGGCCGGCAGCATGGGCGGCAGGCGCCCGCTGAACGTGTATTCTGAGTTGGCGGACATGATCTGCTGCGCCACCAGCGCCTTGTAGGCGTCGATGCTGGCGGCGAGCTGTATCGCGGCCGGTGTGCCAGGGGGCGTGCGCTCCACTGGCGAGGGTGTGCGGCCCAAGGGCGGGGGCGCAGTCTGGCAAGCCGACAGCAGGGCAGCAGTGGCAAGGACGATGATCGCGTGTCTCATGTCTGCCAGACTACCATGCTTTAACTGAACAGGCGTTCCAGCTCCACGCCGGGGTCTGGCGCGCGCATGAACGCTTCGCCCACGAGGAAGCTGTGGATGTGCGCCTCGCGCATGCGTTGCACGTCGGCCGTGCTGTGGATGCCCGATTCCGTGATGATCAATTTGTCCTGCGGGATGCGCGGTAACAGCTTGATGGTCGTGTCGAGCGAGGTTTCGAAGGTGCGCAGGTTGCGGTTGTTGATGCCGATCAGCGGGCTCTTGAGTTTCAGGGCCGCCGTCAGCTCGTCGCCATCGTGGCTTTCGATCAGCACGCCCATGCCAAGTTCGTGGGCGCACGCTTCCATTTCCGCCATCAGGCCGTGGTCGAGCGCCGCGACGATCAGGAGGATGCAGTCGGCACCCATGGCGCGCGCTTCATAGATCTGGTACATGTCGACCATGAAGTCCTTGCGCAGCACGGGAATGGCGCAGGCGGCGCGCGCCTGCTGCAGATATGCCACGGATCCCTGGAAGAACTGTTCGTCCGTCAGCACGGACAGGCAAGCCGCGCCATGCGCCGCATAGCTGGCGGCGATATCAAATGGGCGGAAGTCGGCGCGAATGACGCCTTTCGATGGCGAGGCTTTTTTGATTTCGGCGATGATACCGGGCTTGCCGTCGGCGATGTGCTGGCGCAGGCTTGCTTCAAAGCCGCGCAGGCCGGCGCGCAGGGCGCTGTCGCTTTCCACGTCGCTGCGCAGGCTGGCCAGGCTGCGGTGGGCCTTGGCCTTGGCCACTTCATCGGCTTTCACGGCCAGGATTTTATCGAGTATGTCGGACATGATGATCGCTATTCTATAAAGGAGGGCAGGGCGCTTACGCTCGCGCCGGGGTGCCAAGTTGCTGCGTGACCTGCACGAATTGAGCGAGTTTCGCCAGCGCCGCGCCCGAGCTGACGGCGGTGCGCGCGCGCGCCAGGCCGTCTTCGATCGAACTGGCCACGCCGGCCGCGTACAGCGCCGTGCCAGCATTCAGGGCGACGATGTCGGCGGCCGCGCCTGGTTCGCCGCGCAGCGCTTCCATCATCTTCGCTTTCGATTCGACGGCATCGGCTACCTTCAGGTTGCGGCTGGCGATCATCGACATGCCGAAGTCCTCGGGATGGATTTCATATTCGCGGATTTCGCCGTTGACCAGTTCACCCACCATGGTGGCCGCACCGAGCGACACTTCATCCATATTGTCGCGGCCATACACGACGATGGCATGCTGCGCGCCCAGGCGCTGCAGCACGCGCACCTGGATGCCGACCAGGTCGGCGTGGAACACGCCCATCAAAATGTTCGGCGCACCGGCCGGATTCGTCAGCGGGCCGAGGATGTTGAAGATCGTGCGCACGCCCAGTTCCTTGCGCACGGGCGCCGCATGCTTCATGGCCGCATGGTGGTTGGGCGCGTACATGAAGCCGATGCCCGTTTGCGCGATCGACTGGGCGATCTGCTCGGGCTGCAGGTTGATGTTGACGCCCAGGGAGTCCAGCACGTCGGCGCTGCCGGACGAGGAAGATACGCTGCGCCCGCCATGCTTGGCCACGCGCGCGCCGGCGGCCGCCACCACGAACATCGAGGCGGTGGAAATATTGAAAGTGTGCGCGCCGTCGCCGCCCGTGCCGACGATGTCGAGCAGGTTGGTGGTGTCGGCCATGGGCACCTTGGTGGAAAACTCGCGCATCACTTGCGCGGCGGCGGCGATTTCGCCGATGGTTTCCTTTTTCACGCGCAAGCCCATGGTGAGCGCGGCGATCATGGTGGGCGACATTTCGCCGGACATGATCTGGCGGAACAGGTACAGCATTTCGTCGTGAAAGATTTCGCGGTGTTCGATGCAGCGCAGCAGGGCTTCTTGTGGTGTGATCGGCATGATGCTTCCTTCTTCAATGATGGCGCAGGAGGACACTGATGGCACGCCGCAGCGTGCGCGGAAAATCAGCGCTCGAGAAAATTCTTCAGCAGGGCGTGGCCGTGCTCCGAGAGGATCGATTCGGGGTGGAACTGCACGCCCTCGATATCGTATTCCCTGTGGCGCACGCCCATGATTTCGCCGTCGTCCGTCCACGCTGTCACTTCCAGGCAGGAAGGCAGCGAGGCGCGTTCGATCGCCAAAGAGTGGTAGCGGATCACTGTGAAGGGGCTGGGGATGTCCTTGAAGACACCCACGCCCGTATGCGCGATGAGGGAAGTCTTGCCATGCATGACTTGCTTGGCGCGGATGACCTTGCCGCCAAACGCTTCGCCGATGGCCTGGTGGCCCAGGCACACGCCCAGTATCGGCTTCTTGCCGGCGAAGTGCTTGAGCACTTCCACCGAAATACCCGCCTGTGCCGGTGCTTTCGGGCCGGGCGAGATGCAGATGCGGTCCGGGTTCAGCGCCTCGATCTGTGCGATCGTGATTTCATCGTTGCGGTAGACCCGCACGTCTTCGCCCAATTCGCCGAAATACTGCACGATGTTGTAGGTGAAGGAGTCGTAGTTGTCGATCATGAGCAGCATCTTAAAACCCTCCATCCAGGCCATCTTGCACTTGTTCGGCGGCGCGCAGCACGGCGCGCGCCTTGTTTTCGGTTTCCTGCCATTCCATTTCGGGGATGGAGTCGGCCACGATGCCGGCCGCGGCCTGTACGTACAGCATGCCGTCCTTGACCACGCCCGTGCGGATGGCGATGGCCACATCCATTTCGCCGCCAAACGACAGGTAGCCGCAGGCGCCGCCGTAGATGCCGCGCTTGGTGATTTCCAGTTCGTCGATCACTTCCATGGCGCGCACTTTCGGCGCACCCGTCAGGGTGCCGGCGGGGAAGGTTGCGCGCAGCACATCCAGGTTCGACAGGCCCTCCTTGAGGGTGCCTTCCACGTTCGAGACGATGTGCTGCACATGCGAGTATTTTTCGATGACCATGCGGTCGGTGACGTGTACGCTGCCCGTCTCGGCGATGCGGCCGATGTCGTTGCGCGCCAGGTCGATCAGCATCACGTGCTCGGCGATCTCTTTCGGATCGGCCAGCAGTTCGGCCGACAGTTCGGCGTCGCGCTCTGGCGTGGCGCCGCGCGGACGGGTGCCGGCGATGGGGCGCAGGGTGACTTTCTTGCCGCCGTCCGCCGTCTTCTCGTTGCGCACCAGGATTTCCGGCGAGGCGCCGATGATCTGCATGTCACCGAAATTATAGAAGTACATATACGGCGACGGGTTGAGCGAACGCAAGGCGCGGTACAGGGTCAGCGGCGAATCGACATACGGCTTGCGGATGCGCTGGCCGATCTGCACTTGCATCAGGTCGCCCGCCATCACGTATTCATGCGCCTTGGCGACGGCCTTCAGGTAGTCTTCCTTGGAAAAATCGCGGATGGTTTCCGTGCGCACGGAAGCGCTGGTGACGGGCGCATCGACACCGCGGCGCAGCATCATGCGCAAGTCCTTCAGGCGCTGCTGTGCTTTCGAAAACGATTCGGGCTGCGTGGTGTCGGCGTAAACGATCAAATACAGTTTGCCGGACAGATTGTCGATGACGGCCAGTTCTTCCGTCACCATCAGCTGGATGTCGGGCAGCTTCAAGTCATCTTTCGGCGCGCCGCCGGCCAGTTTTTTCTCGATGTGGCGCACGGTGTCGTAGCCGAAGTAGCCGGCCAGGCCGCCGCAGAAGCGCGGCATGCCGGGGCGCAGGGCCACTTTGAAGCGCGACTGGAACTGTTCGATGAAGTCGAGCGGATTGCCTTCGTGCTCTTCGATCACGACGCCGTTCTTGACGATTTCGGTGCGCTTGCCATAGCTGCGCAACACGGTCGTGGCGGGCAAGCCGATGAAGGAATATCGGCCGAAGCGTTCGCCGCCGACGACGGATTCGAGCAGGAAGGTGTTCTTGCCACCTTGTTGGGCCTGTGCCAGTTTCAGGTACAGGGTGAGCGGTGTTTCCAGGTCGGCGAACGCTTCCGCGATCAGGGGGATGCGGTTGTAGCCTTGCTGGGCCAGCGATTTGAATTCGAGTTCGGTCATGTTTCTCTCCATGCCGTCAGGGTATGAGTGTGCATAGTGCACAAACCCTGCGGTGGGTTATCAAAAAACTTGCCGGTACATGCAACATGCGCAAAATGCGCAAAGGACGCGTGTGCAGCCGGCAGCAATCGTAACGGCTCGGCCCTTAGGCCTGCCAGGATTGCCAGCGTCGCCAAAGCCAGGCCTCAATCGAGCCGGTTTGGGTGACATTGTGTTTTTTGATGAGAAACGTGTTCACGATATGGTGTTGGGTTTGGTCAGTATGCCGGTTAGTTTTGCATGCCAATAAAACGGGCTGCTTCGAGCAGTGTCTTTACTATACCATCGGAATCGGTATCGTGTATAGAGTGTCCGTGATTGTATCC
Organism: Janthinobacterium sp. GMG1; assembly: GCF_034427795.1. Classification (NCBI taxonomy): domain Bacteria; kingdom Pseudomonadati; phylum Pseudomonadota; class Betaproteobacteria; order Burkholderiales; family Oxalobacteraceae; genus Janthinobacterium; species Janthinobacterium sp. GMG1. Next base: position 17,959 of record NZ_JAXQNT010000019.1, read on the forward strand.
ATACGGTACCGTCAGTACGGGGCAAGCCGCAGCCCTGGCCGCTTGCGCGTCATTCGAGGAGTCGCCGATGGCCACCACTTTGGATGGCGCCAGGTCGAAGTCCGCACACACTTGCAGCAGCGGCATGGGGTGCGGTTTTTTCTGCGGCAGCGAATCGCCGCCGTAGACGATCTCGAAATACTGGTCCAGGTTTTTCAGTTTCAGCAGGGGCAGGGCGAAGGCGATCGGCTTGTTGGTGACGCAGGCCAGGCGCAAGCCTGCCGCCTTCATCGCCGCCAGCCCCGCTTCCACGTCCGGGTACAGAGTGCTGAACTGGCCGTTGATGGCCAGGTAGTGGCGCTGGTAGCCGTCCATCGCCTGCTCGAAATGCTGTTCCACGCCGGCCGCATCGAAGTCGAGCGCCAGCACGGTGCGGATCAGGTTTTCCGAGCCTTTGCCGACCATCAGCTTGATGGCGTCGGCGCTGATGGGCGCCAGGTCCAGTTCGGCGCGCATGCCATTGATGGCGACATGGAAATCGGGCACGGTGTCGAGCATCGTGCCATCGAGGTCGATGATGGCGGCGCGCACCCCGGCCAGTACGTGGTCTTTCACCGTGCCCGCTTGCATCAGGCGCCCTTGACGGCTGCCAGTTCGGCGCGCATGGCGTCGATGACGGCTTTGTAGTCGGGCTTGCCGAAGATGGCCGAGCCTGCGACAAAGGTATCGGCGCCAGCGGCAGCGGCGGCGGCGATGTTGTCGATCTTGATGCCGCCATCGACTTCCAGCATGATGTCACGGCCCGATTCGTCGATCATGCGGCGCGCTTCGGCGATTTTTTTCAATGCTTGCGGAATGAAGGACTGGCCGCCGAAGCCCGGATTGACGGACATGATCAGGATGATGTCGATCTTGTCCATCACGTGTTCCAGGTAATGCAGCGGCGTGCCGGGGTTGAATACCAGGCCCGATTTGCAGCCATTGTCGCGGATCAGTTGCAAGGAACGGTCGACGTGATCCGACGCTTCCGGGTGAAAGGTGATGATGTTCGCGCCAGCCTTGGCGAAATCCGGGATAATGCGATCGACAGGCTTGACCATCAGGTGCACATCGATGGGGACTTGCACGTGCGGGCGGATCGCTTCGCATACCAGCGGGCCGATGGTCAGGTTCGGCACGTAATGGTTATCCATCACGTCGAAGTGGATGATGTCGGCGCCGGCGGTAACGACGTTGCGCACTTCCTCGCCCAGGCGGGCAAAGTCGGCGGACAGGATGCTGGGAGCGATACGGAATGTTGTCATGGTGAAGTAGCCAAAGGATAGAAAATGCGATTTGCGCTATTTTACGCCTGACGCCGTTACCATGCCTCATTGAAGTACGGTGAAACACAGAATACGCATCGCGCGATGGCCTATGCGTCGCGCGCGATACACAATATGACTGGCAATGTCTGAATAGGAATGACGATGGCGACTTATGAATTTACGGTAACGGTCAAGACGCAATACCTGCCCGAGCAATCGGCACCGGACCAGGGGCGGCACGTGTTCAGCTACACGATCCGCGTCGTCAACACGGGCACGGCTGGCGCGCAACTGATTTCGCGCCACTGGGTCATCACGGATGCGAACAACAAGGTGGAAGAGGTGCGCGGCCTGGGCGCCGTCGGCCACCAGCCGCTGCTGCAGCCGGGCGAACAGTTCGAATACACGAGCGGCACCATGCTGGGCACGCCGCAAGGCTCGATGCACGGTGAATACTTTTGCGTGGCCGAAGATGGTCACCAGTTCGAAGCTTTAATTCCCGAATTCGTGCTGTCGGTGCCGCGCACCCTGCATTAAGGAAACGCCGGGGGTTTGCCCCCTTACTTCAGTTTTTCGGTGGCGTCCTGTTCTTCACTGAGCTGCTTGCGCGCCGGCGGTGCGGGCTTTTTGCCTGAATACATGGTCCACCAGACTATAAATGCCAGCAAGAAGAACGCTACCAGCGCCTCTATCATCAAGATCCACATACGCACTCCTATGTTATTTACCCGCAGCTTAGTATTTACCCGCCGTCTGTTGACACGCGGTAGTCTACCCGTTTCAATCGGCGCCGTCGCGCTTGCTTTATCCGCCTGCACCACGCCACCCGCGCCGCCCGCTGCTTCCAGCGGCAAGGCGCCCGCCATCGCGCCGACCGTCGTCAAGCCTGTGCCTGCCAAGCCGGCCGACGCCAAGGATGCCACGGATGTGGCAGCTCCAACCTTTGTGCCCGCCAAGTTTGCCGCCTTGCCTGGCTGGGCCCGCGACGACATGCGTGCCGCCTGGCCCGCCTTCATGGCGTCGTGCGGCGTGCTGGTCAAGCGTCCGGACTGGAAAGAGTCGTGCACAATCGCGCGCCAGGTGAATGCGGACAGCGACAAGGCCATCCGCCTGTTTTTCGAGACTTTCTTTGTGCCTAATCAAGTGGTGGCCGCCGATGGCGCCTATACTGGCTTGGTGACCGGTTACTACGAACCCTTGCTGCACGGCGCGCGCAAGCGCGGCGGTCCATACCAGACACCGCTGTACAAGGTGCCTGACGACCTGGTCTCGGTGGATTTGTCGGGCGTGTATCCGGAACTGAAGAATATGCGCTTGCGGGGCAAGCTGGTGGGCAAGAAGGTGGTGCCGTACGCCACCCGCGCCGACATCGAGCGCGCCACGTCCGTCACGGGCAAGGAATTGCTGTGGGTGGATGATGAAGTCGAGGCCTTCTTCCTGCAAGTACAGGGTTCCGGGCGCGTGCAGCTGACCGATACGCAGGAAACCGTGCGCGTGGCGTATGCGGATCAAAACGGCCACCCGTATAAATCGATTGGCCGCTACCTGGTCGACAAGGGCGAGCTGACCCTGAGCCAAGCGTCCGCGCAGGGCATCAAGGCGTGGATCGCCGGCCACCCCACGCGCAAGGATGAATTGTTCAACGCCAATCCCAGCTATGTCTTCTTCAAGGAAGAGCGTTTGCCTGACCCGAAAGTGGGTCCGAAGGGGGCGCTGGGCGTGCCGCTGACGCCGCAGCGCTCGGTAGCCATCGATTCGCGCTTCCTGCCGCTGGGTGCGCCCGTATTTTTGTCCACCACGCAAGCCAATAGCGAGATTCCCATGCAGCGCCTGGTGATGGCGCAGGATACGGGCGGCGCCATTCGCGGGCCGATCCGGGTCGATTATTTCTTTGGCTTTGGCGCGGAAGCGGCCGAGAATGCGGGCCGCATGAAACAGAGCGGCGCCGTGTGGGTGTTGTTGCCGAAACAGGCGCCGGCGCGCTGAGTTTCTCGCGGCGCCGGGCAGACCGTGGCTTAGCGCAGAACCATGACTGGCAGATGGGTATGCGCCAGCACTTTTTGCGTTTCGCTGCCCACGAATAGCTTGTTCAAGCCCTTGCGGCCATGCGAGGCCATCAGGATGATGTCGCAATGGTAGGTCTGCGCCGCGTTGACGATTTCATCGTGCGGGCTCGGCGACACGGCGACCACGCCTTCGAAGGGTACGCCGGCGGCGCTTGCCGCTGCGCCGATCTTGTCGATGGCGCGTTGCGACGCTTCCTGCATCTGCTGTTCATACAGGCTGGCGTCGAGCACGATGCCGCCATCGGCCATCGGCGAGAACGGGAAAGGCTGCACCACGCTGATGGCGACCAGCTTGGCCTTGTTCAATTGGGCGAAGGCGAGGGCGGTCTCGGCGGCTTTGTCGGACAACGGCGAGCCGTCGGTAGGAAATAAGATGGTGTTAAACATAGCGTGCTCCTCAAGTGATGTAAGACAGCTTATGGATTTACATCAATTAAAACCTTGATGTAAATCAAACCTCACAGGCTTTGGCGTGAATAGTGTCGCCAAAGCAATCTTTCAGCAGTGTATGCCCGTTCATCGCATCAGGTGCGCACGCTACGCAGCGGCGTGCCCCACACCATGGCGACGGTCAACATAATGCTGCCTGCCGCGATGCAAGCGAGGCCATTGCGCACGCCGAAGTGTTCCGCTACCCAGCCGGCGGCCAGCGCCCCCAGCGGTGCCGTCGCCACCGTCAGGAAGCGCATGGTGGACGTCATGCGGCCCAGCATGGGATCGGGCGTGACCTTCTGGCGCAAGCCCAGGTAGGGAATAAAGAACAGCATCACGCCGCAATCGAAAAAGAACATCAAGATGGCATACGCTACGGCGCTGGCGGCCGCGCTGTCGAACAGCGCGGCGGGTATCGTTGGCGTCAGCGCAAAGCACACGGAGGTGGACGCCAGCCCGATCAGGATCGTGCGTCCGGCGCCGTAGCGGCGCGTCAGCGGCTTGACGATGAAGGCGCTGAGCAAGACGCCGGCGCCACCGAGCATCTGCGTCATGCCCAGCACACCAGGACTCATGCCCAGGTCGCGCGTGGCGAACAGCACCGTCAAAGCCATGCTGGCGTAAAAGAGGAAGTGCCAGATGCCGGCGCCCCAGGCCAGCGCGCGCAGCAGCGGTTCGCGCCAGACGAACAGCAAGCCGTCAGCGATGTCGCGCAAGGCGTGCTTGTCGGATGGTGCGGGACGCGGATCGCGTACGCTCATGGCGCGCAAATTAAAGACGGAAACCAGATAGCCGCACGCCGTGCACAGGATGGCGACGGGTGCGGACAGCACTTGCACCAGCACGCCGGCCAGGCCGGGGCCGATCAGGCGCGAAGCCGATTCGGTGGCGGCAAATTTCGATTGCGCATCGATCAAGCCGTCGCGGCCCACCAGGAAAGTCAGAAACACTTGCTCGGCGCCGCCACCAACGACGAAGCCCGTGCCGATGATGAACCCCACTATATATAACCATGGCATCGACAGCACGCCGCACCAATAGGCCACGGCCACGCTGGCCAGGGCCAGGCCGGACATGCTTTCGCTGAACAGCATGATCGGGTGCTTGCTGCGCCGGTCCAGCAGCACGCCGACGGGCAAGCCGAACAGGGCGAACGGCAGTGCCTGCAAGGCGACCAGCACGCCCATCTGCTCCGGTGTCGCATGTAGTAATAGTACCGCGCACAGGGGCAGGGCCAGCGAGGTGATCTGGGCGCCGAAGCAATTGAGGCCGTTGCTGAACCACAAGCGGCGGAAATTGACGCTGGCGGCGCTGCCGTCGCCGCGCAGGTAGCTGGCGCAGTACTGGAAGAGGGAGGAGAAAATACGCTGCTCGATAAAGGTGACCGGGTTCACAATAATAGCAGCGCACCCGCCGCGCCGCTGCCGTTAGCCGCTACAATCGTTGCACCGTTTATCGAGAGGAGACACTATGCAATACGAAGACCTGATCATCGACATCCAGGACAAGGTGGCGGTCATCCGCCTGAATCGCCCAAAGGCATTGAACGCCTTGAACGACAACATGATGAATGAGCTGGGCGACGCCTTGCTGAAGTTCGACGCGGATGACAATATCGGCTGTATCGTGCTCACGGGCAGCGAAAAAGCGTTTGCCGCTGGCGCCGATATCGCCGCCATGGCCGATTACACCTACCCGGACACCTTTACCCAGGGCTACATCAGCCGCAACTGGGAGCATATCTTGCGCGTGCGCAAACCTGTGGTGGGTGCGGTGGCTGGCTATGCGCTTGGTGGCGGCTGCGAACTGGCCATGATGTGCGATTTCCTGATTGCCGCCGACAGCGCCAAATTTGGCCAGCCGGAAATCAAGGTCGGCGTCACGCCGGGTGCGGGCGGTACGCAGCGTCTGCCGCGCGCCATCGGCAAGGCCAAGGCCATGGACCTGTTGCTGACGGCGCGCACCATCGATGCCGCCGAGGCGGAACGCATCGGCCTCGTGTCGCGCGTGGTGCCTGCTGATAAATTGCTGGAAGAAACCGTGGCTGCCGCCAGAACCATCGCCGCCATGCCGACCTCGGTGGCCATGATGATCAAGGATTGCGTCAACCGCGCCTTTGAAACCACCTTGAGCGATGGTGTCGCCTACGAGCGTCGTTTGTTCCAGGCTGCCTTCGGTACGCCTGCTCAAAAAGAAGGCATGCACGCTTTCCTTGAAAAGCGCTTGCCAAACTTCGACGGTCTTTGATATGATTCGCCTCCCCGATGAGACGCACTGGTTTGCGGCACAAAAGGGGCGGCCTTCAGGGGCTGGGTAGTAAAAAAGAAGGTTGACGAAATGCTGCAAAC
>NZ_JAXQNT010000020.1:0-21786 GCF_034427795.1 Janthinobacterium sp. GMG1
GCGCGGCCAAGCAAACAGCAAAGAATGGGGTCAGCTCCCTCGCGCGTTGGCGTCGCATCTGGCGTTCGCGGCATCGAGGGACTGACTCTGGCTGTTGTTGGGTTTTATCGACTCACTTCTTCCCAGCTCACGCCAAACTTCGTCAGGTATTTTTTCAACCTGTCGGCGTCATTTGGCTTGGCCTTCGCATCACGCGATATGGCATACAGCTTGCGGCCCGCATCGGACAAAGTGTTCGATTGCTGGCATACCTGAATTACCGATCTCAGCTGCAGCGCATCAAACAGGTCGAGCTGCGCGGCCTCCTGCTCCCCCATGATCCCTGGCAGATCCACTTCCACACTATCGCTTCGTCCGCCATGATGCTGCCACATCCGGTTCAAGCGCTTGATTTCCTCGTCGACCACGTCATCCGTGATGCGTCCCGCTTCCGACAAGGTGGCCAAGCGCGTGACAGCGGCGGATAGATCGCGGAAATTGCCTTTCCAGGCGGCCGATGGCGAGGTGGCAAAGCGCATGAAGCGTTCGCGCGCCTCCTTGTTGAAGCGCACTCTTTCCCCCGTTTCGGCACTGTATTGTGCCAGCAGGTATTCCAGGTTCGGCTCGATGTCTTCGGGGCGCTGCGCCAGGCCCGGTAATTCGTACGTCCACAGATTAATGCGCGCATACAGGTCTTCCCGAAAGCGGCCGGCCGCGACTTCTTTGCCCAGGTCGCGGTTGGTGCCGGCGATCAGCTGGAAGTCGCTCTGCACCTCCGTATCGGCACCGACGGGGAAGAAGCGCTTTTCTTCAATGGCTTTCAGCAGCATCGCCTGTTCATCGAGCCCCAGTTCACCGATTTCATCGAGAAACAGCAAGCCCTTGTGCGCACTGCGCAGCAAGCCCGGCCGATCTGAGCCTGCCCCCGTGAAGGAGCCCTTGATATGGCCGAACAGGGTGGAGGCCGCGCCATCGCCATGCAGGGTGGCGCAATTGAGGTCGATGAATTTGCCATCGATCTGGTGGCGCGATTTTTTCAGTTCATACACGCGGCGCGCGAGGAAGGATTTGCCGGCGCCGGTAGGTCCCATCAGCAGCATGGGGGCTTTGGATTTGATGGCGACGCGCTCGATTTCATCGATCATGCCGTTGAAGCGGGTATTGCGCGTAGCGATGCCGGACTTCAGGAAGGCCACGCCTTCGGCCTGCTCGTGCGTAAAACGCTGGGCGATCTGGTCGTAGCGCGACAGATCGAGGTCGATCAATGCGTAGCTGCCAGGATTGCCGGTGGCCTGGCGCTTCGGCGGCGACGTTTGCACGAGGCGGCCAGGAAAATAGCGTGCTTCCGTCATCAGGAACATGCAGATTTGCACCACGTGGCTGCCGGTGGTGATGTGGATCCAATAGTCTTCCTTGTCCGGATCGAAGGGATAGCTGTTGGCAAAATCATAGAGCGCGCCATACACATTCTCGAAGTCCCAGGCATCGCTGATGGGCAGTTCATGGGCGATCAGCCTGGTTTCAGGCGAGACGCTGGCAATATCCTGCGACACCTGGCGTACCAGGTTGTCGAACTGGCTGCCCGCGTACAGCAACTCGAAGCGGTCGATGATCTTGTCCTCGTGCTGGGTCAGGGCGATGCTGGGGCGCCACTTTTCCCAGCGTGCCGCTCCCCTGCCATTGTCGAGCTGCGTGCCGAGAAAACCGATGACGACGGTGCGTTTTGCTTGCATATATGAGATAAATATTTATCTAAAAAGATAATTGTATTCTAAATCGCAATGACAGGGATATTTTCGATGCAAAGCATGTATTAGAATATTGTTTAATAAAATCAATGGGTTATGTTTATTTTTGATGAGATATTGAAAGCTGGCACAGCGCTTGCAATAGAGGAGATAGCAACGAGATAAACGTAGAGAGCAGAGAGGAACGAAAAATGGCCAACACCCAGTTATTCCAGAACGCGCAACAGACCGGAACCGTGCCAACGGCCCTGGCACGCAATGCCGAAGGCGCGCCAGCCTACGCGCTGACGCCCCGGCATCAGCTGGCGCAATATGCGGCCACCGGCTGCCTGAACACGACGTTTTATGCCAGTGCCGAAGCGCAACTGGCACACGTACTCGAGTTGTGCCAGGCGGTCGAGCCGGCCTTCATCGCGCAGACGGCCGTGTACTGCCGCGAACGGGGCTACATGAAAGACATGCCGGCCCTGCTGGTGGCCGTGCTGGCGGGGCAGGGCGCTGCAGAGTTCGCGCCGGCCTTCCAGCGTGTGATTAACAACGGCAAGATGCTGCGTAACTTCGTGCAGATCATGCGCTCGGGCGCAGTGGGCCGCAAGTCGCTGGGATCGCGTCCGAAAAAGCTGGTACAGGCATGGCTGAACGGCGCTTCGGAACAGGCTTTGCTGGCCGCCGCCGTCGGTAACGCGCCATCGCTGGCCGACGTGGTGAAGATGGTGCATCCGAAACCGCAGGAAGCGTGGCGCGCGGCCTTCTTTGCCTGGCTGATCGGCAAGCCGTACGATGCCAAGGCACTGCCGTCTGCGCTGGCCGCGTTCGAGGCGTACAAGGCAGACCCGGCGCAAGCGATACCGGAGGTGCCATTCCAAATGCTGACGGCGCTGCCCTTGAGCGCGCAGGATTGGGCGCAGATCGCGACCCAGGGCAGCTGGCAGATGGTGCGCATGAATCTGAATACCTTTGGCCGCCATGGCGTGTATGCGATAGCCGGGATGCCTGAGCTGATTGCGGCCAAGCTGCGCGATCCCGAGGCGATTGGCCGGGCAAGGGTGTTTCCGTACCAGCTGATGTCGGCTTACATCGCGGCCGGCGAGAACGTGCCGGCCATCGTGCGCGATGCGCTGGAGCAGGCGCTGGAAATATCGCTGCTGAACGTGCCGCGGATCGCGGGCAAGGTGGTGGTATGTCCTGACGTTTCCGGCTCGATGTCTTCGCCCGTCAGCGGTTTTCGCGGCAGCGCCACGTCGAGCGTGCGCTGCATCGATGTGGCGGCGCTTGTGGCGGCGGCCATGCTGCGCAAGAACCCGGATGCCACGGTGCTTCCGTTCGAGCATAGCGTGGTGCAGTGCGGTCTCGATGCGCATGGTAGCGTGATGGCCAACGCGGCCAGGCTGGCGGCCATCGGCGGCGGCGGCACCAATTGCAGCGCACCGCTGCTGCGCATGAACAGCAAGAAGGAGCTGGCGGACCTGGTGATTTATGTGTCCGATAACGAATCGTGGATCGATGCCAAACGCAGCGGCGCCACGGCGACGATGGGACAGTGGAATGTCTTCAAGCAGCGCAATCCGCAGGCAAAGCTGGTGTGCATCGATATTTCGCCGCATGCCACCACGCAGGCAATGGAGCGCGAGGATATCCTGAACATCGGCGGTTTTTCCGATGACGTCTTCAAGATCATCGCCGCCTTTGCTTCCGGCCAGCTGGACCCCGCTCACTGGGCGGGAGAAATTGCCGCCATCGATATGGCGCCAGGTTGTTGAAGTAAAGTGCATGAATGCGGACAAGACTACATAACAGACGTCTTGTCCAACCTTGTCATGCGCTGCAGTGCCCCGAATGCCGACAGGATTACATCGATCAGCCGCGTCAAACCGGCCTGCCAGGTGCAGTGAGCCTGGCAGAAAATCCTGTCCCACCTTGTCGGGTTGTCCTACTGATTAAAATACAAGATGAGAGAAGCGATGAAGAAAGAAGAATACGAAGTCCTGCATACCGAAGGCAGCCGTCCCGTGAAAATGTGGACCCGTGGCGTGCCTGTCGAAGAAGCGGCCAAAAAACAATTGCGCAACACGGCGACCCTGCCATTCATTTACAAGCACATCGCCGTCATGCCCGACGTCCACCTGGGTAAAGGCTCGACCATCGGCAGCGTGATCCCCACCCTGGGCGCCGTGATTCCGGCGGCCGTGGGCGTGGACATCGGTTGCGGCATGATGGCGGCGAAAACCACGCTGACGGCGAATGATCTGCCCGATAATCTTGGGCCGCTGCGCAGCGCCATCGAACGCGCCATTCCGCATGGGATGTCGCCGAAGACGCGCGGCCACCGTGGCCGCGATGAGGGTTCCTGGCATACGCCGCCTTCCGTGGTCGATGCCGCGTGGCTGCAATTGAAGGACGAATTCGATGCGATCTGCCTGAAGACGCCGAAGCTGAAGAACACGAATAATTATCGTCACCTGGGGACTTTGGGCAGCGGTAACCATTTCATTGAAGTCTGCCTCGATGAACAGGGTGCCGTATGGTTCATGTTGCATTCCGGTTCGCGCGGCGTGGGTAATGCCATCGGCATGCATTTCATCGAACTGGCCAAGCAGGATATGCGCACCCACTTCATCAACTTGCCCGACCAGGATCTGGCTTACCTGGCCGAAGGCACGCAGCATTACGACGATTACGTGGAAGCGGTGGGCTGGGCGCAGCGGTTTGCGCGCAACAACCGTGAAGTGATGATGCAGAACCTGATCGCAGCCGTGCGCACGGTCATCCATAAACCGTTCCAGACGCACGTGGAAGCCGTTAACTGCCATCATAACTATGTGCAGAAGGAGCACCACTTTGGCAAGGACGTGCTGGTCACGCGCAAGGGTGCCGTGTCGGCCCGCGCCGGCGAACTGGGGATCATTCCCGGTTCCATGGGCGCGAAGAGTTTTATCGTGCGCGGCAAGGGCAATGCGGAGAGTTTCCATAGCTGCAGCCACGGTGCGGGACGCACCATGAGCCGCACGGAAGCGAAGCGGCGCTTCAGCCTGGACGACCAGATCCGCGCCACGCAAGGCGTGGAATGCCGCAAGGATGAAAACGTGATCGATGAAATTCCGATGGCCTACAAGGATATCGATGCGGTGATGCTGGCGCAGCGCGAACTGGTTGATGTCGTGCATATCCTGAAGCAGGTCGTCTGCGTCAAAGGTTAACAGAGAGAGAAAAGAAATGATAGAAATTGATGGAGCGCAAGGCGAAGGCGGCGGACAGATTTTGCGCTCGGCGCTAAGCCTTTCGATGATTACGGGGCATCCATTCCGGCTGACGAATATCCGCGCGGGGCGGGAAAAGCCCGGCTTGCTGCGCCAGCATCTGCTGGCCGTGCAGGCGGCAGCCGCCATTTGCGGGGCGCGCACGACGCCGGTGGCGCTGCGCGCAGCGAGCCTGGAATTCGCGCCTGGCCCCATTCGCGGCGGCGATTACCGCTTTGCCATCGGCAGCGCCGGTAGTTGCACTCTGGTATTACAAACCTTGCTGCCGGCCCTGCTGCATGCGGATGGGCCATCCACCGTGCGCATCAGTGGTGGCACGCACAATGCCATGGCGCCGTCCGTCCATTTTTTGCAGCGTGCGTACGGCCGTGTCCTGGAACAGATGGGCGCCGAGATGGAGATTACGCTGCAACGCTATGGCTTTCATCCTGCCGGCGGCGGCGAGGTGATGGCCACCGTGCAACCGTGCCAGCGCCTGCGGCCCATCGCGTTGCTGCAGCGCGGTGAACGGAAGGCAGGGTATGCGGAAAGCGTGGTAGCGGGCGTGCATGTGCAGGTGGCGCACCGCGAACTCGAGCGTGTCGCCAGCGTCATGGGCTGGAGCGGCAAGCAGCTGCACCTTGTCGGCTTGCCGGCGGAGCAGGGACCGGGCAATGTCCTGCTGTTGACGCTCGAGCATGAGCATGTCACGGAAGTGTTTACTTCTTTTGGCGAAAAGTCCTTGCTGGCCGAATCGGTGGCCAAGCGCCTGTTGAACGAGGTGCGCGCCTATCTCAAGACGGATGCGGCCGTCGGCGAGCACCTGGCCGACCAGCTCTTGCTGCCGATGGCGCTGGCCGGTGGCGGTAGCTTCAGTTGCAACAAGGTGTCGCAGCATGCGCTGACGAATGCGGAAGTGATTGCCCGATTTTTGCCCGTGCGCATCACTTTCGAGCAGCAGGAGCGGGGCAGCATCTGCACGGTGACCGCCGCCTGACGCGCGTGGTGACACAACTACGTGTTGCAGCTGTTCCAAATTGATACATGGGCGGCCGGATGTGGGGCATATGTGCATGGCATGGCATTTGCTCTTCTTGGATATTGACTAAAAAACCAAGGAGACCAGCATGACCTATTCCATTCGTACCCTGCTCGGCGTGGCGGCCGCCGGCGCCGTTGCCCTCACCTCCCTGCTGACCTTGCCGCATGCCTATGCGCACGGCAATGTCACGCCACAAGGCGTCGACACCACGGGCTTGCCCAAGGTGGGCGACAAGTGGCTCGAACAAAACCCGTATCGGGGCAACAAGCTGGCCTTGACGGTGGGCACCTCGGCCTACAACCAGAATTGCGCCCGCTGCCACGGCATTGAAGCCATCTCGGGCGGCATTGCGCCGGACTTGCGCCAGTTGGACCGCGATTGTTTCGGTATCAAGAATGAGACAAAGAAACAGGCATGCTACAAGGAGACGGACAATTACTACCTGACCACCATCCGCCACGGTAAAGTACGCAATGGCGCCGTGTACATGCCGCCGTTCGAAGGCGTGTTCAACCAGGAAGCCATGTGGGCCATCAAGACCTATCTGGAAACCCGCCGCGAATCTAATTAAGTCGAATTGATCACGAAGGAGTCCCATGCGTTCATTTCAACTCCGGGGTGCGAGCGCGATGATCTCGCTCGCTTGCCTGGCGCTGTGCGCAGCCGCGCCGGCGCGCGCCGACTGGCAAAAAGTGCAGCAGTCGGGCAGCCTGAAAGTGGCTGTGTACAACGAGTTCGCGCCATTTTCCGACAAGGGGGCGGGCATCGATATCGACATCGCCGAAGCGCTGGCGAAAAAGCTGGGCTTGAAACTGAGCTTGCTGCCATTTCCCGCCGGCGAAAACCTGAACGACGATTTGCGCAATATGGTTTGGAAGGGGCATTACCTCGGTTATGGTCCCGCCGATGTGATGCTGCATGTGCCGGTCGACAAGAAGTTGATGGCGGATAACGACAAGGTCGAGATATTCGCGCCATACTACGTGGAAACCGTGCGCCTGGCGCGCAGTGCGCAAGCCGTGCCGCAATTCGATGGCGTCGCTTCGCTGGCTGGCAAGCGCATCGGCGTGGAAAAGGTCTCGATCGCGGCCATGCTGATGCTGGGTGAAGACAATGGCAAGTACCGCGACGATGTGCGTATTTTCGACACGGCTGCCGAAGCCTTGCAGCAATTGCAGGCGGGTCAGCTCGACGCCGTGCTGGCCAACCGTTCGGAAATCGAATCGGTGCTGAAAAGTGATCCCGCTTTCCCCATGAGCGAAGTGGCGTTCGCCCGCTTGCCGCGTGCTGGCTGGGCCGTTGGCCTTGCCGTCAGCCGTCAGCAGCTCGACGTGGCGAAATTGCTGCAGGCAGCCATGAACGAGATGGCGGCCAGCGGCGAATTAAAAACCATCTTTGAGAAATATGGCGTGAAGGAAGCGCGGCCTTGAAGTAGCTTGCTTGAGTTTACAAGCCCGCGCATCGGAAGACGCGCGGGCTTTTTCATGAGAACGCCTGAAAAATGTTCAGGGCAATGCAACGCCGCCATGGACTTTTTCTCAGGTGTTCTTAAAAGGAGTATTGGGCGCTGACACCTAGCAACCAATTGCGTCCCGGCGCCGCTTCATAGTAGCGCTTGTTGCTGTCGCCGACGATGACGGAACCCACGTAGGTCTTGTCGAAAAGATTGTTCAGGCGGGCAAATTCCTTGAAGCGCCAATTACCCACGTTTTGTTTGGCGTTGAAGCGCGCATTGAACACCGTATAGCCGGGTGCCGGTTTTTCGATGTTGCTGTCTTCCGCGTAGACCTGATTGCTTGCCACGCTTTCCAGCGCCGCGCCAAAGCGGTCGAACGTGTCTTTCCAGGCCAGTTCCGCGAACAGGTTGGCGCTGGGCACGCCCGGCAAGCGGCTGCCTTCGCGCACGCTGCCAAACGCCTGGTCATACACGGCGTGCAGGCTGGTGAGGGCCACTTTTGTCGTGAAGCCATACGGCAGGTTCGAATCCAGCGACACTTCCATGCCCTGGCGCAAGGTTTTACCCGCATTGCGATAGCTGGTGCGCCCGCCGCTGGACTTGTCGACCACCAGTTCGTCGCTGGTCTTGATCTGGAACACGGCCGCGTTCACGTGGGTGTTGTTATTGATCCTGGCCTTGATACCCGCTTCCAGGTTGGTGCTGGTGGCCGGTTTCAAGTTGAAATTGAAGCCGCCGGCCGTGCCCGAGTAAAACAGTTCGTTCAGGGTAGGCGCCTCGAAGCCGCGCGCGGCGCTGGCGTAGACGTTGACGTTCGGCGTCAGTTTGTACAGCAGGCCCAGCACCGGCGTCGTATGGCTGAACTCGAGGCTGCCACTGTCGTCACCATTGCTGAGATAGTGGTCATCGACCGCCACTTTCATCTTGCTGTAGCGCAAACCTGCGCTGAGCAGCCATGGGCCGCTTTGCCATTCCGCCTGGATATAGGGATCGAGGCTGGAGACGACATTCTGCTCGTCGCGGCGCAGCTTGCCTTTTACGCCAAACGTGTTGCCGATGTAATTTTCATAGCCCGTGCGGTCATCGCTGGAGCGGCCATAGTCGATGCCGATGGTCGTGCTCAGCTTGCCGCCAGCCAGCTGGTTCACATGCAGCCAGTTGGTGTCGATGCCGTAGAACTCACGCTGGAAGTCGACCACGCCGCCTGAATGGCTGGGCGGCGCCTGGAAGCCTTTGGTAAAAGCCTGGTACTGGATCACGTCGCGGTTGCCGCCATATACCATCACATGCAGGCGGTCATCGCCGAACGATTGTTCATAGGTGGCGCCGATTTGCTGGTGGTCGATGCTCTTGCGCGTGTTGTAGCGTTCGGCCAAGGTGCGCTTCGGGTTTTGCGTATCGCTCGCATCGATTTCACCGGCGCGCGGATCGGCGGCAAACGTGGCCCAGGTGGCGCCCAGCGGATCTTGCGTGTTGCCCTGATGCAAGCTATTGGCGACGATGGTCAGCTTGCTGTCCGCCGTGGGCTTGACGGTGATCTTGCCGAAAGCCTGTTCGCGCGTGGCGGCGCTGTGGTCGCGGAAGCCATCCGTACGGAAGCGCGAACCGTCGAGCACGTAGCCGATGCCGCCTGCCTGACCCTGCGCCGACAGATCCACCTTGCTGGTGCCATAGCTGCCGCCGGTCACGTTCAGCTCCACGGACGGGGGATTTTGCCCATCCCTGGAAAACAGCTGGATCACGCCGCCCGAGTGGTTGCCGTAGATGGCGGAAAACGGTCCGCGCAGCACTTCGATGCGCTCGGCCGTATCGAGGTTGAAGGTGGCGGCCTGACCCTGGCCGTCCGGCATGCTGGCAGGAATGCCATCGCTGATCAGCTTGACGCCGCGCACGCCAAAGGCCGAGCGTGCGCCGAAGCCGCGCGACGAGATTTGCAAGTCTTGCGCGTAGTTCTGGCGGTTTTGCACGACCAGCCCCGGCACGGCGGCCAGCGCTTCTGACGCGTTGACGCGGATTTGCCCATCCTGGATGCGGGCGCTGTCGACCACGTCGATGGACGCAGGCACTTCCTGGCTGGGGTGGGCGATGCGGCTGCCGCTGACGACCACCGTATCCATCAGTTGCCCGTTGGCCGGGTCAGCTGCCTCGGCGGCAAAGACGTGGGGGGCCAGGGTGGCGCTGCCGGCGACAAACAGGCTGGCGATTGTGTTCAGGCGGAAACGATGCTGCATGCGGATTCTCCAATGTGAATAAAAGCCTGCTTGAGCGCGTGAGCGCCACAGGTCTGCATAGTTGTATCAAGCAATATGCCTGCCATGTCTCCATTGGTGGGCGGAAATTATACGCGTGTCAGTGGCACGGCGTTTGCATACAGCAATGTTCAGATGCGCCGATGCAGCGCGCTTTTCCTGTGTTTTCCCATTGAAAAGGTGATTATGCCCAACTTCTTCTCGCGCTTGCGCCAGGTGTGCTGGCTGCTGCCGGCGCTCGCCAGCACCGCCGTCCAAGCCGCTCCCTTTGCCTATGTTCCCAATGAAAAGTCGGGCACCTTGAGCGTGATCGATACGGCCACCGACCAGGTCGTGCGCCAGATCGTGGCGGGCAAGCGTCCGCGCGGTATCGCCGCCGACCCCAGCGGGCGGCAATTGTTTGTCACGGACGCAGCCAGCAGCGCCTTGCTGCTGATCGATAACACTGGCGGCGCGCCCGTGCGCACGGTGGCGCTGGGCAAGTCGCCCGAAGGCGTCAGCGCCTCGCAAGATGGTAGTCATGTGGCCGTGGCCGTCGAGGAAAACAATAGCGTGGCCTTGCTCGACGGCCATACGGGTAGCTTGCTCGCCGACATCAAGGTGCAGGGACGCAATCCGGAACACGCCGTCTTCAGCCCCGATGGGCGCTGGCTGCTGGTCAGCGCGGAAGAGGCCGAGCAAGTCGATGTCATCGATGTGGCACAACGCCGCCAGGTGGCGTCCATCGCCGTGGGACTGCGTCCGCGCGGCATCGGCTTCAGTCCGGACTCGGGCCGCGCCTATGTGGCGTGCGAACTGGTCAATGCCGTGTATGTGATCGACATGGCCGCGCGCAAGGCGATTGCCACCATTCCAGCTGGCAAGAATGCGAATGGTATCGCCGTCCACCCCAGCGGCAGGCAGGTGTATGTCTCGAATGGCATCGACGGCACGGTGATGGTGATCGATACGGCCAGCAACCAGGTGACGGCCACCATTCCCGTCGGCAAGCGCCCGTGGAACATGGCCCTCACGCCCGATGGTGCCAAGCTGTACGTGGCCAATGGCCGTTCGAACAGCGTTTCCGTCATCGACACGGCCAGCGCGCAGAAGGTGGCCGATATTACCGTGGGTGAATTGCCATGGGGCGTGGTGATTCGTTGATGCCTTGGTGGCACTGGCGCAGGTGTTCCAGTCTGGTACACCTGTTCCATTGTGCAGCGGCGACGGAGCGGTGCAGCAGGGCTGGCGCGGATTGGAACAGGACGGCGCCACCTTGTTCAAAACGCGCACACACCCACGCCTGCCTTCTTGCCCGGGGCGTGCGCTGAAAAGCGCGCCGGTATTGACGCCACGCCCTTGCAACAAGGGTAAAACCGGCTAAGTTTGTAGTGGGATGGCGAGCTGGCACGGCATTTGCGGAAGACTCCGTGTACTCACCCCATCTGTACCAGGACGTTTGATTTTAATTAAGTAATTCCATTCTAATTAACCCGATAGAGGACGACATGAATCTCGCAGACATCAGCAAACTGGGCGTAGCCAATCCCTTCAAACAACGCTATGACAATTACATCGGCGGCAAATTCGTTGCACCAGTAAAAGGTGAATACTTTCCCAACATTACGCCGATCACGGGCTTGCCGTTTTGCGAAATTTCCCGTTCCACGGCCGAAGACGTCGAGCTGGCGCTGGACGCCGCGCATGCCGCCAAGGATGCCTGGGGCAAGACTTCGCCTGCCGAGCGCGCCAATATCCTGAACCGCATCGCCGACCGCATCGAACAGAACCTGAGCCTGATCGCCACGGCGGAAACCATCGACAACGGCAAGCCGATCCGCGAAACGATGAATGCCGACATTCCGCTGGCCATCGACCATTTCCGTTACTTCGCCGGCTGCATCCGCGCGCAGGAAGGTTCCGTTGCGCAAATCGATGCGGAAACCTATGCCTATCACTACCATGAGCCGCTGGGTGTCGTGGGGCAGATCATCCCGTGGAATTTCCCGATTCTGATGGCCGTCTGGAAACTGGCGCCAGCCCTGGCCGCCGGCAATTGCGTCGTCTTGAAACCGGCCGAGCAAACCCCCGCTTCCATCATGGTGTTGATCGAACTGATCGGTGATCTGCTGCCGCCGGGCGTGCTGAATATCATCAACGGTTTCGGCCTGGAAGCGGGCAAGCCGTTGGCGTCGAGCAAGCGCATCGCCAAGATCGCCTTTACGGGCGAAACGGGCACGGGCCGCCTGATCATGGGTTACGCCGCGCAAAACCTGATTCCCGTCACCCTGGAGCTGGGCGGCAAGTCGCCGAACATCTTCTTTGAAGACGTGATGGATGCCGACGACGAGTATTTCGACAAGTGCCTGGAAGGCTTCACCATGTTTGCGCTGAACCAGGGCGAGGTGTGCACCTGCCCATCGCGCGTGCTGATCCAGGAATCGATCTACGAGAAATTCATCGAACGGGCCCTGAAGCGCGTGGCCGCGATCAAGCAGGGCAATCCGCTCGACTCGTCCACCATGATCGGTGCGCAGGCGTCGCAGGAGCAGCTGGAAAAAATCCTGTCCTACCTCGACATCGGCCGCCAGGAAGGCGCGGAAGTGCTGGCCGGCGGCGAACGCAACACGCAGGCGGGCGACCTGGAGGGCGGCTACTACGTGCGTCCGACCGTGTTCAAGGGCAATAACAAGATGCGCATCTTCCAGGAAGAGATTTTCGGGCCGGTCGTGTCCGTGACCACCTTCAAGGATGAGGCTGAAGCGCTGGCGATCGCCAACGATACCTTGTACGGCCTGGGTGCCGGCTTGTGGACGCGCGACGGTTCGCGCGCCTTCCGCATGGGACGCGCCATCCAGGCGGGCCGCGTGTGGACCAATTGCTACCACCTGTATCCAGCCCACGCCGCGTTCGGTGGCTACAAGCAGTCGGGTATCGGCCGTGAAAACCACAAGATGATGCTCGACCACTACCAGCAAACGAAGAACTTGCTCGTGAGCTATAGCCCGAAAGCGCTGGGCTTCTTCTAAACCGGTACACGCGCCGCGCCTGCAACCGGGGCGCGGCGCGCAGAAAGGGATGCCATGAGTGCAGCAATCGCCCGGGTGGTCGCCACCGATGCGGCGCTGGAAATGATGGACAAGTTGCGCCAGCGTCACGGCCCGCTGATGTTTTTCCAGTCGGGCGGCTGCTGCGATGGCAGCGCGCCCATGTGCTACGCGCTGGGCGAGTTCGATGTCAGCGACACCGACATTTATCTCGGCAATTTGAATGGCACACCGTTTTACATGGGACTCGAGCAATTCGAGTACTGGGAGCATACCCAGTTGATTATCGATGTGGTCGATGGCAATGGCGGCATGTTTTCACTCGACAACGGCACGGGCAAGCGCTTTTTGACGCGCTCGCGCCTGTTCACCGATGAAGAGTGCGCGCTGTTGCATGCCCAGCCGCATGAGCACCGCAAGACCTGATACACACACATACTAATAAAACAGAGGGAGATGATTGTGCAGAAAAAAATCATGGGGATCGTCGTCGGTTTGAGTGTCGCCTCGTTGGTTCAGGCGGCCGACGTGGGCAATGTCACGAATGCCATGCTCGACAGCACGGCGAAGAATCCGGCCAGTGTCCTGTCGTTTGGCATGGGCACGCAAGGCCAGCGCTATTCGCCGTTGACGCAAATCAATGACAAGACCGTGGCCAAGCTGGTGCCGGCCTGGTCGTTCTCGTTTGGCGGCGAAAAACAGCGGGGCCAGGAATCGCAGCCGCTAATTCATAACGGCAAGATGTTCGTCACGGCCTCGTATTCGCGCATCTTTGCCGTCGACTTGAAAACGGGCGCCAAGCTGTGGAAGTATGAGCACCGCTTGCCGGACGGCATCATGCCATGCTGCGACGTGGTCAACCGTGGTGCCGCCCTGTATGGCAACCTGGTGATTTTCGGCACGCTCGACGCCTATCTGGTGGCGCTGGACCAGAACACGGGCAAGATCGTCTGGAAGGAAAAGGTCGATGATTATGCGGCAGGCTACTCGATGACGGCCGCACCGCTGATCGCCGAAGGCTTGCTGCTGACGGGCGTGTCGGGCGGCGAATTCGGCATCGTCGGCCGGGTCGAGGCGCGCAACCCGATGACGGGCGACCTGGTGTGGAGCCGGCCGACGGTAGAGGGCCATATGGGCCACCGCTACGACAAGGATGGCAAGGCCATCGATAACGGCATTTCGGGAACGGTGAACAAGACCTGGCCGGGCGACTTGTGGAAAACGGGCGGCGCCTCGACGTGGATGGGCGGCACTTACGATCCGCAAACCAAGCTGGCGTATTTCGGCACCGGCAACCCGGCGCCGTGGAACAGCCACTTGCGTCCCGGCGACAACCTGTACTCGTCGTCCACCGTGGCGCTGGACGTGAAAACGGGGCAGATCAAGTGGGCGTATCAAAACACGCCGAACGATGCCTGGGATTTCGATGGCGCCAACGAATTCGTTACCTTCGACATGGATGGCAAACGCTACGGCGGCAAGGCCGACCGCAACGGTTTCTTTTATGTGATCGACGCCAGCACGGGCAAGCTGCAGAACGCCTTTCCGTTTGTGAAGAAAATCACCTGGGCCAGCAGCATCGACCTGAAGACGGGCCGGCCGAACTACATCGCCGCCGGCCGTCCTGGCGACCCGACCAAGGGAGAGGAGGGCAAGAAGGGCACGACCGTGTTTGCCGCGCCCGCTTTCCTCGGCGCCAAAAACCAGATGCCGATGGCGTACTCGCCGCAAACCAAGCTGTTCTATGTGCCGGCGAACGAATGGGGCATGGACATCTGGAACGAGCCGATCAGCTACAAGAAGGGCGGCGCTTTCCTCGGTGCCGGTTTTACCATCAAGCCCCTGTTTGACGACTACATCGGCGCCATGCGCGCCGTCGATCCGAAGACGGGCAAGATCGTCTGGGAAATCAAGAACAACGCGCCGCTGTGGGGCGGCGTGATGAGCACGGCCGGCAACCTGGTGTTCTACGGCACGCCGGAAGGTTTCCTGAAAGCCGTCGACGCGAAGACGGGCAAGGAGCTGTGGAAATTCCAGACGGGCTCCGGTGTCGTGGCGCCGCCCGTCACCTGGCAGGATGGCGACACGCAATATGTGGCCGTCGTATCCGGCTGGGGTGGCGCGGTGCCGCTGTGGGGCGGCGAAGTGGCGAAGAAAGTCAACTTCCTGGAGCAGGGCGGTTCCGTGTGGGTCTTCAAGCTGGCATCGAAGTAACGGGGTGAAGCATCCGGGCCACTCGGATGGGTGTCTCCCTGTCCGCCGGGTGTTTTCTTTTTGCTGACGGCCCAGGCCGTCAGTTTTTTGTTTACCTGGATGCCCGATACGCATACTTGCGGTCAAAAAATGAACACTGTCAGTGGCGATTGATCCGCAGCTGCACATGTTAAACACATATTTTCTCTTTCTCCCTCTGAGCCGTGCTGGGCACGCTTATTGCCAAAGCTTGAGATACATCAATCATTGGTGTGCACACTAAAAACAGAGAAGAAAGAGGAGACGCAATGAACACATTGAGCAAGCTGGGGAGCCTGGGTGTCATGACAATCGCAGCGATGGGGCAGGCACAAGCCGTCGATATCAAGGCGGGCGACTGGACCGTGTCGGTGGGTGGCATCGTTAACGCCTATTACACGCAAGTGTCGTGTTCAGGCGATGCGGTGGGCGGGCTGGCGCTGGGCGGCCAGGCGCTCGGTTGCGGCGGCGAAAAGGACCGTACCACCATTGGCAACGGCTTGCTGCCGAATGGCTTGATCACTTCGGCAAGCTCGCGCCTGGGCGAGTACGACGTGAAAGCCTTGATCGGCATCTACAACTCGACGGCCACCGACAGCGCCATCAGCCAGAACAGCGTGGTCGATGTGCGTCAGGCCTTCTTTACGTTCGGCAATGAGCAGATGGGTACTTTCAAGCTGGGCCGCGACTACGGCATCTTCGGCGCGAACGCGATCCTGTCCGACATGACCTTGTTGGGCTCGGGCGCACCCGTGCAAGCGACGCAGCGGGGCAGGGTGACCCTGGGCCACATCGGCGCCGGTTATACCTATCTGGGCAACTATGGCCAGATCATGTACAGCACGCCGAAATCGGGTGGCTTTGGTGCCGACGTGGCGCTGGTCAGCCCCGTCTCCGATACGCCCATCGTGGCAGGCTCGACCTATTCCTCGAAGTCGAGTCCGCAAGTGCAGGCGCAAGTGACGTATGCGCAGGAAGGCTTGAAGGCGTGGCTGGGCGTGAAGTCGCAAAAATTCACGTCGAAAACGCCAGGTGTCGATGACCTGACCATGCGCGGCGTGGAAGTGGGCGGCTCATACCAGATGGGCCCGGCCGGCGTGCTGGTCAACTTCCAGGGCGGCAAAGGGCTCGGTATCTTGTCCGATGCAGACCAGGGCGACACCAAGTCGAAGAACTGGTTGCTGCAAGGCACGTATAAAACGACGGACAAGCTGAAGCTGGGCCTGTCTTACGGCATCAGCAAGAACGACGACAACACGGCCGGCACGGGCGGCTTGAAGTCGAACGCCAACCTGACCCTGGGCGCGTATTACTCGCTCAACAGCGCGATCACCCTGGTGGGCGAACTGGGCCAGACGCGCTCGAAAGGCTTTGCGGGCAGCGAAGCGAAGATGAATGGCGTGTCGCTGGGTGGCATCATTTTCTTCTAACTCATCAACGCGGCGCCTTGCAAGGGGCGCCGCACGGAGTTTAGTGCATGCGGATACTGCGGTTATTCATAGCCTGCTGGCTATTCCTGTTTATCCTGGGACAGGCGTGGGCGGGCGTGCTCACCAAGGCCGAGCTGGCACGGCGCTTTCCTGCTCCCATCATCGTCGGTGACAAGGAGGCCGACTTGCCCATCTGGCCCTTGTTCCGCCAAAACGCCACGGCCACGGAACTGGTTGGCTACGTGTTTGAGTCGGTGGACCTGGCATCAATTCCCGGCTTTTCCGGCGTGCCCGTCAATTTATTGATCGCCATCAATCCGCAGGGCAGTTTTCTGGATGTGTCTGTTCTATCGCAACATGAACCCGTGTTTCTCGATGGCTTGGGCGAAGCGCCCCTGTTTCAATTCGTCAAACAGTACCAGGGCTTGTCGCTGAAACAGAATATCGCCATCGATGCCAAGAAGAAACGCGCGCCAGATGCGAGCCATGCCGATATCGATGGCGTGTCGAAGGCGACGGCTTCCGTGCGCATCATCAACCAGAGCGTGCTGGCCTCGGCATTGAAAGTGTCGCGCAAAAAACTGGGGTTTGCGCAAGGCCGCGATCCGGACCAGATCGCCCGCATCCGCATGGAGCTATTCGAAAAACTCGGCGTGGCGCAGATGCTCGAACGGGGCTTGATCCAGCATGTGCGCCTGAGCAACAAGGATGTGGAGAGACTGTTTGCCGGTAGTCCCGAAGCCGGACTCGAACCGGAAGCTGCGCGCGATCCGGACGGCGTGTTCATCGACCTGTACCTGGCGTATGTGTCCGTGCCCACGGTGGGACGCAACCTGTTGACGGAACGCAGCTGGAACAAATTGCGCAACCGGCTAGACGAAGGTGACCACGCCATCCTCGTCATGTCGCGTGGGCGCTACAGCGTGCTGGGCGACGATTTCGTGCGCGGCACCGTGCCGGATCGTTTGTTGCTGAAGCAGGATGGCTTGCCCATCGACATGCGCGACCTGGACCTGGAATTGCGCCTGTCCGATACGGCTACGTTGCCGACGGAAAATATTGCCGTCTTGCGCATCATCAGTCAGGCGGGACTCGATGCGGCCAGTCCGCTGGCTTTTACCATGCCGATCACACGCAGCAAGGGCATCGTGTATCCGGAACGCATCGCGCGCAACGTCGATTTCAGCTACCGTTTGCCCGCTGATTTTTATATGACGCCGCAAGGCGACGATGCCACGTGGCGCGGCACGTGGAAGAGCCGCAAGGCTGAGTTGCTGCTCTTGCTCGCCGGGCTGGCGCTGCTGGCCGGCGCATTGGCATGGCAGAAACGCCTGGTGCGCGATGGCCGCCAATTTGCCTGGTTCCGCCGGCTGTTCCTGTTGTTTACCATCGGCTTTATTGGTTATTACGCGCAGGGGCAGTTATCGATTGTCAATATCACGGGCGCCCTCCAGGCGCTGCAGGCGGGGCGCACCCTGGGCTTCTTCCTGTTCGATCCGATGACGGTGATCCTGTGGGCTTTCGTGCTGCTCACGCTGTTTATCTGGGGGCGCGGCACGTTTTGCGGCTGGCTGTGTCCGTTTGGTGCGCTGCAGGAATTCATGGGCAAGCTGGGCCAGTGGCTGCGCTTGCCGCAGTGGAAGATCAAGCCGCGCCTGGACGGGCGCTTGAAATGGATCAAGTATGGCTTGCTGGCGGCCATACTTGGCAGCAGCATCTTTTCCAGCCAGGTCACGGACAAGCTGGTGGAACTGGAACCGTTCAAGACGGCCATTACCCTGAACTTCGTGCGCGCCTGGCCGTTTGTCGCGTATGCCATGGGCTTGCTGCTGCTGAGCAGTGTTTCCTACAAATTCTTTTGCCGCTACCTGTGCCCGTTTGGCGCGGCGCTGGCGCTGCTGGGACGGTTTCGCCTGTTCAACTGGATTCTGCGTCGCAGGGAATGCGGCACGCCATGCCAGACTTGCCGGCACCGTTGCGAGCATCACGCCATCGCGCCCAGCGGGAAAGTCGATTACGGCGAGTGTTTCCAATGCATGGATTGCGTGGTGATTTACGCCAGCGATGAAAAATGCGCACCCTTGATGCTGGAAATCAAGCGTGCCCGCACCATCCCGATTGTCCGGGCCACGGCAGAGGAGAGCAGCAATGCAGCGTAGAACCTTTATTTCCGCAGCGATAGGCAGCGTTGCCGGCATGGCGGGCTTGTCTTTGCCTGGCAGCATGGCGCGCGGCACGGCCACGGCGTCCGGCGTGCGCCCTTATCAAGGCGCCGCGCTGGCGTTTGGCACGACGATCGCCGTCACCGTGTTGCACCACGATCAGCGCCAGGCCGAGCTGGCCATTGAAGACGCCTTGCATGCGGCCAGGAATATCGACCGCCTGATGAGCATTTACAGTCCCGCCAGCCAAGTCTTCCAACTGAACCGCGACGGCCGCCTGGCCCGGCCGGACGCCCATTTACTGGCCGTGCTGGCGCAGGCGCAAGCCCTGTCGCAATGGAGCGATGGCGCGTTTGATATCACCGTGCAACCCTTATGGCAGCTGTTTCGCGCGGCGGCAGACGAGGTAAGCTTGCCGACGGACACATTGCGGCGCGAAGCGCAGGCGCGGGTAGGCTGGCGGCAACTGGCGTGGGATAGCCGGGAAGCGCGTTTTCTCCGACCCGGCATGGCGCTGACCTTGAATGGCCTGGCGCAAGGCTATGCGGCGGACATGGCGCTGGCAGCCGTGCAGGCACGCGGCATACGGCACGCGCTGCTCGACACGGGCGAGTTCGTTGCGCGGGGACAGCGTTCCGTGCGCCGTCCGTGGACCCTGGGCATCCAGGATCCGCGTGACGCAGAAATCCTGGCGGCCAGCTTAAAAGTGGAAGGGCGCAGCGTGGCCACGTCGGGCGATTACGAATGTACGTTCACGCCCGACTTCGCGCATCACCACATCTTCGACCCCGCGAAGGGCGATTCGCCGCGTGAATTGGCGAGCGTGACCGTGCTGGCGCCCACGGGCTTGCTGGCTGATGGCTTGTCCACGACCTTCATGGTGACGGGCGCGGCGCGTGCGCATGCCATGGCCACGCAAATGGAGGGCGTCGACCTGATGACCATCGACAAGCACGGCCGGCGCGAGATGTCGCCCGGCTTTTCCCGTCTACTCTAGGCTATTTCAGATGCGGTACTTTGCGATAGATCGTGTTGCGCGACACGCCCAGGGCTCGCGCCGTGGCCGAGACGTTGCCGCCGTGGGCATCGAGCGACTTGAGAATGACGCTTTGCTCCATTTCTTCCAGGTTGGCGCCGGCCGCGATCATGCGGTCCGTGCTGGCGCTGGCGGCAGTCGCTTGCGTCATCTCAATATCGTCGAGGAAATCATCAGGCATGTGGCGCAAACAGATTTCATGTTCATCGCCCGCCATGACGATGGCCGTGCGCAAGAGATTGGTCAGCTGGCGGAAATTGCCCGGCCATTTATGCTGATGGAACATGCGCAGGATGTCCGGCGCCACTGTGTAACGCGTGTCGGGCGCTTCCGTTGCGAGGATTTTTTTGACGACCGTGTCCAGGTCCGTGCGCTCGCGCAGCGGCGGCAGTTTTACCACCAGGCCATTCAGGCGGTAATACAAGTCTTCGCGAAACAGTCCCTTGGCCATGCGTTCGCGCAAGTTGTGATTCGTGGCGCAAATGAGTTCCACATTCACTGTGATCGATTTGCTGCTGCCCAAGGGCGTGACCATGCGTTCCTGTAACACGCGCAACAGCCGCGCCTGCAAGCCGAAGGGCATGTCGCCGATTTCGTCGAGGAACAGGGTGCCGCCATTGGCTTGCAATATCTTGCCGATCGCCCCTTTCTTGCGCGCGCCCGTAAATGCCCCGTCTTCATAGCCGAACAGTTCGGATTCGATCAGGGTTTCCGGAATGGAGGCGCAGTTGACGGCGATAAACGGTCCCATGGCACGCGGTGAATCGTTGTGGATGGCTTGCGCCAGCAATTCCTTGCCCGTGCCCGTTTCGCCCATGACGAGGATGGGAATATCGCGTCCCAATACCTTGTTGACCTTTTCGATCACGAGTTCCAGCTGCGGGTCGCCCGTGCGCAAATAGCGCAAGCCGGACAGGCGGCGCGCCGCGTTGGCCGCATGGCTGGCCGACGCGGGAACCTGGGCCGGAACGGCGTTGATGTCGCTATGATCGGTGCTGGCAGTAAAGCCGTGCTGGAAGACGCTATTGGACAGGCGCAACTGTGCGCGCCCGTACACGCGCACGCCGCTGTGCATGCACAGGTTCAGCAAACCCGGTGCGGCCGTGCGGTAATGGTCGTACAGGGCGGACACAGGCAAGCCGAACAGGGAGCTGAACGTATGTGATTGCAGCGCGGCAAATGACAGGCCCAACTGGAACAAGCCATTCTTGTTGGCGGATAAAAACCGGCCACCCGGCGTGAACGACGCGATGCCTTCCATCAAGGTACCGATGAATTCCGGGCGCGCATGGAAGTGCACGGTGATGGCGTCTTCGAAGGTGGCGGAAAACAGCTGGTTTTCGATCATCAGCGCCGACATGCGCACGAGGGCCATCGTATGCTTGTGGAAACTGCGTTGGTCGCTGGACACGTCCAGCACGCCGATGACATTGCCTCGGTGGTCGGTAATGGGGGCGGCGGAGCACGTCAGGAAATGATTAGCGGCCAGGTAATGCTGGTCCGCATGGACCAACGTCGGCACTTTCTCCGTGATGGCCGTGCCGATGGCATTCGTGCCGCGGCTTTGTTCCGACCATGCCACGCCTGGCTGCAGGGCCACCCGGTTGGCCTTCTCCAGGAAATCATCGTCGCCCAGCGAATGCACGATGACGCCGTTGGCATCCGTCAAGATCACCATATTGTGCGTATTGACGATTTGCTGGTACAGGGTTTCCATCGCCGGCAGCGCGTGCGTGTGCAGCATGCGGTTTTGCTCGATCAGCAAGGAGAGGTCGGATTTGCCGGCAGGCGTAAAGTCGGGCGTGGCCGTGGGTGACAGGCCAAAGGCGACAGAACGCTGATGGGAAGTTTCAATGATGACGGGGACGTTGTCCTGTCCTGCCGGCAAAATGTTCGCGTCCGCGATGGACGAAAACGGTGCGCTACGGTAAGTAGCTGACGGTTGATACATGATCTCGTTGCCTCCGTTGGGCCCTGTACTGCGGCGCTCTTTTGAATATCGAGAGTGTTCCATAATGTAGCACCTGTCACAGATGGGAGCAAAGCAAAGCGAACCGGGCTATCCCCAGTGTTGCTGCCAGGCCCAGAGTTGCCCCCCTTCAGTGGACAGTGCATAGGGTTGTATAAGCAAGTGCGGTGCCAGGCCCATGGCATCTGATCTGGCACAAAAAATAGCCCTTGCGGGGCGCG
>NZ_JAXQNT010000021.1:0-16541 GCF_034427795.1 Janthinobacterium sp. GMG1
GTAGCATTCGTTGCGGTGGATCACTGGCCCTTGACTGCCAACGGGAAACTCGACAAGGCCGCGCTACCGCGGCCGGAAATGTCGGCTGCGCGTATTTATGTGGCCCCGCGCGGGCAAGTGGAAGAGACCATCGCTCAAGTCTGGTGCACTATCCTTGGCCTGGAGCGGGTGGGACGCGATGAACATTTTTTTGCGCTGGGCGGGCACTCCATGCTGCTGGTGCGCATGACACAGTTGCTGCGTCAGCAAGGTTTTCGCCTGGATGCTCGCTCCGTCTACGGCGCCGCTACCTTGGCCGATTTAGCATTGTTGGTGAGTAATTCGGTCGATCACGTGACCGCCCCGTGCGTCAGCGGAATTCCAGAAGGCTGCACCCACCTTGAGGCGGAAATGGTGCCGCTGTCTGACTTGACTGATGAAGAACTCGCGCGCATAGAACGCGCTGTCGAGGGTGGCGCGGAGGCGATCCAAGATATTTACCCCCTCTCTTCGTTGCAGGCTGGCATGTTATTTCATCACAGCCTGCAAACCGAAGGTGACGCCTATCAGATACGTTCGGTCTATGCCTTCAGCGTGCGATCCACGCTCGATCAGTTTGTTGACGCATTGCAAACCGTAGTGGCACGACACGATATCTTCCGCACTTCTTTCCACTCGACGGGCTTGCGCCAAGCGCAGCAGGTAGTGCAACGGCGCGCTGTCGTACCCATCCAAGAAATTACGTTGAGCCAGGGAGGCGACCCCTTAGCCGCCTTGTTGGATGCCACGGATCCGCAGCGGATACGCTTGGATCTGACGCGCGCGCCTCTTCTTCGGCTGCAAGTGATCTACGATCTCGATAATCGTCGGTGGCTACTCGCCATGCTGGACCATCATTTAATTAGCGACAATTACACGCTTCAGTTAATCAGTAATGAAATTGAAGCAGTGATGCTTGGGCGAGCACATGAATTGATGCCAAGCTGGCCATATCGCCAGTTCATGGAGCAGATTCTGAAGCAGGACACCAGTCAGCAGGAACTCCATTTCAAAGCCCAATTGGCTGACGTGGTTGCCCCGACCGCCCCTTATGGCCTGATGGATATTCTGGGGGAGGGCGACAACTTGCAGGAAGTACGTGCTGTCGTGCAGGCCAGCCTGGCGGCTAGCCTGCGTGAGACGGCCAGTCACTGGCAAGTATCGACAGCTGTACTGTTCCACGTGGCTTGGGCCTTGGTGGTGGCGCGCACTAGTGGGCATGACGACGTAGTGTTCGGCACCGTTCTTTCCGGGCGCCAAGGTGGCGCCGCCGGCATTGAACACGCCATGGGACTGTTCATCAACACACTGCCCTTGCGTGTCGCATTGAAGCGGCGCAGCGCAGAGGAGGTCGTGGCCGAGACCGCTGCGTCTTTGGCGCAATTGTTGTCGCATGAGCAGATGGCCTTGGCGCTGGCTCAGCGCTGCAGTGGCATTCCGACCGGCCTGCCGCTATTCACGGCGTTGCTGAATTACCGTCATGTCCGCTTGATCGAGGGGAAGCGCGATCCCGCCGCTGCTGCGCTTTGGGACGGCATCGCAATGCTGCATAGCGAAGAACGCAGTAATTATCCGCTTGGCCTGTCGGTTGACGACCATGGCGACGGCTTCTTGCTAACGTTGCAAGCGCATTGTGGGCTTGATTGCGAACGTATCCTCGGTTATGTGCAGGCTGCGCTCGCTGGACTCTGTCAGGCGTTAAGAGAGGGGGGCAAGAAACCAATACAGGCCATTGATATTCTTTCCTCAAGCGAGCGTGAGAAATTACTGTATGGCTTCAATGTCCATGTGTCGGACACGCCCCAGGTCAGCCTTGTGCATGAAATGTTTGCGCTGCAAGCGCGACTGTCTCCCGATGCGCTGGCCCTCGATGATGGCGAGCGACAACTCACCTTCCGTCAATTGGACTTGGAGGCGAACCGCTGGGCACAGGCTTTGCAGGAGCGTGGTGTCGGTCCAGAGCGGCTCGTGGCCGTTTTCCTGGAGCGGGGTATTAATATGGTGATCGCGATGCTCGCCGTGTTGAAAGCGGGAGGTGCATTTGTGCCGATCGATCCACGCTATCCGTCACTGCGCATTGCCAACATGCTTGATGATGTCTCGCCGACCGTCCTGTTTTCCACCTCTTCACTGGCGTCGCGTGTAGAGCAGTCGGCCTTTCAGGTCCTTGCTATCGATGTACCTCTGAACGGGGCAATGGAGATAGCATCCGCACCGGCTGTCGCTGGCATAGGGCCACAGTCATTGGCGTATGTTATTTTTACATCCGGCTCGACAGGCCGGCCAAAGGGCGTGATGGTGGAACACGGTAGCGTGTGCAATTTGATCGCAGCGCAAGCGCTGGCGTTCGGTGTGGATGGACAGAGTCGCGTGCTTCAGTATGCTTCGCCCAGCTTCGATGCCTGCGTTTCAGAAGTCTTCGTCACTCTCTGCAGTGGTGCGTCGCTGCACCTCGTAGCTGCGGAAGTTGTGCTGGCCGGTCCGTCCTTAGTCGATGTGGTGCAAGAACGTCAGATTACGCTCGCGACCATTCCACCTGCGGTGCTCAGCGCGCTAGATGATCCTGCGCCACTGGCCTGCATACGGACACTTGTCATCGCGGGAGAAGCTGCGCCTTCTGGGTTGGCGCAGCGTTGGGCGAAAGGGCGGCGGCTGATCAATGCTTATGGTCCTACCGAGGCTACTGTATGTGCAAGCATGTACGAATGCGAATCTGGCATTGAGGGCGTGGCGCCTATCGGTACGCCGATGGCAAACGTCAAGTTGTACGTTCTTGACGCATTGCTGCAACCGGTGCCACTGGGCGTGGCTGGCGAACTGTATATCGGTGGCGCGGGGGTGGCGCGTGGGTATCTTGGCCAGCCGGACCTGACCGCGGAACGATTCCTCGCCGATCCGTTTTCTGACCTGCCGCGGGCCCGCATGTACCGCACTGGCGATCTTGTCTGCCAGCGTGTCGATGGCAATCTTGATTACATCGGACGCAACGATCAGCAGGTAAAAATCCGAGGCATACGCATCGAGTTAGGCGAAATCGCAGAGTGTCTGCGTATACACCCGCAGGTGCTCGATGCGATTGCGGTGATACATCGTTCAGCGTCAGGTGCCACCCAATTGCTGGCATATTTCTGCGACCGACCAGGGGTAGCACCGGCGCCGATTGACGTCTTGCGGATGCACCTGGAGCAGAACCTGGCTGCAGCGTCGCTGCCTGCGGCATTGGTGAGGCTGGCGGCCCTCCCGTTGACGGTCAATGGAAAGTTGGACCGGAGTGCCCTGCCAGCACCCGAAGATGATGCGTTTGGCGAGCGCAGCTACAGTGCTCCGACATCGCAGGCGGAAGAACGCATTGTCGCCATCTGGTCTTCATTATTAGGCGTGTCCAGGATTGGTCGTGATGATAACTTCTTCCAGCTGGGTGGGCATTCGCTGCTAGCTATTGAATTGGTCGCTCACCTGCACCAGGCAGGACTGGAGTGCAGTATTGCTCAGTTGTATAAGACTCCGACGCCGGCCGGACTAGCCGCCAGCTGCGCTTTGCAGGACACAATGGCGCCGACGGCGCCGACGGCCAGCATCTTGATGGCGTTGAGCCAGCCGGAGATGGCACGCATAGAGGCACAGGTTTTAGGCGGGAGCGCCAATATAAAAGATGTATTTCCTTTGACTGCCTTGCAGGAAGGCATACTTTATCATTCAATCGCTGCAGAGCAAGGTGACGCATACTTGCTGCAAACCTTGCTGGCTTTCGATAATCGCGCCCGCCTCGACGGCTATCTCGACGCCTTGCGCCTGGTGATCGCCAGGCACGACGCCTTGCGTACGGCAGTCTTGTGGGAGGGGATAAACGCGCCTGTCCAAGTTGTGTTGCGTGAAGTTAATCTGTGCGTGGACGAGTGGCATGCAGGGAATGTTCCTGATGTGGAAGCGGCGTTACGCCAACGCTACGATCCAGGCCATATGCGTGTGAACCTGAATCAAGCCCCACTTATGCACGCGGCCGCCAGCTTTGACCCCGTCGGCGGACGGTGGTTGCTAGTCTTGTTGTGCCATCACTTGGTACTTGATCACACGACACTTGAAATCGTACTCGATGAAGTCCGCGCTATTCTGCGCGGACAGGCGAGCGCGTTGCTCGCGCCGCCATCATATGGTGCCTTGATCAGCGCTTCTTTGGAGGCTGCTCAACGCCCTGAGCACATACATTTCTTTTCAAATCTGCTAGGGACGTTGACCGAAGCCACTCTGCCATATGGACTCAGTGATATTCAAACGACGGGTAATACATTGCGCTCTGCCAGCGTTAAGTTGGATAGCGGACGCGTAACACGGCTGAAGGCCCAAGCTCAGGCGCTAGGAGTCAGTGCAGCAAGCCTGATGCATCTGGCTTGGTGCAGGGTCTTGGCGACGCTAGCTGACCGTAGCGACGTGGTTTTCGGTACGGTGCTGTTTGGTCGTTCGCGTGCCGATGGCGCACGTGCCGTAGGGCTCATGGTTAATACTTTGCCATTCAGGCTTGAACTCGCTGAATTGTCTGTGCGGGATGGCGTATTGGCTAGCCACGCGCTACTGGCGCAATTGATCGAGCGCGAAATGGTGTCATTAAGCAATGCCCAGCGTTGCAGCGGTATGTCGGCTCAATCAGCACTGTTTTCCTCACTGTTCAACTATCGATATTCTGCGCCGGACAGCGGTGAAACCAATGTGACCGGGCTAGAGGGCGTCATCGCCCTGTCCTCTGCCGAATTCAGCAATTACCCACTGAATACTGATGTAGATGATCACGGTGACACCATGTCGCTGACCGTGCAGATCGTTCAACCGTTTGATCCCTTGCAGGTGGCGTGCTTGTTTGATACATGCCTATCGTCTCTGGTCAATGCGCTCGATTTCAGTCCGCAAACGACGCTACTGTCGTTGGATATCATTCCCTCTGCTGAACGGGCAGTGCTTTTGCAGCTGGGAAGTGGTGAAGATGCGTTCGTTCCCGTGCGTGGTTTGCACCATAGTTTTGAAGACTTTGTACGAAGCCAGCCACAATCGATTGCCGTGCTCGATGGTGAAATTTCACTTAGCTATGAAGATGTGGACAGGCAGGCAAGGCTTATCGCCTTGGCCCTGCATCGCAACGGTGTCGGTGACGGCGATCGTGTTGGTCTGCATCTCGAACGCTCATGGCGCGTGCCAGTGGCGATACTGGGCATTCTCAAAGCTGGGGCGTCGTACGTGCCACTCGACGTCGGCCAACCGCCAGAACGCCTGGCTTTCTATCTCGAGGATTCGCGTCCGAGTTGCGTCCTGGTTGACGGCATACCCGGTGATTGGGTTGGCGTCGTGCCTTGCCTGGATTTTGCGGAGGCCAGCGTTGAGACGGCGGATTCCTTGCTACTTGCAAATTCATTGGATGGCGCGGAGCACGCTGGCGACGCCTATGTCGTCTATACATCAGGAACGACAGGCAAACCTAAGGGCGTGGTAGTTGGCCACTACGCGATGCAGCATCGCTTACTCGGATGGCAGCGCCGGCTTGGTCTGCTTGAGAAGCCGCCGCGCGTAATGCAGATGGCGGGTCTGTCGGTCGATATCTGTTTTGGCGACATGCTCAAAGCGCTAGGCACTGGAGGGGAGTTGGTGATCTGTCCCAATGCACTGTTGCTTGACCCCGCCGGCCTATTCGATCTGTTCCAACGCACTCGCGCTTCCTTTGGCGATTTTGTTCCGGCAGTTCTGCGCGAGCTGGTCACCTATGCCTCTGCCAGAGGACTGCGGCTGGACTATCTGCAACATATTTTGGTGGGGTCGGAGAGCTGGTATGGCGCCGACTTGAGCGCCCTTCAAACGGTCCTTGCTCCGCAGGCAAGGGTTTTCAATGCTTATGGGCAAACGGAATCGATCATTGATGTCAGTCTGCAGGATGTGACGGCGTTACAGCTGGCAACGGACAAGGTCGTGCCGATCGGTCGTCCGTTGCCAAATACCCGGATGCTGGTGCTTGATCGCCATGTCGCCATTCAACCACTTGATGTGCCTGGCGAGCTGTACATCGGTGGACCTGGATTGGCGAGTGGTTATCTTGACCGCGAAGAGTTGACCGCAGAACGTTTCGTTCATGTGGCCGGTGTCGACGGGTTGGTGTACCGAACGGGAGATTTCGCCCGTTTTAATAGTGATGGCACGATGGATTTCCTGGGGCGCGCCGACCAGCAAATCAAGATTCGGGGCTTTCGAGTTGAGTTGCAGGAGATCGAAGCGGCGTTGCAATCGATAGAGGGTATTCGAAACGCCGTTGTAGTGCTGTTCGAGCGCAGTCCTGGCGACAGTTTGTTAGTCGCGCATATCGAATGGCCTGGCATTCTGGAGGGAAGTCAAGGACATTTGCGGCAAGCTCTTAAGTCGCTGTTGCCCGAGTACATGGTGCCAGCTTGCCTCATGTTTTGTACGCAGTTACCGCTGCTAGCGAGTGGGAAGGTTGACCGGAAGTCGTTGCCGGAACCCGTATTCGACTTGGCTACCGGCGACGAGACAGCGGATACCGAAAGCGAGCAATTGGTGGCGTCTCTATGGCAAGAGCTGTTGCAACTGGCCGCACCGCCTGGACGCTATGCCAATTTCTTTGAACTAGGCGGACATTCATTGCTGGGCGTGCGTTTTGTTACGCGTTGTCGTGAACAACTGGAAGTCAATCTTGCGATCAAAGATTTGTTCATGCATGCCACGGTCTGGGAAATGGGGGCATGGATTGACTTGAAACGGGCTCTTACATACACGCCAGATTCCGGGTTGTCCAATGCTGTTGGAGACGAGATAACAGTCACCGAGTGGTAAGCCTTGTAAGGGTGATTCCAAGCGAGATCGCTGTTTGAACCATATCAGTAGGCCTGGCATGGATCTCGTCGGTGTACATCCGGATACCAATTAAGCGAATAGCCAGAATGAAGTGTGCACGAAGCATTGTTGCTGAGTTGAAGCGGCTCGGCGGCCATCTGTATGCGGAAGAGCGGCGATTGAAAACGGCGGCCGGGCTTGGCGCAATGACACCAGCGATGGGGATTGTTGTCGACACGCATAAGGAAGCGCAGATTAACCGATTAAGCGCGGCGCAATCCGAGAAAGTGGTTCCCGGCAAACGTTTCCCGCCAGCCTCCTGCTGGGCACACCGCGCTGTCCTATGGTCAGCAGGGGGTGTGCGGGCGTTGCCTGCACGGCGTACTGGCCGACATGACAACTGAACTGCTGTTTCCCTTCACTATCACGAGTAGAAAGTTTTATGATAAAAGCAATTGTCTTGAAAAACCGATGGACTTTGGTGTTATGTGCCTTGCTGTGCGCTACATCCGCAGCCGCCAATGTGTTGCTGCTCGACTATCTGAATGGACAGGTGAGCTCGACTTCTGCCAGCAATAGTGCCTGGCTGTTCCGCTACCTGCTCGGCGTAGGCGGTTTGTTTATTGTTTCGCTGGTCGCCAGCGCCCTCCTTGTGCGCGTTTCCACCAGTGCTATCGCCGATATCCGTACTCATTTGCTAAAAGGTATCTTAGCCACAGAGTATCGCGATATTGAAACAAAGGGTAAGGGCGCTTTGTTGGGAGTGCTCACCGACGATATTGACAATCTTGCCAATGGCTTTAGCGATGCACCGCAGTTCATGATGCATTCAGTCACCATCATCGCTTGCTTTTCATATTTGGCATGGCTTTCGCCCTATGCATTCGCTTGTTTCCTCGTAACAGTAGTATTGGGTGGTGCGCTGACGATGTTTATCTTGCAGCGTGGAAATAGGCAGTATGAAAATTATCGCGCACTGAAAGATGGCTATTACGTGCATCTTCATGCCATGTTCGATGGTGCGAAGGAGCTGGCCACAAATATGGCCAGGCGGCGGCATTTTATGCAGGAAGAATTGCTGCCTTCGGTAGGCTTGCTCAAGCGTTCGCAGATCAAGTGGGATCTCTATTGGCATCTGGGCCAGAGTTGGACCAGTGTGTTGCTATTTCTGGCGCTCGGCATTGCCCTTGCCGCAATTGAGTTTTCTCAGCCCGCGGTGCAGGGCCTGGCAGTGAGCTTCTTTGTCACTATCACGTTTGTATCGGGCTCAATCGACTTTGTCGTCAATATTATTTCGACTATGTCAAAAGCGATGGTATCGGCCCGCGTTGTATCGCGCCTTCAATTGACCTTGCCAGATGCGACTGTTCCTGCGCAAGTCCTCAATTCGCACGCTGACTGGCGTGAAATCAATTTCGAAAGTGTGTGCTACACGTCCAGCCATGGCGAAGATGCTGCATTTGAAATGGGACCGATTTCGCTCACGGTGCATCGAGGTGAAGTGCTATTCCTTGTCGGAGGAAATGGTAGTGGGAAGTCTACTTTTGCCAAGATCATGAACGGCTTGTATCAACGCAACTCGGGCGATATCCGTGTCGATGGAAAACTGATCGAATTGAATACGCCGCCTAGCTATAGATCCCTGTTTTCTACTATTTATTCCGATTATTACCTATTCGGCTCGGTGCTGGACAACAAGGGTGCACCCGTCGCTGATGAGCTTGCTAACAAAAAAATTGCGGAACTTAGCTTGACTGGCAAGGTGAAGGCCGAAGGGGGGCGCTGGTCCAGCACGGCCTTATCCCAAGGGCAGCGCAAGCGGCTTGCGCTGCTGCAGTGCTGGCTTGACGATGCCTCGGTTTGCGTGCTTGACGAGTGGGCCGCAGACCAGGACCCAGGCTATCGCGCTCATTTCTATGAAGTGTTGTTACCCGTGATGCGAGAGCAGGGGAAGACACTGATCGTCATCAGTCACGACGAGCGTTATTTTCATCACGCTGACCGGGTTTGCAAATTCGATAGTGGTGTGCTGTCGGGCTTGCCGCAACGGATATCCATTTGAGTTGACTGAGCTTCACATTTTCTTGTTCTAACCATTTGAAAATATTATGCCAATAAAACAACTTGTTGATCTACCCAATACGCTACCCGTACACAGCGTTGATCGGATGTCGCCTTTTCATTTTTGGCTTCATTGTCGTTTTCGCGACAAGCCACTGCACATTCGTGGCGCTGCATCTGACTGGAAAGCCACGAAAATGTGGACGCCGTCGTCGCTGAGTGCATTGCTTTCCGATACCGATGTAATCGTGGCCACCTGTAAAGCTGGCGTCTTTGACTATAACGCCAATGCCACAACTGGCCTTGTGCATGAGCGCGAAAAGGTTCCATTTTCGGAGGCCGTTGACGCCATTCTGGCCGCAAGCACTCATGGCGAGCATTTTGCGTACATTCAGCAGCATTCCATCGCCGAAAAATTCCCAGCACTGCAGGAGCAAGTTGAGCGGCCGGAATGTCTGGACCCGAGCAAGTTCTTAAACGAAGTGAACTTGTGGCTAGGCAGTGCTGGATGTTTCAGTCCATTGCATTTCGACGAGCTCGATAATTTCCTGGTGCAAGTATCCGGAAGGAAGCATTTGACTCTGTTCGACAAACGCGACAGCCCGCGACTGTATCCAAACGTGGGGCAGGAACTGGCCCATTGCAGCATGATCGATCTGCGACACCCGGACCATGCGCGCTTCCCCTTGATGGTTGGTCTGCAGGCCTATGCTATTACGCTTGAACCCGGCGACATGATCTATATCCCGCGCGGGTGGTGGCACGCCGTGCATTCGCTCGATACTGCTATCTCAATCAACTATTGGTGGAGCGGTATTTTCGATATTTTTCGTCAGGGTCTGCAAAGTGTCTGGAGCACAGAGGGCCGCAAGGAAATTGCCTTGTTCCTGCGCCAACTGACCAGTAGGGAGGGCAAATGAACGTGGAATCTGCACCACACCTGGCAACTCTCCAGCGTCTGCAACGTGGCGAGGAGCACGCGTTGTTTAGTGTCTTCCAGTTGTATGTCTATGACAGCTCGGTGCGCGATGGTGAAGAATTGGAAGAGGACGGCCGTTTTGGAATTTGTCCGGATAGCGTGAGCGCATATGTGCTCGATGCGGATAAAGCTGCCTACTGGATCAAGGTAGATGGTGCACTGGCGGGTTTTGTGGTCACGGAGCCGGTGGAACTGGCTGACGGAACAATCGTTGAAGAATTCGCGGACCTCTTTATTGTGAAGAAGCATCGTCGCCGTGGACTGGCGCTCGATGTGGCCAGGCAGTTACTGATCGGACAGGACAAACCATGGCTAGTTGCCGTCTATCGTGATGATTTTGTGGCGGCCGCATTTTGGAAGAGCGCTTTTGCGCGCCTGCCTTTCAGAGCTGTGCGATCCCATGCTGATCCTTCTTTGCCACAGTTCCTGTTGTACCTGATTGATGGGTAAATGAGCGGGGAAACCGCCATCTTGCTGCTTGCTTCAAAGGTCGCGGAGCATGAGATTGCGGTGGACATTTATTTGCCGAAAAAATGAAACAGACGATAGCAGCGCTGAATAAGTCTTTCGCTGAGTTTCTGTGAAATACGTATGTATAAAGCGGTTTTGTATTTATAAAAACGTTACAGAAAAGGAATGGATATGAGTGAAGTAGTTATTTTGGACGAGCATGATCGTGCCGCAATTCTATCCGCCATGTCGCTTGTTGGACGCGAATATGGCGAGGACGATTTTTACCAATTCTTTTATCAGTGCTCCCGCATGAACGGGATGTTGCCAACGCGCCTGAGCAAGGCCCTGTTCGATTTTAGAATGGGACGCAGTGGTTCTGTTTTATTGATCAAGGGTTTATTGACGCAGCAGCATGTTCCGCCAACGCCGGCTCTGCGCGGAAATACTTGGAATAAAACGACATTAGCTGCGCGTAAGATTATGTGCATTGCTCTCTCTCAACTGGGGCATATTTATAATTTTTTGGGGAAGAAAGACTTCGACTACATTGATGATGTGTTCCCTATTTATAGAGATCGAAATGAGCAGTTGGGCAGTAATTGTGATTTTCTGGAGTGGCATGTGGAGGACGGATTTCATCCTGCTAAAGCAGACCTTGCCGCTCTGTTTTGTCTGCGCGGTGATGCTGCGGTGCAAACACACATCTGTAAAGCCCAGGATCTCGATTTGGATGCAAATTTCCGCGCTGAGCTCATGAAGAAAAACTTCTTGATACAGGTTGATCCGACTTTTCAGCCAGGTTCCGGCGCCGAAGGGCAATTCCGTTGCGCAGTACTCAGCGAAGGTGAGGATCCTGAAATTATCTATGATCCGGCCTACATGATCGGCGCCACGCCAGAGGCGCAGGCTGCGCTCAAGCATGTGCACGATTGTATACAAGCGGCCTACCAGAGTATTACTTTGGAACCGGGGGACTTGCTAGTCTTTGACAATCGCCGCGTGATGCATGCACGCAGTGCCTATCAGCCCGCTTACGATGGTAGTGATCGATGGCTCTTGCGCAGCCTGTTATTAGAAAGCTATTGGAAGACGCGTGAATGCTTGGATCAACTTGCTTTGACGCCGGATTCCGTGGCTTGGCCTCCTCCCCGCAGTACATCGACTATTGCCCAGATAAATGGACGGAAGGGTGCGGAAAACGAGCGCTTCATACAACAGGAGGCCGTATCCGATCACGCTAGTCAGCGGAGCGAAGTTTAATGCGCGGGCAGCAATGGATGCGGCGCCCGTTTGTTTGGGCGTTGCTGGTGTTGGCTATGTTGACGCTTGCGCTGCTTACGATTTTCCTGGGCGTGCGAGGCAGCTTACCTTTGCTGGATGGACGAGTGCATGCGGCCGGGGTAACGGCGGACGTACAGATCACACGCGACGCCGATGGTGTTCCGACCGTTAGCGCGGGGGATCGAAATGACGGTGCGTATGCAATGGGATTTCTGCATGCGCAAGAGCGCTTTTTTCAGATGGATTTATTACGTCGCGCTGCGGCAGGGGAACTATCGGCCCTGCTCGGTGCTGATGCGCTGGCCGACGACAAGGACCGGCGGCGCTTTCGCTTCCGTGCTCGCGCGCAGGCCGCGGTTAAGGAACTAGAACCTGCAGAGCGGCTGATGCTGTCACGTTACGTGTTGGGGGTCAATGAAGGTCTGGCGCGCCTCACGGTAAGGCCATTTGAGTATCTGGCACTGCGCGAGGCACCTAAGGCATGGTTGGCTGAAGATAGCCTGCTGGTCCTGTGGGCTATGTACTTGGTGCTTCAGTCCAGTCAAGAACCGCGCGAGTTCGCGCGCGGTTGGATCAAGGACAACACGACGGCAGACCAGTTGGCGCTGTTGATGAATGAGAACAGCCATTTCGAAGCGACTTTAGATATGGTGCCTGCGGATATGCAACTGCCAACAATATCCAAATCAGCACCTGCATGGCTAGGCCGTAGAGGGTCTGGTGAAGGTACTGTTCATGTGCCTGCGGTAGGCAGCAATAGCTGGGCAGTAGCCGGTACACGCACTGCCGATGGGCGTGCCATTCTCGCCAACGACATGCATTTGGATCTGGGCCTGCCGAATACCTGGTATCGCGTTGCTATGCATTATCCAGTCGACGGGAAAATGCGCCGTGTTATAGGATTGACTTTGCCCGGTGTTCCATTGTTTGCGGTGGGAAGCAATGGTTTAGTCGCATGGGGTATGACGAACAGCTACGGTGATTATCTGGACCTGGTTGAAGTGCATTCCGATCCAGCCGATAAACGCCGTTTCAAGATTGGTGCCACCTGGCATAGCGCGATCGCACACGAGGAATTTATCGAGATCAAAGGTGAGGATGCTGTTCGGCTAACGGTGCTGGAAACGCCATTGGGACCCGTACGTGAACTTGCTGGACGCCATTATGCTGTGCATTGGATTGCTTCTGATCCGCGCGCGGTAAATCTACGCCTTTTTCATTTGGAGTCCGCGAAAAATGTTGGAGAAGCCACAGCCTTCGCCGCGAAAGCTGGTATGCCCTCCCAAAACATCACGGTCGTGGATAGCGTGGGGCAGATCGGGTGGAGTATTGCCGGCCCTTTGCCAAAAAGGCTGGCAGTGAATTCTGCCACATATCCATATACTGATAATGATGGGTATGGCTGGACCCAGTTGTTGCACAGTGCAGAGTATCCGACAGTAATCAATCCGGCCAACGGCATCCTGTGGAATGCCAACAATCGCCAACTTGCAGGTCCAGACTATGCGAAACTCGGCGACGGCGGCACCGATTTTGGGGCGCGAGCGCAACGCATTCGCGACAGCCTAATTACTTTGCATCGAGCAAGCGAAAACGATGTAATGGCAGTTGCCCTAGATACATCGGCAGGGTATATGGGAGCTTGGCGGGCCCAGGCTCTGTCTGCGTTGCCTGCCTCCGTAATTGCGGGTCACCCGGCACGTGCAGAATTCCGGCGCTTGCTCGAAACGGCGTGGGATAACCGGGCTGAAGCCAGTTCCGTAGGGTACCGTTTGACGCGCGCATATTATCAGGCGATTTACGATGAGTTATACGGTTATGCCGACGCGCAGATGGCCTCTTTAATTCCCGGCATGAGTTTTGAAACAGCAAATAGACGTTGGGGGGAGCTGAGTCTGAGTCTGCTGCAGCGACGGCCAACAGGATGGTTGGCGCAGGGACGAAGCTGGGAAAGCGTCGAACTAGCGGCGGTTGATCTGGCGATCCTCCGTCTAAGTGCGCAGGGCGAGACATTAGCTAACTCGACATGGGGAAAGCGAAATCGGCTCGAAGTTAGACATCCCTTGGCAACTGCCTTGCCATTTGGTTCTTTTTGGCTCTCTGTGCCGGATGAAGCGGTACCTGGAGATGATGACATGCCTCGTGTCAGTGGACCTAGTTTCGGTCAGTCCGA
This sequence comes from Janthinobacterium sp. GMG1, assembly GCF_034427795.1. Taxonomy (NCBI): domain Bacteria; kingdom Pseudomonadati; phylum Pseudomonadota; class Betaproteobacteria; order Burkholderiales; family Oxalobacteraceae; genus Janthinobacterium; species Janthinobacterium sp. GMG1. The sequence goes on from NZ_JAXQNT010000021.1 coordinate 13,791, forward strand.
ACGCTTGGTAGTGTCGCCGGGACGGGAAGAGCAAGGTTTGTTTAATATGCCAGGCGGCCAAAGTGGACATCCACTTTCCACCTATTTTCTTGCCGGCCATAAGGACTGGTTGCAGGGAAAATCGCGTTCTTTGTTGCCGGGAAAGACCCAATATCAATTGACGTTGACGACACAATGATGAACAAGCCAAGCATCGCGCACCACGGTGCTTGGTCTACGGTGTGGATAATTGCTGTGGCAATCGTGGTACGTCGCAGAAAAAAATAACTCATAATTTTTTCAGAACGCGGGAATCATGATTTTTGCTACAGCAGATTCGATCGTTGAAATTCAGCTTGGTAATGAGACGGCGCGAATATTCTTGATTCATTACGACCCGGCGAGTTTTTCACAAGAGTCATTTACGTCGGAAGCAATCACGCTTCCGTCAACAATTGCTGGCAGTGTGATGAAACGTCAAGCAGAGTACTTTTATGGTCGTCTGTGTGCCAAGTTTGCATTGAATGCTTTGAGCATGACGCGCTGTGATGTGGGTACCGGGAGGCAGCGTGAGCCGGTCTGGCCCGAACATGTCGTCGGCAGCATTACACACAATCACGAGTTTGCAGCCGCCATCGCATCGTCGTGTAATGTGTTTAATGGTATTGGCATCGACATTGAAGGCACAATTGGGCAGGAGGCGATAGACGCGGTCCTCGAAATCAGCGTCTCGCCGCGTGAGCTTGCCTACTTGAGGACGGAATTGACTACCTTGTCTTTTGAAGAACTGCTCACCATCGTGTTCTCGGTCAAGGAAAGCTTTTTCAAGGCAGTTTTCTCAGAGGTTGGGCATTATTTTGACTTCGGAGCAATTACTGTAAAAAAAATATATGTTGAGACGATGCAGGTTACGTTCGAGGTTAATCAATTTTTATCGCACCGTTTTACGCCGGGAACCAACTGGAATGCATATTTTCGGTATTTCGATCCCAAGACAGTGCTGACTATCTTCGCATGGTAGAAATTTTTCGCGTAAAAACTAAAGAAAGATTGCCAGCTGATCGCCATTCTGTTTTTTTGAATGTGATAGGAGGTTTCAGCTAAATTTTCATAGCGCGCCATATCGAATAGTGTACTGATTTGCGATGTACCGTTCGCTTCACTGATTTTACCTGGACTGTCAAGATCGCGGAAAAATAATGTATGCAAACCTCATCAATACATGGCGTACAAGGTATCTCCTGTTTATGTTCTTGCACATGAAAGAAAATTTATCTTTAGAAAATTATTGCTTACACTTTCGTGGTAATTGGCGTAAGATTGTATTTACGGCAACCGGCAGAAAAAGTTTCACGATCTTGTAGTCAGGAGAAATAAAATAAGTGATATCGGCATGATTCGTGTCGATTCAATTATATATTTCCGAACTTCATTTTCGTTCTAAAAATCCATTGAGCATCGAAAAGCACAGTTCATCGTGCGGGATTTGCTCGCGCAAATTTTAGAGTTCGCTCGTTTCGGTTCTCGCTTTTTTCGCATTAATCGGTTTATTGAGTGTTATTAATAATATATGACAAATCCAGTAACTACCATATTCCACCGCTCACCCATTCAACAAGAAATCAGTTTACAAGTGGTCGAGGCCGCACTGTCCGATCCTTTGTTTGAGTGGGCCGGTGAAGGAGAGCTGCAGGCATCGTCTGAACGCGTGACGACCGACATTCGGCGTGAATTGCTGCAACTCGGTTCGATTCCCGGCCAGTGCGGCAATTTCTTCGGACCGGGCGGACATCCTTTGTTCGCGGTGCGCTTTGTCTCCCGCTGCCGGGAACGGCTCGACGCTTCTGCTGATCCGGGACCTGGTCATGCATTCGGCCGTATGGGAAATGGCAGCGCTGGTCGGTCCGGGCTTGCAGGTGGTGAGTGCGGAGGAACAAACCGTGGACGACGCTGTCACTGTGATGGAGTGACTAGCCACTAAGAAAAAGACGGCACTACGCAGCAGCCCCGATACGCACAGCCCCTGGAAAAATCACCATGTCCCTTCCGCAGCGGGGAAGGATATCTATACACTTTTGAAGAGTTATATGAACAACGCACTGAGTATTGTTACTGAATTGGTTCGCCTGGGTGGACGCGTCTATGTGGAGGATGGCCGTTTGAAGACAGCAGCGCCGCCGGGAGTGATTACCGCGGCGCTCGGCGCGGCAATTCGCACTCACAAGGATGAATTGATGGCGCTTCTTGGCAGCGCGCGCGACGAAGCGCTGAGCAAGGACGCGCCGATCGTGCGCCGCGAACCCGGACGGGCGCTGTTGTCGCATGGCCAGCAACGCCTGTGGTTGATCGATCAGATGGGTGGCGGGGCGAGCGCGCAGTATCATATGCCGACGGTCCTCGAACTGCGGGGCGAGTTGAATGTGGCGCTGCTGCAGCAGGCACTGCTGCTGCTGGTGCAGCGCCATGAAGTGCTGCGCACGACCTATGCCAGCGATGGCGATCATGCATGGCAGGAAGTGCAGGAGGTGGCCACGCTGGCCCTGCCGGTGCTGGCGGTGGAAGATGAGGCGGCCATGGCGGAGGCCATCGAAGCGGAGACAGGGCGGCCGTTCAACCTGCGTTGCGAGCTGCCATTGCGGGCGCAATTGCTGCGCCTGGCGCCGCAGCGCCATGTGCTGGTCCTGGTGCTGCACCATATTGGGTCGGACGGCTGGTCGGGCGTGATCGCGGTTACGGAATTCTGCCAAGCCTACGTGGCGCTGGTCGAGGGCC
>NZ_JAXQNT010000022.1:0-12702 GCF_034427795.1 Janthinobacterium sp. GMG1
ATGCGCGTCTACCAATTCCGCCACGTGGGCACTGATGCTGCTGTGACTTATTACATTACTGCTCGAGTACTTGTTGAAAAATAACTTCACAACAATTCTGCTATTATAGCGACTTGAAGAGTTTTGCGCCAGATGAGCTTTCGCTCCATACTGCACATCAACCCTGTACCGCTTTCCTGCAACTGCATTCCCGTGAAGGTTTGTCGCTGCAAGAGACCGAGATTATAGAGCAATATTTACCGAAGTCAAATGCATTGCGCAGCTTTTCTCCTTTTTTTCATCGGCGGGGCACTTGTTCGGTTTCCGCTACGCTGTCCGTTAGGCAAACCAAGGCGTCCTCCGGTACACTACCGGACATCACCGTGTCAATATTGACGGTGATGTCATCGGTCTTTGTCTTCCGTTTGATCACTGTCAATAACAACTATAGAAATACTTTTGAGCCAAAATACCCACACCATCCCCAGCCGGGAGGACATTCTCGGCATATTCCGCAGCGTCAGCGCGCCTCTCGACCCGCAGTCTCTCGGGAAAACGCTGCAAGTGCATGCCGATTCCATGGATGTCCTGGTCCGTCGCCTGAAGGCGATGGAGCGCGACGGCCAGCTCAAGTCTGACGCCAGCGGTGTTTTCAGCCTGGCCGACCAGAGCGCGCTTGTCGCCGGTCGCGTCACCAGCCACCGCGATGGCTTCGGCTTCGTCATTCCCGACGACGCCAGCGCCGACCTGTTCCTGCCTGAGAAAGAAATGCAGAAAGTACTGCATGGCGACAAGGTCATGGCCCGCATCGTCGGCACGGACCGCCGCGGCCGCCCGGAAGGCACGATCGTCGAAGTCACCTACCGCGCCAACACCCACGTCATCGGCCGCCTGATCCATGAAAACGGTACCTGGGTCGTGGCGCCGGAAGACCAGCGCATCGGCCAGGACATCCTCGTCACCGGTTCGGTCGGCAAGGCAAAAGCCGGCCAGATCGTCAGCGTCGAGCTGACCGAGCAACCGATGCGTTTCAAGCAGCCGGTCGGCAAGATCGTCGAAGTGCTGGGCGCTCTGGATGATCCCGGCATGGAAATTGAAATTGCCGTGCGCAAATTCAATGTGCCGCACATCTTTTCCGCCGCCGCCCTCAAGCAAGCTGAAAAACTGCCGTTCGAAGTGCGCGCCGCCGACCTGAAAGACCGTGTCGACCTGCGCGACGTGCCGCTCGTTACCATCGACGGCGAGGACGCGCGCGATTTCGACGATGCCGTATATTGCGAACCCGTCAAGATTGGCCGCGCCAACTGCTTCCGCCTGATCGTGGCGATTGCCGACGTCAGCCATTACGTGAAACCGAACGACGCGCTCGATATCGACGCGTTGGAGCGCAGCACGTCCGTCTACTTCCCGCGCCGCGTCATCCCGATGCTGCCGGAAAAGCTGTCGAATGGCCTGTGCTCGCTGAACCCGGCCGTCGACCGCCTGACCCTCGTCTGCGACGCTGTCGTCAGCGACAAGGGCGAGCTGAAGGCTTACCAGTTCTACCCGGCCGTGATCCATTCGGCCGCGCGCCTCACGTATGACGAAGTCGCTGCCGTGCTGGGCAACACCAAGGGACCCGAAGCGGCACGCCGCGCGGACATCCTGCCGCACCTGCAGAATCTGGAAGCCGTCTACCGCGCCTTGCTGAAGGCGCGCACGGAGCGGGGCGCCATCGATTTCGAGACGACGGAAACCTATATCGTCTGCAATACGGCTGGCAAGATCGAAAAGATCATCCCCCGCACGCGCAACGAAGCGCACAAGATCATCGAAGAGTGCATGCTGGCGGCCAACGTCTGCGCGGCCGATTTGTTGCTGCGTAACAAGCATCCAGGCACCTACCGCATCCATGCCAGCCCGACCAAGGAAAAGCTCACGCAAGTGCGCACCTTCCTCAAGCAAGTCGGCCTGAACTTGACGGGCGGCGACACGCCATCGGCATCCGATTACCAGACCCTGATGCAGCAGATCAAGGCGCGTCCCGACGCGGCCCTGCTGCAAACGATGCTGCTGCGCTCGATGCAGCAAGCCGTCTACAGCCCGGACAATATCGGCCACTTCGGCCTGGCCTACGAGGCGTATGCCCACTTCACCAGCCCGATCCGCCGCTATCCCGATCTGCTGACGCACCGCGCCATCAAGGCCATTCTGCAAGGCAAGAAATACGAGCCGAAGCTGTCCGAGAAGACCGTGCTGAACACGAACGTGTCGAACGCCACGCGCAAGCAGCAGGCGAAGGACAAGGCCGACGGCAAGCCGAAGAAGACGGATTTGACGATCTGGGACGCGCTGGGCGTGCATTGCTCGGCCAACGAGCGCCGCGCCGACGAAGCGTCGCGCGACGTCGAAGCCTGGCTGAAGTGCTACTTCATGCAGGACAAGCTGGGCGAGGAGTTCACCGGCACCATTACCGGCGTGACCACCTTCGGCGTGTTCGTGCAGCTCGACACCCTGTTTGTCGAAGGCCTGGTGCACGTCACCGAGCTGGGCACCGATTACTTCCAGTACGACGATGCGCGCCATGAATTGCGCGGCGAACGCACGGGCAAGCGCTACCAGTTGACCGACCGTCTGACGGTGCAAGTGGCACGTGTCGACCTGGAAACGCGCAAGATCGACCTGCGTCTGGTCACCGATGCGGAACTGGCGGGCGAAGAAGCGCCAGCCAAGCAAGCTGGCGGCAAGCGCAAGGGCGAAAAGAAATCCATGGTCAAGCCCGGTCCTGCGACCGAGCAGCGCCATGAGATCAAGGCCAGCGGCAACAACGGTGGCAAACCCGGCAATGGTTCCGGCGGCCGTTCCAATGGCGCCAAGCCTGTAGCCAAGGCGCAAGCCAAGGCAGCGCTGAAGGAAGCCCCCAAGGCGGCGGCCCTCAAGGCAGCCGCGCCGAAGCGCAGCAAGAAACCAGCCGCGGCACCCGCTGCGGCGGCACCACGTGCAGCAAAAACTGTATCAAAATCAAGCAAGAACAAGCGATAAGCGATAGATAGATAATGAAGAATAAAATGATTTTCGGCTTCCACGCCGTCACCTCGCGTTTGCGTCATGAAGCATCGTCCGTGGAAGAAATTTTCGTCGATGCCAGCCGCGTTGACGGCCGCATGAAGGACATGATCGCCGCCGCCAAGGCTGCCAACGTGCGCGTCATGCCCGTCGATTCGTCGCGTCTCGATAAAATCGTCGGTACGCGCCGTCACCAGGGCGTGATCGCGTTTGCCTCGCAGCTGTCGCTGGCGCGCAATCTCGATGAGCTGCTGGACGCCATCGACGGCCCGCCGCTGCTGTTGATTCTCGACGGCATCACCGACCCGCACAATCTGGGTGCCTGCCTGCGCGTGGCCGACGGCGTCGGCGCACATGCCGTCATCGTGCCGAAGGACCGTGCCGTGGGCTTGAACGCCACGGCGGCCAAGGTCGCCAGCGGCGCCGCCGAAACCGTCCCGTATATCACCGTGACGAATCTGGCGCGCACCATGCGTGAATTGAAAGAGCGCGGCATCTGGCTGATCGGCACCTCGGACGACGGCGAAAAAGGTTTGTACGAAGCCGATTTCACGGGCCCCACGGCCCTCGTCATGGGTTCCGAAGGCGAAGGCATGCGCCGTCTGACGCGCGACACCTGCGACATCCTCGTCAGCATCCCGATGTTCGGCTCCGTCGAGAGTCTGAACGTGTCGGTCGCTTCCGGTGTATGTCTTTACGAAGCCCGCCGCCAGCGGATTGCTTTAGAAGCATAAGAACGTCCTGCACGTTTTGTAGCGCTTCCATGATCGGCCGCCGCCCTGGTGCTGGCGGCCGATTTGCTTTCCCCTCCAGCATTCCCCCGCCGAATACGCTACCATTTGCGTTCCACCTTATTCATTGTCATTATGTTCCACCACCTGCGCGAAGATATCAACAGCATCATTGAACGTGACCCCGCCGCCCGCAATGGCTGGGAGGTGCTGACCTGTTATCCCGGCTTGCACGCCATCGTCATGCACGGCTGGGCGCACTGGTGCTGGACGCGGCGCATGAAGTGGGTGGGGCGCTTCATCTCCTACCTTGCCCGCATCATCACGGGCATCGAGATCCATCCGGGCGCCGTCATCGGCCGGCGCGTCTTCATCGACCATGGCTTTGGCGTGGTGATCGGCGAGACGGCCGTCGTCGGCGACGACTGCACCATCTACCAGGGCGTGACCCTGGGCGGCACCTCGCTGCACAGCGGCGCCAAGCGCCATCCGACCCTGGAACGCGGCGTCATCGTCGGCGCCGGCGCGCAGGTGCTGGGCAGCTTCACGGTGGGCGAGTACGCCAAGGTGGGCTCGAACGCCGTGCTATTGAAACCCGTGCCGTCCGGCGCCACGGCCGTCGGCAACCCCGCGCACATCGTGCAAAAGGATGTCAGCGCCCTGCGCGAGGGCAGCACGGCGCATTTGTTCGCCGCGTATGGCGTCACGCCCAACGGCGACGATCCGCTGTCGAAAGCCCTGCAAGGCCTGATCACGCACGCCGTGGCGCAGGAACAGCGCATCGAAACCATCCTCGCCACCCTGAAGGCGGCCGGTATCTGCTGCCAGGGCGTGCCCGAGTGTGATAAATTCGATTCCGAGCAAATGAACAAGCTGGTTGATTAAGGATACAGGCATGACTACAGACGCAAATGCAGCAGAAAAGAGTAGCGATAATCCCAATCTGCTCGACCCCTTCGAGATCCGCGTGCTGGCCGTGCTGGCCGAAAAGGAAGCGCTGACGCCGGACAGCTATCCGCTGTCGCTGAACGCCCTGACCAACGGCTGCAACCAGCTGTCCAGCCGCGACCCCGTCATGGCCCTCTCCGAGGAAACCGTCTACGACGTGCTGCAGCGGCTGATGCAGCGCAAATTCGTCAATGGCATCACGCAAGCGGGCGCGCGCGTCGCCAAGTACGAACACCGCATGCGCATCAAGTGGTCGCTGGAACAGGACAAGCTGGCCATCCTGACGATATTGATGCTGCGCGGCTTGCAGACGGCGGGTGAAATCCGCAGCCGCAGCGGCAGGGTGCATGAATTCAAGTCCGTGGCGGAAGTGGAATCCGGTCTGCAGTTCCTGATCGATAAATACCCGCCGCTGGTGGCCAAGCTGATGGTGGCTCCTGGCGCCAAGGAGCCGCGCTACGGCCACTTGCTGGGCGGCGAGGAAGCGCTGGCGCAGAGCGAGACGGCGGCCGGTTTTGCGGGGACTGTCAGCGCGCCGCAGCAGGGCAGCAGGGTGGCGCAGCTGGAACAGGAAGTGCTGCAATTGCGCAGCGACTTCGATGGCCTGGCGGCGCAGTTCGAGGCGTTCCGCAAGCAGTTCGAATAAGGCTGCTTCACGCGTGACGTTTTCCTTCCTGTGCCGCTCCTGCGGCGAGACCCACACGGGGATGCCCAGCTTTGGCGCCGACGCGCCCTGGATGTATGAGCAGATGGCGCCCGCCGAGCGCGAAGCGCGCTGTCAGCTCGACAGCGACGCTTGCATCGTCGACGAAGAACACTGCTTCGTGCGCGCCACCATCGATATCCCCGTGCATGGCTCCGATGAGCCATTCAGCTGGGGCGTGTGGGTGTCGCTGAGCGGCGCAAGCTTCGATGCGTGGGACGCGTGCTTCAATGAAGCCAGGCGTTCGCACATCGGCCCCTTCTTCGGCTGGCTCAGCACGCAACTGTCCGAGTATCCGGCTACCCTGAACCTGAAAACCCGCGTGCACCTGCGCGACGACGGCATACGCCCGGCAATCGAGCTGGAACCGACCGACCATCCGCTGGCGGTGGAGCAGCGCGACGGCATCACGGCGGAGCGGGTGGCCGAGCTGTATGCGCGACTGATGCATGGCGCGTGACAGACCCGGCTTTGCAGCAGCTCCCTGTCAGTCCGCTCATGTTTCCGGTATCATTCGGCATGAATACTATTTCCTTCCAACCGTTTGTTATTGGTGTCGCTGGCGGAAGCGGCAGTGGCAAGTCCACCGTATCCCAACAAGTGCTGGCGTCCTTTGGCGCCGACATGGTCTCGGTCGTGATGCAGGACGACTACTACTGCGACCAAACCCATCTCTCCCCTGAAGTCCGGCGCCAGCAGAATTACGACCATCCGCAGGCGTTCGAGTGGCCATTGCTGGTGCAGCACATCCAGGCCTTGCGCAATGGCGAAGCGATCGAGATGCCCGAGTACGACTTCACGCTGCACAATCGCTCCAGCAGGACCATTCCCGTCAAGCCGGCGCCGGTGATCGTCATCGAAGGCCTGTTTGCCCTGTATGACGAAAACTTGCGCGACATGATGTCGCTGAAGATCTTTGTCGACACGGCCTCCGACGTGCGCTTCATCCGCCGCATGCAACGCGACATCACGGAACGCGGCCGCTCGGTGGAAAGCGTCATCGAGCAGTATCTGGAAACCGTGCGCCCGATGCACAAGCAATTCATCGAACCGACCAAGCGCAATGCCGACGTCATTTTGCCGCATGGCGCGAATGGCCCCGCGGTCGACATGATCACGGCCAAGGTGGCGAGCGTCATTGGCCGCCTGAAGCCTGCCGGCTAAAAGCACGCTGCGTCAGCGCTCCCCCATCGATTCCGAGAACGTCTTGGTGATCGGTTTCGTCAGGTAGCGCAAGACCGTCTTGCGTCCCGTATTGATTTCCACGGTGGCCGTCATGCCGGGCTGGATCAGGATCGGTTCGCCATTCTTGCCCATCAGATTGCGCCCGCTGGTCTTGATCTGCACGCGATAGTATGGCTGTTCGTTGCCCTTGTTGTCTTCACTTAAGGTGTCCGCGCTGATGTAGCTGACGGTGCCGCGCAGGCGCCCGTAGATGCCGTAGTCGTAGGCGTCCAGTTTCACGGCCGTGGGCAGGCCTGGCTTGATGAAGGCGATGTCGGCCGGTTTGACTTTCGCCTCGATGATCAGGTCATCGTCCGTCGGCACGATCTGCAGGATTTCTTCGCCCGGCTTGGCCACGCCGCCCAGGGTGGTGAGGCGCACGTTGCGCACGATGCCGTCCGTGGGCGCGTAGATATCCGTCGAGCCCAGCTGCTCCTTGCGCTGCGTCACCGTCTGCAGCACGCCGGCCAGGTCTTCCTGGGCTTTTACCAGGTCCGTCTGGCTGTCCTGCAGATATTTGTTGCGCCGGTTGGTGATCTGCGCCTGGATGTCGACCACTTGCCGCCGCAGTTTCAGCACCTCGGCGCGGCTGACGTCCCCCGTTTCCAGCAGCGGCAGATTCATTTCCAGCTCTTCTTTGATCAGCTTCATGGCGCTGTCCAGCGAACTGACTTCCGCCTGCACGGCGCCCTGGCGCTTGCTGAACAGGGCCAGCTGGTTGGCGCGAAATTCCGGGAACGCCTGCAGTTCGGGCGGGAACTTGGGCGCGCCGCCAAACACTTCCGCCTGCAGGCGCGCCACGGCCGCCTTCAGCCCGGCCGCCTTGGCCGTGCTTTCCAGGTAGCTTGTCTCGGCCCGCGTGCGGTCAAAGCGCGCCAGCAATTCGCCCTTTTTCACTACGCTGCCTTCATGCACGCGCAGCTCGGCCAGCACGCCGCCATCGGCCACCTGGATGATCTGGTTGCGCGAGCTGGCGATCACCTGGCCGTTGGCGCGCGTGACCTGGTCCAGCTCCGCCCATGAAGCCCAGGCGATGACACCCGCCAGCGCCGCCGTGCAGCTCCAGATCAGCACCCGGCCCCGTTTCGCTTCCTCTTTCGCTTCGACCCTGGCCAGTTTCATGCGACGGCTCCTTGCGCCACCGGCGCAGGTGTTGTACTGGGCACAGCCTGCGGCTTGCCCGACAGCTTGGCCAGCACGGCATCGCGCGGACCGTCGAGCAGCACCCGTCCCGCCTGCAGCACCACCAGGCGGTCGAGCAGGGGCAAGAGGGCGTTCTTGTGCGTGGTGGCGACCATGGTCACGCCTTCGGCCGCCAGTTCGCCCAACAGTCCGACGATGCGCGCTTCCGTTTTCGCATCCATGGCGCCCGTCGGTTCATCGAGCAGCCAGATGCGCGGCTTGGCCAGCAGCAAACGCGTGACGGCGATCAGCTGGCGCTGGCCGCCCGAGACGCCGCGCCCGCCTTCGGTGATGCCCAGCGCCAGTCCCCGTGGCTGGCCCAGTATCAGCTCGATCAATCCCGTGCGTTTGGCGGCAGCCAGGATCGCTTCCTCGCCCGGGTCGGCCAGCCCCAATAACAGGTTGTCGCGCAGGGTGCCGCTGAACAGCCGCGTTTCCTGCGGCAGGTAGCCGACCATTTCGCGCACCACGGCCGGCGCCAGCAGGGCCATGTCGACGTCGCCCAGGTAGGCTTTGCCTTCGGCCGGCTGGTAAAGGCCCGAGGCCAGCTTCAGCAGGGTGCTCTTGCCCGAACCGATGGCGCCCACCAGGCCGACGCGCTCGCCAGGACGGATGGCGAGATTTTCCACTTCCAGCGCCACCTTTTGCGCGCCGCCATACGTAAAGCGGATGCGTTCGAAGCGCAAGCCCGTATCGAGGCTGCGCGGCGTCAGCGCGAACTGCGCGTTATCGGCCTCGTTGGGCAGGCTGATGACCTGTTCCAGTCCGTCGATCGAGGCGCGCGCATGCGCCCACTGCACCATCACGGCGGGCAGCTGCACGATGGGCATCAGGGCGCGGTTGCTGATGATGGTGCAAGCCATCAGGGCGCCCATGGTCATCTGGTTTTCGGCCACGAACCACGCGCCCATGGAGATCAGCGCCACATTGGTCAGCTGCTGGAAGGCGGCCGTGATGTTTTGCGACAGGGCCGCATAGTCGCGGATATTCTGCTCCGCGTGGCTGCTCTCGGCCACCAGTTCGGCCCAGCGCGCCTGCATCATCCATTCGGCGCTGCTGCCCTTGAGCGTTTCCACGCCATCGACGGCTTCCACCAGCAAGCCGGCCTTGCGGTTGCTGGCGTTGAGGTTCTTGCGCGTATGGCTTTCGATGGCGCGCTGGAACATCAGGCCGCACACGAGGGCCAGCGGCAGGGCCACCAGCGGCACCACCACCAGCCAGCCGCCGATGATGGTGATCATGGCGAGAAAAATCAGGGCGAAGGGGACGTCTGTCAGCACGAACAGCGAGGTCGACGTCAGCACGCCGCGCACCATTTCAAAGCCTTTCACTTGCGCCGCCAGGGTGCCGACGGACGCGGGGCGCGACTCCATGCGGATGCCCAGCATGCGCTGGAAAAACCACTCGGACAATTCATGGTCGACGTCATTGCACGAGTGGTCGACGATGCGGCTGCGCACCTGCTTGAGGATGAATTCCAGGCCGATCGACAGGGCCACACCCACCACCAGCACCCACAGGGTGCTGAAGCTCTGGTTCGGAATCACGCGGTCGTACACCTGCATGGAAAACAGCGAAGTGGCCATGGTCAGCAGGGTCACCAGCGCGGTGGCCAGCACGGCGTCGACAAACACGCTTTTCTTCAGCCACAGGGCGTTGCGCACCAGGCCCAGGGCGCCGGGGCGGGCGCCGCTTTTTTCGCTGCGGCGCGGCAGGCCCACGCAGGCCAGGCCGGCCAGCGAGGCCAGTTGCAAGGCGCGCCCATCGACGCCTTCGCCGCGCCAGGCGCCGTCGGCACCGCGCGACTGCAGCAAGCCCCAGCCCGTGCTGGCGCTGTAGACGGCGAACGGCAGCTCTCCCGGCGACGGCTCGTGCAGCGGGTGCGCCGAGCCTTCCAGGCCGGCCGCCTGCCAGATGCTGGTCAATACCGCGCCGGGTGCGCCGCTGTCGTCGACGTCATCGAGCTGGCGCTGCAGGTCGGCCAGGCGGGCGGCGGGCACGTGCTGGCCCGTCAGGCGGGCGGCCCGCTCGATGAGTGTCAGCAAGCCATGTTTGATGGAGGTATCCACGCTGTCTCCTGTTCGTGTCCTGTGGCGGTCAATTGGCGCGCACCATGCCCGCCGGCGCCGTGCGCCCGGCCAGGGTGCCCGTTTGCGCGGCCAGGCGCAGGCTGGCGGCGATCGCCTGCGCGCGCGTGTCTTCCAGCGAAAATTGTGCCTGGGTTGCTTCGCGCACGGCGTTGAGCACGTCGTTCCAGCTCTTGCGGCCGATCACGTACTGGCGCGCATACGACTCGAATACCTGCGTCGAGGTGGTGCTGGCTTCGACCGCGTTGCCCAGGCGCTGGCGGCTCGCTTCGGCCTCGTTCCAATCCAGCGTAAAACGCTCGCGCACCTCGCGTTCGGCCACGTCGTGCGCGGCGCGCGCGCCTTCGCGCCGGGCCACGGCGGCATCCACGCCAGCCTTGGCCGACAGGCCGGCGCCCGGCTGCGCCTGCAGCACCAGCATGGCGCGCGTGCGGTTGTCGGCATTGATGCCGCCCGTGGGCTTTTCCATGCGCAGCACCACTTTCGGCATGTAGGCCGAGCGCTGCAGGGTGATTTCGGAATCGGCCGCCTGCGCCTCGAAATCGAGGCGGTGCAAGGTGGGGGAGTAGTCGATGGCCTGGCGCATGACCCGTTCCAGGCTGGCGTCGGGCAGCGGTTCGCCCACGCCGATGCCCGTGGCGCTGACGAGGCGCACGGGTTTGCCGGCCAGTTGCGACAGTTGCGCCAGTGCGTTTTCCAGCGCCTGGCGCGCATTTGATACGTCGTTGGCCGCCTGGTAGGCGCGCGATTCGGCCAGGCGCTGGTCCGTCTGCGAACTGACCGACTGCACCACGCGGCGCTTGATCATGTCCAGCAGGCGCTGGTGTTCGGCCAATCCGCCTTCCGCGGAGCGCACGCGCGCCGTCTGGCGCAGCGCTTCCGTGTAGGCGGCGATCACGCGCAGGGAGAGGGTCAGGCGTTCTTCCTCGATGGCGGCGCCGGCCGCGTCGACCCGGCTGCCGGCGGCATCGATGCCGGCGTCGATGCGCCCGCCGCTCCACAGCGGCTGCTCGATGCGCACCACACCGCCCGTTTCCTGGGAACCGGTGGGCACTTCCGCAGACAGGCTGGGAAAGCGCTGCCATTGCGCGCCATCGAGTTCTGCCCGCGCGGCTGCCTGCGCCGAACGCCTGCCCTGCACGGCGGGATGGCTTTGCAGCGCCTGCTGCAAGACCTGGTCGAAGCTCCAGGCGGTGGCGCCCTGGGCGCCGGCGAAAGACGATACCGATGCCATGGTCACGGCGGCAAGCAAGGCCGCGATGCGTGGCAGTGAAGACAATGTTGGGAAACCGCGTAATCTCATCCCGTATTTTTCCGGCACCAGGCCTGACGTATTTCAAGTTGTGGCGGGAGCGCGCCGTGTTGCGCTGCGCTCCCGCTGCCGTGCCAGGCGCGGCGCCTGGCGTGGGTGCCCCGCTTCAGACGACGAAGTTGGCCGCCGTCAGTTGCGTGATGTTCACCCCGCTGAGCAGCACCAGCGCCGTGTCGATGGCGTTGGCGTTGCTCAGGTCACTCGAGTGATACACCGTCACGGCGCCGCTGTTCTGCGCATCGGCGATGACGATGTAGCCCTGGCCCGACAAGACGCTGTCGTCGGCTGCGATGGCGCTGGCCGCCGCGCCGATCGACACGGACGTGCCGTCGAAGATGAACAGGTTGTTGTTGCTGAAGTCCGTGCCCACGTTGACGCCCACGGCGACCGAGGCCGTCAGGTCGGCGATGGCCGACATGTCGATCACGTCGCCGCCGGCGGCCGGCAGGCCGGTGCTGAAGTCGGCTACCGTCAGCGGGTTGTGCAGGGCATTCTGGCTCAGCACGAACAGCTGGCTCGCGTCCGTCAGGTCGGCTTGCGCCTGGGCTGCCGCCGCTGCGGCGGCATCGGCATTCGCCGCCACCGTCAGCGAGCTTGCATCCGTCAGGTCAGCCTGCGCCTGTGCCTGCAGGGCGGCGGCGGCGGCCGCATCGGCTGCCAGGTGCAGGGCATTGGCGTCCGTCAGGGCGGCCGTCTGCGCCGCTGCCAGCGCCGCTGCCACTGCCGCATCGGCGGCCTGCGTGAGCGCCACGGCATCGGTCTGGTCGGCGATGGCTTGCACGGCGGCGGCGTGGGCGGCATCCGCATTCGATATCACCGCCAGGGCGTTGGCGTCGGTCTGCGCGGCGAGGGCGTTCGCTTGCGCCAGGGCCACGTCGGCCGCCTGTGCGTCCGCATTGGCCTGGGCTGCCGCCGCGTCGTCCGCATACGCGGCACTTGCATTGGCATGTGCTTGCGCCGCTGCGGCGGCCGCGCTGGCGGCGGCCGCGTCATCGGCTTGCGCCGCTTGCAGGGCCAGCAGGGAAGCGGCGGCCTGCGCCTGCGCCAGCGGCGCGGCCGCATCGGCCGCATGGGCTGCCGCTGCCGCTGCTATCGCATTGTTGGCGTTGACCGTGGCAGCCGCTGTCGCTGCATCGTCGGCCTGTGCCGCCTGGGTGAGCGCCAGCGAGGCCGCTGCCTGGGCGGCGGCTGCCGCGGCCACGTCGTCGTCGTTCTGCGCGGCCGTGGCCGCTGCCAGGGCCGTGGCAGCCGTTGCCGCCGTACTGACGGCCAGGGCGTCGGCGGCGATGGCCGCCGTGTGCGCGGCGGCGGCGGCGGCGGCATTGGCCGCTGCCTGATTGGCGGCAGTGTCGTCGGCCTGCGCCGCCTGTGCGGCGAGCAGCGATGCTGCCGCTGCGGCGGCGCTGGCGGTGGCGGCGGCGTCGGCCGCTGCCGCTGCCGTGGCAGCCGCTTGCGCCAGCGCTGCGGTGGCGGCGGCAGCCGCGGCGGCCT
>NZ_JAXQNT010000023.1:0-6223 GCF_034427795.1 Janthinobacterium sp. GMG1
TTGATGTCAGCGGCGCCACGCAGGGCTTGCCGGACATGCCGCAAAAGCCGGACACGCAGAAGCAGGCGTTGTCGCTGTGGCTCGGTGGCGCAGTGGACTTCGGCCAGCATTATGTGAATGGCCGCGAGACGGGCTTCCGCTTCCGCACGAATGGTGTCAGCGTGGGTGGCGATTACCGCCTCAGCGACCTGGCCACCCTGGGCGTGGGCGCCGGTTTCAGCCATGACCGCAGCGACGTGGGCCAGAACGGCAGTCGCAGCACGGCCGACAGCGCCGTGGCGGCCGTGTATGGCAGCCTGCGTCCGAGCAAGGGCGTGTTCCTCGATGGCGTGCTCGGCTACGGTACCTTGCAGTACGACGCCTCGCGTTACCTGAGCGATGGCAGCGGTTTCGCCACCGGTGAACGTGACGGCAAGCAAGTGTTCGGGGCGCTGGTGGGCGGCATGGAGATGCGCCAGGAAACCTGGATGTGGTCGCCATATGGCCGCGTGGAACTGATGTCGGCCAAGCTCGATCCGTACACGGAGAAGGCGGCGGGCATCAATGCCCTGAGCTACTTCAAGCAGACGGTGCGTTCGCGCATCGGCGCGCTGGGCGTGCGTGCCGAGGGCATCTATGTGGGCGGCCTGGGCACGTGGTTCCCGCGCGCGAGGCTCGAGTACCGGCACCAGTTCCAGGGCGCCGATGATGCGCGCCTGGCGTATGCCGACCTGGTGGCCGACGGTCCCGTGTACGTGATCCGCACGGTGCCGCAGCAGACGGGCAACTGGGCGGCCGGGTTGGGCGTCAAACTGCTACTGTCGAACGGCATGACGATTACGCTGGACTACAACAGCAATCTGAATATCGATAGCGGGCGGACCCAGTCGGTGATGTTCGGCATCGCCATGCCGCTCAAGTAGGGCTGCGAATCACGGAGTGACGCCACGGGGCGGGAGCAGCTTGCTTCCGCCCCGTGGCGCATGTGACGCCTGTTTTTTTCATGTCATTGCCGTGTCAGGGCGGCAATGATTCCATTAGAATCAGGCATCGTCTTGACCACACTGCTTACGGAATGGAATACCTGGAATGATGAATGTCCTGACCCTCGAACATTTTGCCGCGCGCGTCAACGAGACGTTTGTTGCGGCCGCTGACGGGAATGCCGCCTTTGTCCTGAAGGAAGTGCGCCCGCTGCCGACAGCGACCCTGGAGGGCTTGATGCGCAAGCCGTTCAGCCTGCTGTTTCACAATAGCTCGCCCATCCTGTTCAACCAGAAAATCTTCCAGATGCAGCATGAGGCGTTTGGCGAGGTGGGTATCTTTCTGGTGCCGGTGGCGCGTGACAGCCACGGCTTTCTGTACCAGGCAGTGTTTAACTGAGGCCAGTACGGGGAGAAAGGCAGGGCGGGCGCCGCGATGGCGCCGCCTGCCTGGATTAATCCAACTTAATCAAACGACGGGAATTCGCCTTGCAGGGCGATGCAGAAATTGACCGCCAGCAACGGCTGGCGGTTTTCGTGCGGCTGGCCGCCGCCAGCGGTACCGATCGCCGCAGGGGCCAGCGTGACATTGGGTGGCGTCGTCGGCACGAATGCGGACGTGCCGCCAAGCGCAATCAAGCCATCGCCACTGAGCGGTGTGTTGTGCTGCAGGCCGGCGGTGGGCTGGCGGTACACATTGAGCTGATGGGTGTGGTTCGGGATCTCCGTGACGTTCAACGTGACACTGTTGCTACCGAAGGTTTCGCCCATCACGCGCGGTGTCAGTCCTGGTCCTTGTCCCTGGCTGCAGGGAGCGCGTCCCGTGAAGTTGGGCAGCTGGAAGGTGGTGGTGCCATTGCCGCCATACTGCGTGCCGATCAATGAAAACAGGGCACTATATTGCTGGATTTGCAGGGTGGCGCCATTGCAGCTGGCCCAACCGTAGGGTGTGAAATTGAAGCCGAAGACTTGTATCTCGCCAATGTATGGTGATGTCACGGTAGGTTCTCCTGATCGATGTTAGTGGCTGCGCTTGCGTGCCGGCTGTTATTGCTGCGATGGGAAAATGCCTGCCCATGCGATGCAAAATGAGGCGGTCAGGGTCGGCATGGTGTTCTCGTGCGGCAGGTTGCCGCCTGTCGCGCCCGTGGCGGTGGTTGCCAGTGCATAGGCGGTCAGGCCGGTCAGATCGCTCGTGTACATCTTGTCGTTATTCGACGGGGCCGTCAGCAGGAGGTTGGTTGCTGGCACATTCGCCGTCGCCAGGGTGCTGTTCACATTGAACGGGTGCGTATGCGTAGGAAGCTGGGTGGCCAGCAAGGTCACCGATTCGCTGCCGCTTCTCAGTCCGATGGGCCGGTTGCTCAGGCCGGGACCGGTGCCCATATGCAGGGGAACCTGGCCGCGCAGGTCGGGCACGGCAAAGGTGGTGACGCCATCACCGCCGTAGGTGGTGCCCAGCAGGACGAACAGTACCTCGTATTCGGAGATCGGTTTCAGGCTGCCGTCGCAGGCGAACCAGCCGCTGGGAATGCGGGGAAAGGAAAACAGGCGAATTTCGCCGACATAGGGTGTGGTCATGACTATGCTCCGTAAGAAGTGGCTGATTCGTTAGTTGCGCGACGGGAAGATACCGCTCAAGGCGATATTGAAGTTGATGACCGAGAACGGCTGCATGTTGGGATGCGCCTGGTTGCCGCCGGCCAACGCCAGGGTCTGACCGGACAGGGTGACTTGCGGGCCGGCCGAACCGTAGATGGATTCCGCGCCACTGCCGCCAAACAGGGTATTCGTGGGGTTTTTCGAGGTACCGGGCGCCGTCACCGCATTGGCCGCATGCGTGTGCGCCGGAATCTGGGTCGGTAGCAAGGTGACAGCCTCCACTCCCGCCCGCGTGCCAATCTGATAGGGGGCGGGCTGCCAGGAGCCATCCACCGAACCGCCAGCTCCCACAGGAGTACTGCCTTGCAAGTTAGGCAGGGCAAAGGTGGTACTGCCATTGCCGCCGTAATACGTCCCCAACAGCGCAAACAGCGCCTGATTCTGTGCAACTGGCAGCAATTGCCCGTTACATGCTGCAAAGCCACGCGGCGCAAAATTGAAACCGCCCATCATGATTTGTCCTAGATACACATCAGCCATCATCGTTCTCCCACGGTTGGAATGCCATCAAATGTTAAGAAAATAATATTTTCCATTTGTAATCAATATTGTGTTTTGAAAAACCCTTTTTGTTATAGTTACTTTATTGAAATCTCGGAGTAGCATACGTTGTCATATGGCAAGCGTCAACATCTGTTGGCACTCTGGAAGAGCTCGGAATGGGCATTGCCGACGGCCTGAAATCACGTTCATTTTTGTCTGAATTTCGTCTGAAAAACTCTGTATTGGAGAAACTATGTTGCGTACTTGCAACGATATTATTGGCCGCCCGGCACATTTTTTCCTGCGTTCTTTTTTTGTGGGGAACCAGGGACGAATGCCAAACCGTGCCGCGGACAGGCCGCCAGTCTCGGGCCTTTTCGTGCACTGGTTCGCTTCGCTGTGCCTGGTGATGCTGGGACTCGTCGCAGGTCCTGCACAGGCGGATCCGGGTGATCCGAGCACGAAATGTACTCCCAATCAGAGAAGTTTTACCGTCGCATCAGGAGCCCCCTATGTGATTGATTTGTCTGACTGTAGCGAATTTGGCCTGACGGACAATGGCGCGACGGCGTTGCACGGCACGATTACCGGGCTCGTGGGTAACGGTACCGGCATTGCGACCTATATCAATAATGGCGACGGGGCCTTGTCCGACAGCTTTGTTCTGTGGGACGAGGACAGCAAGGCCGTGACTTTCACGGTGACTGTCTTGCCTCCCGCGGCAGCCTTTACCGTTTCGCCGGCCGGTTTGACGCCACCCGTGATTGGCGTGCCGTACAGCCAGGCCATGTCGGCGAGCGGCGGCGTGGCGCCCTATACCTATGCGCTTGACTCCGGAACCATGCCACCTGGTATAACCGTGTCGTCGAGCGGCGTGATTTCCGGCACCGTGAACGCTACCGGTGCCTATGTATTCAGCGTCAAGGTGACCGATTCGACGTCAGGCACGCCGCTGACCGTCACCAAGAACTATTCCGTGTCGATCGCCATACCGATCTTGTCCATTACGCCCACCGTCTTGTCTCCTGGGGGGCTGTCGACGCCCTACAGCGAGCAGATGTCCACTTCCAATGGCACCGCGCCCTATACCTATGTAGTGGAGTCGGGCAGCTTGCCGCCGGGCCTGACCTTGTCGAGCAGCGGCCTGATTTCGGGCACGCCAGGCAGCCTGGGTACCTTCAACTTCGTGATCAAATCGACGGATGTCACGGGCGGCAACGGACCGTATAACACGTCCAGAAGCTATTCCCTGGTGATCAACGCCCAGCCGCCGCCGACCATCACCGCCGTGTCGCCTGCCTCCGGCCCTGCGACCGGCGGCACGGCCGTCACGATCACCGGTACCGGTTTTACAGGAGTCACGGCGCTGAAGTTTGGCGCCAACAATGGCGTCAGCGTCACCGTGGTCAATGCCACGACCATGACAGCCACGTCGCCAGCGGGCAGCGCCGGCACCGTGAACGTGACCGTCACCGCAAGCGGCGGCACCAGCGCCACCGGCGCCGCGAACCAGTTCACGTATATTCCTGCGCCAACGGTCACCAGCATTTCGCCCACGGCAGGCCCGGCCACTGGCGGCAGCACCGTCATCATCACGGGCACGGGCTTTACCGGCGCCGCGGCGGTGACCTTCGGCGCCACGGCAGCGACCGGCTTCACGGTCAACAGCGCCACGCAGATCACGGCGACGGCGCCGCCCGGCGTTGCTGGTACTGTCGACGTGACCGTCACCACACCTGGTGGCACCAGCGCCGCCGGCGCGGCGGACAAGTACACCTTTGTGGCGGTACCGACGGTGACGAGCATTTCGCCCACGGCAGGTCCTACTGCTGGCGGCACCAGCGTCACCATTACGGGCACGGGGTTTACAGGCGCCGCGGCGGTGACCTTCGGCTCCACGGCAGCGACCAGCTTCACGGTTAACAGCGCCACGCAGATCACGGCGACGGCGCCGCCCGGCGTTGCTGGCACTGTCGACGTGATCATCACCACACCTGGTGGCACCAGCGCGGCCGGCGCGGCGGACCAGTTCACGTATGTGGCGGCACCGGTGGTGAGCAGCATTTCGCCTACTTCTGGACCTACCACCGGCGGCGGCGCCGTCATCATCAGCGGTTCGAATTTTGGCGGCACGACAGCCGTGACGTTCGGCGCCACGGCGGCCACCGGCTACACCGTCAACAGCGCCACGCAGATCACGGCGACGGCGCCGCCCCGCGTTGCTGGAACTATCGACGTGCGCGTGACCACGGCGGGCGGCACCAGCACCACCGGCGTGGCCGATCAATTCACTTATTTCGCTGCACCGGTTGCCGGCGCCGTCAGCGCCACGGTGGCTTATGGCAGCAGCGCCAATCCGATCACCCTGAACTTGAGCGGCGGCGCGGCGACCTCGGTGGCCGTCGCATCCGGCGCCTCGCACGGCACGGCAACGGCCAGCGGCACCAGCATCACCTATACGCCGACGGCAGGCTATGGCGGGCCAGACAGCTTTACCTACACGGCCAGCAACGGCGCTGGCACCTCGGTGCCGGCTACCGTGACGATTACGGTCAGCGGGCCCACCATCACGCTTGCGCCAAGTACCGTGCCAGCGGCAGCCGTGGGTACGGCTTACAGCCAGAACGTGACGGCCGCGAACGGCGCCGCGCCATACACCTACGCCATCACCGCTGGCGCCTTGCCGGCCGGCCTTAGCCTGTCCAGCGGCGGTCTGTTGTCGGGCACGCCGACGGCGGGCGGCGTCTTCAACTTTACCGTGCGCGCCACGGACAGTTCGACGGGCAGCGGTCCGTATTCCGGTGCGCGCGCCTACTCGATGACTGTCAATGCGCCAACGATCAGCATTACGCCGACGGTCTTGCCGGCCATGACTTCCGGCGTGGCCTACAGCCAGGGCATCACCGCCGCCGGCGGTACGGCAGCGTACAGCTATGCCGTCACTGCCGGCAGCGTGCCGACGGGCCTGAGCCTGGCGGCGGACGGCACCCTGTCCGGCACGCCCACGGCGACCGGCGGGTACAGTTTTACCGTCACCGCGACCGACAGCAGCACCGGCAGCGGCCCATACACGGGTTCACGCTCCTATTCCAGCAGCGTGGCGATCGCCGTGCCTG
>NZ_JAXQNT010000024.1:0-5973 GCF_034427795.1 Janthinobacterium sp. GMG1
TAAGCAGCGCTGCGCGCTGCCTTTTGCATTATCACCATATGTTGTGCACGGCGGGCACCGTCATGTTCTCTTCATATTCACACTGTACGATGACTTCCATTCTCATCAAGTAAATGTGTGCATCCATGTTGGCCAAGCTTAAACTCGTCAAAACGTCCAAAGGCATCGATAGCGCCTTGATGCTGTCGGCCATGCTAATACTCTGGATCGGCAATTACAGCAACCTCGATCTCATGATCGCCGACAGTATGTTCGACGGGACGCGTGGGCAATTTGCTGGCACGGGCAGTGCGTGGGCGGGTAATTTCCAGCTCGGCATGATCTCGCTTGGCTCCGCCTTGATCAGCTTGGCCATCTGGGACACCTTGCACCCGCTGGCCTGGCTTGCTTCACGCCGCAGCGCCTTGCGCGTCGTGGCCTTGTCGGCCGTTCTGGTGCCGTTAAGTATTTATTTGCTCTCTTCTTTCAGCGATGTGCCTTGCCCCACGGATTTGTTGCGCTATGGGGGACTGGAGCCGTACACGCGCCTGCTGGAAACATTGCCGGCCAGTGCCTCTGGTATGGTCTGCCTGCCCGCCACGCAGGCGAACACTGCCTGGTGGATGCTGGCCTTGCCATTGTTCTGTCTGCCCGAACGGCCACGCACGGCGCTTCTGTTCGCTTGTGTCATGCTGTTGTGTGGTTTGGCGGCAGGCTGGCAGCAGCAATTGCATGGTACGCAATTTTTCACACACACCTTGTGGTCTGCCTGGATCGCTTCTTTCCTGATATATCTGCTGCATAAGCTGCTCCGGGACGAGGACGCGTTGGCCTGAAACACAAAAGTACGTCACAATCTGCCTGTCTAGTTGTCGTTTCATACAAAAACAGGAGCACCATGAACGAGCAGATTGCGAGAGAAGTGGTATTGGTCCGTGCTATCGAGACGGCCGACCAGAAAAAAGAAGTCCTCAGCGAGGATGACCGCATGTATGCCAGCCGCAGCGCGCGTGAGCTTGCGCAGTGGCAAGCTTCGGGCAAGCAGGCCGAAGTGACAGGTGACGATTTCCTGCAGCAGCGCTCCGAGCTGATCCTCAAGCGCATCACCGAACGCACGCCTGCCTTCGCCGCTTTCGCGAAACGCCGTAACGGCATGAAAACCCTGGCGCTGACCTTGCCCTTGCTGGCACTGCTGCTGGGCGCCGGGCTCGACCGCATCACGGATCCCCATCGCGTGGATCTGCTGTCGGCGCCCTTGTTGCTAATTATTGCCTGGAATGTGCTGGTCTACCTGGGCTTGCTGATCTGGCTATGCATCCCTTCGCATTCCCTGGGCTGGCCGAAAGCGGGACTGGTGCGCCACCTGAGCGTGGGCCGCCTGGCCTTGCCGCGCAAGCTGCCGCACGCCCTGTCCTCGGGCTTGCTCAGCTTCATGGGAGAATGGGCGCATTTGAGCGCCAAACTGACGGCCGCGCGGCTGAGCCGCACCATCCACTTGAGCGCCGCCATGTTTGCCATCGGCGCCGTTGCCTCGCTGTATGCGCGTGGCTTCCTGTCGCAATACGCGGCCGGCTGGGAAAGCACTTTTTTGAATGCCGGCCAAGTGCACAGCCTGCTTTCGACCCTGTTCGCACCGGCCATCGCCCTGTTTCATTTGCAAGGTTTTTCGCTGGCGGAAATCGAAGCGCTGCGTTTCCCGCAAACGACAACTGTCGAAGGCGGCGCGCGCTGGGTGCATTTGTATGCGGCAACCATCTTCCTGCTGGTGGTCGTTCCCCGCCTGATCTTGGCCTTGGTCAACAATTGGCGCGCCGCGCGCTTGGCCAGGAACTTTCCGCTGGATCTCGATCAACCGTATTTCCGCAAGCTCAATGAAAGCATCGGCGTGGCCACAGGCGGCATGCTGCGCGTCTTGCCATACAGCTTTACTGTCGATGAGGCACGCCACAAGGGCCTGGGGCAAATCTCCCTCATGCTGTTCGGCGAGCAGGGTCGCATGATGCTGCGTCCGTCAACGTCGTATGGCGAAGAGCCGCAGGACGTCTTGCGCGACACGGATCTGAACGATCCACAAGTCAATATCACGGCCGTGCTGTTCAACCTGACGGCGACGCCGGAAAAGGAAAATCATGGCGCCTTCCTCGATTACCTGGCGCAATCGTCGGCACGCGGCATCGCCGTCCTGATCGACGAGTCCAGCTATCTGGAGCGCGCGGGCGAGCAGGTGGATAACGGCGCGCGCCTGGCGGAACGAGTCGCCTTGTGGCAACAGTTCTGCCAGTTCCACAAAACTACGGCCACCCGGGTCAATTTGCTCAATCCTGCCTTGCACCCGCTTGATGCCGGTGTCGGGCTGAAAGTATCGGCAGCAGCATGAGTGTGAATGTGAATAAAGATGTGTGGGATGATGCGGTGCAGATTCAGTTCGCGCTGATTTCGCACACGAATAATGGCAAGACGACACTGGCGCGCACCTTGGTGGGCGTCGACATCGGCGAAGTGCGCGATGCTGCCCACGTGACCGTGTTTGCGGAATCGCATACCTTGCTGGCCACGTCGCAGGGGGATGCCCTGCAATTATGGGACACGCCGGGCTTCGGCGATTCCGTGCGCCTGCTCAAGCGTCTGGGACAATCGGGCAATCCCATCGGCTGGTTCTTGCGCGAAGTGCTGGACCGTTACCGCGACCGTCCGTTCTGGCTCAGTCAGCAAGCGCTGCGCACGGCCAAGGACTCTGCCGACGTGGTGTTGTACCTGGTTAACTCCTCTGAAAATCCCCGGGACGCGGGTTACTTGTCGGCGGAAATGAAAATCCTCGCCTGGCTGGATAAGCCGGTGGTGGTTTTGCTGAACCAGATGGGGCCGCCGCGTCCGGGGAATGAGGAGCACGGCGAGCAGACGCGCTGGCGCGACCATTTGCAGCAGTATCCGATCGTGCGTGACGTCCTGGCGCTCGATGCCTTTGCCCGCTGCTGGGTACATGAGCGGGTGTTTTACGAAGCCGTGGGTAAATTGTTGCCGCAGTCGCAGCAAATTGGCTATGCGCGTTTGTTTGCTGCCTGGCAAGAGCAGAATACGGCGCGTTTTCAGCAGGCCATGCACTTGCTGGCTACGCAACTGGCGGTGGCAGGGCAGGATCGCGAAGCCATTGATCCGGCGTCCAGGGGCTTGCTGAAATCGGCTTTGCAGGTAGTGGGTATCGGTAAGAATGCAGAGCAGCAACGCCAGGAAAAGGCCATGGCTAGCCTGGTGGCGCGGCTCAATACGCACAGCAGCATGACCACGCGTGAACTGTTGATCTTGCACAAACTCGACCCGACCGATGCGCATAAGATCAATAGCCGTATACGGGAAAATTTCGCCGTGCGCGCGCCGATCGACAAGGCGCAAGCGGGACTCTTGGGCGCCATGATTTCCGGTGCCGCGACGGGGCTGTCGGCCGACCTGATTTCCGGCGGCCTCACCTTGGGCACAGGCGCCTTGCTTGGCGGCGTGGTCGGTGCACTGACGTTTGCGGGCGCAGCCTGGGGGTTTAATTCCGGCACGGACCGCAACGAGCCCATCATGCAATTTACGGATGCTTTCCTGCGTACACTGGTGGTGGCGGGCGTGCTGCGTTACCTGGCGGTGGCGCACTTTGGCCGTGGCCGCGGCAACTTTGTGGAAAGCGAGGCGCCGGCCTTCTGGCAGGATGAAGTCGAGCAGGCAGTGGCACGCCATGACGCTGCTTTGGCCGAGTTGTGGAAAGAAGTGCGACGGGATAAATCGCCCGAGCAGGCTGCCGAGCGCGTCTTGCCCCTCATGTCGTCCATCACTTCCGATACCCTGGCACGTCTGTATCCGGATGTGGCGCGCCTGGTGTAGATGCCTGGTGTCGATAATCAGGCGCGGGCTTGCAGCCATTGTTGTAAAAATTGCACGCACGCCCTGACCTTGGCCGAGTTCGACAGCCGCGAGGTGGTCACCGCCCACACATCGGCAGCCTGTTGATACGCGGGCAAAATGCGCACCAGCTTGCCTTGCGCCAGGTTGCTTTCCACATCCCATGCCGAGCGCAAGATGATGCCGTGGCCGTCCAGCGCCCATTGATGGACGATCTCGCCATTGTTGGCCGAGAGCGGCCCATCGACCTTCACCGTTTCCAGTCCTTGCGGCCCTAGCAGTTTCCAGCGCCGTCCATCCTGGTCGCGTTCGCGGATGACGATGCAGTCATGCTCGCGCAACTGCGCCAGGGTGCCCGGCGTCCCGCGTTGTGCAAGGTAGGCGGGCGCGGCGCACAGTACGCGTTGATTGCTTGCAATGCGGTGGGCGATCAGGTCCGGTTCATGGACCACGCCGATGCGAACGTCGAGATCGAAACCTTCGCCCAGCAGATCTACAGGCCGGTCGAGTAATTCCAGCTGTATTTTCAGGTCTGGATACTGGCGTGCCAGCTGGGATAGGGCAGGCCCAAGCCGGTTGCGCCCAAAGCCGGAACTGGAGCAGATGCGCAGCACGCCTTGCGGCTGCAGTTTGGACTGCGCTACCGCTTCCCCCATCTGCTCGACATCTTCCAGGATGCGCTGCGCCCATTGCCGCACGATCTCGCCGTGATCGGTGACGCTGACCCGGCGCGTGGTCCGGTGCAGCAAACGTACCTGCAGCGCCGCTTCCAGCATGCTGATGCGCTTACTGACGACCGCCTTGGAAATGCCCAGTTCCAAGGCCGTGGCGGCGAAACTGGTTTTATGGGCGACCTGGCAAAACAGGCGTAAGTCTTCCAGCAGCGGCGTATGCTTCATTGATTGACCACGAAATGTGAATACTTGGGTTATGAATTCCCTGATTGTATTCTGATCCGGCGCCAGTATCATCAACGCATACAGCTAACATCCATCTATCACCAGGAGAATCGTATGCCCGTACACCGAATTGCAGTCATCGCCGGCGACGGCATCGGCAATGAAGTTATGCCGGAAGGGTTGCGTGTTGTCGAGGCCGCCGCGTGCCGCTTCAATATCGACCTGCAGTTCACGAAGATGGCATGGGCGAATTGTGACTACTACCTTGAACACGGCCAGATGATGCCCTCGGATTGGTTTGCCCAGCTCAAGGATTTCGACGCCAT
This sequence comes from Janthinobacterium sp. GMG1, assembly GCF_034427795.1. NCBI lineage: Bacteria > Pseudomonadati > Pseudomonadota > Betaproteobacteria > Burkholderiales > Oxalobacteraceae > Janthinobacterium > Janthinobacterium sp. GMG1. The sequence goes on from NZ_JAXQNT010000024.1 coordinate 5,087, forward strand.
CTATTTTGGCGCCGTGGGCTGGCCGGAGAAGGTGCCTGACCATATCTCCTTATGGGGTTCGCTATTGAAATTCCGGCGCGAGTTCGATGAATACGTCAACTTGCGGCCCGTGCGCTTGATGCCTGGCGTGCCGTGTCCGCTGGCGAATAAAAAGCCCGGTGATATCGACTTTTATGTGGTGCGTGAAAATACGGAAGGAGAGTATTCATCCGTGGGCGGGCGCATGTTCGAGGGGACGGAGCGCGAGACCGTGCTGCAGGAATCTGTCTTTACGCGCAAGGGTGTCGACCGTATCCTGAAGTATGCGTTTGAGCTGGCGCAAAGCCGGCCTAAAAAACACCTGACATCGGCCACCAAGTCGAATGGCATTGCGATCAGTATGCCATATTGGGATGAGCGGGTGGAGGCGATGGGCCCGAGCTTTCCCGATGTCCGCTGGGATAAATACCATATCGACATCCTAGCAGCCCGTTTCGTGCTTAGTCCCGAGCGTTTTGACGTAGTGGTCGCTTCGAATCTGTTTGGCGACATCCTGTCCGATCTGGGGCCCGCCTGCACGGGGACGATTGCCATTGCACCATCGGCCAATATCAATCCGGAGCGCACGTTCCCTTCGGTCTTCGAACCGGTACACGGTTCCGCACCCGATATCTATGGCCAGAATATCGCCAATCCGATCGGCATGATCTGGTCGGGTGCCATGATGCTGGACTTCCTCGGTAATGGCGATGCCAATTACACGGCGGCGCATGACGCGATTGTGCGCGCCATTGAACAGGTGCTTGAGTATGGTCCGCGCACACCGGATATGGGCGGCAGCGCCAGTACGACCGATGTGGGCATGGCGGTTGCCGAATTACTCAAATAAAGCTTGCCGCCCATGGGCG
>NZ_JAXQNT010000025.1:0-4690 GCF_034427795.1 Janthinobacterium sp. GMG1
ATCGCCCAGGGCGCGCGTGATGGGGATGACGGGTAGCGCCTTGCCGCTGGCGGTGCGGCTCTGGTTGATGGGGATGAAGAGCAAGGTGTCATTCTTGACGGTGGCCACCGCGTCGTATTTCCTGCCCAGCCGGCGCAGGAAGGCTGCATCGCTTTCGTGGGTCTGGTCAATGTGCTCGATGGCGGTGTCGCGCAGGCGCGCCGATACGCCCGACGCAAGCTCGTTGCGAAAGGCAATCGCCTCGATGATGGCGCCCAGGGTGGTCTTGTGAAAGCCGTGTTCCTGCTGCTGTTTAAACGTGTCGATCAGGTTGGCCGACCTGGCGCGCAGGGTGATGGTGTCGGGCGCGCCGCTGTGCTCCACCTCGTCGACGGTGAACTTGCCCATGTCCACCAGGCCGGACGCTTGCCAGCCCAGCGACAGGGCGATCTGCGCGCCGCGCGGTGGCAGGGCCAGCTTGCCGTCGCTGTCGTCCAGGGAGATATCGAGCTGGTCGCTCTCGTCGCCACGGCAGAGGGTTAACGTCAAATTAATCAACCGCGGCGAGACGATGGCCGTCAAATCCTTGTCCTCGATGCTGACCTTGAAGGCGGGGATATGCTCGCTCATTTGAACTTGTCCGCCGCGCTGCCGATGGCGCCGCTGATGCCGCCGCCGATCTTGTCTTTCATGTCGCTGACCACGCCGCCGTATTTCGACGTGATGCCACCGACCACGTTACCCACGACGCTGCCCACGGCATTCTTGGCCGCGCCGGCAATGCTGCTGGTCATGCCGTCGATGCTGAGCATGTTTTTCAGGTCGCCAATGTCGCCCAGGCCAAGCATTGCCAGCACGCCGTCGTCGTCGCGCTTGAGCGCAATCGAGAACTCGACGCGGCGCGCGCCGCCGCTGCCGTCGAGGATGCTGCGCCCCTCCGTCATGCTGGTGATGCGGTACGAGCCGAGAATGCGGCCCGTGCCCTGGATCAGAATCCAAGACTTACCCGTATCGGCCATCATGCGCAGCGCATCGAGCGAATACAGGGAGCCGGTTAGTTCTGGCGCCACCCAGCCCGACAGGGTAATCGTGTCGTCGCCCGGCCCCACATACTGGTGCGCATCGCGCAGGCCCACGCGGGCCGTGCTGGCGTGCTTCCATTCCGTTTGCCGCTGCAGCTCGTGATAGGCCAAGGTCGGCAGGCTGAACACGAACATTCCTAAAATCATCATCATGGTGTGCTTCTTTCTTAATCGTGGTCGCGCAGGGACGAGCGGATGCGTGCCGCTTTTTCGCGGTCGCGCTGATCGAGCGCCACGCTCACAGCGCGCGCGATGGCCTGGGGATCGGTGCCGGCCTGCACATGGAAGGTGATTTCGATCTTGTCGCCCTGAATCGTCATGCCGGCGCCAAACCCACCTTGTGACAGCGGGGCGCGAGTATCAAAGGCGCTGGCGGGCACGGCCGTGGCCGTGCCGATGGCGATGCCGGCGCCCAGTTGCGTCAGGCGCTGCGCCAGGCCGGACACCTTGGCTATCGGCGCGCCCTCGCTGCGGTCCAGGCCCACGGCCAAGCCTTGCATGGTGTAGTCGCCCAACTGGGCAAACACGCGGCTCGGGCTGTGGATGCCCAGCTTTTCCTTGAACCAGGCAATGGTGCTGGAGCCGGCATTGCTGATGGCGTCCTTGACGGCGCCCATGGAACCGGTGATGCCGTTGACCAGGCCGCGCAGGATGTTGGCGCCGAACTCGGTGAACTGGGCCGGCAGCTTGATGCCGAACCAACTCAAGACGCCAGCGAATGCCTGGTAAAACACGCCGACGGGAGACCAGTTGATAATCAGGGCAGTGATACCGGCCATGCCGCCGCTGAAGGTGGTTTTCAGCTGCGACCACAGACTGGCAATGAAGCCTGTCAGCGGCGCCAGTCCCTCGATAATGCCGTGCCGGATGTTGGCGGCAAAGTCGGTGAACCTGGCCGGCAGCGCGATGCCGAACCATCCCAGCACGCCTGCGAAGGCGCGATAGAACAGACCCAGCGGTGACCAGTTGGCGATCAGGCTATTGATGCCGACGAAGCCGCCTGCAAACGCAGTCTTGACGTCCGACCACAGGCCCCGAAAGAAACCCTTGATCGGCTCCCAGTATTTGTAGATCAGGAAGGCGGCTCCGGCGATGAGCGTGATGGCGATGCCAATCGGGTTCATCAGCAGAGCGCGGCCCAGCCACAGCACGGCGCGGCCCGCCCACATGAAGGCACCGCCCAGGTTGCGCAAGATGGGCGTGAGCACGCCGCCCGTCACACCTATCTTGGCGAACATGACGTGCAGCATGGCATACGGGCCGATCATGGCGGCAATGCCCAGCATCAGCGGGCCGAGCACCAGCAGCGATCCCGCCAGCACGGCAAAGCCGGCGATCATGACCTTGGCCACGGTCGGGTTACGCTCCATGAAGCCATTCAGGCGGGTCATGGCGGCAATTGCCATTTCCAGCGCCTGCGTGTACATAGGCAGGATTTTTTCACCCATGACCAGCTTCAGGTCGGAGACCTTGGCAAGCGCTTCCCGTTCCGCGCCGGCCCCGAGGCCACGCGCGCGGACGTGCAAGCTGTCCATGCCCTCCGAATTCTGGTTCAGGCGTTCGCTCTTGCGGATCTGTGCGCGCTGATCGACCATGCGCATCAGGAAGGCGGCGCCGTTGCTGTTGGAAACCAGGGCGCCGATCTTGCTGTTGATCTCGTCCTTGTCGGTGATGCCCTTGGCCGCCAGCTTAGGCAGGAATACTTTTTCAATCCAGTCGAGCGGGCTTTTCTGGAACATTTCCCCTTCCAGCAGCGCACCGGCCTGGATATATTTGATCTGTCCCACCTTGTCATACTTGATGTGCTTGCCGCTCAACAGGCCCAAGCTTTGCATTTCCCTGGCCGCGCGCTGCGTGCCCTTGCCCTGGTAAATGTTGTTGTACAGGGAACGCCAGCCGACACCTGCAGTCGAGCCGCCCAGTTCCTGCAGCATGGGTTCCATCTGGTTGAAGAAGGCATTGTCGTTCAGGCCTTTGCCGGCCACGCCGCTGCGGATCGTAAATTGCCGCCAGTCGTCGCCGCCGACCCGGCCGCCCGTCGCCGCGATTACCTTTTGTATGCGGTCCGCATCGCTCTTGAAGGCTTCGACCGATCCGGCATTGCCGCGTAGCTCGATGACCTTTTGCATGGCGAACAGTTGCGCGTTGCGCTCGCCGGCCGAATCTGGATAGAGCGTGTCGTTGATGAATTTCATCTTTGCCATACTTGGCAGGGCCATTTCAGCGTGGTGGCCATCGGCAAAGATCGAGATGGAATCGCGGATCATTTCCGTCTTTTCCAGCTGGCTGACGCCATACGTCTTGAGTTCTTTAGCAAAGGCAATCGCGTGCTCTTTTTCTTTGTCCGTGCGCGTGCCCAGCGCACGGATGCGCGCTGTTTCGATTTCGTAGTGTTTCGCTTCGTGCAAACCCTTGACGACAGGCGCAGCGACCACGGCGCCGGTGGCGGTTGCGCCGGCGCCCGCCATGGCAATGCTACCTGCCTTGCTGCGCAGTTTGTCAGCATGCTGGGTGGCGTTGGTGACGCGCTGCTGCTTGGCGGCTGACGCGGCCAGGCGCTTTTGTTGCGACGCCAGCTCAACGTTGGTCAACTGGATACTGTTCTTAAGCCACTCCTGGGCCTTGCCCAACTGGCGCGTGTCGATGCCGGCGTCTTTCAGGCTGGTGCGCAGGACGCGGAATTGCTGGCTCTGTTCTCGGCCTTTCAGCGTCAAGGCCTGCGTGACCTTCGTCGCCGCCTTCAAATCACGCGTCATGGCGCGTGTAGGAGACTCGGTCTGTTTTATGCTTGCGGCCAGCTCTTTTACTTTTTTTTGAGCTTCTTTCAGCTCAACCCCCGTTGTTCGAATACCGCTATGTAGTTCGCGGAATTTCCCCAGGTTTCTCTGCTGCGCGTTCAGATCGCGCAAGCGGTCGCTGGTGGCTTTCAGCGCCTTGGCCGTGTCGCTGGAGCCGCCCATGATTTTTTTCAGCGGGCCGGTGATCTTGTCCAGCGCCGCAAATACCATCTGTAATTTCAGATCCCGACCAGCCATCTATTCCGCTCCGCTTCGTTGCCGTGCGCGCTCGCGCCAGGCCATCAGTTCATCAATCGTAAAACCGTCCATCGCTGCCGGCGTCCAGTGGAAGACGCCGGCAATGTCGGCCATGGCGTCTTCTACTTCGCCGGGGATACCGAAAGGCGATCTGCTTTGCTCGCCAAAAAACCGGCGACCTCGGCGCCCACGGCCAGCAGGTCGGCCGGGTCCATGTTGGCGATGTCGTGCGAGGTCAAGGTCGGTTCGGTGATGCGCGGCAGCACGATCTGCAGGGCCGACACGTTCAGGTTGGCCAGCTCGATCAGGGAAATGCCGCGCAGCGCCCCCGCCTTGGGCTTGCGCACGGTCAGCGAGGTGATGAAGGTGTCGCCGCGCTTGATCGGCTCGTCCAGTTCGATGACGGCTTGATTGTTGTTTTCGGTGTTCATGGTGTTGTCCTTGTGTGTGGAGAGTGAATAAAAAGGGGATTACAGGCCGATGGCCTTGCGGATGGCGGCATTGCCGTCGCCGCCGCCGAAGTTCTCGGTGCCGCTCATGAAGTCCAGTTCGATGACCGTGGCGCCGTCGATCATCAGCTTGTAGTAGCTGCAG
>NZ_JAXQNT010000026.1:0-2566 GCF_034427795.1 Janthinobacterium sp. GMG1
TACTAAGCGTACGACAAGTAGGGCGGGACACGTGACATCCTGTCTGAATATGGGGGGACCATCCTCCAAGGCTAAATACTCGTAATCGACCGATAGTGAACCAGTACCGTGAGGGAAAGGCGAAAAGAACCCCGGAAGGGGAGTGAAATAGATCCTGAAACCGTGTGCATACAAACAGTAGGAGCGGACTTGTTCCGTGACTGCGTACCTTTTGTATAATGGGTCAGCGACTTACATTCAGTGGCAAGGTTAACCGCATAGGGAAGCCGTAGAGAAATCGAGTCCGAATAGGGCGATCAGTCGCTGGGTGTAGACCCGAAACCAAGTGATCTACTCATGGCCAGGATGAAGGTGCGGTAACACGCCCTGGAGGTCCGAACCCACTAATGTTGAAAAATTAGGGGATGAGCTGTGGGTAGGGGTGAAAGGCTAAACAAACTTGGAAATAGCTGGTTCTCTCCGAAAACTATTTAGGTAGTGCCTCAAGTATCACCATCGGGGGTAGAGCACTGTTATGGCTAGGGGGTCATTGCGACTTACCAAACCATTGCAAACTCCGAATACCGATGAGTGCGAGCTTGGGAGACAGACGTCGGGTGCTAACGTCCGGCGTCAAGAGGGAAACAACCCAGACCGCCAGCTAAGGTCCCAAAGATTGGCTAAGTGGAAAACGAAGTGGGAAGGCTAAAACAGTCAGGATGTTGGCTTAGAAGCAGCCATCATTTAAAGAAAGCGTAATAGCTCACTGATCGAGTCGTCCTGCGCGGAAGATGTAACGGGGCTAAGCCAGTCACCGAAGCTGCGGATATCCTTTATTGGATATGGTAGGAGAGCGTTCTGTAAGCCTGCGAAGGTGTCTTGTAAAGGATGCTGGAGGTATCAGAAGTGCGAATGCTGACATGAGTAGCGATAATGGGGGTGAAAAGCCTCCACGCCGTAAGCCCAAGGTTTCCTGTTCAACGTTCATCGGAGCAGGGTGAGTCGGCCCCTAAGGCGAGGCAGAGATGCGTAGCTGATGGGAAGCAGGTTAATATTCCTGCACCGTCGTATGATGCGATGGGGGGACGGATCGCGGAAGGTTGTCTGACTGTTGGAATAGTCAGTTTCTGTCTCATAGAAGGTACTTAGGCAAATCCGGGTACGGAATTCAAGGGGATGGGACGAGTGAACTTGTTCACGAAGCAATCGGAAGTGGTTCCAAGAAAAGCCTCTAAGCTTCAGTCATACGAGACCGTACCGCAAACCGACACAGGTGGGCGAGATGAGTATTCTAAGGCGCTTGAGAGAACTCGGGAGAAGGAACTCGGCAAATTGGTACCGTAACTTCGGGAAAAGGTACGCCCCGGTAGCTTGAATGGTTTACTCCATGAGGGTGAAAGGGTTGCAATAAACTGGTGGCTGCGACTGTTTAATAAAAACACAGCACTCTGCAAACACGAAAGTGGACGTATAGGGTGTGACGCCTGCCCGGTGCTGGAAGATTAAATGATGGGGTGCAAGCTCTTGATTGAAGTCCCAGTAAACGGCGGCCGTAACTATAACGGTCCTAAGGTAGCGAAATTCCTTGTCGGGTAAGTTCCGACCTGCACGAATGGCGTAACGATGGCCACACTGTCTCCTCCCGAGACTCAGCGAAGTTGAAATGTTTGTGATGATGCAATCTACCCGCGGCTAGACGGAAAGACCCCATGAACCTTTACTGTAGCTTTGCATTGGACTTTGAACCAATCTGTGTAGGATAGGTGGGAGGCTTTGAAGCGGGGACGCTAGTTCTCGTGGAGCCAACCTTGAAATACCACCCTGGTTTGTTTGAGGTTCTAACCTTGGTCCGTTATCCGGATCGGGGACAGTGCATGGTAGGCAGTTTGACTGGGGCGGTCTCCTCCTAAAGTGTAACGGAGGAGTTCGAAGGTACGCTAGATACGGTCGGACATCGTGTTGATAGTGCAATGGCATAAGCGTGCTTAACTGCGAGACTGACAAGTCGAGCAGGTACGAAAGTAGGACATAGTGATCCGGTGGTTCTGTATGGAAGGGCCATCGCTCAACGGATAAAAGGTACTCTGGGGATAACAGGCTGATTCCTCCCAAGAGTTCATATCGACGGGGGAGTTTGGCACCTCGATGTCGGCTCATCACATCCTGGGGCTGTAGCCGGTCCCAAGGGTATGGCTGTTCGCCATTTAAAGTGGTACGTGAGCTGGGTTTAAAACGTCGTGAGACAGTTTGGTCCCTATCTGCCGTGGGCGTTGGAAATTTGAAGGGGGCTGCTCCTAGTACGAGAGGACCGGAGTGGACGAACCTCTGGTGTACCGGTTGTCACGCCAGTGGCATTGCCGGGTAGCTAAGTTCGGAAGAGATAACCGCTGAAAGCATCTAAGCGGGAAACTTGCCTTGAGATGAGATTTCCCAGAGCCTTGAGCTCTTTGAAGGGTCGTTCGAGACCAGGACGTTGATAGGCTGGGTGTGGAAGTGCAGTAATGCATTAAGCTAACCAGTACTAATTGCCCGTACGGCTTGTCCCTATAACCTTAGCAGGTACAGAGGATAAGACGGTACAACGTTG
>NZ_JAXQNT010000027.1:0-2230 GCF_034427795.1 Janthinobacterium sp. GMG1
TAATTTGCTGTTCAGCCTGTTGCAGTACCAGTAATTTCATCACATCAACCCCTGCGTCGTTGCTTATCAGGCTTTGACAGCAAAAATTGACGAATTACTTAATAAGTAGGCAGGAGCAGTAGAACACTTGGGTCAATTTTGGGTCGGCACAACAGCTATAGGTGGGTCAGGTTTCGATCGGCGCCAGCAGGTGTGCTCATAGAGCTGTGCAGGTAAGTTAAAAAACGATATTATTGCCATATTCGACATTTTGGAATATGCATGGCTTCTATTCGCTCCTACGATTCACTCCCCTGCATTATTAGCGGAGTTATATTTGCATTACTGTCTGTAACAGCATGCTCAAGCATACCTACTGATATAAGGCCGATTACTGCAAGTGCACATGCGGTGACCGAAGATCATCTTTTAGTCAATGACGTTCGAAAATATAGGCAGGAGAAGATTATGCACCTCGCATCGCCTTCACTGTGCACTCCTCAAAATAAACGGACAGCATTTTTTTTAACGCTATCCGGCGGTGGTAGTCGCGCAGCGTATTTTGCCGCAAGCGTTCTCCACGAGCTCGACAAGCTTGGTGGCGATCCAATCAGCGACAAAATAGATGGAATCTTTTCGGTCTCCGGCGGTAGCATTGCAGCTGCATTGTATGGCGTCAGCACTGACCAGCCGAAGGCGGGTTCAGCGCAAAGTGACCGCCCTATCTGGTCCGAAAATTTGACCGACAACGTATTGACACAACACTTGGGCCGCACAATGGCGGGGCAGTTACTTAACCCGGTAAAACTAGGTAGTTATCTATTTTCAGACTTATCCCGCACTGATTTACTTCAGAGCGCCATTGAAAAAGAGGTGTTTCTCAATACGGGCACCCCGCTGACTTTTCAGTCGCTTAATCCAAATCGTCCACCGATTTATATCGTTTCTACGATTGCTACAACGCAGAGTTCAAGCTGGCCGGATCCGCGGCCCTTCGGTTCATTGTTTCTATTCGCACAGCCGGACATGATCAAGCTTGGGGTTGATCTCGATTCCGTCTCCCTGTCGCAAGCGGTCACAGCTTCTGCCGCGTTTCCTGGCCTCTTGTCCCCGGTTTCTCTGCCGCGTTATCGTTTAAGCCAGCATGAAGCTGAACTTGGAATTCCGAGATACGTGCATCTAATTGATGGTGGCAACGCGGACAATTTAGGCTTACTGGGGGTAAAGCGGATTTTGCTTGAAAACGATTATCGTATTCTTCGCGACTGCGAGAATATTGTCGTACTAGCGGTCGATGCATTTGGGATTCAAGGAGTAAACCATGACGACCGCGCCCGTGAAAAATCGCCAGTCGGATGGTTTTTTGACCACAATAGCGCATTGGCCAGTTTTGATGCGTTGCTTGCAGCTAACCGGGTGCGGTTGCTCAGTGAATTCAAGTCAAGGGTCTTTATGCCTCCGGGCAGTGAAGATCTGTGCCGGAAAGATGGGCTACCAGACGACGTTTGCGGCGGCGGGGTGCGTGCTAACTGGACGGAGATAAATCACCTGCTCAAAGAGAAGCTCTATTTTGTTCATCTGAATTTCGACAGCCCGGAAGTTGTCGCGCAAAGAGGCATCACATATTGCAGCAGCGCTTATCCCGATAGCTCAGGCTGTGAAAAAAAGCCAGTAGATGACAGAAAATTCATTCTTGAAAAGCGCGATCTAATCAAAAGAGTGCAATCTATCCCTACCACATTTGGACTAAGTTCAGACGAGGCAGCCGATGTACGTGCCTTTACCTCATTATTAAACCATCCGAATAACGTTTGCTTGCAGCATCTATCAGACGTTGTATCGACTAAGAAACGACATACACATAACTTTTATTCTCGTGCTTCTGCAAGTTGTGATGAAACACCTATCATAAACAGAGGAGAAATACCACCAGCAGCATGCCATATTCGGGGACAAATCGCCGGAGATGTGATCCCTATAGTAAAAAATTCTCAAGCAACGCATGTCGACTTACCTCAGCAGCTTCCTACTATGACGCACGAAGCACGTATCCAATTCTTGTACGATGCCAAAAAGAAACTAATCGAATCCCCAAAATTTCTTGCGGATGCGTGCCATTCCTATCAAGAGTAGCTGCCTATTCTCAACTAAGTAATTCGTCAATTTTTGCTGTCAAAGCCTGATAAGCAACGACGCGGGGGGTGATGTGATGAAATTACTGGTACTGCAACAGGCTGAACGGCAAACATTG
>NZ_JAXQNT010000028.1:0-2205 GCF_034427795.1 Janthinobacterium sp. GMG1
GCTGTCTGGCACATGATGCCGCCGGGCGATGCCTGGCAGGAACTCACGCCTGCGCTGGCAATGGACGTGAGGAAATCGGCGTTACGCCACATTTCTGCAGTCGTGTCGATGACTTGCCATACGCTGTCGGCAATGGCGGCAAGGGTGATGGACTGGCCGGATTTGATGTCCATGCCAGTCACGCCGGACACATCGGCATTGAGCGAGGCGCCGGGGGCGGGAGCAAGGCGTCCCGTTTTTCCGGCCAGGCCGAAGAAGTGAATACAGCGGCCGGAATTGGTCGTGATGCCCAGGTCGCTCGGTTTGGGAAGCGTGAACACCACGTTGTCGGCAGAAAAATACAGGCATTTGCCGATGTCCTCGTCGGTCAAGCTGCGCGACGCCGATACTGCGCCGGATGCCACGATATTGCCCTGTTCCTGCTGTACAAAAGCAGCATTGACCAGCTTTTTTGATGCGTCGAACATTGGCCGTGTCTCCACTTCCTTCATGCTGTACTGGGGATGCGGGTCCAGCGCCGCCAGGTGCAGGGCCAGTTGCTTGTCGGCATAGGCGCGCACTTCTATATCTTGCTGATCGGCATACTGGCGCGTGGCCAGCACAACGGACGGGTCGATTTTCAGTTCGATGGCGGCCGTGCTGGCGACGATCAGCACCACGCGCACCACCTGCGTGCGCCCGCTACCCTCGGCCATCAGTGGCTTGTAGCTGGGCGGGCAGTTGGCCACGGCGCACAGGTCGCCCGCCTCGTCGTAGATGCCGATTTCGCGCAGCCACCAGCCGCCCACGTCCTCGGGCAAGACTTGCTCGACGATGATCTGGCTGGCGTTGGCCGGGTCGATGGCTAACTGGTTCAGGTCTGCCCGGCGCACTTCATGCACGAGCGTCTTTTGCAAGCGGTCCGGGATCGGCAGGGCGCCGTTGCCGTCGCCCACGCCCATTTTTTTCAGTTTCAGGGTTTGGCCCAGGGCGATGGCGTTGGCCAGCTTGGCCTCGCCCACCTGCGTCAGAATGGCAAAGTATGTGCTCATGGATAGATGGTCATGGTGTCAATGGTATGGGGTGCGCCGCTTTGTAACAGCGTGCCGCGCACTTCGATTTGTTCGGCGATCCACGGATAGACCGTCATCGCATCGCCGTGGTAGGCAGCCAGGCCGACCTGCACCTGGCCACGGGTTTCCAGATACAGCGCCAGACCCGTCAAATGCCGGCTGACGGGCTTGGCGTCGGCAATCAGGCGTTCCATTTCCTGAAACATGGCGTCCGTGATGCCCGAGTCCAGCACGCCGACGTCGAGGCGGAAGGTGCCCGGTACGCCCGGTGGCGTGGTCTGCCACCATTCGGTGATGCGGATCAGATAGCCCAGGGACTCGACCACGCGGCGCACGGCGGCAATCGTGCCCTTGTGCTTGTGGACGAAGTACGACGCCTTGATCGTGCCGCGCTTGATCGATTCGGGCCAGGCGTCGTCCCAGCGGTCGACGGAACAGGCCCAGGCCAGGAACGGCAGCAGGGCGACCGGGCAGCGGTCGGCGTTCCACAGCTCGCGTAGCGGCACGGGCACGTTGACCAGCTCGGCGCAAGCGACGGCAATGGCGCGCTCCAGCGCCGTGGTGTTGGGCGGCAGGGTCGGCACGGTCTTATTCATCGAGCACCACCACATTGAGCTTGATGGCCGTGCAGCGCGCGGCCTGGGTGGCGTTCAGTTCGATATCCGCCGCCGGGCTGGTCAAGACGACCTTGCGCACGCCCTCGACGTGGACGGCGGCGCTGCAGGCGGACCGGTAGATGCTGTGGCCCAGGGGGCGGCGCGGCTGCGACACGCGCGCGGCGTTGGCGCGCGCGGCATCCAGCAGAATCGGCACTTCCGGGCCGACGCCGATAAACAAGGTGGCCTCGATCTGGTAGTCGATGACCTGGGCGGCCTGCACCGTCAGGCGGTCGCCCAGGGGGCGCACGTCCTCGGCGTTGAGTGCGCGCGCCACGGTGGCCAAGAGTTCGGCGCCGCCGATTCCGGTGTCATTGTTGGCCAGCACCGTGACGGTGACGCTGGCCGGCGCAGGGCTGGTGGCGCTTGCGTCCTTGACGCGGCCGTCGCTGCTGCGCGCGTGAAATTCATACGACGCCTTCGGGCCGGCTACGGACAGGCCGTCCGGCGCTTCCTGGATGCGCAGGCGGTAGGCGTCGTTGTCTTCCATGACGGCG
>NZ_JAXQNT010000029.1:0-1946 GCF_034427795.1 Janthinobacterium sp. GMG1
GCCGGCATCGAGTAACGCAGCACGGCTGACGCCGTCAATCAGCGACAATCGGGCCATTGGCGCATCCGGGGCCGCCAGCGCGGCTTCGAGCAGGCAGACAAAACTGTCGGCCATGTGCCCGATCGTCGCCGGGGTAAACAGGTCGCTGCAATAAATCCACGACATGGCCAGGCCTGCGCCATCGTCCTTTACATCGAGCGTCAGGTCGAACTGCGCAGTGCGTTGCGCCGACTCCATCGGCTTCACGCTCAGTCCAGCCAACGAGCCCGATTCCTGTTCATTATTCTGCAGCGACAGCATGACCTGGAACAGCGCCGCATAGCTGAGCGAACGCGCCGGATTGAGCGCCTCCACCAATTCATTGAACGGCAGTTGCTGGTGCGCATACGCCGCCAGTCCAGTCTCTCTGCATTGGCGCAGCAGATCCGCAAAACTGCCCTCACCGTCGATCTGCACCCGCAGCACCAGCGTGTTGACGAAGAAGCCGATCAGTGCGGCCACCTCTGGCTGTTCCCGATTGGCTATCGGCGTGCCTATGGCGATATCATCGGCGCCGCTGTAGCGCGACAGCAGCGCGCTGAACACTGCGTGCAAGCCCATGAACAGGGTTGCGCCCTGTACGCGACAAGCCGCCACCAGCCGCGCGCTCAGCTCCGCATCCAGGCGGCTGCGGTGTAATGCGCCACGAAAACTTTGCTGCGTGGGGCGCGGATAGTCCAGCGGCAGGCTGTGCACCGTCGGCAGGCCAGCCAGCTTTTCTTCCCAGTAGCGCAATTGCTGCGCATGGCGTGCCTGCTGCGGCTCCTGCTGCTGCCAGTACGCGTAGTCCGCGTACTGGACAGGCAACGCTGGCAGCGCCAGCGTCCGCCCCTGCGCCAGCGCCGCGTAAGCCTCGCAGCACTCGCGCACCAAAATCGCACTGGACCAGCCGTCTGAGGCGATGTGATGCATAACCAGCACCAGCACATGACGCTCATCCGACAAGCGCAACACGCGGCCCCGCAGCGGCAGATCACTGCCGAGGGCGAACGGGCGCGCGCATTCCGCCTCGACCGCTTGCTCCAGCGTTTGCGGCGTGATTTCATCGACCGGCAACTCGAACGCCGTTACCTCGTGCACCTCCTGCCACACCGTGTCGCCATCGCTGGCATAGACCGTGCGCAGCACCTCGTGCCGCCGCACCACTGTTAGCAGCGCCGCATGCAACAGCTTCAGATCCAGCGCGCCGCCCAGTTCCAGCACCTGCGGCATGTGGTACTGCGTGCTGATGCCACCATTAAAATGGTCAATCAGCCACAATCCCTGCTGACTAGATGATAGAGGGCAACGTTCCCCCTTCGATACGTGCGCCGTGATCAACTGTTGCGCCGCCTTGGCAGCCCGCTCGACAAAGTGCTTTTCCAGCGCATCGCGCTGCAGACGTAAATGTCCAAGTAGGTCATCACCGATTTCCTGCGGTCTGGCACCAATGAACAGGCGCCCATCCTTGAGGCCAATTGAAATATTTCGCGTTTCAAGCGCTTGCAGTAACTCATGTAATGTCATAACCAGAACCCCTCGCTAGTATCCTGAACATTGGCGCTTAGACGCGCACTCAATGCATTTTCTTCAATTAACATGGCAATCATTCCAGCCTGCAAATGCAATACGCTTTGTTCAAAAATTTTGTTCAAGCTAAAGTCCATATAGAAGGTGTCGCGAATGGTCGATGCCAAGCGCATCGCCAGCAGGGAATGGCCTCCCAATGCGAAGAAATCGCTATGACGGCTGATGGGCCCAACTCCAAGCAGCTCTTGCCAGATAGCAGCCAAGGCGCTCTCCACTTCCCCCTCCGGGGCCGAGAAATCCGCATCAGTAACAGCATTCATGTCGGGAGCAGGCAGCGCACGGCGATCGAGTTTCCCATTCGCTGTCAGCGGCCAAGCCGTCACCGGGATGTACAGCGA
>NZ_JAXQNT010000030.1:0-1615 GCF_034427795.1 Janthinobacterium sp. GMG1
CGCTGCCTGACGCCCGCGAGCGTTTTCAAGTGGAATATCTCGCACCGCGCACGGAGGTGGAAGTAAAACTCGCTGAAATTTGGGCTGAGATACTTGAACTGGAACAGGTCTCCGTGACAGCGAACTTCTTTGCGCAGGGTGGTGATTCAATCCGTGCTGTAAGACTGATTGCACGCTGTGGCCAGGAAGGGTTCGCGCTGGCGGTACGCGACCTTTTTGCTTATCAGTCAATCGAATTGATGGCCAATGCGATTTCATCGCGCTCGACTGCAACGACACACCTCGCGGTCGATGCCGGTCCGTTCAGTTTGTTAACGCCAGAGGAGCGAGTGCTCGTGGACGTGGCCAAGTACGAAGATGGCTATCCTTTGACGCAGCTTCAGGAAGGTATGGTTTTCCACAACCAGCGAGATGGCGACTATTTGATCATCGACAGCGTGAAGCTGGAACGGCCATGGTCAGAAGCAGCATTGCAGGAAGCGTTGACAGGGATGATGACGCGCCATGAAATATTGCGGACGGTTTTCGACTATGACATCGGCTACCGGCCATTGCAACTGGTGCTGCGCGATGCGCCGCTGCCACTGCAAGTGCATGATTGGCGTCATCTAGAGGCGACAGAAAGCGAAGCGAAGTTTGCAACTTGGTATGATTGTCAGACTAACAATACTTCCGTTTTCGATGGCAAGGCGCCGTTGTGGAGTATCGATGTGCACTGCGTGTCGGATGCTGTTTTCCATTACACGCTCATTCACCACCACGCGATATTGGACGGCTGGAGCGTTTCCTCTTTTAATACAGAGTTGTTCCAACGTTATCTGGAAGTCCAGCGTCTGTTGCCAGAAATAGCAAGGTCGTCACTGCCGCCGTATCGGCATTATGTCGCTCAAGAACTTGCAAGCTTAGCCGATCCAAAGGCCCGGGCATTCTGGGGGGAAATGATAGCGTCCGCCACCATGCCGACATGGGAGGCAGGCAAACGTTTGACGGCGCAGAGCGCGCATCTTGATCTCTCGACGCGCGGTGAACAGCTTCGCGAACTGTGTGCACGGCTCGGGGTCGCGCCAAGGACGGTATTGCTGGCAGTTTACCTCAAGGTGCTTGCCTTCCTTAACGGAGCTGAATCGATCACCAGCAGTGTCACTGGCCACGGCCGCCTTGAGGTGGCCGGCGCCGATCGCAGCTTGGGCTTGTTCTTGTCAACGCTACCGATTTGTACGAATATCGACCAACCTAGCTGGTCTGTATTGATCTCCGCCGTCGATAGTCAACTTCAGCAAGCATGGAATTACCGACATTACCCGGTCTCCCAACTTCAAAGGGATAGCGGCGTCGATTTATCCGCAGCGTTGTTCAACTATACAGATTTTCATGTGTACGACGGAGTCAATGGCGACGGTATCAGTGGCATGGATACCTTCGAGGTGACAAATTATCGTCTGTTGTGCCACTGGACGCATGACCCACGGCAGGGCCAGCTGAATTTGAGTATTAGTGCCGACGCGGGACTTTATTCCACTGAAGCATTGCAGCACGTCATGATCAATTTTGAGCGTGCACTTGACGCGGCCCTTCTTTGCACCAATGAACCTGTTTGGACAGCAAGCCTGATGGC
>NZ_JAXQNT010000031.1:0-1538 GCF_034427795.1 Janthinobacterium sp. GMG1
GCCTGCCGAACGCGAACGCTTGTTGCAGCTGGGGCGGGCGACGCAATCGACGGCACCGGCGCAGTGCCTGCACCAGCTATTTACGGCGCAGGCACTGGCCACGCCGCAGGCGGTGGCCTTGACCGATGGCGAGCGTCACTGGACCTATGCCGAACTGGAGGCGGCATCGAACCAGCTGGCGCATCGCCTGCTGGCGTCGGGCGCGGCGCCCGGCGCGTGCGTCGGGCTGTGCCTGGAACGCTCGGGCGAAGTGGTGCAGGCGATCCTGGCCATCCTTAAATGCGGGGCGGCCTACGTCCCGCTTGACCCGATCTACCCGGCGGAGCGGATCGCCTACATGCTTGACGATGCCGCGGTGACACTGGTTGTGGCACAGGTGGCCACGCGCGCAAGCGCCGGCACCGGTACGGTGGTGCTGCTTGACGACGCCGATGGCACCTGGCCGGTGCACGCGCCGCAAGTGGCGGTGTCGGCGACCGCGCAGGCTTACGTGATCTACACCTCCGGTTCGACCGGCAAGCCGAAAGGCGTCATGGTGTCGCACGCGAATGTGGCGCGCTTGCTGACCAGCACCGAAGGCTGGTTCGGTTTCGGTGCGGCCGACACCTGGTGCCTGTTCCACTCTTACGCCTTCGATTTTTCGGTCTGGGAAATCTGGGGTGCATTGCTGCACGGCGGGCGCCTGGTGGTGGTGCCGCGCGCAGTGGCGCAATCGACACCGGAGTTTTACCAACTGGTGCGCGAGCAGGGCGTGACGGTGCTGAACCAGACGCCGACGGCGTTCTACGCTTTCATGGAAGAAGACCGTCAGGTGCAAGCGCTCCTGGCGCTACGCTGGGTGGTGTTCGGAGGGGAGGCCCTGGCGCTGGACAAGTTGTTGCCATGGTTTGAGCTGCATGCCGACACGGCTCCGCAACTGGTCAACATGTACGGCATTACCGAAACCACGGTGCACGTGACGTACCGTGCGATCAGCCGGGCCGATGCCCAGGCCAACCGCGGCAGCCTGATCGGCCGTCCGATTCCGGACTTGACGTTGTGGCTGCTTGACCGGCACGGGGAACCGGTGCCAACCGGTGTGGTGGGCGAACTGTGTGTCGGCGGTTCGGGGGTAGCGGAGGGCTACCTGAATCGTCCGGAATTGACGTCCGAGCGTTTCGTGTCGCATCCGGCGCTGGCGGCAGGCGAACGCTTGTACCGCTCGGGTGACCTGGCGCGGATGACGGCAGACGACGAGCTTGAATATCTTGGACGTGGCGACCATCAGGTGAAGATCCGTGGTTTCCGCATCGAGCTCGGTGAAATCGAGTCAGCCTTGCGCGGCTGCGAAGGTGTCGACGACGCGGTGGTATTGGCCGAGAAGGGTTCTGCCGGACAGGTGCGCCTGGTTGCCTACGTGCTCAATGCGCAGGCGGTGATCGACAGCGCACCGTTGCGGGCACAGCTTGGCCAGAGCCTGCCCGACTACATGGTGCCATCCATCTTTATGGCCGTGGCGGCATGGCCGCTGACAGCCAACGGCAAGCTCGATGTGAAGG
>NZ_JAXQNT010000032.1:0-1443 GCF_034427795.1 Janthinobacterium sp. GMG1
TGCTTCAAGGCTTCGGCGATCAGGCCGCCGCCGCTCCATTCCAGCGACAGTGCCTCGTTGCCGAAGTCCACGGAGACGGGGCCGCTCATGCCGCCGGCGCGGTACTCTTCCATCTTGCGGCTGAGTTTCGGCAAGGTGACTTCGGGCACCATGCCCATGAACAGCACGCCGTTTTGAAATACGTTGAATTGCTTGAGTTTGTGGGGCATGCCCATAGCGTTCTCCAGTGGTCAGTTGCGCCCGCACACGGCGGGCACGGGGTCAGTTAAGCGGCGATGCGCGAGGCGAAGTCGGCCAGGTAGCGGTCGGTAATGCGCTGCTGGAAGCGCAGGTTTTCCAGCGGCGGCACGGGCGTGTAGTCGTAATCGATGGCCAGCTTGCCGTCTTTCAGCCCGGCCTTGTCGTTGTATTGCTCGTCATACCAGGCGTGGCCGTCGATGATGTAGCCCTGCAATTTCAAGTCGCGGAACTTGGCATTGATGCTTTCCAGCAGGTCGCGCACCAGGGACGGGTGCAAGGGCAGATCGACAAAGGCGAAATGCGCCTCGGCGATGGTGTCGGCCAGCACCTGGGCCGTGCGCGTGTAGCTCTCGAAATAAAAGAAGCCGCTCGGCGCCTCGCAGGTGCGCGAACCCCAGAAGCGATAGCCGCCCATGTTGATCAGGGTGGTCACTTCCTTGGCGTTGAGTACGCCGGCGTCGGTAGCCGGGTCTTGCAGATCGAAAAACACGTCCTTGCTGATGCCGGTGGGGCCATTCACGACCACATTGGACAAGGTCTTGTGCCAGCCCGTTTCCTCGTCGATCTTGGCGCGCAGGCCCATGGCGTAAGCGACAGCCGAAATGCTGGCCTCTTCGTCGATGGCGGTATCCCAGTTCACAAAATCCGGCCAGATGATCATCACCTCGCGCTGGCCGAACTGGCCGCGATAGGTGATGGCCGCGGTGACTGTAGCGCAGCCGTAGGCGGACGCATACACGAAGGCGCGCAGCTTCTGCGCGACGCTGGCCAGGGCGTTGGTGACAGCCTGGGTATCCAGGCCAGGTGCGCCCAGGATGCGCGGCTTCACGCCGAGCTTGCTCTGCGCGGCCAGCAGCGCCTGGGCACCCAGGTACTTGCCGTCCGGCGATACGCCGCCCACGGCGTTGCTGGTGGTTTCCGCCTCCGTTTCGCCTTCGGCCACGCGTACCACGACGGTCAGGGGCTTGGTCTGCGCGGCGATGGCCGCCAGGCTGCGGTACAAGGTGCCCGTCTTGCCGGCCTTGCCCATCGCGGCCAGCACGTTGGTGACGAGCACGGGCGTGTCGAGCGGGAAGGCCGCCGGGTCGGCATCGTCGGCCGTGGCGATCAGGCCCAGCACGGCCGTGGACACGGTGCGGATCGGGCGCGAACCTTCGTTGATTTCAATGACGCGCACGCCATGGTGGTAGTCGGTGGCCATAG
>NZ_JAXQNT010000033.1:0-1270 GCF_034427795.1 Janthinobacterium sp. GMG1
CGCAGCGCTCCCTCAGCTATTCGCCCCTATTCCAGGTGATGCTGTCGTTGCAGAACAATGAAGAAGAAAGCGGTTCGCTGCCTGGCCTGACGGTGTCGTCGCTGGCCGCGCAGCATCGCACGGCGCAGTTCGACCTGACGCTTGACGCCGAGGAGGAAGTGGATGGCTTGCAGCTCAGTTGGGAATACAGCACCGACCTGTTCGATGCGGCCACGGTGGCACGCTTCGCGGCCAGTTTTGAATTCCTGTTGAGCGCAATGTTGGCGCAGCTTGATGCGCCGATCTCTTCGCTGTCCTGCCTGCCGCCGGCAGAGCGATCGCGTCTGCTGGCACTGAGCGGCAAGGACGTAGCGGGATCGACTTCGCTGCTGCTGCCGGAGCGTTGCGCGCGAGTGGCGCGTCTGCATCCGGACCTGGTCGCCGTGGAAGATGGGGTGACATCGCTGTCGTACGGGGCACTGGACGTGCAGTCGAACCGGCTGGCTCATGCGCTGTTGCAGCGCGGCGTCGGGCGCGACGACTTCGTTGCGTTCTGCGTCGGGCGTAGCGTGCTGCTGCCGGTGACGGCACTGGGGATCATGAAGGCGGGAGCGGCCTATATTCCGCTGACGGCCGAGGTGCCTGTCGCCCGCGTTGCCGATATCATCACCGATGCCAAGGTGCGCTGGTTGATCGCTGACGGCGAACAGCGTCATTTGCTTTCGGGATGCGGTGCCACGGTCCTTGACCTGTCCGAGCTGCTGCTTGATGCGGCGCTGCCTGACACGGCTCCCGCGCTCGTGCTGGTGCCGGAACAGCTGGCCTATGCGACGTTTACGTCGGGAACAACCGGGCGCCCCAAAGGGGTGATGATCGAGCATGGTGGCCTGGCTGCCATCGGTGCGGCCTGGGATGACATCTACCAGTTGGCGCTGAAGGGCGACCGCTGGCTGCAGATGGCGAACGCCAATTTCGACGTATTTGCGGGGGATTTGGTGCGTACGCTCGGTTTTGGCAATACGCTGGTGATCTGTCCACGCGCGGTACTGCTCGATGCGCAGGCGCTCACCGCCTGGCTGCATGACGAACGCATCACGGCGGCCGAATTCGTGCCAGCGGTGCTGCGCGAATTATGCGCCTATCTTGAAGAGAGTGCTTCAAGCGCTCCGCCGATGCGCTTGCTGGTGGTCGGTTCGGATAGCTGGTATGGAGCCGACCAGGCACGGGTACGGGCCGCGTTCGGTGTATCGCCACGGCTGATTAATACCTATGGGGTGACTGAAGCGACCAT
>NZ_JAXQNT010000034.1:0-1179 GCF_034427795.1 Janthinobacterium sp. GMG1
TGCAGGTGAACCAGGCGCCGCCGCCGGTGCCGAATGAAACGGCGACCACTTCGGCGAACCAGGAAGTGAGCCTGACCATCGCGTCCACGGATGGCAGCCCGATCACGGACGTGACCATCGTCACGCCGCCGCAGCACGGGACCGTCACGGTGGTTGCGAGCGGCGCGGTGGGGGGCGGCAGCGGCCGCTCTTTCAAGGTGACGTATGTGCCGAATGCGAACTACTTCGGCCCTGACGCCTTCAGCTACACGGCGACGGGTCCGGGCGGCACGTCCGCGCCCGCCACGGTCAGCCTGACGGTGGCGCCGCAGCCCGTGCCGGTGCCGGTCGCCAAGACGGCGATAGTGCTGGCCGGCACGCCGGTGACCTTGAACGTGACGCAAGGCGCGACGGGCGGGCCGTTCACGGCGGTGGCCATCACCACGCAGCCGGCCAGCGGCACCGCGGTGGTCAATGGCCTGGACATCGTCTACACGCCAGGCATCAACACCAGCGGCGACATCCGCATCGGCTACACCGTGTCGAACGCGTTCGGCACCTCGGCGCCGGTGACGTCGACGATTGCCGTCAATCCGATGCCGCAGGTACTCAGCCAGAGCGCCACGGTGGTGGCCGGCCTGACGGTCACCGTCGACCTGACGGCGGGCGCCACGGGTGGCCCGTTCACGGCGGCGAATATCCTGAGCGTGGCGCCGGCCGAGGCGGGCAAGGTGGTGGTGCGCGATGTGGGCACGGCCGGCAAGCCGTCGTACCAGCTGAGCTTTGCAGCCTCGGGCAAGTTTGCCGGCGCGGCCGTCGTCAGCTATACCCTGAGCAATGCCTTCGCCACCTCGAAACCGGGCGTGGTCAACGTGACGGTAACGGCGCGCCGCGACCCGTCCGTCGATCCGGAAGTGATCGGCCTGCAGGCGGCGCAAGCCGATGCGGCGCGGCGCTTTGCCAGCGCGCAGCTGTCGAACTTCACGCAGCGCCTGGAAAGCCTGCATGGCGATGGCTGGGGACGTTCGAACTTTGGCCTGAGCCTGACGCCGCCGAACGACAGCGGCAATCCGACGGCGGCGCTGGCGCGCTGGCAGGCGGACGAAGCGGACCGCGTGTTCGGCACGGCCGTGAAACCGTTCATGCGCAAGGCGGCCTTGCGCCAGCCTGACACGGGTTTCAGCAGCGACCGGCAACAGG
>NZ_JAXQNT010000035.1:0-1038 GCF_034427795.1 Janthinobacterium sp. GMG1
TGTGAAGTTGCAAGAGGTTATTCTGGCCGGATCTGAGCCGTGACATTGGGGCCTTGCCAGCAATGCCCTGATGCGGCCGGTGCCAGTTGTAGTGATGGTTCCATTCTTTGAGCATGTTGGCCCGCTCCAGTGAGTTGTTATAAACAAAGCCGTAAGCCCATTCGCGCAAGGCTGACTGGATGAAGCGTTCGGCCTTGCCATTGGTCTGTGGCCGATAGGGCCGTGTAAAGCGGTGCTTCAATGCTATCTGGCTACAAGTGGCCTTGAATGACTTGGAGCGAAAGGCTGAGCCGTTATCGGTCAACAACGCTTTGGGACGCACCCCGAGTGAGCAGAAATAGGCGTGGGTATTGGCGAGGAATCGGTTGGCATTCTCCTGGGTTTCGTCAGGATAGAGCTCCGTGAAGGCGATGCGGGCATGGTCATCAATGGCGATAAACAAGACTTCCCAGCCGGCGCCGCGCGTACGGTCTCGCCGGTCTCCCGTCGCACGATGGCCGGTGGTTTCAATGCGCCCGAGCTTCTTGGTATCGATATGAATCAGGTCGCCTGGTTCTGCATGCTCGTAGCGCTGCACCGGCTCGACGGGATCGAGATTGCTCAGTTTGGAGAGGCCGGCGCGCGCCAGCACACGGCTAACTGTGGCCTTCGATATCTGCAGGTACTGGGCGATCCTGGCCTGCGTCATGCGCTTCTTGCGTAGCTCGACAACGGTCAGCGCCTTGCCTGCGTCCAGAGCCAAAGGGCTATGCGCGGGACGCGACGAGCGATCCATCAAACCATCCCGATCTTCGGCAAGGAAGCGCCCCAGCCATTTGCGCACGGTCGCCTCGCTCACGGCATAGCGGACAGCGGCCTGGCAGACCGGCAGGCGGTGATGTAGTACGTCTTCGACCATCTCGACTCGACGAATCAGCGTTAATCGGGCATTCTTATGGATGTTCATTCGGTTGGTTTCCTTGAGAACTGGGGGTTTGGCGATTTCCAGTGTCTCAAATCCAATCCGAATGAACCACAACAACCTATTGAAACATCACA
>NZ_JAXQNT010000036.1:0-1011 GCF_034427795.1 Janthinobacterium sp. GMG1
GGATTCCAGCCATGTCAAGGGTAGGTAAGGTTTTTCGCGTTGCATCGAATTAATCCACATCATCCACCGCTTGTGCGGGTCCCCGTCAATTCCTTTGAGTTTTAATCTTGCGACCGTACTCCCCAGGCGGTCTACTTCACGCGTTAGCTGCGTTACCAAGTCAATTAAGACCCGACAACTAGTAGACATCGTTTAGGGCGTGGACTACCAGGGTATCTAATCCTGTTTGCTCCCCACGCTTTCGTGCATGAGCGTCAATCTTGACCCAGGGGGCTGCCTTCGCCATCGGTGTTCCTCCACATATCTACGCATTTCACTGCTACACGTGGAATTCTACCCCCCTCTGCCAGATTCTAGCCTTGCAGTCTCCAATGCAATTCCCAGGTTGAGCCCGGGGATTTCACATCAGACTTACAAAACCGCCTGCGCACGCTTTACGCCCAGTAATTCCGATTAACGCTTGCACCCTACGTATTACCGCGGCTGCTGGCACGTAGTTAGCCGGTGCTTATTCTTCAGGTACCGTCATTAGCAAGAGATATTAGCTCTCACCGTTTCTTCCCTGACAAAAGAGCTTTACAACCCGAAGGCCTTCTTCACTCACGCGGCATTGCTGGATCAGGCTTTCGCCCATTGTCCAAAATTCCCCACTGCTGCCTCCCGTAGGAGTCTGGACCGTGTCTCAGTTCCAGTGTGGCTGGTCGTCCTCTCAGACCAGCTACTGATCGATGCCTTGGTAGGCTTTTACCCTACCAACTAGCTAATCAGATATCGGCCGCTCCACGAGCATGAGGTCTTGCGATCCCCCACTTTCATCCTTAGATCGTATGCGGTATTAGCGTAACTTTCGCTACGTTATCCCCCACTCTAGGGTACGTTCCGATATATTACTCACCCGTTCGCCACTCGCCACCAGAGCAAGCTCCGTGCTGCCGTTCGACTTGCATGTGTAAGGCATGCCGCCAGCGTTCAATCTGAGCCAGGATCAAACTCTTCAGTTTAATCTCTGTT
>NZ_JAXQNT010000037.1:0-942 GCF_034427795.1 Janthinobacterium sp. GMG1
GCCCTCAAGGCCAGGCAGGTTGAGCAAGTCGGCCCAAGTCCTACCGCGACGGCGCAGGTGGGTATTGTGAACCATACGGGGAATTTTATTTACTCCGCATCGGTGGATGGGGCAGGAGGGGGGAATATGGATAAATGGGGGGCGGGAGGTGCGAATATTTGCTGTACATCAATCCCGAGAGTATGGCATCCAGGAATGAACGTCATGGTACGGTGGGATATGCCTGAAGGGCATACGCATATTGTTAAAGAAAAAGTAGTGAGAGTTGAAAAATATGATAGACCCGGAGATATTTATATGCACTTTTTTGAGAATGATGAGGTGAGGGTTGTTGTGTCGAATGATGCAGGGTATGGAAAAGATCACCCGATTCAACACACGGGTAAACCATCACTTAAAAAATGATTCATTATGATTAATGTTCCGCCTTTCAAAGCTCCCGTTCCTGTCGATATATTCTTAAAGCCAGGCACGAGTGAACAGTCAAAAATCGCTCAAGTTGTATGCAGCGCGGCATCAGACGCACCATGCAGCATAGCTGTACATGTGGGACTATTTTTTGACGGCACGAACAATAATTTGGAACGGGATCGCAACGGCTTGCGTACCGGTGTAATTGATGAAAAAACGAAAGTCCCCATTGCCATTGCGAAAATTCCACTCAAACCGGAAGATGCCAGTCACAGTAATGTGGCGCGCCTTTTTTTAACATATCCAAATGACAAGCAACAGAGCGGATATTTTTCAAACTATATTCCAGGCGTAGGGACTCCGTTCAAAGAAATCGGAGAGCTAACCGAATCGGATGAAGGCAAGGCATTTTCCAAAGGCGGGCAACCCCGGATTATATGGGGCTTGCTGCAAGTCGTGAATGCAGTTCATCGGACTATTAGCGGAAAGTTATTGTACGAATCAGATGAAGCTGGCCGACTTGCCCGCATC
>NZ_JAXQNT010000038.1:0-858 GCF_034427795.1 Janthinobacterium sp. GMG1
CAAGGGGTATCCGGTGCCGACGAAGGAGTATCGGGATGAGCGTCGTAAAGATAAACTAAAGAGAGAGAGAAATACGCTCGATTTTTTGGAAAAAAGATTGCAGCGTGATTTTTATACTCTGTCAGATGAAAATATAAAAGAAAAAAAAGAAATTATTGAATTTCAAAAAAAAGTTGTCCAAAGTTTAGATGGGAATGTGCGATGACAGATTTTTTGGCCGAAAGCTATTCTGTAGATAAAAATGATCCATCTGACAAGGAACGTTTTTTTGATGGAATTAATGAAATGGATGAAATTATAGGATTTATGAAGAAGCGTGAGTGCCCACTTCCCGGCTTCCCTCCCCCATGTGATGTCAATCTGTTTTTCGGCTTCTTCTTCGATGGCACCAACAATAAATGAAACGGGATGTACCGTTTCATTCGCACAGCAACGTGGCGCGCTTGTATCGTGCATTTTCAGGTGATAAAGACACGCATGGCAGTGACGCCAAGCTATGCAAACTGGATACGCAACTGAACGTTAGTAAGGGCGTCAAGGCACGCGCTCTGAGTCTTGGCATTTATGCATAGGGATGAAACCATGAATACCTTACTCAAGAGCCAACTATGGCGAGGGCTTTTGCTGGCCGTATGCTTACCCGGCGTCGCCATGGCCGCGAGCATTCAGGCGCTGAATTATTCTTCGCGCGAAGTCGATTACATCGCGGTTGAAAATCCGGGCAATACCAACAGCGGCGGTGGTGGCGATTCGATCCGTCCATACGGGCAGGGCGGGTCGATATGCTGTTTCAGCGTGCCGGAAAAGTGGCATGCGGATTTGAAGGTGGTGGTGGTCTATCAGTTGTCCCCGGACCCA
>NZ_JAXQNT010000039.1:0-799 GCF_034427795.1 Janthinobacterium sp. GMG1
AATAAACCACCTGAAGAACGTTTTTATAAACGCGTATATGAGCTCAGCCGAAAGACGGAAGCCGCGCAACTGAAACAGAAGAATGGCGAAGCATTGACGCCGGAAGAGGAAGCACTGGTCAAGGAAGCGCAGTATGGCACTCCCTATCCGATCCGCACGGATGCCGACAGCGCCGACATGCGCAGCTGGGCGATTACCACGCAAACCTATACGCGGCGCGAGGGTGGCGGCTATATCTTGCGCCGAGGCTATTACCCGCAAAGCGGTTTCTTCCGGAAAAGCGTGCACGAGAAGGAGCTGCAACGCATGCCGACGGCCGGCATCGAGGCGAAAGAAGCACCCGAAGAATTTGTGTGGAGCGAAAACTTAACACAGGATATTGCGCAGGCCAAATCCGATGAAGAGATTTACCTGGCGCAGCAGCGCTACGCAACGCGTGCCGAGGCGCTCGCATAGAGCGTGATTTCAGCGCGGCTGGAGCCGGGTAGATTCATTTGGCGATTTTATAGATAGCGATGACATCATGACGACGTTGCTCAAGCACCATTGCTGGCGAGTCCTCTTGCTGGCCGCATGTTTACCCGGCGTCGCCATGGCCGCGAGCATTCAGGCGCTGAATTATTCTTCGCGCGAAGTCGATTACATCGCGGTTGAAAATCCGGGCAATACCAACAGCGGCGGCGGTGGCGATTCGATCCGTCCATACGGGCAGGGCGGATCGATATGCTGTTTCACCGTGCCGGAAAAGTGGCATGCGGATTTGAAGGTGGTGGTGGTCTATCAGTTGTCCCCGGACCCG
>NZ_JAXQNT010000040.1:0-687 GCF_034427795.1 Janthinobacterium sp. GMG1
CATATCCCATCGCTGACCCTGTCCGTGTTCGGTTTTTCGCGGGGCGCCGCCGAGGCGGTAGCGTTTTGCCAGCTGTTTGCCGATTTGCTCACGCCACGCGAAGGTGAGGTGCAGAAGTTTGCCGGGATCCCTGCCAGCATCGATTTTCTTGGCGTCTTTGATACGGTGGCAACCGTGGGCAGTTCGGGGTCGGTGGCGAAAACCACGATCGCGCCTGGTGCGATGTTCGATGGCCATTGGGCCTGGGCCAATGAATTGCTCAAGCCGCTACCTCGCTGCGTCCATGCAGGTCTGCATTACATTGCCACGCATGAGCAGCGCATGAATTTTCCCGTTACGCGCCTGGAAGGGAATATCAAGGAAATATATTTTCCTGGCGTGCACTCCGACGTGGGAGGTGGTTATGGTCCGGGGGAGCAGGGAAAGGGGCGCGGCGGACAAGCAGCCTTGTTGTCGCAGATTCCGCTGGCGCACATGTTCAAGGAGGCGCGCCTCAAGGGCGTGCCTTTGAAACCTTTCAGTGAATTGGATGTAACGGTACAAGATGACTTCCAGGTCAGTCAAGAGCTTGCCAGCGCCTGGGAAGCATACACCACCGAGCTGGCCAAGCAAGGTGATTTGCTGAGCAAGCACATGGAGCTGTATTACCGCTGGCGCGCCGTGCGCGTCAAGACCCTGGAGGCCACA
>NZ_JAXQNT010000041.1:0-684 GCF_034427795.1 Janthinobacterium sp. GMG1
AATATTCCATCGCTGACCCTGTCCGTGTTCGGTTTTTCGCGGGGCGCCGCCGAGGCGGTGGCGTTCTGTCAGCTGTTTGCCGATTTGCTCAAGCCGGGCGAGAAGGGGCCGGAGTTTGCCGGCATCCTTGCCAGCATCGATTTTCTTGGCGTCTTTGACACGGTGGCAACCGTGGGCAGCTCGGCGTCTGTCGCGAAAACCACGATCGCGCCTGGCGCGATGTTCGATGGCCATTGGGCCTGGGCCAATGAATTGCTCAAACCATTGCCGTCCTGCGTCCAGGCAGGTCTGCATTGTATTGCCACGCATGAGCAGCGCATGAATTTTCCCGTCACGCGCCTGACAGGGAAAATCGAGGAAGTGTATTTCCCTGGCGTGCACTCGGACGTAGGAGGCGGCTATGGTCCGGGCGAGCAGGGAAAGGGGCGTGGCGGACAAGCGGCCTTGTTGTCGCAAATCCCGCTCGCGCATATGTTCAAGGAAGCGCGCCTCAAGGGCGTGCCCTTGATACCGTTCAGCGAACTGGAACTTCGCGATCAGGAGGATTTCCAGGTCAGTCAAGAGCTTGCCAAAGCATGGGAAGCATATACCGCCGAGCTTAACAAGCAAGGCGCCTTGCTGAGCAAGCACATGGAGCTGTATTACCGCTGGCGCGCCGTGCGCGTCAAGACCCTGGAAGCCACG
>NZ_JAXQNT010000042.1:0-652 GCF_034427795.1 Janthinobacterium sp. GMG1
AAGCGCCTGGCGGCGTATGTCGTGGCCGAGCCAATGGCATGGTCGGCCGATGCGGTGCGTGCCCAGTTGGCCAGCACGCTGCCGGACTATATGGTGCCCACGGCGCTGATGTGCCTTGCGGCCTTGCCCGTCACGTCAAACGGCAAGATCGATCGGAAGGCGCTGCCGGCGCCGACGATAGCGGCCGAACAGGCTTTCGTGGCGCCGGCAACGGCATGCGAATTATGGCTGGCGGATGTGTGGAGCAGTTTGCTCAAGCCAGGCCGGCCGGTGTCGGCGGCGGACAATTTCTTTGCCTTGGGCGGGCACTCGTTGCTGGCCATGCGCGTGATCGCCAAGGTGCGCCAGGAGCGTCAGGCGGCCTTGCCGATCACTGCCGTGTTCGAGGCGCAGACGCTGGCGGCGCTGGCACTGCGCATCGAGCAGGCCGGGCCAGCGGAGGCGCAGCCGATCGTGCATCGCGGACCCGGACGGGCGCCGTTGTCGCATGGCCAGCAACGCCTGTGGCTGATCGACCAGATGGGTGATGGTGCCAGCGTGCAATATCATATGCCGATGGCGCTCGAACTGCGGGGCGAGTTGAATGTGGCGCTGCTGCAGCAGGCACTGCAACTGGTGGTGCAGCGCCATGAAATACTGCGCACGACCTATG
>NZ_JAXQNT010000043.1:0-608 GCF_034427795.1 Janthinobacterium sp. GMG1
CGTGCGACGCTGGTGCCGGCGGAGGCTGCGTGCCTGCATCAGGCGTTCGCGCTGCGGGCGGCATCGCAACCGGCGGCGGTGGCGCTGATCGATGGTGAAAGGCAGTGGTCTTATGGCGAGTTGGAGCGCGCGGCGAACGGCCTGGCGCAGCGCCTGCAGACGGCGGGGGCCATGCCGGGCACGCGGGTCGGGCTGTGCCTGGAGCGCTCGGGCGAGGTGGTGGTGGGCATCCTCGCCATTCTCAAGTGCGGCGCCAGCTATGTTCCGCTCGATCCGATCTATCCGGGCGAGCGTATCGCCTTCATGCTGGGCGACGCGGCAATCAGCATCGTTCTGGCGCAGGCATCCACGCGCCACTTGGTGGCCAAGGGATGCGACGTGCTGTTGTTGGATGACGGCGCCATGCCGGAGTTCGACGGGGATTGGACGCCTGTTGCAGGACATGCGGATGATCAGGCGTACGTGATCTACACCTCGGGTTCGACAGGACAGCCGAAGGGGGTGATGGTATCGCACGCGAATGTGGCGCGGCTGTTCTCCAGTACGGCGCCATGGTATCGCTTCAATGAGCAAGATTGCTGGTGCCTGTTCCATTCCTATGCCTTCGA
>NZ_JAXQNT010000044.1:0-565 GCF_034427795.1 Janthinobacterium sp. GMG1
TAATCCATTTCATGGTTTTCACCTTGCAAAAAATGCTACGTTGTTTTTCTACTTTACTGCCATATACGGCAATAGAAAATAGGGGACTGTCCACACGTGGATGCTTCAAGAAAAAGTGCTCGGAAGCGGTCCAGAAATGGAAATTTTATCGATCATCCTATCAAGGAATATTGGCAGGTTTTCCGAAATGAAGAATAGGATGAGTTTTTGCACCCCCTCCAGCATTTGACACGACAACCCTCACTTTATCATTGGGGAAGAAATGCATATAGATATCCCCAGGCTCATCATATTTTTCCACTTCCACCATTTTTTCTTTAATAATATGTTTTAGTCCATCCGGCATATCCCACCGCACCAGCACCATCATTCCTGGATACCACACTCTCGGGATAGAGGCGCAGCAAACTTCGGCTCCCCCCGCTCCCCATCTGGCCATATTCGCGCCTCCGGCACCATCCACCGTTGCGGAGTAAATAAAATTTCCCGTATGGTTGACAATACCCACCTGCGCCGTCGCGGTAGGACTTGGGCCGGCTTGCTCAACCTGCCTGGCCTTGAGGGC
>NZ_JAXQNT010000045.1:0-546 GCF_034427795.1 Janthinobacterium sp. GMG1
GGACAGGCGGGTCATCGAGGTCGACAGTTGCGATTGGGTCTTGGCGATCGAGTTCTGTGCGGACAGCGATGCGTTGTTGGTGTGAAGGCTCAGCATTGTATTGCTCCTGGTAAGTGAATTCTTCGAGCGGCAGGTAATTTCTTGCCCTCACCCCTACAAGGCGACAGGGGAGCGCCTTTCATTAAATTCCACATGGAAATTTTTTATCTGGCGCGCCGCCATGAAAAAAGCCCCGGCAATCGCTTGCCGGGGCTTTCATATGGCGCCAGGCGCCGGTGATTATTGCAGCAGGGACATGACCATCGAGGACATGCTGTTGCTTTGTTTCAGCATCG
This sequence comes from Janthinobacterium sp. GMG1, assembly GCF_034427795.1. Taxonomy (NCBI): domain Bacteria; kingdom Pseudomonadati; phylum Pseudomonadota; class Betaproteobacteria; order Burkholderiales; family Oxalobacteraceae; genus Janthinobacterium; species Janthinobacterium sp. GMG1. The sequence goes on from NZ_JAXQNT010000045.1 coordinate 336, forward strand.
CGGTGCCGGCTTGCAGCAGCATTTGCGACGACGTCATGTTCGAGCTTTCGGTGGCGAAGTCAACGTCCATGATGCGGCCGGTAGCGGCCTTGGTGTTGGTCGAGATGTTCGACAGGTTGCTGTTGACGTGGTCGAGGCGGTTGGCGGCGGCGCCCAGTGCGGAACGTACCACGCCGATGCTGTCGATGGCCGAGACCAGGCTGCCGATGGC
>NZ_JAXQNT010000046.1:0-538 GCF_034427795.1 Janthinobacterium sp. GMG1
GGAGTGCTCGAAAGAGAACCAGTACACAGGTGCTGCATGGCTGTCGTCAGCTCGTGTCGTGAGATGTTGGGTTAAGTCCCGCAACGAGCGCAACCCTTGTCATTAGTTGCTACGAAAGGGCACTCTAATGAGACTGCCGGTGACAAACCGGAGGAAGGTGGGGATGACGTCAAGTCCTCATGGCCCTTATGGGTAGGGCTTCACACGTCATACAATGGTACATACAGAGCGCCGCCAACCCGCGAGGGGGAGCTAATCGCAGAAAGTGTATCGTAGTCCGGATTGTAGTCTGCAACTCGACTGCATGAAGTTGGAATCGCTAGTAATCGCGGATCAGCATGTCGCGGTGAATACGTTCCCGGGTCTTGTACACACCGCCCGTCACACCATGGGAGCGGGTTTTACCAGAAGTAGGTAGCTTAACCGTAAGGAGGGCGCTTACCACGGTAGGATTCGTGACTGGGGTGAAGTCGTAACAAGGTAGCCGTATCGGAAGGTGCGGCTGGATCACCTCCTTTCTAGAGTTTGCACGAATCAG
>NZ_JAXQNT010000047.1:0-507 GCF_034427795.1 Janthinobacterium sp. GMG1
CGGCACCATATAGTCCGGCAGGCGTACCGCCAGTTCGGTACGCAGCGAAGCGCTGTCGCAGCCATCCTCCGCACCCTGTACATACGCCACCAGGCGGGTACCGGCAGGCGAACTATCGGCCAGCACCACCGCGTCGGCAACGCCCGTACAGGCGCGCAGAGCCGATTCGATATCTCCCAGTTCGATACGGAAGCCACGGATCTTCACCTGGTGGTCACTGCGGCCCAGATATTCGAGCTCGCCATCATGCGTGTAGCGCGCCAGGTCGCCGGAACGGTACAGCCGTTCCCCAGCGCCCAGTTCCGGATGCGCCACGAAGCGCTCCGCCGTCAGCTCCGGACGGTTCAGATAGCCGCCTGCCACGCCCGCTCCCCCCACGCACAGCTCGCCCACCACGCCAGTCGGCACCGGTTCTCCCCAGGCATCGAGCAGCCACAGCGTCAGGTCCGGAATGGGACGTCCGATCAGGCTGCCCAGATTGCGCTGCGCGTCGATCTGGCGGATCCG
>NZ_JAXQNT010000048.1:0-491 GCF_034427795.1 Janthinobacterium sp. GMG1
AACCTTTGTCGCCAGTAAAACCGGCTACAGCATGCTGACATTCCCAACGGCATTCCCTAACGGGCTGCTGTCCATTCAAGCCAACGTCATCCACGGTTCCCTGGGTGCCGGTTCCGTCAACTTCAACATGGATGCGAAAACGCGCAGCGGCGTCCCGGTGGCGGTAGTCAATTCCAGCGCCAGTGATTACCTGGCCTACCCCATCACCTATACCGCACGCGGCTATTAACAAGAGAAAGCCCCCCATGGATATGCTTGCCCCCGACAACCTCGATGCCGTTTTTTATTCCCTGCAAACGGCAGGCTTTTACCCCGAACGCCTGCGCGCGGCCTATGACGCCGCCGGCTCATGGCCCGCTGACGCCGTGCTGATTCCTGCCGAGCGGCTTGCCAGCATGCAGGCGGCGGTGGCCGAAGGCGCCACCGTCGCGCTCGATTCCCATGGCCAGTGGATCGTGACGGCGCGCGCGCCCACGCCGTATGTGCAATTA
>NZ_JAXQNT010000049.1:0-452 GCF_034427795.1 Janthinobacterium sp. GMG1
TCGCAGTAAGAGAAAAACCCGATCAGCAATGGTCGGGTTTTTTTTCGTCTGCTGGTTTTGTTTGGCGTTGGAGCAGCTGCTTGGCCGGCACCACCAGGTACAGATGTAATGAATATGTCCTCTAATAGACAAGCACAAGCGGGCAGCAGGGCATTCTGAATGGTCTTACCTGGTCAATTTGATAGCGATAGACCATTGAATAATAAATTTCACACTTTCTTAGAATAAACCTTGCTGCCTGCGTATAGCTTTGCTATAGTTCGCCTCCCCAATGAGACGCTGCAGTTTGCGAAACAACGGGATCACTGGAAACGGTGAGGGTAGTAAAAAAGAAGGTTGACGGACGTAGCGAAATGCTTCATACTCTTCCTTCTTCGCAGCTGACAAACACAACGCTTTGTCGATAGCGCGAAAGCAGTAACCAAATACAGTTCTTTAACAATTAACAGTCG
>NZ_JAXQNT010000050.1:0-439 GCF_034427795.1 Janthinobacterium sp. GMG1
TTGCCGGCGCAGTCAGCGCCACGGTGGCCTATGGCAGCAGCGCCAATCCGATTACCCTGAACCTGAGCGGCGGCGCGGCAACGTCCGTGGCCGTAGCCTCCGGCGCCTCGCACGGTACGGCAACGGCCAGCGGCACCAGCATCACCTATACGCCGACGACGGGTTACGGCGGCAGCGACAGCTTTACCTATACGGCCACGAATGGCAGCGGCACGTCGGCGCCGGCCACCGTGACCATTACCGTGGGCGCGCCCACTGTCAGCCTGACGCCGGCCAGTTTGCCCAATGCAGCGGCGGAAACGCCGTATAGCGCGACCCTCACGGCGACGGGCGGCATGGCGCCATACACCTACAGCGTCAGCGCCGGCAGTCTGCCTGCCGGCTTGAGCCTGAACAGCGCCACGGGCGTGCTGTCGGGTACGGCGACCGTGGCGGGCAG
>NZ_JAXQNT010000051.1:0-421 GCF_034427795.1 Janthinobacterium sp. GMG1
TTCGCCGACCTGCGATTCGTATACATTCACCACCGCCTGCCGTATGCCGGCGATTTTCAGCAGCGCCGTTTCGATTTCGCCCAACTCGATCCTGAAACCGCGCAGCTTGATCTGGTTATCGGCACGCCCCACCAGTTCGATCACGCCATCCGTGCGTATGCGGGCCAGATCGCCCGTACGATACAGTCTGGCTCCTGCCGACTGGCTATAAGGGTCGCGCACGAATTTTTCGGCACTCAGTTGCGGCAAGCCCAAATAGCCGCGCGCCACCCCCGGCCCGCCGATGCACAGTTCACCCTTGACACCGGGTGCAACCAGAGCTAACGCGGCGTCAAGCACATACAGACAACTGCCTGCGAACGGACGCCCGATCGGCACCATTCCCTGCCCGGTTTCCTGCCCCTCGTGGTAGCTGCTGTCG
>NZ_JAXQNT010000052.1:0-421 GCF_034427795.1 Janthinobacterium sp. GMG1
CTCGCCGACCTGCGATTCGTACACATTCACCACCGCCTGCCGTATGCCGGCGATTTGCAGCAGCGCCGTTTCGATTTCGCCCAACTCGATCCTGAAACCGCGCAGCTTGATCTGGTTATCGGCACGCCCCACCAGTTCGATCACGCCATCCGCGCGTATGCGGGCCAGATCGCCCGTACGATATAGCCTGCCCCCTGCCGACTGGCTATAAGGGTCGCGCACGAATTTTTCGGCACTCAGTTGCGGCAAGCCCAAATAGCCGCGCGCCACCCCAGGCCCGCCGATGCACAGTTCACCCTTGACACCGGGTGCAACCAGAGCTAACGCGGCGTCGAGCACATACAGACAACTGCCTGCGAACGGACGCCCGATCGGCACCATTCCCTGCCCGGTTTCCTGCCCCTCGTGGTAGCTGCTGTCA
>NZ_JAXQNT010000053.1:0-395 GCF_034427795.1 Janthinobacterium sp. GMG1
CTGCTGCCAGTACGTCAGTTGCTGCGCATGGCGCGCCTGTTGCGGCGCCTCGCGCTGCCAGCGGGCGTAGTCCGCATACTGCACAGGCAGCGCCTGCCAGCCCGGCGCCCGGCCCTCGACCAGCGCCGCGTAGGCTTCGCACCACTCGTCGACCGCGATCGCACCCGACCAGCCGTCCGACGCAATATGGTGCAGCACCAGGACCAGCACATGGCGCTGCGGCGCCAGACGCAACAATTGCGCCCGCAATGGCAGCTCGCAGCGCAGGTTGAACGGCCGCCCCGCTTCTGCTTCGATGGCCATCTCCATGGCCGCCTCATCTTCCACCGCCAGCACCGGCAGGGCCAGCGTGGCCACTTCCTGCACTTCCTGCCAGGCATGATCGCCATCGCTGG
>NZ_JAXQNT010000054.1:0-391 GCF_034427795.1 Janthinobacterium sp. GMG1
ATGCGCGTCTACCAATTCCGCCACGTGGGCATTGTTACTGCTTGCTGCTTATCGCTGCGTGTTCTGCAGCGAGGACAAAATCATAAGGGCTGGCGCGCATTCGGTCAATCAACATTTCGCACTTTTCTTCAAGAAACATGTTTTTTCGCCTGAAAACGGCTGCCTCCTATGAAAAAAGGCTGAATCTGCCTCTTTTTTCAGCGGTTTCTTGCGGGTTTCTGTCCGCAGGTGTGCCGGGTAGGCTGCTTGCTGGGAACGTGGTGGTGGCTTTTTGCTGCGGAAATGAAAAAAGCCGCAAACTCGTGAAAGTTTGCGGCCTTTTTGCGAATTAGGTAATGGTGCCCACGAAGGGACTCGAACCCCTACACCCGAAGGCACATGGACCTGAACC
>NZ_JAXQNT010000055.1:0-389 GCF_034427795.1 Janthinobacterium sp. GMG1
AATCGATGGGTAATGATTGTATGTATCAACAAACAAGCAACAACGTTGTACTTTCTTATCCCTGTAGCGCTCTTTCATTATGCAAATGATGAGAGGCTAACGTTATAGGGACAAGCGAATAAGTGCACATGGTGGATGCCTTGGCGATTACAGGCGATGAAGGACGTAGTAGCTTGCGATAAGCTGCGGGGAGTGAGCAAACACACTTTGATCCGCAGATTTCCGAATGGGGCAACCCACCCTTTTAGGGTATTGCATACTGAATACATAGGTATGCAAGGCGAACGCGGCGAACTGAAACATCTAAGTAGCTGCAGGAAAAGAAATCAACCGAGATTCCCAAAGTAGCGGCGAGCGAAATGGGAAGAGCCTGTACGTGATAGTCGGAC
>NZ_JAXQNT010000056.1:0-365 GCF_034427795.1 Janthinobacterium sp. GMG1
AAGCTGGCCTCCTTGCCGGAAGTGCACAGCCTGCCACTGGACCATCCGCGTCCGGCGCAACAGAGCTTCGAGGGTGCGCTGCTGCACAGCCGGCTGGACGCGCAAGTGAGCAGCCGGTTGCACGCGGTGTGCCGCGAACACGGGGCCACGTTGTTCATGGGCTTGCACGCGGCCTTGAGCGCCTTGCTGTCGCGCTATAGCGGTGCCAGCGATATCGTGCTCGGCACGCCGGTGGCGAACCGCGAGCAGCCGGAGATCGCCGGCCTGATCGGTTTCTTTGTCAATACGCTGGTGCTGCGCGCCGAGCTGACCGAGGACATGAGTTTCGGCGCGCTGTTGCAGCAATGCCGCCAGACCAACCTGGA
>NZ_JAXQNT010000057.1:0-360 GCF_034427795.1 Janthinobacterium sp. GMG1
GGCGAACGAGGCGATCCTGGCCCGCTTGTCGTATTCCGTCACTTCGCCTGCCATATAAAAGCCGGCCAGGGAATCGTGTACATAGTCGTCAAAAAAACGCATCACTTCAGGCGGCAGCGGTTTGGGGTGATCGAATATGTCGAGCGCCCATGCTTCCCAATCATCCAAGGAGATGTGATTTTGGGCGCGATAGTATTGCCAGTGATTGATGCGCGCAATGTCCCGGGCGCTGAACGGTTGCCCCTCATCGCCATGAAGGAAAGCTTTGCGCGCGCGCAGCGCTTCCAGATCGCCTGCCAGCAAGCGGTTGTAGGAACCCAGATCCTCCCGCTCTTGCGCATTGGCCGCCTTGAAGCTGGC
>NZ_JAXQNT010000058.1:0-346 GCF_034427795.1 Janthinobacterium sp. GMG1
GGCGTTGGCGCTGGCGGTCAGTTCGGTGCCCAGGCCGGCGGCGCCGAAGTTGGCGCTGGCCGAACCCAGTGCGGCGGTGACGCTACCCATCGAGGTGGACAGGTTGATGCTCATCGTTTCCGATTTCGCGGCGCCGATCTGGAACGTCATGGCGCTGGCGATGGTGCCGCCGGTCAGCAGAGCTTGGCCGCCGAACGTGGTGTTTTTCATCACGTTGGACAATTCCAGGCCCAGTGCGTCGTATTCGGCTTGCATGGCGTCCTTGTCGGCCGTGTTCGACGAAGCATCGGCAGCTTGCGTAGCCAGATCTTTCATGCGCACCAGCATGTTGGTGACTTCGCCGAAT
>NZ_JAXQNT010000059.1:0-341 GCF_034427795.1 Janthinobacterium sp. GMG1
GGGTCAGCGCCTGCTGCACCGTGAACTGGTGCGCATCCTTCGCTTGCAAGGTAAAGGCAAAGCTACCCGCCACCGTCGGCGTGCCGCTGACGATGCCGGTGGCCGCATTGAGCACCAGGCCAGTCGGCAAGGCGCCGCTGCTCAAGGAGTAGACGTAGGGTGCGACGCCGCCGCCAGCCGTGAATGTCTGGCTATACGCGTCGCCGGCGCGGATTGCCGCCAGGCTGGCCGGCGTCAGTGTCAAGGTTGGCGCTGCGATGGCCAGGGTATAGCTGTTGGTCGTACTGAACGGCGCGCCCACGCCCGTGCTGCTGTCGCTGGCGCGCAGGCTGAACGTAAAG
>NZ_JAXQNT010000060.1:0-341 GCF_034427795.1 Janthinobacterium sp. GMG1
AGGTCAGCGCCTGCTGCACCGTGAACTGGTGCGCATCCTTCGCTTGCAAGGTAAAGGCAAAGCTGCCCGCCACCGTCGGCGTGCCGCTGACGATGCCGGTGGCCGCATTGAGCACCAGGCCAGTCGGCAAGGCGCCGCTGCTCAAGGAGTAGACGTAGGGTGCGACGCCGCCGCCGGCCGTGAATGTCTGGCTATACGCGTCGCCGGCGCGGATCGCCGCCAGGCTGGCCGGCGTCAGTGTCAATACCGGCGCCGCCACGGCCAGCGTATAGCTGTTGGTCGCACTGAACGGCGCGCCCACGCCCGTGCTACTGTCACTGGCGCGCAGGCTGAACGTAAAA
>NZ_JAXQNT010000061.1:0-337 GCF_034427795.1 Janthinobacterium sp. GMG1
TAATCCATTTCATGGTTTTCACCTTGCAAAAATGCTACGTTGTTTTTCTACTTTACTGCCATATACGGCAATAGAAAATAGGGGACTGTCCACACGTGGATGCTTCAACAGAATAGCTTTTGGCTGAAAAAGCAGTCATGGATTTCCTTCCAAGCTTTGGATGACTTTTTTCTGAAACTCAATGATTTCCTGAATCTCCTTTACCTTCTCATCTGGCAAAGAATTCCCTCTAAGCAACAGTCCTCTTTCCAGCGTAAGTAAGCTAGCTTTTTCTCTCTTCAATTTCTGCTTACGACGCTCATCCCGATACTCCTTCGTCGGTACCGGATACCCCTTT
>NZ_JAXQNT010000062.1:0-331 GCF_034427795.1 Janthinobacterium sp. GMG1
CGTCTCGGTATGGGAAATCTGGGGTGCGCTGCTGCATGGCGGGCGCCTGGTGGTGGTGCCGCGAGCGGTGGCGCAATCGACGCCGGACTTCTACCAGCTGGTGCGGGACCAGCGAGTGACGGTGCTGAACCAGACGCCGTCGGCGTTCTATGTATTCATCGAGCAGGATCAGTTGACGCCGGCGCCGCTGGCGTTGCGCACGGTGGTGTTTGCTGGCGAGGCGTTGGCCCTGGACAAGCTGCGGCCGTGGTTCGAGCGACACAGCGACACGGCGCCGGAGCTGGTGAATATGTACGGCATCACGGAAACGACGGTGCACGTGAGTTACCGA
>NZ_JAXQNT010000063.1:0-331 GCF_034427795.1 Janthinobacterium sp. GMG1
TTTTTCGGTATGGGAAATCTGGGGTGCGCTGCTGCATGGCGGGCGCCTGGTGGTAGTGCCGCGCGCGGTGGCGCAATCGACGCCGGACTTCTACCAGCTGGTGCGGGACCAGCGAGTGACGGTGCTGAACCAGACGCCGTCAGCGTTCTATGCCTTCATCGAGCAGGATCAGTTGACGCCGACGCCGCTGGCGTTGCGCACGGTGGTGTTTGGCGGCGAGGCATTGGCCCTGGACAAGCTGCAGCCGTGGTTCGAGCGACACAGCGACATGGCGCCGGAGCTGGTGAATATGTACGGCATCACGGAAACGACGGTGCACGTGAGTTACCGC
>NZ_JAXQNT010000064.1:0-304 GCF_034427795.1 Janthinobacterium sp. GMG1
CGCAGCGCTCCCTCAGCTATTCGCCCCTATTCCAGGTGATGCTGTCGTTGCAGAACAATGAAGAGGAAAGCGGTTCGCTGCCTGGCCTGACGGTGTCGTCGCTGGCCACGCAGCAGCACACGGCGCAGTTCGACCTGATGCTGAACGTGGAAGAGGACGAGGACGGCCTGCAGCTCAGTTGGGAATACAGCACCGACCTGTTCGATGCGTCCACGGTGGCGCGCATGGCGGACAGTTTCGCCTGTTTGCTGGATGGCGCCCTGACGAATCCGCAGCGCGCACTCGATACTTTGCCGCTGATGGG